>NZ_JBBEGN010000002.1:0-661149 GCF_037401875.1 Actinomycetospora aurantiaca | reverse complement strand
TTCACAGCGACAAGATGGGCCAGCGCTCCGATTGCCCGCGACAAGACGCCCGACGGACGCTTGCGGGCGCACCGCTCCAGCAGCACAAGTTCCTCGGACACCCCGACATGACTCGGCGGAACAGCGAGAACGGGATCGCTGCACATGAAATTATTCAGGGCCACACGTCCTCGGGTACTGCTCCGACCGACGACCCTGCCGCGCAGTCGCTTGACACGTGTGGTGGGCCGACCGTCTTGCCGCGGCCTGCGTCTGCACGGTCGGCGCCTCGTCGACACCCACCTCCCTCAGAGCGGTAACCGATATGTCGTTTCTTCCGCGAGCACCGCGGACGTCACCGCATCGACGCTCTCCTGCAGCCCGAACAATGTCGTCGTCTCCCGAGTCTCCACCAGGATCTCGGTCTCTCCGTCGGCCTCGATGACACCCAACTCGGTTTCCCCGGTACTCCAGAGCAGCAGTTGACCCAGGCGGTCAGCGCCGTCGAGAGCGAGCGCGATCATCGGCTTCTCGACCGAATCGCTACTCCTGCTGACAGACGCCTCGACTCCTCTCTCGTGCAACTCCGGCCGGTACTGCTCACACCAACGTGCCAGCGCCTGGGAGAGGATGGGATATTCAGCGGGTTCGTCGATCTTCATGGTCGCACCCTGGTCGCTATCCATTCGATGTTCGACGCGGTCGGCATCTCGAGCGGCAACCCGTTCCGCGCGGCAGCCCTTCCATACATCGAGTTGGGACCCGGGATCAACTTCCAATCCTTTTGCCCACCTTGCTTGAGAGACGTGTTGCCGGGGACGTCGAATTCTACGTAACGCGTGCCCGGCTTGGCCTGAGCCATGTAAGACTCGGGGCTTGGAGGTTGCGCGACGTAGGTCCCGTGACCACCAGACCCGTTCTGCACGCGCCCAGTATCGACCATGGCCTGGTGTTCCTCGGCGCCCATCCAACGGCCGACGCGAATGTTCTCGCCGCCGGTCCCGGGTCCGCCCGGTGTTGTGCTCTGGCCGGCGCTGGGGCCCGATGGCGACGCGGACGAGCCGCTTCCTCCACCACCCGGCGACGGCGGCTGCGGACCGCAGGGATTCAGGCCCAGCGGGTCCGTCCACGTGTGCGGGTTGTGCACGTAGGCCGCCGGGTTGGGAGCCGGGGCCAGGCCGAGGGGGTCCTGGGACAGGTATCGGGCGGTGTCCGGGTCGTAGTACCGGTGCAGGTTGTAGGCGAGGCCCGTCTCGGCGTCGAGGTACTGGCCGGGGAAGAGCAGGGGCGTCGAGACACCGCTCCACGTCGTCCGGCCCCACAACGACCGACGTGCCTGGCCCGCCACCGACCCGTCGTCGGACAGGAGTTCCGTCGGCGCCCCGACCAGATCGGTGACGATCGCGAAGAACGCCTCGTCGATCTCCGCCTGGCCGGCGGCCCGTCGTCGCACCCGCTGCGAGACCGGGTGCAGTCCCCGGTGGTCCCAGGTCGTCGAGGAGACACCGGCCGGGGTGTGCCGGACCTCCTCGACCAGCGTCGACCCGTCCCACGTGAAGTCGACCTGCTCGGACGGGCCGATCTTCGAGACCCGCCGCCCGAACGCGTCGTAGACGTAGCGCCACCGCGCACCGTCCGGCGTCGTCACCCCGACCAGCTGGTCGAGCGCGTCCCACTCGTAGCGCCACACGTCCGGGCGGTGGCCCAACCGACGGCGGACGCGCTGGACCAACCGGCCCTCGGCGTCGTGGGCATAGCTGACCCGGCCGGCGCGCTCCACCACCGTCCCGCGGAACGCGCGCGCACCGCTCACCTCCGGGTCGGCCCCCGGCCAGGCGGCACCGGTCGTGTTCCCGAGGGGGTCGTAGGCGTACTGCTCGGTCCAGCCGTCGGCACGGACGCCGGTCACCCGGCCCCGGAGGTCCAGCTCGAACTCCCGGGCGCCGATACCCGTCAACGCCCCGTCGGCGCGGTAGCGGTACTCGCGCTCCGACCCGCCGACCCGCTGGCCGACCAGCCGGCCGTCGGCCCACTCCTGCTCGACGACGGCCGACCCCACCCGACGACGGGTCTCGCGCCCCGCGACGTCGTGGTCGAACCCGATCTCGACGCCCGCCAGCAGCGCCCGCACGGTCGAGTCCGGCCCGTACGACCACCGCGACGCCTGCCCGCTCGGCGTCACCCGCTCGACCCGGCGGCCGAGCAGGTCGTACGAGGAGGTCACGCTCCGGCCGTTCGTCGCCTCGTCGACCACCCGCCCCACCGCGTCCCGGGTCAGCACCACGTCGACCTCGGGCGTCGTCGCCCGGATGATGCGACCGACCGGGTCGTGATCGTAGGTCGTCAGCGAGCCGCGGGCCCGTCGCTCGGTGACCAGACCGAGCTCGCTGAACGCGTACGTGACGGTCTCGCCCAGCGCGTCGGTCCGCGCCCGGACCTGCCCGGCCGCGTCGACGTCGTACGTCCGACGGCGCCCGTCGAAGTCGGTCTCGGCGACCAGTCGGCCGGCGGCGTCGTACTCGTAGGACCAGCGCGAACCGTCCGGCGCGAGCACCCCGACCAACCGCATCTCGGAGTCCCACGCCTGCTCGAACCGCGACCCGTCCGGCTCGACCCGCGCCGCGACGAGGTCGAAGTGCGTGTGCTCGAACCGGGTCACGGCGCCGGTCGGCGACGTGATCGACGTCAGGTTGCCCTCGCCGTCGTACAGCCGCCGCTCCACCCCGCCGTCGGGCGCCGTCCTCGTCGCGAGGCGCCCCTCGAGCGTCCAGGTGTACTGCGTGACGAGACCTGTCGGGTCGGTCTCGGCCACGACCCGACCGAACGCGTCCCGCTCCCACCGAGTCACCGCGCCCACCGGGTCGACGACGGCCACCGGCAGCCCGGCCGCGTCGTTCTCCACGCGCGTCGTCGCGCCGAGCGCGTCCACCACGGCGACGAGACCCACCGCGTCGTACTCGTAGCGGGTGCGGGCGCCGAGCGGATCGGTGGTCGCGACCCGCCGCCCCGACGCGTCGTAGGAGTGCTCCCAGACGGCGCCGTCCGCGTCGCGCACCCGCACCGGCCGCCCGGCGTCGCCGTGCTCCTCGACGATCTCCGACCCGTCCGGCCGCACGACCCGGTCCAGCACACCGAGCGCGTCGTGGCCGTACCGGGTGGTCCGGCCGAGCTCGTCGGTCTCCGCGACCACCCGCCGCGCGGCGTACTCGCTGTGCCGCTCGTGTCCCAGCGGGTCGATGCTGCGGACGACCCGGCCCTCGTCGTCGTGCACGTAGCGCGTGGTGTGGCCGAGCGAGTCGGTGCACGCGACGACTGCGCCGTCGTAGTGGAACGTGCAGCTCATCGTGTCGCCGGAGCCGACCTGGCGGACGATCCGGTCCTCGTCGTCGTACTCGTGCCGGAACCAGGTCCCGATGCGGTCGGCCCAGCCGGTGACCCGTCCGCGCTCGTCGTAGCCGAAGCGCGTCGGCGGCCCGGAGGAGTTGACGACCGCCGTCATGTTCCCGGCCTCGTAGCCGAACCGGACGATCGCGCGGTCGGTGCCGTCGGGCCCGGCGCCGACGAGGTCGTACCCGACGATCCGGTCGCGCTCGCTCAGGACCTTCACCCGGTAGCCACCGGAATGGACGACCTCGAGCGGCGTCCCGTCCACCAACCGGTCGACGTCGTACCGGTGCCCCCGCTCGACGACCGCGACGAGCCAGCGCTGGTCCCCGGCCGCGCCGAAGTGCCAGCTCCGGTCCCCGTTCCTGACGACGGGTCCGGTCCCGTCGAGCACCCAGCGCGGGTCCTCGCGGGACGCGCCACCTGCCGTCGGGAAGTGCAGGGCCATGCCGTCGACGCGGGCGAGGACGACCTCGTCGGTGGTGACGACGAGGTGCTGGTCGAGGGTCGAGGTCCAGGTCGGGCCGAAGAAGCGCCCGGAGCGGTACGACGACCGATGGAACCGCTCGAGGACGAGCGGGAGAGCACCGGGCAGGGCGACGTCGACGGCCGGCAGCAGGAGGTGCCCGGTGCCCATGTCGACGGGTTCACGGCGGACAACTGCGTCGACGGGCGCGGTCGACGTCGTCGCGGCCGCGTTGATGAGTGTCGAGGCCGCGGGTGTCGGAGCGGTACGGACGGCGGCTGCCGCGTCCGGCGCGAGTCGCGAGGCGTCGGTGATGGCCTCGCCGGCGCGCAGACCGGCCTTGAGTCCGGTCGCACCCCACCCGACGAACGGGATCATCGCCGCCGCGGAGAGCCCGGCGTTGAGGTAGTCGCCCTCGGCGGTGTACCAGGCCGCGTTCGCCCCGTCGGCGATCTCCCCGACCCCCGGGATCAGACCCGCGACGTCCAACGCCGAATGCCCGAGATCGGACCAGGAGAAGCCCGCCTCCTCCTCCGGAGCCACCGGCGCCGCCGCCGCCGCGAACTGCGGCGGAGTCCCGAGTGGAGCACCGGGAGCGCCCGCCACCGCTCCCGGTACTCCACCGGCCGCGCCGCCAACCGGCGCCGTCATCCCCGCCAACTGACCCTGCGCGCCCGCCACCTGCGACGCCGCCGCCTGGTTGGCCTGCTGCTCACGGGCGGTGGCCTGCTCCATCAACGCCCGACCCTCGGCGATCCTCGCGTTCGCCGCGTTGATCGCCCCGTTCGCCGCGTTCATCGCCGCGTCCGCCTGCTGACCCGCCGGCGCCGGAGCCGCCGCCAACGTCGCCACCCGGGCGGACGCCGTCGCCAACTCCGCCTCGCCCTGGCGCACCATCTCCTCGCCGCGGGCGAACATCTCCTGCGCCGCCCGCAACTCCGCGCCGTACGCCGTCAGCGCCTGGCCCACCAGCCGCGACACGTCCGCCCCGATGCCCGCCCGCGCCCCGATCTCCCCGATCTGCCCGGTCGCCGCCGACGCCGCCCCACCGCTCCACGCGCTGCCCAGACTCCCGCCCGCCGCCCGGATGCCCTCCCCGGCACTGGTGAACTGCTCGGCCATCGACGTCAACTGCGACGCCCCGGCCTCCACCGCCCCCGGATCCCCCGGCATCGGCACCCCGGACCACCCCCTTCGCGCCAAGACGCTAGGGAAGCCGCCGATCGCGTGGGTGCCGTTTCGGGAAAGTCGCTCGTCTCGCAGCTCGTGGAGTCCGGGCCGAACCGTGTCCGAGGGACCCGGTTCGGCCACCACCCTTCACGCCCGAGCCGCCGCCAACCCCTCGACCAGCCGCGGAGGCACCGGCACCTTCGTGAACGCCGACGCGTCGACGCAGACGTGCACCAGCTGCACCGTCACAGCGTCCGACCAACCCTCGTCGGACCGCGACCGCCGGCGTACCGACACCCGCGACGTCAGCGACGTCGTCCCGACCTTCTCGTTCTCGACGACGAGCTCCACGAGATCGCCCCAGTGCACCGAGGACCCGTAGTCCAGCGACGCGTGGACGATCTGGATGTCGACGCCGTCGGCGATCATCTCCGGGTAGGGATAGCCGACCGACGCCTGGAAGGCCGTGAACGCCTCGTCGCACCAGGTCAGGTAGTGCCCGAAGAACACCACGCCCTGCTGGTCGATCTCGGAGTAGCGCGGCACCACCGGGAACGCGAAGGTCACGACCGCAGCCCGAGCGCCTCGTCCGAGAACTCGCCGTCGGGAGCCGCCGTGGACCCCGGGGGACGCAGCTCGTTCTCCCGGCCGCGCAGCTCGACCCGGCGGATCTTCCCGGAGATCGTCTTCGGCAGCTCCGCGAACTCCAGCCGGCGCACCCGCTTGTAGGCGGGGAGGTGCTCGCGGCAGTACTCGAGGATCGACCGCGCGGTCGACTCGTCCGGGGAGAACCCGCGCGCCAGCACCACGTAGGCCTTCGGGACGGCGAGGCGGAGCGGGTCGGGCGAGGGCACGACCGCCGCCTCGGCCACCGCGTCGTGCTCGATCAGCACACTTTCCAGCTCGAACGGCGAGATGCGGTAGTCCGACGCCTTGAACACGTCGTCGGAGCGCCCGACGTAGGTGATGTAGCCGTCGGAGTCACGCGCCCCGACGTCACCGGTGTGGTAGTAGCCGCCGCGCATGACCTCGGCGTTGCGCTCGTCGTCGTCGGCGTACCCGACCATCAGACCCACGGGACGACGGGACAGGTCGACGCAGATCTCGCCCTCCTCGCCGACCTCCCCCGACACCGGGTCCACCAGCGCGATCTCGAACCCCGGCAGCGGGCGGCCCATCGAGCCGTCCTTCACCGGCTGCCCCGGGGTGTTCGCGATCTGCAGCGACGACTCCGTCTGCCCGAACCCGTCGCGGATCGTCAGGCCCCACGCCTCGCGCACCTGCTCGATGACCTCGGCGTTCAGCGGCTCGCCGGCGCCGACCAGCTCGCGCATCGGCACCTTCCACGCCTTCAGGTCGGCCTGGATGAGCATCCGCCACACCGTCGGAGGCGCGCAGAAGGTGCTCACGCCGTGGTCGACGAGCGTCTTCAGCATCGTGTCGGCGTCGAAGCGCGTGTAGTTGTAGATGAAGATCGTGGCCTCGGCGCACCACGGCGCGAAGACGTTCGACCACGCGTGCTTCGCCCACCCGGGCGAGGCCACGTTGCAGTGGACGTCGCCCGGCTGCAGGCCGATCCAGTACATCGTCGAGAGGTGTCCCACCGGGTAGGACACGTGCGTGTGCTGCACGAGCTTCGGCTTCGACGTGGTGCCCGAGGTGAAGTAGAGGAGCAGCGTGTCGTCGGAGCGGGTCGGGCCGTCCGGCTCGAACTCCGCCGACTCCGAGGACGCCGACGCGAAGTCCAGCCAGCCCTCCGGGACGGCGGGGCCGACGGCGATTTTCGTGTAGTCGCCCGGCACGTCGGCGAACTTGTCGACGTCGGCGTCGCGGACCACCACGTGGCCGGCGGCGCCGCGGTCGATGCGGTCACGCAGGTCGGCCGCGCCCAGCATCGGGGTCGAGGGGATCAGCACGACGCCGAGCTTCATCGCGGCGAGGATCGTGTCCCAGAGCTCGACCTGGTTGGCGAGCATCAGGATCAGCTTGTCGCCGCGACGCACACCCAGGGAACGGAGCCAGTTGGCCGTGCGGTTGGAGCGCTCGGTCATCGTCGCGAACGAGTACTTCGCCTCGGACCCGTCCTGCTCGACGATCCACAGCGCGGCGCGGTCCGCCGACGCCGGGTCGCGCCCGATCGCGTCGAAGTGCTCCAGGGCCCAGTTGAACTCCTCGAGCTGCGGCCAGGCGAAGTCGCGGCGGGCGGCGTCGTAGTCGGTCTGCCGCTCGACGAGCAGGTCACGCGCGGCGCGGAAGGCCTGCGCGGCGGGAGTCAGTTGCGACGACGACGTCGGCACGGCGGGAACCTCCGGGAACGACAACGGGCGGGCGCTGCGAGGTTCCTATCACCTCGCGGCACCCGCCCACAGCCGTACGACCGGCTACTTGAACAGCTTGCGCAGCACCAGCAGCCCGATCAGCGTGCCCGCCGCGATCACGGCGTACTTGATCTTCGGGTCGGCCCACTTCTCGGCGGCCATCTCCTTGCCCTGGTCGGCGAGACGCTGCGGGTTGGCCCGCTCGGAGAGCTCGTCCAGCGCCCCGGCGAGCGCCTCACGAGCCTGCTCGATCTCCCGCTCGATGGTGTCCGGGTCGCGTGCCACTCGAGCCTCCTCGTCCTTCTCGGTCCGTGCTCTTCGGCACTCGGTTGCCGCACATCGTGGCGGCATGGTGTCGCGGCCGCGCGGCGAGTCCGGGGAGGACGCGCCGCACGGTCGACCATCACATCCGAGCGGTTCCGTGTCCCCGTCGCTCCGCTCGCCCGGCTATCGTGCCCTGCCGTGGCTGCCGATAACCGTCTGACCCCCGGTGACGTCGCACCGGACTTCTCGCTGACGTCCGACACGGGCGAGACGGTGTCCCTCGCGGACTACCACGGGCGCCGCGTCGTCGTCTACTTCTACCCGGCCGCGAACACCCCGGGCTGCACCAAGGAGGCGTGCGACTTCACCGAGAACCTGGCGACGTTCGACGACGCCGGGATCGACGTCGTGGGCATCTCCCCCGACAAGCCGGAGAAGCTCGCCAAGTTCCGCGCCGACCAGGGCCTGACGTTCCCGCTGCTCTCGGACGTCGACAAGACGGTCATGCCGGCCTGGGGCGCCTGGGGCGAGAAGACGATGTACGGCCGCACCTCGACCGGCGTCATCCGCTCGACCTTCGTCGTCGACGCCGAGGGCAAGATCGAGGTCGCCCAGTACGGCGTCAAGGCCACCGGGCACGTCGGCCGGTTGCTGCGCGATCTGAAGCTGTAGTGGTGCCGGCGATGGGATTCGAACCCACACTGTCCCGGGTCTAAGCCGAGTCTCTCTGCCGTTGGAGTACGCCGGCGCTGCCGCTTGGACTACCCAGACCTCGAGCGCCGCCTGTGGCACCACGTATCCGTCTGGGAGTGGCAGTTGCCGCACAGGATACGGAGGTTCTCCAACCGGTTGTCGGTGTGGTCGCCGTTGATGTGGTCGAGCTGCAGTGGGAGCGGCTTGCCCTGCCACTCCGACAGCCCGCAGAGTTCGCAGCGCGGCTCCTTCAGACCCTCGCGGATCAACCGCTGACGCAGCTTTCCAGAACCTACGAGGGACCCCTTCACGAGGATCTCGTCGAGCGAGCGCTTCCGACGATCCGAGAAGTCTCGGCCCCTCGACCAGCTCTGGCCGGTGAAGTGCGAGGTGTCGAGTCCCAGGGCCCTGATCCGGCCAGCCATCCATCGGTGGTAGCCGCCGTTCGGCTGCCGGCCGACCGCCTTGATCACCTGCGCCAAGCTTGTCGAACGGGCAACGAGGTCGCGGATCTCGTCGTCGGAGCATGTGTCCGCCCTCGACGCTCGGACCCTGCCGTTGACGACCGTCGTCAAGTGCGCCCGCGGTAGACCGAGCCGGTCGATGTGCCTGAGCATCGCGTCGTACCGACCGGGCTTCAGCCCCAACCGGTGGTGGATCTCGGCGAGCGTGGAACTGGCGGCGACAGCAGCCCTGAGCTGCTCGTCGGTCCAGGAGCGTTGGCGTGGCATGGTGTTGATCATACTCGAACACGTGTTCGAACAACAGCCGACCCACTCAACAGCCGTCACCCCTTCAGAGGTACGACCGCACCGCCTCCGCCATCTCCGCCGCCGCCTCGACCGGCGTGAAGTGCCCGACGTCGTCGAGCACCCGCACGTCGGCCCGCGGCAGCAGGTCCGTCACGGCGCCGGCGAACGCCACCGGGAAGATCGGGTCCTGCGCGCCCCACAGGACGGTCGCCGGGACGTCGACCGGCGGCGGGAACTCCGTGACACCGCGCAGTGCCAACGCCGAGTAGAGCGACGACGACCCGGACCGGTACCAGTTCATCGACGCCGTGAACGCCCCCGGCCGCGAGTAGTCCTCGACCAGCGACTCGTCGACCAACGCGTCCGGCCGCGCGCCCCAGTGCGACCAGAAGTGCTCCAGATAGGTCCGGACGGCAGCCGGGTTCCCGTCGATCAGGCGAGCGGCCAGCTCCAGCTGGTGGAAGTCCTGGTACCAGAACTCCGGGCGGTACTCGTCGGAGAGCACCGCCTCCACCGTCACCGACGGCGCCAGGGTGTTGCCCAGGACCAACGCACGGACAGGCACCTCCCGGGCGAGCGCGACCGCCGTCGTGATCCCGACGTCGTACCCCACCACGACCGCCGGCTCCGAGAACGACGACTCCAGCACCTCGACCAGCGCGGCCACGAGGTGCGCGCGATCGAAGTCCGACGCCGGACGCAGCTCGTCGCCCGGGGTGAACGACCGACCGAACCCCGGCAGGTGCGGCACCACGACGTCCGCCACGTCCACCAGCAGCGGCGTCAGCAGCCGGTAGTCCGACACCCCGCCCGGCCACCCGTGCAGGCACAGCACCGGGGCACCGCTACCGCTCCGCTCCACCGTCAGCACGCACGACCTCCAGGACGCGGAACCCCGCGTTCGACGACAGCCTCGACACCCTGTACCCCTGATCGCCCAGCCACCGACCCAGCGAGTCCGATCCGAGGTTCTTCGCGACGACGAGGTAGGAGGGTCCGTCGACGCGCGGCAGCCACTGCAGCAGCAGGTCGTGCAACGCGGCCTTGCCGCTGCGGATCGGCGGGTTCGACCAGAGCCCCGCGAAGCGGACGTCGTCGGGGACCTCGTCCGGACGGCAGGCGCGCACGTTGGCCAGGCCGGCCGCGCGTGCGTTCTGCTCGACCAGGGACAGCGCCCGCGTGTTCACGTCCACCGCCCAGACCGTCGAGCGGCGCCGGATCGTCGCGAGCCACAACGAGATCGGGCCCCAGCCGCATCCCAGGTCGAGCAGGTCGCCGCCCCGCTCCGGCTCGGGGGCCTGCTCGAGCAGCACCCGCGTGCCCTTGTCGAGCCGGCCGCGGGCGAACACGCCCGAGTCGGTGGTGACGTCCAGCGACAGGCCCCGGACGTCGAGGCGGGCCGGTTCCGGCGACGAGGGAGTCGTCGGCTCCTCGGCGAAGTACTGCTCAGCCATCGAGGAGCGCACGCAACTCGGGCACCAACGCCCGGAACGCGCGCGCCCGGTGCGACACCGCGTCCTTCTCCTCCGGCGCCATCTCCGCCGACGTCCGCGACTCGCCCTCGGGGACGAACGCCGGGTCGTAGCCGAAGCCGTTGAGGCCCCGCGGCGACCGGATGAGCCGGCCCGGCCACCGCTCCGTCACGACCGCCTCCCGCCCGTCCGGGTGCGCGGCGGCCGCCGCGCAGACGAACGCCGCGCCACGCCGCTCCTCGGGCACGTCGGCCATCTGGTCGAGCACCAGCGCGAGGTTCTTCGCGTCCTTGTCGCGCCGCTCCCCGCTCGACCCGGACCACCGTGCCGACAGCACGCCCGGCATCCCGTTCAGCGCGTCCACCGCGAGCCCCGAGTCGTCGGCGACGGCGAGCATGCCGGTCGCCGCGCACGCGTCCCGCGCCTTGGCCAGGGAGTTCTCGGCGAACGTCGCACCGGTCTCGGGGGCCTCGGGGAACTCCGGGACCTCGTCGAGACCGACCACCTCGACACCGAGGCCGGACACGATCCGGCGCAGCTCCGCGAGCTTCGCGTCGTTCCGCGTGGCGAGGAGGACCTTCACGGCAGCTCCCCCGGGTACGGCTCGGCGAGCGCCGCGGTCTGGATCTCGGTGAGCCTCGCGATCCCGGCGAGGGCCGAGTCGAGCATGGCGTCGAGGGTCGCGCGGGTGTACGTCGCGCCCTCGCCCGTGCCCTGGACCTCCACGAGGGTGCCCGCGTCGGTGGCGACGACGTTCATGTCGACCTCCGCCCGGCTGTCCTCCTCGTAGGGGAGGTCGAGGCGCACGCGCCCGTCGACCACCCCCACCGACACGGCCGCGATCGAGCACGACAGCGGGTTCGGGTCGGCGAGCTTCTTCTTCGCGCCGAGCCACGTCACGGCATCGGCGAGCGCGACGTAGGCGCCCGTGATCGCCGCCGTGCGGGTCCCGCCGTCGGCCTGCAGCACGTCGCAGTCGAGCTGGATGGTGTTCTCGCCCAGGGCCTTGAGGTCAATCGCCGCGCGCAGCGACCGGCCGACGAGCCGGCTGATCTCGTGCGTGCGCCCGCCGACGCGGCCCTTCACCGACTCGCGGTCGGACCGGGTGTGCGTCGCCGAGGGCAGCATCGCGTACTCGGCGGTGAGCCAGCCGAGGCCGGAGTCGCGCCGCCAGCGCGGGACACCCTCGGTCACGCTCGCCGCGCACAGCACGCGGGTGTTGCCGAAGGACACCAGCACCGACCCGGCCGGGTGCTGCTGGAACCCCCGGCGGATCTCGATGGGGCGGAGTTCGTCGTCGGACCTGCCGTCACTGCGTGCCACGGTCGCCCACCCTAGGAGGCGCCGTCCCGGCAGGACGCTGTCGGACCCCTTGGTTAGCGTGAACACGTGCCCCGGGACCGTCTCGTTCTGCTCGTCGCCTGCCTGGCCCAGTTCATGGTCGTGCTCGACGTGTCGATCGTGAACGTGGCCCTGCCGGCGATGCGCGAGGCGCTCGGCTTCTCGGCCACGGGGCTGCAGTGGGTCGTCAGCGCCTACACGCTCGCCTTCGCGGGCTTCCTGCTGCTCGGCGGCCGGGCGGCGGATCTCTTCGGCCGACGGCGGATGTTCCTCGTCGGGCTCGCGCTGTTCGGCGCGGCGTCCCTGGTCGGCGGGCTGGCCGACTCCCCCGGCCTCGTCCTCGCCGCCCGCGCCGCCCAGGGGCTCGGCGGCGCGGTCCTCTCCCCCGCGACCCTGACGATCCTCACCACCACCTTCGCCGAGGGCGCGGCGCGGTCCCGGGCGTTGGGGGCGTGGGCGGCGATCGGCGGGGTCGGCGGCGCCGTCGGCGGCATCGCGGGCGGCCTGCTCGTGCACTTCCTCACGTGGCGGTGGATCTTCCTGGTCAACGTCCCCGTGGTGGTCCTGACGGCGGTCCTGGCCCGGATCGCGGTCTCCGAGACCCGGGCGGACGACCGGCCGCGGCTCGACACCGGCGGGGCGCTGCTCGTCACCGGCGGGCTGGTCGCGTTCGTGCACGGCGTGGTGTCCAGTGAGTCCGCCGGCTGGTCCGCCCCGCTCACGTGGGGCAGCTTCGTCGTCGCCGCGGTCCTGCTGTCCGCGTTCGTCCTGCTCGAGACCCGCCTCGCGTCGCCCCTGGTCCCGCTCGGCATCTTCCGCATCCGCTCGGTCAGCGTCGCCAACGGCACCATGGCGCTGGTGTCCTCGGCGATGTTCGCCATGTGGTACTTCGTGTCGATCCACATGCAGGGCGTGCTCGGGTTCGACGCCCTCACGGCCGGCCTGGCGTTCCTGCCGCAGTCCGTCGCGATCGTGCTCGGGTCGCAGTTCTCGTCCCGCATGCTGGCCCGGGTCGGCGCCCGTCCGCTGCTGTCCACCGGGGCGTTCCTGACGGCGGCCGGCTTCGCCTGGTTCGCGCTGCTGACGCCCACCTCGTCCTGGGTGGGCGGGGTGCTCGGGCCCGGCGTGGCCGTCGGGCTCGGCATGGGGGTGGCGCTCACCCCGCTCGCGGGCGCGGCGACGTCGGGGGTCGACCGCACTCTGGCCGGGCTCGCCTCGGGGCTGCTGAACACCTCGCGTCAGGTCGGCGGGGCCATCGGGCTCGCCGTCCTCACCACGCTCGCCACCGCCCGGGCCGCCGCTCTCACCGCCGACGGGGCGAGCGCCGCCGCGGCGTCGACGGCCGGCACCACGCGGGCGTTCGCCGTCGCGGCCGTGGTGGTCGCGGTGGCCGGCTGCGTGTCGCTGCTGCTGCCGCGCACGGACCGGGCGTCGGCGGGCACCCCGGCCGGAGCGGTCGACGAACCGATCGACGGCGCTCCGGCTCGCTGACCGGACGGTCCCGGCACACCCGCCTGATCGAGCGTGGCGACCTGCTGACACTGGACGTCAGCGGTGGGCCACGGCTGACACCCGGGCCCGGCACGGCTCTAGATCGTGTAGTGCCCGTCCGGGCGCACGAGCTCGGCCGGCCCGTCGTACTGCGTGCGGGCCTCGGCGAGGAGGTCCTCGCCGTCGTACCAGGCCGGGACGTGGGTGATCAGGAGCCGCCCGACGCCCGCCTGGCGGGCGACCTCACCGGCCTGCTTGCCCGAGAGGTGCACCCCCGGCGGCCGGTCCGGCGAGTCGGTCCACGTGGCCTCGCACAGCAGCACGTCCGCACTCCGGGCGAGCTCGACCAGGCTCTCGCACGGGCCGGTGTCGCCGGAGTAGACGAGCGTGCGGCCCTCGTGCTCGAGCCGCACCCCGTACGCCTCGCAGGGATGGTCGACGGGCGCGCTGGACAGGGCGAGGTCGCCCACGCCGGCGGGGCCGTCCGCGAACACGTGGTAGTCGAAGACGTCGGTGAGGTCGGTCGCCACCCGCTCGTCCGACGACGGCGCGTAGGCCACCGCCAGCCGCACCTCGGACTCGCTGGGCCCGTGCAGCGGCATGACCTTGCCGGGACCGTCCGGGTGGTAGCGACGGTGCACGATCAGCCCGGAGACGTCCGCGCAGTGGTCCGGGTGCAGGTGGGAGAGCACGACCGCATCGAGGTCGAAGGGGTCCATGTGGCGCTGCAGGGTCCCGAACGTCCCGTTGCCCAGGTCCATCGCGATCGTCGTCGACCGCGTGCGCACGAGGTAGCCGGACGCGGGTGAGGTGGGACCGGCTCCGCTGCCCGAGCACCCCAGGACGATCAGTTCCACGCGCGCACCCTACGGCCCGATCGGGTAGGGCGACACTCCGTCGGACGGACGGCCCCCGCGGGACGTCCTGCGGTCCGCGGACGCCACCAGCCGCGCGGCGAGGACGCCGGCCAGCGCCCCGAACAGGTGCGCCTGCCACGAGACGCCGGGCGTGCCGGGCAGGACGCCCCAGAGCACCCCGCCGTAGGCCAGGAAGAGGACGACGGCCAGCACGATCTGCCGCCCGGACCGCGCGAAGAAGCCGCGGAACAGCAGGAACGCGAGCCACCCGAAGATCACGCCCGACGCCCCGACGGTGATGCCGAACCCGGTCAGCCAGGTCAGGAACCCGCCGAGCAGCCACACCAGCGCCGTCACCGCGATGAACTGGCCGAGGCCGCCGGCGAGCACCAGGAACCCGAGCACGAGGAAGGGGATCGAGTTCGCGATCAGGTGCGCCCACCCGGCGTGCAGCAGGGGCGACCAGAGGATGCCGTCGAGCCCGTCGACCTGCCGGGGCACGATGCCGTCGTAATCGAGGGATCCGCCGAGGACGAACTGGTCGACGCCCTCGATCACCCACAGCAGGGCGAGGAACGCGACCATGCCGACGGCAGCCCGCATCGGGTGCGCCGGGAGGATCCGGGGCTTCGCAGGGACCGCGGGGCTGCTCACCCCACCGACGATAGCGACGGAACCTGAGAAATCAGGCCCAGAGCTGGCCCTCGAGCCCCTCCGCGGCCTCCTCCAGCGTTCCCGAGTAGGCGCCGGTCGACAGGTACTTCCACCCGCCGTCGCACACGATCATGACGATGTCGGCCTCGTCGTCGCTGCCGGCGGCCTTCTCGGCCTGGGCGAGCGCGGCGTGCAGGATGCCGCCGGTCGAGATCCCGGCGAAGATGCCCTCCTGCTCCACGAGCTGGCGGGTGCGGCGCAGCGCGTCCTGGGCGCCGACCGAGTACCGGCCGGTGAGGACGTCGGGGTCGTAGAGCTCCGGGACGAAGCCCTCGTCCATGTTGCGCAGGCCGTAGACCAGCTCGCCGTAGCGTGGCTCGGCGGCGATGATCTGGCAGTCCGGCTTGTGCTCGCGCAGGTAGCGGCCGGTGCCGACCAGCGTGCCCGTCGTGCCGAGGCCGGCGACGAAGTGGGTGATCGTCGGGACGTCGCGCAGGATCTCCGGACCGGTCCCCTCGTAGTGGGAGAGCGGGTTCGCCGGGTTGCCGTACTGGTAGAGCATGACCCAGTCCGGGTGCTGCGCCGCGATCTCCTTCGCGGTCGCCACGGCCTGGTTCGAGCCGCCCGCGGCCGGCGAGAAGATGATGCGCGCGCCGTACATCTCCAGCAGCTGACGGCGCTCGGCGGAGGTGTTCTCCGGCATCACGCAGACCAGCTCGTAGCCCTTGAGCTTCGCGGCCATGGCCAGCGAGATGCCGGTGTTGCCCGACGTCGGCTCCAGGATGGTGCACCCCGGCGTCAGGAGGCCCTCCTCCTCGGCCTTCGTGATCATCCGCAGGGCGGGTCGGTCCTTGATCGAGCCGGTCGGGTTGCGGTCCTCGAGCTTGGCCCACAGCCGGACGTGCGGCGCCGGCGAGAACGACGGCAGCCCCACCACGGGGGTGTCGCCCAGGGCGTGGATCAGCGAGTCGTACCGCGCCATCGGTCCTCCAGAGAAGATGGCCCCCGGGCTGTCCGGGCCCGGGGGTCGGGGCCTCAGCGCCCGCCCGCCACCGCGGGGAGGATCGTCACGGTGCCGTTGTCCGGCACCTGCGCGTCGAGGCCGCCGGCGAAGCGGACGTCCTCGTCGTTGACGTAGACGTTGACGAAGCGGTGCAGCGCGCCGTCGGTGACCAGCCGGTCCTTGATGCCCGGGTGGTTGGCCTCGAGGTCGGTGATGACCTCCTGCAACGTCGATCCCTCGGCCTTGACCTGCTTCTCCCCACCGGTGTGGGTGCGCAGGATCGTCGGGATCGAGACGGTGGCGGACACGGCTTTCCTCCAGGAGACGGGGGTGATCGGTCAGGCACAGCGTCGCATGACGCCGGGTTGTTCCGGGGCGTCAGGAACGGTCCGGCACGTCACCCGCGCCGGTGTGCGAGAACATGTAGTTCTCGACGACCTGCACCTCGTCCTCGACGACCTCGCCCGCGTCGTCCAGCAGGAACGACCGGAGGTCGGGCTCGGCGTCGGGGCCGGTCAGCGCGACGATCGCGAAGTGGACGCCGGGCTGCAGGCCCATGTACTCGATGTCCTTGACCGAGGGGTAGGCCTCGGGCAGACCGGTGTCGGTGAGCGCGCGCCGCGGGACCCGCGTGTGCGAGTGGAAGACCACGACGGTCTCCTCGTCGCGCTCGCTCGCCTCCTTATAGACGGTGAACTGCTCGCGGGAGTCGAAGCGGTAGTCACTGCCCTGGGCGTCGGCGTCGTCCGCGTTGGTCATCGGGACGTAGCGCTCGGGCCGGTCGGACTCCTCCGGGCCGAGCAGCTGGCCGCACGCCTCGCGCGGGAAGTCTCGGCGCGCGTGCTCGACCATCTGTTCGACGAGGTCGGCCCGGATCACCAGCACGGCGTCCATCGTACGTGGGGCTCAGACCAGGAGCACGGTCAACAGGGAGTCCTGCAACCAGGTCAACCAGTGGTAGACGGGCAGGTGGTCGGTGCGCGGATCGTCCGGCGGGAGCTGGTCGGGCATGTCCTCGGTGATCTCCAGCGCGGTGCCGAGCGCGAGCCGGACGTCGTTGACCGCGGTGAGCCACGCCTCCGCCTCGGGCACGGTGAGCTCCACCCGCCCGCCGCCGGACGGGCAGGTCGCGAGCAGCGTCCCGATGGCCTGGCGCTTGGCCGCGATCAGCTCCGGCTCGTGCACCGAGCGCATCGCCGCCGACAGCGCGACGCCGTCCGCGCCCGCCCCGCCCTCGGCGTCGGCGCGGTGGAACTCGGGCAGCAGCCGGGCGAGCACCGGGTCGTCCGGGGCCGTCGCGGGGCCGGTGCGGATGCCGGTCAGCTCGGCGAGCTCGTCGCGCGGGGTGGCGTCGTCGCGGCCGGTGAGCATGTCGTCGACCTGCCCGACCAGGCCGCGCAGCACGGACGCCTCCGCGGGGTCGAGGACCGCGACGTAGCGGGCCCGCTCACCCCGCCCGTGTCGTTTCCAGGCTCGCACGGGCTACGACGAGCGCTGCATCGTCGCCCACAGGCCGGCCGCGTGCAGCTTCGCGACGTCGCCCTCGACCTTCTCCCGGCTGCCCGACGACACCGTCGCCCGGCCCTTCTGGTGCACGTCCATCATCAGCGCGGTGGCCTTCTGCTTGTCGTAGCCGAAGAGCTTCTGGAAGACGTAGGTCACGTAGGACATCAGGTTGACCGGGTCGTTCCAGACGATCGTCTGCCACGGGGTGTCCGCGCCGACGAGCTCGTCGGGCAGCTCCTCCACCGTGGGCGCCGGCTCCACGGGCGCCGAGAGGGCAGGGAGACGCTGGGGCAGGGGGAGCACGCCGATAGGGGAGCTCGACCCGATGACGCAGCGCATGTCCCCATCGTCTCAGCTCCCCGCGAGTGCCTGCACCCTAGGCTGGCCGGATGACGAGCGGTACGGCGCTGATGACCGACCAGTACGAGCTCACGATGCTCGACGCGGCCCTGGCCGACGGCACGGCCGACCGCCGGTGCACGTTCGAGGTGTTCGCCCGGTCCCTGCCGCACGGGCGCCGGTACGGGGTGGTCGCCGGCATCCCGCGGGTGCTCGAGGCGCTCGGTCGGTTCCGGTTCGGCGACGAGGAGATCGCGGCCCTGCGCGCCACCGGGGCGCTCTCGCAGCGGGTGCTTGACCACCTCGCGGACCTGCACTTCGCCGGTGACGTGGTCGGCTATCCCGAGGGCGAGCTGTACTTCCCGGGCTCGCCGATCCTCTCGGTGACGGGCACGTTCGCCGAGTGCGTCCTGCTCGAGACGCTCGTGCTCTCGATCCTCAACCACGACTGCGCGATCGCCTCCGCCGCGGCCCGCATGACGACGGCGGCGGCCGGGCGGCGCCTGATCGAGATGGGGTCGCGCCGCACGCACGAGGAGGCGGCCGTCGCGGCGGCCCGCGCGGCCTACCTGGCGGGCTTCGCCGCCACGTCGAACCTGGAGGCGGCGGCGCGCCACGGCGTCCCCTCGACCGGGACCAGTGCCCACGCCTTCACGCTGCTGCACGACTCCGAGGAGGAGGCGTTCCGCGCCCAGGTGGCCGCGCTCGGCGTCGGGACGACCCTGCTGGTCGACACCTACGACATCACCGAGGGCATCGAGACCGCGGTGCGCGTCGCCGGCCCGGAGCTCGGCGCGGTGCGGATCGACTCCGGCGACCTCGGCGTGATGGCGCAGCGCGCCCGGGCGCAGCTGGACTCGCTCGGCGCGACCGGCACGCGGGTGGTGCTCTCCGGGGACCTCGACGAGCACGCCATCGCGGGTCTGCGCGCCGAGCCGGTGGACGCCTACGGCGTGGGGACCTCGGTCGTCACCGGGTCGGGCGCACCGACCGCGGGCATGGTCTACAAGCTCGTCGAGGTCGAGGGCCGCCCGGTCGCCAAGCGCTCGTCGTCGAAGGAGTCGCGGGGCGGCGTTAAGTCCGCGGTGCGCCGGCACAAGCCGACCGGCACCGCGGTCGAGGAGGTCGTGCACCAGCACCACGTCCCGGTCGAGGTCGGCGAGCACGACCGCGTGGTCCCGGTCGACCTGGTCAAGGCCGGCGAGCCGGTGGCCGGGCTGCCCTCGCTCGACCAGGCCCGCGAGCACCTGCGGCGCAACCTCGTCGCGATCCCGTGGGAGGGGCTGAAGCTCTCCCGCGGGGAGCCCGCGATCCCGACGACGTTCCTGCTGGACTCGCTAGGGTGACGGGATGGCCCGCGCGCTGATCGTGGTGGACGTGCAGCTCGACTTCTGCGAGGGCGGGTCCATGGGGGTCGACGGCGGGGCGGCGACGGCCGGGGCGATCACCCGGTTCCTGGCCGCCGAGCACGGCCGGTACGCCCACGTCGTCGCGAGCCGGGACTACCACGAGGACCCGGGCGACCACTTCTCCGAGACCCCCGACTTCGTCGACAGCTGGCCGGTGCACTGCCGGGTCGGTGAGGCGGGGGCGGCCTTCCACCCCGAGCTCGACGTGTCGCGGATCGAGGAGATCTTCTCCAAGGGCCGGTACACCGCGGCGTACTCGGCGTTCGAGGGGACCTCGGTCTCCGGCGAGCGCCTCGTCGACTGGCTGCGCAACCGCGACGTCGACCTCGTCGAGGTGGTCGGCATCGCCACGGACCACTGCGTGCGTGCGACCGCCCTGGACGCCGCCGCCGAGGGCTTCTCGACGACGGTGCTGCTCGACCTGACGGCGGGCGTCGCGCCGGCGACGACGGAAACCGCGTGCAGCACGATGCGCGAGGCGGGCATCGTGCTCGCCCGTGCGTCCTGACTCTCCCGTCGAGGTCCCCGACGAGGTCGCCCGGTTCGCCGCCGGGCGGCCACTCGAGTGCGTGTGGCGCAACGAGCTCGGGGGGCTGACGTTCGCCGTCAGGTCGTCGGACTACGTGAAGTGGTCGCCGCCCGGCGTCGTGGACCTCGGCCCCGAGGTCGAACGCCTCGCCTGGGCGGCGCGCCACGTCGTCGTCCCCAGGGTCCTGACGACGGGTCCGAACTGGTTCGCGACGGCCGCCCTGCCCGGGCGCAGTGCGGTCGATCCGCGGTGGCTGGCCGAGCCGGCGACGGCGGTACGGGCGCTCGGCCGTGGCCTGCGCCTGCTGCACGACGCGCTGCCGGTGGACGGGTGCCCTTTTCCTGGTCGGCGAGGGAGCGGATCGCGCGCCCGGGGACCGGTCGACGACCCGCCGCCGGTCGACCGCGCGGTGGTGTGTCACGGGGACGCCTGCGCGCCCAACACCCTCCTCGCCGACGACGGGGCGGTGGTCGGTCACGTGGACCTGGGGGCCCTCGGGGTCGCCGACCGCTGGGCCGACCTGGCCGTCGCGACGTGGAGCACGCAGCGGAACTACGGCCCGGACTGGGAGGAACCACTGCTCGATGCGTACGGCGTGGCCCCGGACCCCGAGCGCACGGCCTACTACCGGCGGCTCTGGGATCTTGCCGACTGACGGACCCTCACGACTTGCCCCGGACTGCCGTCAGGACGACCTCGGCGGCCTCGTCGGGGGTGATGGAGAACGTGTCGACGACCGTGCGGTCGCGCTCCCACGGCTCGTACCGTCGTTCGAGGATGTCGTCCCAGGTCGGGCGAATCAGTCCCACCACGTCGATGGCCCGTTGCTCGGCCCGGCGTCGGTGCTCGTCCGGGTCGGAGCAGAGCACCTCGACCTCCAGCACACGGGCGCCCGCCGCGCGGCCCACGGACCGCCACGCGTCCCGGCTCTCCCGCAGCGGGTTCACCGAGTCGGCCACCACCGGCACGCCGAGACGCAGCTGATCGGCCGCGACGTCGTAGGCGATCTCGTACCCGGGCGGCGACGCCCACCCGTTGGTCGCCGCCGCGGTGCCCTCCGCTCGACCCACCGCGACCTCGATCGTGTCGACCCGCACGTGAGCGGCTCGCAGTGACCGCGCCACCTCCTTCGCGATCGTCGATTTCCCGGACGCGGGCAAACCGGCGAACGAGATCAACAGCGGCGTCGGCACGGGCGGAGGAGCGGCCACCCGAACGACGCTATCGACGAACCTCGCACCTCGGGCCGGCTCGGAAGGGTGTCGCGTCATGGTCCGTCGCGGCTGGTGTAGGTGTGGCCGGTGGGGGTGGTGGTCCGGACTTCGTGGGGGTGCTCGCCGAGGCCGTCGTCGATGAGGTCGGTGGACCAGCCGGGGAGTTCTTTGATCTGGTTGCCGCGCACACAGGTCCGGCGGCCGTTGCCGAGGCTGGTCGGCCCGCCGGCGGTCTTGCCGCGGATGTGGTCGGTGTGTCTCGCGGGGGCGCCGCAGTAAGGGTCGCGGCAGCGGCCGTGGTCGCGGTAGTGGATCAGGGTGGCCAGGAACCCGTCGAACAACCGGCGGGTGGGGTCGCCGCCGACGAGGCGTCCGGAGCGGGGGTGGCTGAACAGCCGCCGCCACCACTTCTTTCCCTGGGTGGTGTTGAGCAGGTCCGCGACGATCCCACTGGGTAGCGGCCCATACCCGACGACCTCCCCGGTCTTCTCGCTGTCCGGGTCGGTGAGGGCGTCGAGGGGCAGCACGATCCCGACCTCGACGGTGACGTCCTCGGCGAAGGTCTGCCCGGTGACCCGCTCGACCAGGGTGTCGGCCACGATCTGATCCCGCGTGCGCCCGTCGGCGTCGCCACCGGCGATCAACGTGTCGGCGTGGCGGCGTAGCGCGGTGATGCAGGCGACGCCCTGCTCGACCGGCAGCAGCCCGGAGAGCACGCTCATGGTGTCCGGGGCGGGGCGCAGCGTGACCCGCCGCTGTTTGCGGGCGGTCCGCCCGCGGTCGGTGAACCCGGCCGGGTCCGCCTCGTACGCGAGCCGCTTGATGGTTGCCTCGGCCTGGAATCGGCTCTGCGCCTCGATCCCCGCCTCGGTGACCTGCTGGTCGACGTGTCGGCGCAGTTCGGGGTCGAGGTGGCTGGTCCAGGACACCACCAGCTCCGCGACCCGCTCCGACACCCGACCCGCCACCAACAACGCCCGCGTGCACGGCAGGTCGTCGGCCAGCGCCTGCGCGACCCCCAACCGCCGAGAGCCCACTGTCGGGGAGACGTGGCAGGCCAGGGCGATCTGGTCGGCGATGCCCTTGCCGAGGTCGCGGGGGTCGAGTTCGTGGGCGGCGACCAGGTCGGCCTGGGCCTCCACGTGGGCTTTGGCGAAGGCGACCATCTCGGTGTGCTGAGCGGCCGCGAGCGCGGCCCGGGCCTGCTCCAACAGCGCGATCCGGTCGATCCGCGCCGTGTCGGTGATCCCGCACGCCGGGTCGGTGGAAAGGTCGGCGAGTTCGGAGAGGCGGGTGAGCAGCGCGGTCAGCTCGTCGCTGACCGCGTCCCCACCACCGTCCGAACTCATGTTCGAAGGATAGCGCGACCCCCGACAGTCACGCGCCGTTCAGCTCGAGCACCTCCAGGGTGTAGCGGTCGACGCGGTGATCCCACGTCCTTGCAGTGACGTCCACGATCACGGCCAGCTGGAGGTCGACGGTGAACTCGACCTCCAGCACCTCGTGACCCGCCATCCCCTGGTACGCCTCGGGTTGGCGCAGGGACACGGTGCCCCGCAGGCGCGGGCGGGCCTCGTCGTCCTCGTCGAGGAGGAGATCGTCGAGCAGGCCCAGGAGTCGGTGCGGCAGCACGAGCTCCTCCGCCCAGTGGCCCGCGTAGTAGGGCCAGTCCGCGTTCGGGGCACGGAGGTTTTCCACGTCCATCTCGAGCGGTGCGTGGCCCGGGTACCCGACGACGACGTCGTCGCCGGTCCGCCGATAGTCCCCGCCACGCGAGGTCGTCACGTGCCAGTGGTCGCAGTCGTGCAGGACGATCTCGCACTCGTCGTGATTCTGTCCGCCGCGAGGCGGGCCGTCGTCGCGGAACGGCGAGAAACGCCTCGGCACCGCGGAGGATGGCGGGCCCTGCGAGGTCACGTAGTCGGCGGTCGCCCGGAAGCGCCCACGTGGGGCGACGACGGCGCTGCGCAGCAGACGACCGAGCAGCTCCACACGCGGAGTGCGACCCGTCTCGCTCACGTCGTCTCCGATCTCACGGTCGCCCACACAGGATCTCCTGATCGTTCTCCTCGTACGCCGACGCCGAGTAGGTGCCCTGGGGGAACGTCACCGTCCCGAAGACCTCGGTCCGGTACCGGTACAGGGACCCTGCCTCGCAGTCGGCCACGACGGTTTCACGATGGTCCTGCGCGAAGACGGCCGGTCCCTTCGTCGTCGTCGCGGGTTGCTCCGCGACCAGTTCCCAGCCCCAGAAGCGTTCGCGATAGGTCCTGCCCGACACCGTGTTCGCGACGACCGGCAGGGTGCGACAGAAGCTCTCGATGCGCGTGTGTATCTGCTCGGAGGCGCGGCTGTAGTGGGGGCGGTTGACGCGCACCCCGCAGTCCTCGGCCGCTGCGAGCGCCGGAGCGGCCACCGCGGGTGTGGCGCTCGCCAGCAGCGCGCCGACGGTGGTCAGCAGCACGAGTAGTCGTCGCACGGTGAACTCCCGGTCCGCAGGTGTGGGTTCTCTCCTGCTGCGACTCGTCCGCCGTGCTCGCGGATCCATCGATCACCCCGATGGAGCAATCGTGGCGGTGCCGGGAACCGATCGGCCTCCTCCGTACTCTGAGCCTGCGAAGGGGGTGCACGCATGGCGCAGTTGACGGAGTCGATCACGGAGTCCGCCTCCGTCGCCGACCTCCTGGCCGCGGCGGTCGAGGCGCTCGGCGGCGCGGAGCGCGAGGGCCAGCAGCGCATGGCGGCCGCCGTCGAGCGCGCGCTGCGCACCGGGGAGCACCTCGCCGTGCAGGCCGGGACCGGCACCGGGAAGTCGCTCGCCTACCTGGTCCCGGCGATCCGCCACGCGCTCGAGGCCGACCAGGCGGTCGTCGTCTCCACCGCCACGATCGCCCTGCAGGCCCAGCTGGTCGACCGCGACCTCCCCCGCCTGACGAAGGCCCTCGAGCCGGTGCTCGGACGCAGGCCGACGTTCGCGATCCTCAAGGGCCGCGGCAACTACCTGTGCCGACACAAGATCGAGTCCGGCGCCCAGGCGGAGGACCCGGGCGACGAGCAGCTCTTCGACCCGTTCCAGGTCTCCGCCCTCGGCCGCCAGGTCACGCGACTGCACGAGTGGGCCGAGCAGACCACCACGGGCGACCGCGACGAGCTCGTCCCCGGCGTCCCCGACCGCGCCTGGCGCCAGGTCAGCGTCACCGCCCGCGAGTGCCTGGGCGCCTCGCGCTGCCCGGTGGCCGAGGACTGCTTCTCCGAGCTCGCCCGGCACAAGGCCGGCGCGGCCGACGTCGTCGTCACCAACCACGCCCTGCTCGCGATCGACGCCATCGAGGGCCGCGCCGTCCTCCCGGAGCACGACGTCGTCGTCGTCGACGAGGCCCACAACCTCGTCGATCGGGTGACCTCCGTGGCCACCGGCGAGCTGACCGGCTCCACCGCCACCGCCGCCGCCCGCCGCTGCGCCAAGCTGATCGACCAGGCCCTCGCCGACCAGCTCGTCGACGCCGGCGAGGGCCTCGACACCGTGCTGACCGACGTCCCGCTCGGCCGCTGGGAGCACCTCCCGGAACCGGTCGGCCGCATGCTGTCGGCCATCCGCAACGCGGCCTGGGCGTGCAAGCAGGCGCTGGGACCGGAGCGGGAGAAGGGCGCGAAGGAGAACGACGCCGACGCCGCCAACCGCCGCTTTGCCACCGCGATGGTCGAGGAGGTCCACGACGTCGCGGGCCGGCTGCTGAGCGCCTTCGACCGCGAGGACCCCGCGACCCGCCCCGACGTCGTCTGGTGCTCCGAGCGCGAGCTCGGCTCGACCACGGTGCGCGCGCTGCACGTCGCGCCGCTGTCGGTCGCGGGCCTGCTCGCCCACCGGCTCTTCGGGCAGTCCACGGTCGTTCTCACCAGCGCCACCCTCGTGCTCGGCGGTTCCTTCGACGCCCTCGCCCGCCAGTGGGGCCTGCCTGTGGAGCAGAAGAGCGAGCTTCCCGACGACGGGTCCGGCCACGGCAACGACCCCGCCACCAAGCTCGTGTGGCACGGGCTGGATGTCGGCTCGCCCTTCGCCCACGCGAAGGCCGGCATCCTCTACGTCGCCCGCCACCTCCCGCCGCCCGGCCGCGACGGGCTCTCCGGCGCGATGCTCGACGAGATCGACGGCCTCGTTCGGGCCGCCGGCGGACGCGCGCTCGGGCTGTTCTCCTCCATGCGCGCGGCCAAGCAGGCCACCGAGGACCTCCGCGGCCGCTGGGACGGCACCGTGCTCTGCCAGGGCGAGGACTCCACGAACACGCTCGTGCAGAAGTTCGCCGCCGACACCGGCAGCGTGCTCTTCGGCACGATCTCGCTGTGGCAGGGCGTCGACGTCCCCGGCGAGTCGCTGCAGCTCGTGATGATCGACCGCATCCCGTTCCCGCGGCCCGACGACCCGCTGGTCGCCGCCCGCCAGCGCGCCGTCGACGCCCGCGGCGGCAACGGCTTCCTCACCGTCTCCGCCACCCACGCCGCGCTCCTGCTCGCCCAGGGCGCCGGACGCCTCCTGCGCGGGACGGGTGACCGCGGCGTCGTCGCGATCCTGGACTCCCGCGTGGCGACGAAGCAGTACGGCGGCTTCCTGCGCGGGTCCCTCCCCCCGTTCTGGACGACGCAGGACCCCGCCGTCGTCCGGGGCGCCCTGGAGCGCCTCCGCGGCTGAGTCAGCGGGCGGCGAGCAGCGCGTCCGCCAGCAGGCCCGCCGCGTCCGGCGACCGCCGCAGGAACAGCTCCGGCTCGATGAGCTCGAGTTCCATCACCACCGGCTCGCCGTCGAGGCGCACCAGGTCCACCCGCGCGGCGTGCACCGGCGCCGGAGCGTGCGCGAGCGCCGCGTCGGCGACGGCGAGCTCCCGCGGCGTCGGCTCGTGGTCCTCCAGCCGCCCGCCGTGTCGTTCGTGCACCAGGAACCCGTCCTCGGCCGGGAACTTCCGCACCGCGTGCGACCACCGGTCGCCGAGCCGGATCAACGACACCTCGCCCTCGACGCCGATCGACTCGACCGCGGGCTGCACCAGCGCGTCCCCGACCACGACGAGGCCCGCGAGCGTCTCGTCCAGCTCCGGCCCGGTCCCGGCGAAGGTGTCCCGGCCCCCGGCCGACACCGCCGGCTTGACCACCACCCGCGACGGCCCCAACGGGTCCGGCGACGACCCGGCCGGCACCAGTCGCGTCGGCACCACCGGCACCCCGGCGTCCGCCAGCTCCACCAGGTAGCGCTTGTGCGAGTTCCACTCCAGCACCGCGAGCGGGTTCTGCAGCGCGGTCGCCGCCGCCACGTCGCGCGCCCAGGCCAGGAAGTCGTCGCGGCGGGCGGTGTAGTCCCACGTGGTGCGCACGGCCACCAGGTCCGCGGAGCTCCACCCGGCGACGTCGTCCGGGGCGTCCCACGGCTCGACCCGCGCCGCCGCGCCACGCGCCTCCAGGGCGTCCACCAGCGGCTGGTTCTCCGCGTCCATCCGCTCGGAGCGCACCCGGGTACTGGCGACGATCACGATCACGGAGGTCAGCCTCCCGTACGCACCTGCCCGATGCAGGTCACCGTGCCCGGCGCCACCTCCGTGAAGCCCGCGTCGCGCACCGGCGCGACACCGTGGAGCGCCCACGCCTTCTCCGGATCGTCCAGCGCCGAGCACCAGAGATCCCAGTCCGACGTCGAGGCGGTCCGGACGGCGGGCGTGGTCACGTCGGCGGGGTCGCCCCCGGTCCACGCGAGGACCGTCGCCAGGATCATGCTCGCGTGCCCCACCTGCGCGGCGGCCTTGCCCGTCGACTGCTCCACGCGCGGGTTCAGCCAGATCACCGGGCGGCCCTCGTCCACAGGTCCGGGCGAGTCGTCCGGCAGGTCCGTCCCGCCGATCTGCAGGCGCCGCACCTCGTGCGGGACCTCGTCGACCGGCCCGGGCACGAGCGCCCGGACGAGCTCACCCGCCGTCACACCCGGGACGTCCTGCACCGCGCGCCAGTGGGACGTGCGTGCCCGCCGGGCCAGCTTCCGGATCCGCCCGGCCCCGCACCACGCCGCGACCGCGTCGAACCACTCCCCGCCCGGCGCCGAGCGCTCGTCCAGGCACAGCGCGAGCGCCGCGGCGGCCGCGGCCTCGAGCACGGCCGTTCGCGACGGCTGGTCCTGCCGCTCGAGGCGCAGGACCATCGGCATCGCGCGGACGGGGCCGTCGGGGTCCTCGTCCGCCTCGGGGGCCGCGAGGTCCGTCGTCCACGGGCACACCCGCGCCGCCAGCGGCGCGAGCGCCACCAGGGACTCAGAGGGGGACACGGCGCAGGAGACCCTCGGCGGCGTCGGCGACCTCGATCTCGTCGCGGGTCACCCCCAGCACGAACAGCACCGCGTCGAGGAACGGGTACGACACCGCCGTGTCCGCCGCCGCGGCGACGACGGGCTTGGCGTTGAACGCGATGCCCAGCCCTGCGGCGGCCAGCATGTCCAGGTCGTTCGCCCCGTCGCCGACCGCCACGGTCTGCTCGATCGGCACCTCGAAGCGCTCCGCGAACTCGAGCAGCGACCGCGCCTTGCCGGCCCGGTCGACGACCTCGCCCACGACCCGCCCCGTCAGGTGCCCGTCGACGATCTCGAGCTCGTTCGCGGCCGCGTGGTCCAGCCCGAGGTCGTCCACCAGGTAGTCGATGACCTGCGTGAACCCACCCGAGACCACGCCGCACCGGTACCCGAGCCGTTTCAGGGTGCGCACGGTGGTCCGTGCCCCCGGGGTCAGCTCGAGGCCCATCGCCACGTCGTGCAGGCACGACGCGGGCAGGCCGGCGAGCGTCGCGACCCGCCGGTGCAGCGACTGGGCGAAGTCGATCTCGCCGCGCATCGCCGCCTCGGTCACCTCACGCACCTCGGCCTCGCGGCCCGCGTGCGCGGCGAGCATCTCGATGACCTCGCCCTGGACCAGGGTCGAGTCCACGTCGAACACGATCAGCCGCTTGGCACGCTGCGCGATGCCCACCCGCTGCACGGCCACGTCGACCCCGGCCCGCTGCGAGGCGCCCACGAGGGCCTGCCGCAGGGCCGTGTCGGTGGGCGGCGAGATGCCGGGCACCGAGATCCGCAGCTCGAGGCCGGTCACCGGGTAGTCGGCCACCCGGCGCACCCGGTCGATGTTCACCCGCAGCGACGCGAGCGTCCGCGCCACCTCGGCGAAGTCCGCCGCGGTGATCGGCCGGCCCAGCACCGAGACCACGTGCGTGGAGTACGGGTGCACCGACGACGCGTCCCCGCCGGTCTCGACGGTGACGGAGAGCCCCAGCGCCGGGATCGCGACGTCGAGGCTGTCCGCCAGCCGGGTCGGGTTCCCCGTGACCCCGACCAGCGCCGACAGCGTCAGGTGCCCGTGGATCGTCGCCTGCTGGACGTCGAGCATCTCGGCGCCGTGCTCGGCCAGCACGGTGAACAGCGTCGCCGAGACACCCGGGAAGTCCGCCCCGGTGACCGTGACCAGGAGCGTGGTGCGCTCCTGGTCGACGGCTCCGGCCACGTGCTCGTCCCCCGACGAGCGGCTCACTTGTTCCGGGGGTCGCTGCCGGGGAGGTGCTCCTGGCCGACCTTGCCCGTCGCGGCCTCACCGATGCTCGAGTGCCCACCGCCCACGTGCGCCTCCAGCCGGATGCGCTCGGTGAGGTGCGGGTAGTGCAGCTCGAACGCCGGCCGCTCGGAACGGATCCGGGGCAGCTCGGTGAAGTTGTGCCGCGGCGGCGGGCACGAGGTGGCCCACTCCAGCGAGTTGCCGTGGCCCCACGGGTCGTCCACGTCGACCGGACGCCCGTAGCGGTAGCTCGCGAAGACGTTCCAGATGAACGGCAGCGTCGAGGCACCGAGGACGAACGCCCCGATGGTCGAGATGGTGTTCAGCGTGGTGAACCCATCCGAGGGCAGGTAGTCGGCGTAGCGCCGCGGCATGCCCTCGTTGCCCAGCCAGTGCTGCACCAGGAACGTGGTGTGGAAGCCGACGAACGTGGCCCAGAAGTGGAACTTGCCCAGGCGCTCGTTCATCATCCGGCCCGTCATCTTCGGGAACCAGAAGTAGATGCCGGCGTAGGTGGCGAACACGATCGTGCCGAACAGCACGTAGTGGAAGTGCGCCACGACGAAGTACGAGTCCGAGACGTGGAAGTCCAGCGGCGGCGCGGCCAGCAGGACGCCGGTCAGGCCACCGAACAGGAACGTCACCAGGAAGCCGACCGAGAACAGCATCGGCGTCTCGAACGTCAGCTGTCCCTTCCACATCGTGCCGATCCAGTTGAAGAACTTGATGCCGGTCGGCACGGCGATGAGGAACGTGGTGAAGGAGAAGAACGGCAGCAGCACGGCGCCCGTGGCGTACATGTGGTGCGCCCACACCGCGACCGACAGGGCCGCGATCGACAGCGTCGCGTAGATCAGCGTCTTGTAGCCGAAGATCGGCTTGCGGCTGAAGACCGGGAAGATCTCCGAGACGATGCCGAAGAAGGGCAGCGCCACGATGTAGACCTCGGGGTGCCCGAAGAACCAGAACAGGTGCTGCCACAGGATCACCCCGCCGTTGGCCGGGTCAAAGATGTGGGCCCCGAGGTGCCGGTCCGCCAGCAGGCCGAACAGGGCCGCCGTCAGGATCGGGAAGGCCAGCAGCACCAGGACGACCGTCACCAGGATGTTCCAGGTGAAGATCGGCATCCGGAACATCGTCATGCCCGGGGCGCGCATGCAGACGATCGTCGTCACGAAGTTGACGCCACCGAGGATGGTGCCCAGACCGGAGACGGCCAGGCCGACGATCCAGAGGTCGGCGCCGTAGCCCGGGGTGTAGAGCGAGTCCGACAGCGGCGAGTAGGCGAACCAGCCGAAGCTGGCGGCGCCGCCGGGGGTGAAGAACCCGGAGACGACCATCGTCCCGCCGAAGAGGAACAGCCAGTAGGAGAACGAGTTCAGCCGCGGGAACGCCACGTCGGGCGCCCCGATCTGCAGCGGCACGATGTAGTTCGCGAAGCCGAAGAGGATCGGCGTCGCGTACAGCAGCAGCATGATCGTGCCGTGCATGGTGAACAGCTGATTGTACTGCTCGACCGACAGGATCTGCAGGCCCGGCTGGGCGAGCTCGGCGCGCATGAGCAGCGCCATCAGCCCGCCGATGAGGAAGAACGCGAAAGACGTGATCATGTACAGGATCCCGATGTCCTTGGGATCCGTCGTCTTCAGCATCCGACCGATGAACGAGCCGCGCTTGTACTCCCGCGCCGGGTACGGCGTGGTCGCGATCGGCTTCGGTGCGACGGCCGTCACGGATGCCTCCTGCCCACGGGTGCCTCCTGATCGACGGCACGGGTGCGCCGTCCTGTCGTGACCCGGCGATCGTAACCGCCGTGGAGCCTCGCGGCTCACCGGGAGAGCGTATCCACGACGCCCTGTCGTACGACAGTCGGGAGGACCGTCCGGAGCCGGCCCCGGGAACGACGAAGGCCCGCCGACCGGGTGGTCGGCGGGCCTCTCGTGTCCCGTGGGTGGAGCTGAGGGGACTCGAACCCCTGACCCTCACACTGCCAGTGTGATGCGCTACCAGCTGCGCCACAGCCCCAACGCGACGGAACGTTACACGCCGGGTGAACGGCGGCCGACGGCGGGGGTGGCGCCTACCCGAGCGCCGCGCTGAGCTGCGGCGAGTTCGGCTCGGCGAGCTGACCGTTCACGACGATGGTCGGCGTCCCGAAGCCGGTGCTGCCCCCGGAGGTCTGCTGCAGCCGCGGGTCGGTGGAGGCCTGCTGGTAGTTCTGCGCGACCGCCGCGCCGTAGGTGTTCCCCCGCACACAGGCCTCGTAGCCGGGTCCGGCACCCGCGTTGCGGCCCAGGGTGACGAGGTCGTCGACGGTGTAGCCGGCCCCGCCCTCGGAGGGCTGGCGCTCGTAGAGGGTCTTGTGCAGCGTCGGGAACCCGCCGTTCGCGGCCGCGCACATCAGCGCGTTGCCGCCGGCCGTCGAGTAGCCGGGCGGCGTCGACTGCTGCTCGAGCAGGTTGACCATGTGGTAGCGGACGGTCACCCGGCCCGCGTTGAGGGCGTCGGTGAAGCGCTCGCCGTACACCGACTCGAACTGCTTGCAGGCCGGGCAGAGGGCGTCCTCGTAGACGTCGATCGTGGTCGGGCCGCTGCCCGCGGCGATCGTGCCGCCGTCGACCCGGGTCTGGTAGGTGGCGTTCACCGGCGTGATCGGCTGGTTGACCGGCAGCGCGGCGTCCCGGTTCGACTGGGCGGAGATGACCGCGACCGCGATCACCCCGACCAGCACCAGCAGGGTGACGACGGCGATGATCGTCGGGGTCCTCGACCGCCCGATCGTCGGGGCGGAACCGCGGCCCCGTGCGCGCTGCTTGGCCATGCCGACCACCGTAGCCAGCCGCGATCAGAACTCCGTACGGCCCTGCTCCTGCTCCAGGACCGCGTCGAGGTCCTTCAGCCGGTCCATCGTCGCGACGGCCCGGGCGGTGCGCTGGTTGCCCCGCAGCAGGTTCTGGTGGCGGTGCACGAACTGCCAGTACCCGGCGGTGAAGGGGCAGGCCTTCTCCCCCACCCGCACCTTGGGGTCGAAGGCGCACCGGCCGCAGTGGTCGGTCATGCGGTTGAGGTACGCCCCACCGGACGCGTACGGCTTCGTCGCGAGCCGCCCGCCGTCGGCGTGCTGGCTCATCCCCACCACGTTGGTCGGCATCACCCACGCGAACCCGTCCACGAACGACGTCGTGAACCACTCCGTGAGCTGGTCGGGCCGGTACCCGCGCTGCAGCGCGTGGTTGCCGAGGATCATCAGGCGCGGGATGTGGTGCACCCAGCCGCGGTCGCGGAGCTCGTTCATCGTGTGGCCCAGACAGGCCGCGGTGACGGCGTCCCCGTCGAGCTCGGTCCAGAAGTCCGGCAGCGGGCGCTTCGCGTCGAGCTCGTTGGAGCGGTGGTAGTCCCGGCCGAAGTGCCAGAACAGGTGCCAGATGTACTCGCGCCACCCCAGGATCTGCCGGACGAAGCCCTCCACGGAGTTCAGCCGGGCCGTCCCGTCGTGATAGGCCTCCTCGGCGGCGTGCACGGCGTCGAACGGGTGCAGGACACCGAGGTTGAGCGGCACGGACAGCAGCGAGTGCGCCATGGTCGGGTCCTTGGCCAGCACCGCGTCCTCGTACGGCCCGAAGGGGTCCAGCCGGTGGTCCACGAACCGCTTGAGGGCGCGGCGGGCCTCGTCCGGGGTCACGGCGAACCGCCGCGGGCCGTCCTGTCCGACCGTCGGGAGATCCATCGCGTCGAGGTCGCGGCGGACCTCGTCGTCGATGCCGTCCTCGGTCGGCCACCACGGGTCCTTCACGCCGAGCGTCTCGCGCTTCGGCGGCTCCTCGCGGTTGTCGTGGTCGAGGTTCCACTTCCCGCCGACCGGCGACTCGCCCTCCATAAGCACGTCGAACCGCTTCCGCTGGTTGCGGTAGAAGTTCTCCATCGTGAACGAGCGGTCCTCGCCCGCCCACGCGGCGAACTCCGTCTTGGGCCGCGCGAACGTCGTCGTGGGGAGGACCGCCGCGACGAGGCCCTCCTCGCGCAGCCCGTCCACGAAGTCCTTGGCGGCCCACGACGTCGGCTCGTGCACGACGACGGGGCGGCCCACCTTCTCCAGCGCCTCGCGGTAGCTCGTGGTGCGGTGGTAGGTGGAGCGGTCGCCGAGCTGGTCGTCCAGGTGGCGCATCCCGGAGAGCAGCAGGTGCAGCTTCTGCCGGTGGTAGCGGCGGCGGCGCAGCACCGCCGACGACTCGACGAGCACGACCTCGCGGTCGGCGTGCTGCGGGAGCTGATGGACCGCGGGCCCCAGCTGGTCGCCGAAGACCCACAGCGGGGCCTCCGGGTCGACGCCGTCCAGCTCCGCGTCGATCGCCTCGCCGTAGGTCTCCCGGACCCCGCTGGGCACGCTCTTCGGCCCGATGCTCATGCGTCGCGGGTGCCCGGCTCCTCCGCGCGTGAACCGACCGACAGCCAGACGAGCAGGGCGGCGACGGCGATCGCGCCCGACACGGCGAAGGCAGCGCCGAAGCCCAGCCCCTCCGCCAGGGCACCCGCGGCGATCGGCCCGACGATCGCGCCGACGTCCGTGGCCATCTGGAACCCCGAGAGCGCCGGGCCGCCCGAGCGGCGCGACCCCACCAGGTCCGCGACCGCCGCCCCCTGCGCCGGTTGCAGCAGGCCGGCTCCGGCACCGGCCAGCAACGACGCCACCAGCAGCACGACGAGGCTGGGGAAGAGTCCGAGGCAGGCGGTCCCGACGGCGACCGTCGCGAGGCCGGCGATCACCACCGGCCTGCGGCCGCGGCGGTCGGACAGCCCGCTGGTGGCCAGCAGCATCGCGCCGTCGCCGACCGCGAACACGGCCAGCGCGACCCCCGCCCACAGCGGTTCGCGCCCGAGCGCCACCGCGACGAACAGCGGCACGAGCGCGACCCGCACCCCCTGCACCGCCCAGCCGGTCGCGAGCCCCGAGGCCAGGGCGGCCCGGTAGACCGGGAAGCGCAGGGCCCCGGTGAGCGTCAGCGGCGCGACGTCGGGATCGTCGCGCCGGGCCCCGATCGTGCTCGACCGCGCCAGGAGGATCCCGACGACGGCGGTCGCGAGCACCAGCGCCAGCGCGTAGACCAGGAACGGCGCGCGCACGTCGACCGCGACCAGCCCGCCCCCGAAGGCCGGCCCGCAGATGCCGCCCAGCAGGAACGCCCCCGTGAACAGCCCGCTGAGCTGGCCGCGCCGGCCCTCGGGAGCGAGCCGGAAGATCAGCGAGAACGCCGAGACCGAGAACATCGTCGAGCCGATCCCGCCGAGACCACGGAACACCAGCAGCTGGACGTAGCTCGTCGCCAGCGCGCACGCACCGGTCGACGCCGCGACCACCATCAGGCCGGTCAGGTACATCGCCCGCTCGCCGACCCGGGCCACGAGCCGCCCGGACACCGGGGCGAACAGCAGGCGCAGGACCGGCAGGGCGCTGACGACGGCGGCCGCGGCCGTCACCCCGACCCCGAACGTCTGCGCGAACACTGGCAGCGCCGGCGCGACGATCCCGTAGCCCGCGGCGACCAGGAAGCTCCCGGCCAGCAGCGCCCAGACCTCCCACGGCAGGGCGGCACGGCGCTCGGCCGCGACGGACATCCACGTCCTCCTCGACGGCCCGGGGGTCCCTCTCCGGCTCCGCGGAAATCGACGCTACGCCGCGCTCACGGGGCGCCGGGATCCCCACCCGGCCGCCGAGTGCCACACCACGCAGGAATCAGCGGCGCAGGACCTGCGCCACGTCGCACTCGCGCGACGGGCGACCCGCGGCCGCGTGCCGAGCGCGACACCACGCAGGATTCGGGTGCGCGAACCTGCGCCACGTCGCACTCGGTGCGGAGCGGGCTACAGCCCCAGCGCGAACGCGAGCATCTGCCCCGCGATCGGGGTGGTCGTCGTGGTCGTCGTGACCGGCGTCGTCGTGGTCGTGGTCCCGGGCGGCGGGGTCGCAGGCGGCGTCGTGGCGGTCGGCGTCGTGGCGGGCGGGGGCGTCGACCCCGGGACCGAGGTGGTCGTCGACGGCGTCGTCGGCTCCGTGGTGGTGGTCGGCGGCGTCGTGGGCTGCGTGGGGGCCGGCGAGCTCGTCGTCGTCGGGGGCGTCCCGGTCGGTCCGGTCGGACCCGTCGGCCCGGTCGGCGGCGGGACGACCGGCGGGGTCGTGTCGCGCGACGGCGTCGTCGGCCCGCTGGTCGTCCCCTGCGGCGTCGTCGAGGTCGTGGAGGTCGTCGTCGGGGACTCCGACGACGGCGCCGACGCGGCCGCGGTCTCCCCGGAGTCGCTCCGGCCCGACGACTCCCCGTCGTCGTCGGCGAACGCCGGCACCACCGGGGCGACGGGCAGGAACGGCGGGAACCCGCGCGGCACGGACGCCGGCGAGGCGGCCACCTCGGCCTGCGGCTCCTGCCGGACCACGTGCGACTCCCCCGCCCAGATGACCAGGCCGGAGGCGAGCGCGAGCGTGGCGGTCGCGGCGGCGAGCACCCCGGCCCGGCCCGCCCGCGGACCCGGGACGACCGCGAGCGGCGTCACGCCCTGCGACCCGCGCGTGTGCACCGCCGGCCCGACGGCGACGGCGGGCGACCAGGCGGTCGGCCCGGTGTCGCCGGGCACGGACGGGCTCTCCGACCAGGACGCGACGACCGGCACCAGGCGGGCGGCCGCGGCGTCGTCCGTCGCCGGGGTGTCATCGCGGCCGAGCCGGTTGAGCCGCTCGGACAGCGCCGCCGCGGACGGCGGGAGCGGGCCGTCGGCGTCGCGCAGCAGCGCGAGCAGCGGAGCGGCCAGCGGGTCGTCGTCCGGGGCGGTGCGGGTGGTGGGGACCGTGACCGCGTCGTCCTGCTCGTCGGGCTCGGGCCGGGCGACCTCGGCGAGCGTCCGCACGAGGGCCCGGACGTCGGCGGACCGGCGGGCCGCGGCGTCGTCGGTCTCCGCGACCACCGGCAGCGGACCGGACAGCGAGGCGGTGAGGCCGACCAGCCACGCCTCGGGCCCGCCGCGGTTCACGAGGATGCTGGCGGGTCCGATCGCGCCGTGCTCCACGTGGTGGGCGTGGGCGTGCGCGAGGGCCGACGCGAGCTGGGCGCCCATGCGGGCGAGGTCCGCCGCGGGGAGCGGCCCGTCGCGCAGCACCAACGGCAGCGGCTCCCCGCTGACGCTCTCGAGCACCAGCGTGCTCTCGGTGTCCGGCGCGAGCCCGTCGACGTCGTAGACCTCGAGCAGGTGCGGGTGGTGCAGACGCGCGAGGTGGCGGACCTGCTCGATGCGGTCGGAGAGGGCGTCCCCGGAGGTCGGCGGGAGGGTGACCAGCCGGACCTCACGGCCGAGGACCTCGTCGACCCCGCGGACCGCGGCGTCGGCCGCGCCGGTGACGAGCACGTCCGTCGCCGTCTCGCCCTGGGTGTCGACGAGGACACGCTGCGTGTCGGACGCGGACCCGTCGTCACCGTCCCGGGTCGACCCGGTCGTCTCGACCGTTCCGTCGGCGGTCACGACGCTCCCCCTGCCTCACGGCGTGCAGCACTGGTGCCAACCAGATAGCTCGGCCGGGTGACCGTAGCGCCCCGACCGAGGGAAGGTCGACACCGTTCGCCGACCCGGTCACCGCGACGAGGATCTCGTGCCGGTCGCGTCACGCGCCGGCCGCGCGGGCGTCCCATCCGGATACGACAAAGGCCGGAGAGCGATCCGCTCTCCGGCCTCGTCGAGGGGTGGAGGTGCCGGGAATCGAACCCGGGTCCTCCGAACACCTGTCAGGACTTCTCCGTGCGCAGTCTGCGTCGTCTCTACTCGGGTCCGCCGATCGTGCAGACACGCCGGCGTGACGACCCCAGTCACTGTTCGATGTCCCGCCGGGCCCCGTGACCGGGCCCGACGGTGGAGTCCCCTAGCTGATGCCGGCGACCGGGTCGGGAACGAACCCGGGCCGACAGACCTCAGTCGCTACTTAGGCAGCGAGCTGGAGGTCGCGCTGAGTACTGTTCTCGGCGCTTATTTCTTTGCGACGGGTGGTTATCGAGATCATCGTCGCCTTCCTCGGCACGCTTCTCCTGATCAACCGTCCGGAGTCGAAACCAGTCACCCCCTTCTCCCACCGATGTTCCCGGCGGGACTGCCCATCATAACGTCCACCCGCGGCGCGATCATCCGTGACCGACCAGTGCGGCCGGTGCGTCGTACAACACCGAGCGCAGGAAGGCCTCGCCGAGCCGCTCGTCGGCCGCCGCCCAGGTGCGGATCGCCTCGAGCTGGTGCCAGTAGCCGTAGGGGATGTTCGGGAAGTCGGTGCCCAGGACGACCCGGCCCTCCCCCGCGAGGTCGGCCAGCCGGGCCGGCCAGTCCGCGGGCAGCGGGGCGAACGCCTCGGTGAACGGCGTGCCGACCATCGTCGTGTCCAGCCGCACCGCCGGGTGCCGCGCCACGAGGGCCAGGGCCGCGTCGTAGTCGGGGAGCCCGGCGTGGGCCAGGACCAGCGGCAGGCGCGGGTGCCGGTCCATCACCTCGCCGATGATGTCGATGCCGGTGTGCCGACCCGGGATCGGGCCGTCGCCGCAGTGCGCGATCACCGGCACCCCGGCCTCGGCGAGCAGGCCCCACGCCGGGTCGAGCAGCGGGTCGCGCGGGTCGTAGCCGCCGACCTGCACGTGCGCCTTGACCAGTCGCGCGCCGCGATCGACCGCGTCGGCGAGGTAGGTCGTCACCGACTCCTCCGGGAACAGGGTCGCCGTCGGCACCGCCTCCCCGACCTCGGCCGCCCAGTCCAGCGCCCACCCGGTCAGCCACGCCGCCATGTCGGGCTTGTGCGGGTAGACCAGCGGCGCGAAGGCCTCGACCCCGAACGACCGCAGGGTGGCGAGCCGCTCGGGCTCCGGCGCGCGGTAGTGGATCGGCCAGTCGTAGCCGTAGTGCGTGACCGCGTCGTCGAAGTAGGCCCAGACCTTCTGCAGCATCCGGTCGGGCAGGAAGTGCACGTGCACGTCGACCAGCCCCGACCGGCCGTCGGGACCGAGCCCGAGGGACCGGACCCAGGGCTCGACGTCCTCGTCGGACGTCAGCCGCTCTACCACCCCTTGATCCGGCGCCCGACGATGCGCTCGGCCTCCCGCTTCGCGTCGCGCTCGGCCATGGCCTGCCGCTTGTCGTGCGCCGCCTTGCCCTTCACCAGGGCCAGCTCGATCTTGCACAGGCCGCCGGAGAAGTACACCGAGAGCGGGACGAGCGTCATGCCGCCCTCGCGGGTCTTGCCGATGAGCCGCTCGATCTCCCCGCGGTGCAGCAGCAGCTTGCGGTGCCGGCGCGGCTCGTGGTTGGTCCAGGACCCGAAGTCGTACTCCTGGATGTGCAGGCCGCGCAGCCAGACCTCGCCGTCGGTGACGGTGGCGAACGCGTCGGCGAGCGAGACCCGCCCGGCCCGCAGGCTCTTCACCTCGGTGCCCTGCAGGGCGATCCCGGCCTCGTAGACGTCGAGGACCTGGTAGTCGTACTTCGCCTTACGGTTGGTGGCGACGATCTTGCGTCGCTCCTCGGGCCGGTTGGACGACGCCTTCTTCGACGCCTTCTCCTTCGAGCGGCCCGAGTCCGTGGGGACGGCCGTCTTGGCCACGAGGTCCTCCTCCTCAGTTGCGCACGTACAGCCGCAGGGTGACATACCCGGTGGCCGTCGCGATCGCAGCGCCGATCACGAGCAACAAGGGTGCAACGAACAACAGGACGTCGCTCATCCCGACGGCGGGGATCGCGTTGGAGATCAGGCGCCCGGACAGCAGCCGGTCGATGAAGAACAGCTTCCCGAGCACCAGGCCCACCGTCGCGAGGACGGCCCCGACCACGCCGGTGATCACCGCCTCGATGAGGAACGGCACCTGGGTGTACCAGCGGGTGGCGCCGACCAGCCGCATGATGCCCACCTCGGTCCGTCGCGTGAACGCCGAGACCTGGATGGTGTTCGAGATCAGCAGCAGGGCCGCCAGCGCCTGCACCGAGGCGAGCCCGAAGGCGGCGTTGCGCACGCTGCCGAGGAAGGTGAAGAGGTCCTCGACGAGGCGGCGCTGGTCGACCACGTTCCGGACGCCGGGTCGGGTCGAGTAGCCCGCGACCAGCGCGTCGCCGCGGGTCGGGTCCTCCAGCGTGACCCGCAGCGTCGCGGGCAGCGACTGCGGGCGGACGAGCTGCAGGATCGACTGGCCGGCGTAGATCCGCAGGAAGCGCTGGTAGGCCTGCTCCCGGGACTCGTAGGTCACCCCCGCCACCAGGGGATCGCCCTGGAGCTGGCCGCGCAGCCCCGCACACACCGGGCTGGAGCAGTCCGGGTCGCCGGCGCTCGTCGGCTCGTCCAGTGCCACCTGCACCGCGAGCTGGGAGTAGTAGAGGTCCTGCGTGCGGTCGATGGTGCGCACCGCGAGGAGCCCCGCGCCGAGCATGCCGAGCGAGATCGCCGTCGTGAGCATCATCGCCACGCTCATGGTGACGTTGCGCCGCAGCCCGGCGAGGGCCTCCCGCCAGACGAAGGCCAGTCCGTTCATCGCCGGGCCCCGTAGACGCCCCGGGCGTCGTCGCGGGCCAGCCGACCGAGGTGCAGCTCCACCACCCGGCGGCGCATCGCGTCGACGATCTGGCGGTCGTGCGTCGCCATCAGCACCGTCGTGCCGGCGCGGTTGATGCGGTCGAGCAGCAGCATGATGTCGTCGCTGGTCTCGGGGTCGAGATTGCCGGTGGGCTCGTCCGCGAGCAGGACCAGCGGGCGGTTGGCCAGCGCCCGCGCGATCGCCACCCGCTGGGCCTCGCCGCCGGAGAGCTCGGCGGGCATCCGGTCGGCCTTGCCGGTCAGGTCGACCAGCTCGAGCATCTCCGGCACGACGGCCCGGATGGTGTGCTCGGACTTCCCGGTCACCTCGAGGGCGAACGCGACGTTGTCGCCCACGCTGCGGTTGGGCAGCAGCCGGAAGTCCTGGAACACGCACCCCATCCGCTGGCGCAGCCGCGGCACCTTCCGGTTCGCCAGGCGGGCGACGTTCCAGTTCGCGACGTAGACGTTTCCGCGCGTCGGCGTCTCCTCGCGGAGCAGCAGGCGCAGCAGCGTCGACTTCCCGGAGCCCGACGGGCCGATCAGGAAGACGAACTCACCCGCCTCGACGTCGACCGAGACGTCGTCGAGCGCCGGCCGCGCGGACGTCGGATAGATCTTCGAGACGTTCTCGAGCCGGAGCACGGGGCGCGATGCTACTGGGCGGCGATGATCTTCCCGGACGGGCGAACCCCGGCTACGCCGCGGCCTCGGTCTGCTTGCGCCAGCGGACGCCCGCGTCCAGGAAGTCGTCGATGAACCCGTCGAGCACCTGCGAGGTCTGCGAGGTCTCCTGGTTGGTCCGCAGGTCCTTGACCATCTGGTACGGGTGCAGCACGTACGAGCGCATCTGGTTGCCCCAGGACGAGCCGGAGTCCTTGAGCGAGTCCAGCAGCGCCCGCTCCTCGGCGCGGCGGCGCTCGAGCAGCTTGGCAGCCAGCACCGTCATCGCGGTCGCCTTGTTCTGCAGCTGCGAGCGCTCGTTCTGGCAGCTCACGACGATGCCGGTGGGCATGTGCGTCAGGCGGACCGCGGAGTCCGTGGTGTTGACGCCCTGCCCGCCGGGGCCCGACGACCGGTAGACGTCGACGCGGAGGTCCTTCTCGTCGATCTCCACGTGGTCTGTGGACTCGACGACGGGCGCGACCTCGACCCCGGCGAAGCTGGTCTGGCGCCGGCCCTGGTTGTCGAACGGCGAGATGCGGACGAGCCGGTGCGTGCCCTGCTCCACCGACAGCGTCCCGTAGGCGTAGGGCGCCGAGACCTTGAAGGTGGCGGACTTGATGCCCGCCTCCTCGGAGTAGGAGGTGTCGTAGACCTCGGTGGGGTAGCCGTGCCGCTCGGCCCAGCGCAGGTACATCCGCATGAGCATCTCGGCGAAGTCGGCGGCGTCCACCCCGCCCGCCTCCGCGCGCACCGTGACCAGCGCGTCGCGCTCGTCGTACTCGCCGTTGAGCAGGGTGCGGACCTCGAACGCGTCGATGTCGGAGTGCAGGCTGGCCCGCTCCGCGTCGGCCTCGACGGTCAGCTCCGTGGCGTCCGAGCCGGACTCCTCGTCGGCCATCTCGTAGAGCGTGGTCAGGTCGTCGAGGCGCGAGCGCAGGGACTCCGCCTTCTTGAGGTCGGCCTGCTTGTGCGTGAACTCGCTGGTCAGCTTCTGCGCGGTGTCGACGTCGTCCCAGAGGTCCGGGGCGGCGACCTGCGCCTCGAGCTCGGCGACCTGCCGCCGCAGACCGTCGAGGTCCATCGCCGCCTCCACGGAGTCGAGGCTGGCGGCGAGGTCCTTGAGTTCGGTCGCGGTCGAGTCGTCCACGACCCCAGGGTAATCCCGGGCCCCGGGACGCCCGACACCTCAGTGGTGCGCGCGCAGGTGGTCGGCCAGGACGTCGCGGCCGAACTCGTGACCGGGCACCCGCCACACCGAGTGCGCGTGGTTCACGTCGCGCTGGGTGTTGTCCCACTCCGCGAGCAGGCCCGGGCCCTCCAGCCGGTAGTAGTGCGGGTCGCCGCGCTCGGCTCCCCCGGCCCAGGCGAAGTGCACGGCGCCGAGGTCGAGACGCTCGTACTCCCGCTCGACGAGGCCCTCCGGCATGCGGTCGAGGTAGACCGCGACGACCGCACGCAGCACGTCGCGCTGCGAGCTGGACAGATCGGTGGCGGCGATCCCCTTCGGCCGCGCCGCGAACTCGGTGGCGGCACGATCGGCCTCGGTGACGCCGAGCCGGCTCTCCAGCCCGTCGTGCATCGACCACAGGCGGTCCTCGAGGGTCTGGTCGTCGAAGTGGCCGCGCCACAGGTCCGGCAGCGGGATCAGCCGGTCGCCGGGCGAGACCTCGACGCGGTTGGCGCCGATGATGTCGGCGGGCGCGGTCGGCGTCAGGATCGCGCGCTCGCGCTGGCCGGCGTCGAGCGCGTGCAGCAGGGCGCGCCCCGCGTCCTCGATGCCGCCGAGCGGGCGCAGCTCCTGCCCGCCGAGCAGCGGGGAGACCATCGGGTCGGCACCGAGGAAGCACGGCGAGCCCGCGACCGCCTCGCCGTCGACGACCAGGTGGTTCACCGACACGTGGTGGCCGCCGAAGCGCCAGCCCCAGGGCGCGTCGCCCTCCGGGTCGCCGAACACGCGCAGGTAGTACATGCCGGGGTCGCGTCCGCGGTCGCGCGCGAAGCCGGTGGCGAACCCCTCGGTGAGGTCGAGGACGTTCTCCAGGCCCATGATCGTCGACGCGGACACGTACGCCGCCTCGGAGAGCCCCGTGGCGAGCAGGCGCATCGCCGCCCGCTGCTGCTGCGGCAGCTGCTCGTGCAGCGTCAGCCCGCCGTGGTCGGTGGGCGTGTAGTACCAGCGGAGGCGTTCGGCCTCCGCGGCCTTCGAGCCGGGCCACTCCCACGAGCCCTGCGCCGCCTGCTCGTCGTCGAGGGTCTCGATCCACGACGCCGCCGCCCCGGCCATGGCCGAGGCGACGGACGAGGGGGTGGCCGTCACGCGATCCGCTTGACCCGGCTGATGACGAGGCCGTCGGCGCCCCCGACCAGCAGGTCGTCGAGCTTGCCCGCGAAGTCGACCAGGTGCGGGGCCGCGAGGTGGGCGTCGAGCTTGTCGCCGGAGGTCCAGTTCTCGTAGAAGAAGAACGTGGCCGGGTCGTCCTCGGCGACGTGCAGGTCGTAGTTGACGTTGCCGTCCTCGGCCAGCGTCGTCGGGATCAGCGCCTCGAGCCCGGCCCGCAGCTCGGCCTCCTTGCCCGGCTTCGCGGTCATGCGCGCGATCACCGTGAGCAGGCTGCGGTCGTCCTGGGTCGGCGTGCTCGCCACGGGGGTCTCCTTCGTCGGTGAGGGGTGACGGCGGTCATGCCATCACCCCTCGGCCCGACGCGCAGCCCGACCTGTCCGAAAGGTGGGCTCCGCCCTCGTGAGCACTAAGTGGGCCTATGGCCCCACTTAGTGCTCACGTGACGAAGTCACATGGTCAGGGCCGCCAGCGCCTCGCGGTGCTCGGCCGCCGACCCGAACAGCGGGGCCCGACGGCGGGCGCGCTTGTAGAAGAAGTGCGCCTCGTGCTCCCACGTGAAGCCGATGCCGCCGAAGAACTGGATCATCGCGCCGGTGGCGTCCCACGCGGCGTCGGCGGCCTTCGACCCCGCCACCGCGACCGCGATCTGCGTCCCGGGGTCGTCGCTGTCCAGCGCGTGCGCGGCGAACAGCACCGCGTGCTCGGCCATCGTCACCGCGACGTGCAGGTCGGCCAGGGCGTGCTTGAGCGCCTGGAACGACCCGACCGGGACGCCGAACTGGTTGCGGTCGCGGTCGTAGGCGACGGTGCGGTTGAGCGCCTCGCGCGCGACGCCCACCAGGTCCGCGGCGTTGAGCACCGCGCCGCGGGCCAGCAGGGCCTGCACGGCCACCGTGTCGCCCGAGGCGAGCGGCTCCGCCGGAGTGTCGGCGAACTCCACCGCGCCCACCCGAGAGGTGCCGTCGTAGGTGTGCTGGTCGCGCACCGTCAGCCCGGACGCGCCCGCCTCGACCAGGTAGAGCCCCGGCGTGCCCGAGGCGTCGGTGGCCGCGACCACGAGCAGGCCGGCGACGGCGGGGTAGTCGACCGGGGAGGCCGAGCCGCTCAACCTCCCGTCGTTGGCGTCGACGGTGATGCCGGAGCCGTCCCAGGCGCCGCCCTCACCGCGCAGCGCGACGGTGCCGACGGTCTCCCCCGCGGCGAGCGCGGGCAGCCAGCGGGACTGCTGCTCGGCCGACCCGGCGATCCGCAGCGCCTCGGCGGCGAGCACGGTCGCGAGCCACGGGCCGGGTGCGACGCCGGCGCCGAGCGCGCGGGCGACCACCTGCGCGTCGACGAGCCCGAGGCCGAGGCCGTCGTGCTCCTCGGGCACGAGGACGGCGAGCGCGCCCTGGTCCGCGAGGCCCTTCCACAGCGTCAGCGGGTGGCCGTCGCCGTCCGGGTCCTCCACGACGCCGCGCACGGCCTCGAGGTCGAAGCGGTCGGCGAGGAACTCGGTCACCGTCGAGGCGAAGGCCTGCTGCTCGTCGGTCAGTGCGAAGAACACGTCCCTCTCCTCTACCGCGGCAGGCCGAGCACGCGCTCGGCGACGATGTTGCGCTGGACCTGCGACGAGCCGCCCCAGATCGTGACCGACCGGGACCAGTGGTCCTGCGCGTGGAACGGGGACAGGTCGACGTCGGGCCGCGGCGCGGCGAGCGTCGCCTCCGGGCCGAGGACGTGCTCGAAGGCCTCCCAGAGGTCCTGGAACGCCTCGGACCACTGCAGCTTCGTCATCGACGACTCCGAGCCGAGGTCCTTGCCCTGCTCGACCTGCGTGAGGATGTGCATCGCGTGGTAGCGCAGGCACTCCAGCTCGACCAGGCACCGGGCGAGCTCCTGGCGGGCCACCGGGTCGTCCGCCCGGCCGAAGCGCTTCGCCTCGGCGACGATGTCGTCGTACTGGCGGCGGAACTCGGTGTACTGCCCGACGCCCGAGGCGCCACGCTCGAAGGAGAGCAGCAGCATCGCGGTGCGCCAGCCCTGGCCGATCTCGCCGAGGCAGTCGGTGGCCTTCACCCGCGCGTCGGTGAAGAAGACCTCGCCGAACTCGCTCGCGCCGCTCATCTGCTTGAGCGGGCGGGCCTCCACGCCGGGCTGGTCCATGTCGATCAGCAGCATCGACAGGCCCTTGTGGCGTTCCGAGCCCTGCTCGGTCCGCACGATGGTGAAGATCTTGTCGCCGTGCATCGCGTTCGTCGTCCAGATCTTCTGCCCGTTGACGACGTACTCGTCGCCGTCGAGCACGCCGCGCGTCGCCACGGCGGCGAGGTCCGATCCCGCGCCGGGCTCGGAGAAGCCCTGGCACCAGATGACCTCGTTGCGCAGCATCGGCCCGATGATCTCGGCCTTCTGCTCCTCGGTGCCGATCGCCATGATCGTCGGGGCCAGGAAGGTCAGGCCCAGCACGTTGACCGTCTGCGGCGCGTGCGCGCGCACCGTCTCCTCGTCGTAGATGGCCTTCATGCCCGGGGTGCCGCCGCGGCCGCCGTACTCGACGGGCCATTGGATGCCCGAGAAGCCCGCCGCGGTCTTGCGCGCCTCCCACTCCCGGCGCTTCTCGAAGGACTCCTCGTCGGACAACGTCGCCCAGTAGCCCGGTCGCGTCCACTCGGTGGGGATGTTCTCGGCGAGCCAGGTGCGCAGCTCCTGCCGGAACTGCTCCTCCTCCGCCGTGTAGGTCAGGTCCACGACCCCGCACTCTCGCAGGTCGGCGACGAGGACGCACTACCGGCGGGTAGGAAGATCAACAGCGGAGGATCCCCTGCTGCTCCTTCAGGGTGAGCACCCGGCGCACCGCGTCCTGCGCCCGCTGCGCGAAGGCGGGCTCGCGGGCCGCCGTCGTGATCGCATCGAGCATCGGGGCGAGGTCGCCGGGTCGGATGGTGAGGACCAGGTCGCCGCCCGCGGCGAGGAACTTCGTGGCCCGCGCACCGACCGGGGTGTCCTCCAGGGCCGCGGCGGCCCCCACGTCGTCGGTCATGATCACGCCGTCGAATCCCAGCCGCTCGCGCAGCAGGTCCTGCATCACCCGTGAGGAGAACAGTGCCTGCTCGTCCGGGTCGATCTCCGAGTACCGCGCCGACGACATCATCACCAGCGGGGCCCCGGCCTTCATCCCGGCCGCGAAGGACTGCAGCGACGGCGAGTCCGGACCGGTCACCGTGTCCTCGACACCGCCCGCGAAGTCGGTGTTCTGCCGGACCTCGCCGAGCCCGGGGAAGTGCTTCAGGGTCGGGGCGACGTCCGCGTCACGCATCCCCGCGACGAAGGCCTGCACCCCCGCCGAGGCGGTCGCCACGTCGTCGCCGTACTGGCGGTCGAACTTCCCGACGGGTGCGTTGGCCTCGCCCAGCGCCGGGTTGACGACGTCCGCGACCGGCGCGAGGTTCACCGTCACCCCGACGTCGCGCAGGGCGTCGCCCCAGCCCTTGGCCGCCGCGCGAAGGCCGTCCGCGTCCCGGCCCTGCGCCAGCGCCGAGGGCATCGTCGGGAAGCCCGGGCCCTCCAGCTCCTGCACCTGGCCGCCCTCCTGGTCGGCGGCGACCAGGAGCGGGACCTCCGCGCCGCCGGTGGCCTGCGCGCTCGTCACGACCTTCGTCACGGCATCCTTCGACGCGGACTCGCCGTCGGTCAGGATGATCCCGCCCGGCTCCCGGGCGAGCGCCGTACGCGCGGCCTGGCTGACCCCGCCGGCCGGGACCCCGACGACGACGAGCTGCGCGAAGCGCTGCGGCTCGGTCAGCCGGTCGTAGGTCCGGGTCGCGCACGAGGCCGGAGCGGCGGTCGTCGTCGGGGCGGGCGCGGCGCTGCCCGTGCCGGACGGGGGCGCGGCGGGCGCGGCGGGCGCACCCGCGGACTGCCCGCCGCAGGCGGCGAACAGGCCCAGGGCGGTGAGCAGGGCGGCGGCACCGGCGCGGGAGCGTGACATCGACGCCCAGGCTAGGGAGTCGGGGTGTCCGGATCGGGTCGGGGTGGGCGTCGACGTGCCGGATGCGACACCATCGGGCCATGAGCACCACGCGGCGGGCGATCACCCTGCACGGCCACCGCATGGCCTACCTCGAGGCCTGCCCGGAGGTGGCTCCCGGGAACCGTGAGGACCCCGAGGTGCTGGTGCTCCTCCACGGCGTCGCGGGCAGCTCGTCGACCTGGGAGCCGGTGCTCGGGCGGCTGGAGCAGGACGGCTGCCGGCACCGGGTGATCGCGCCGGACCTGCTGGGCCACGGCGAGTCCGCCGGGCCGAGCGGCGACTTCTCGATGGGCGCGTACGCGAACGGCCTGCGCGACCTGCTCGCCGCGCTGGGGCACCGTCGGGTCACGGTCGTCGGGCACTCCCTGGGCGGCGGGGTGGCGATGCAGTTCGCCTACCAGTTCCCGGAGATGTGCGCCCGGCTCGTGCTGGTCTCCTCGGGCGGGCTCGGCCGGGGCGTGAGCCCGACGCTGCGTCTGGCGTCGCTGCCCGGCGCGGGCGTCGTGCTGCCCCTGCTCGCCCGGTCCGGCCTGCTCGGCCTGGGCGTCAGCGCCCTGCGGGCCGCGGCCGCCCTGCCGCTGCCGCCCGCGGAGAAGGTGTCGCTGGTGGAGTACGCGCGCCACGCCGGCTCGCTGACCGAGCGGGCCCACGCGGACGCCTTCGTCGACACCATCCGCGGGGTCATCGGGCCGTCCGGCCAGCGCGTGTCGGGCACCGATCGGCTCTACCTCACCGAGGGGCTGCCGACCATGGTCCTCTGGGGCCGCCGCGACCCGATCATCCCGGTCGGTCACGCCTACCGGGCGGCCGCGCTCATGCCGGGGTCCCGGCTCGAGATCTTCGACTCCTCCGGCCACTTCCCGCACTGCGACGAGCCGGTGCGCTTCGTCGAGGCGCTGACCGGGTTCTGCGACGCGACCGCCCCGGGCGAGATGTCGGCCGCGGTGATCGGGGCGAAGCTGGTCGTCTGAGCCCGCTCAGCGGTTCCGGCACTGGTAGGCCAGCGCCGGCGGCACGTTGCGCCAGACGATCGGGGTGACCGAGACCTCGTCGAAGCTCTCCTGCAGCAGCTCCCGGAAGCGGCGCTGCGTGGGCAGGTTCATCACGTGCGCGTAGGCGAACGTGGTGAACACGCCGCCGGGCACGAGCACCCGGTTCACCTGGTCCATGATCGCGCGCTGGGCGTCCCGGCTGAACAGGGTCCAGGGCAGGCCGCTGACGACCGCGTCGACGTGGTCGATCCCGACGTCCGCCAGCAGCTCCTGCAGGTCCTTCGCGTCGCCGGGCAGCACCTCGAGCCACGGCAGGTTCCGCCGCAGCAGCCCGACCATGCTGCGGTCGAGCTCGACCGCGACGTGCCGCGAGCCGGGGGGCAGGCGGCGCCGCAGCGCCTGCGAGACCACGCCCGTCCCCGGCCCCAGCTCGACCACCGTCGAGGGCACGTCCGCCGGCGCCACCGAGGCCAGCAGGTCGCACAGGGCGCGTCCGCTCGGTGCGACCGCTCCGATCACTCCCGGGCTCCGGACGGCGGAGGAGACGAACGTCAGCAGGTCACGGGCAGCGGTCACCGAGGCAGCGTGTCAGGTCGGCCGCCGACCGACCACCGGAGGTGGCGGGCCGCTCAGCCGCGGATCGAGTAGGCCAGCGCGACCCGCTGCAGGATGAAGACGACGAGCAGCAGGATCAGCATCGACAGGTCGAGGCTGATGTTCCCGATCCGCACCGCGGGGATGAGGCGCTTGAGCAGGTTCACGGGCGGGTCGGTGACCCGGTACATCATCTCCAGGCTCACCGCGGTGCCGCCGGCGGGCCGCCAGTCGCGCGCGAACCCGCGCACGACCTCGACCACCAGGCGTCCGATGAGGAACAGGTAGAACACGAAGAGCACGTAGTAGACGAAGAGCATGACGATCTCGGACGCACTCCCCTGCATGCCCCCACTATGGCCTGCGACGTGTGAGGACGAGGATCCCGGGTCATGATCCTCCACATCTGTGCCCGCGCCGACTGGGACGCCGCGGACGGGGTCCTCACGCCGCCGTCGTTGGCCGACGAGGGGTTCGTGCACTGCTCGGACCCGGGCACGGTGGCCCTGCCCGCCACGCGGTTGTACGCCGGCCGCGAGGACCTCGTGCTGCTCGAGGTCGACCCGGGGCTCGTGGGGGTCCCGGTGCGCTGGGAGCCGGGCGTGCGCGACGGCGTCGTCGAGACCTCGGGGCCCTGGTTCCCGCACGTCTACGGCCCGCTCCCGGTGGCGGCCGTCGTCGCCGTGCACGGGTTCCCCCCGGACCCCGACGGCTCGTTCCGCCTGCCGGCCTCGCTGGCCGAGCGCTGAACGCACGAAGGGCCCCGCACTCCTGAGTGCGGGGCCCTTCTAGGTGGTAGCGGGGACAGGATTCGAACCTGTGACCTCTGGGTTATGAGCCCAGCGAGCTACCGAGCTGCTCCACCCCGCGCCGTCGCCGTACGTTCCGGCGATGACAGGAACACTACCGGTCGGTGAACCGGCGGCGCGCAGGGGGGGTGGGTCGCGGCAGCGAGTCCGCGCCCGCCGTCCGGAACGACGAAGGGCCCCGCACTCCTGAGTGCGGGGCCCTTCGAGGTGGTAGCGGGGACAGGATTCGAACCTGTGACCTCTGGGTTATGAGCCCAGCGAGCTACCGAGCTGCTCCACCCCGCGTCGCACCGGCAACGATACGCGACGGGGTGGAGCGGGCGATCACCCGGGGGCCTGTCCGAGGGCGGACCGGTATTGGTTGATCGCGGTCGCCAGGTCCTGCTGGGCCTGGCCGATCCCGGCGAAGTCACCCTGCTGCTGCGCGGTGCGCAGCCGGTCGAGCGCCGAGTTCATCGACGTCACCGCGGAACTGACCGCCGCCGAGTTGCCCGCGGCGGGCACTCCCGCCGTGGCAGGGGCCTGACCGGCCGGCGGGGTCTGGGCCTGGCCGGTCGCGGGCTGCTGCGGCTGCCCGGCCGCCCCCGGCGTCGCGGTGGCCGTGCCCGCCGACCCGAAGACCTGCGTCAGCGCCTCCGCGAGGGTCGGGGCGTAACCGATCCGGCCGCCGAAGCTCACCAGCACGCGGGAGAGCTGCGGGAACGAGGACTCCTGGTTCGAGCGCTCGATGTAGACCGGCTCGACGTAGAGCAGCCCGCCCGCGATCGGCAGCGTCAGCAGGTTCCCGTAGAGCACCTGGGTGCCCTGCTGGCGCAGCAGGTTCAGCTCCGTGGACACCTGCGGCGAGGACAGGAACTGCGTCTGCACCTGCTGCGGGCCCTGGGTCTGCGTGTCGGTGGGGAGCTGGAGCAGGGTCATCTGCCCGTAGCTGCCCGGGTCCGAGCTCACCGACAGGTAGGCCGACAGGAACTCCCGGCGCAGGCTGACCAGCGCCGTCGTCAGCTGGAACTGCGGGCTGTTGACGACGCCGCGGCGCGGGTCGTCCGCGAGCAGGTAGTACGGCGGCTGCGGGTCACCCGCGGCGGCCGCGGCGTCCGACGTCGGGTCGGACGGCACGTCCCAGAAGGAGACCGTCGAGTAGAACTCGTTCGGGTCCGAGACGTGGTAGCGGGTCAGCAGGTCGCGCTGGACCTTGAAGATGCCCTCCGGGTAGCGGTAGTGCTCGCGCAGCTCCGGCGGCACCGCCGAGGCCGGCTGCACGACGCCCGGGAACACCTTCTCCCAGGTCTGCAGCACCGGGTCGGTCGGGTCGTTCTCGTACAGGTCGACCCGGCCGGTGTAGGCGTCCACGGTCGCCTTGACCGAGTTCCGCATGTAGCCCGCCGTCTGCGGGGCCAGCTGCGCCGTCCCCGCCGAGTCGCGCGTGGCGTCGGAGAGCGGCACCTGCTGCGCGTACGGGTAGCGCGGCAGCGTCGTGTAGCCGTCGACGATGTACTTGATCTGCCCGTTCACGACGGCGGGGTAGACGTCGCTGTCCAGCTCGAGCCAGGGCGCGACCTTCTGCACGCGCGTGATCGGGTCGCGGTTGTACATGATCCGCGAGCTGTCGCCGATCGAGGAGTTGAACAGGATGTTCCGCTCGAACCCGTAGTAGGCGAAGAACGCGAGCCGGCTCAGCGGGTTGGACAGCGGGACGCCGCCCGTCCCGGTGTAGGTGTACTGCCGCGAGTCGGTGTCGTACTCCCGCGGCGGGGTGCCCGGGTCGGCGCCGACGATCGCGTAGTCGTCCGGGCCGTTGACCAGCTCGCCGTAGTAGATGCGCGGCTGCTGCAGGCCGAACGGGCCGGGGGTGTCGACGTCGGAGACCTGGAACTGCGGGTAGCCGCCCTGGCCGCCGTTGGAGTCCAGCGGCGCGTTGACGGTGTTCGCCGGCGCGGCCACGAACCCGTTGCCGTGGGTGTAGACGAGGTGCCGGTTGATCCAGTCCTGCTGGTTGCCGACCAGGTTGTCCGGGTCGATCTCCCGCGCCGCCACGACGTAGTCCTGCAGCTGGTTGTTCACCGCGTAGCGGTCGACGTCCAGGGTGGCCGGGAAGCCGTAGAAGTTCCGGCGCTGCTCGAGCTGGGTGAACGTGCGCGAGAGCCGGTTCGGGTCGAGCAGGCGGATGTTCGGCACGGTCGCCTGGTCGGTGGCCACCGTCTGCTGCACCCCGGCGGCGTTCTGGTCGGTGACGCCCGCGTACGGCTCGATGTTGACGTTCGTCAGCCCGAACGCCTGTCTGGTGGCCTGGATGTTGCGGTCGATCGAGACCGCCTCGCGCTGGTTGGCGTTCGGGCGCACCGAGAACTGCTCCAGCACGGCCGGCCACGCGGCGCCGACCAGCACGCTGGAGAGCACGAGCAGGGCGAGCGCGATCGCCGGGATCTGCAGGTTGCGCAGGAACACCGCGGCGAAGAACGCGGCCGCGCAGATCACCGCGATGAGCAGCAGGATCAGCTTGGCCGGCATGGCGGCGTTCAGGTCGGTGTAGCTCGCGCCGAAGAAGTTCGCGCCGCCGATCGAGGCCTTGCGGTCGGAGAACAGCAGCTCGTAGCGGTCCAGGAAGTAGGCGACCGCCTTGAGCAGGACGAACGTCCCGGCGAGGACGGCTAGGTGGGCGCGGGCGGCGCCGGCCAGGGAGCCGTTGCGGCCGGCCAGCCGGATGCCGCCGAAGACGTAGTGCGCCACCAGCGCGGCGACGAAGCTGACCCCGATCCCGACGAACAGCCACGAGAGCACCGCGCGCCAGAACGGCAGGGCGAACACGTAGAAGCCGATGTCGTGCCCGAAGACGGGGTCCACCGTGCCGAACGGCGTCTGGTGCAGGAACAGCTGCGTGGTCTGCCAGTCGCTCTGCGCGGAGAGCGCGGCGATGACCGCGACGATCAGCGGGATCCCGATCGCGAACAGCCGCAGGTGCGACAGGACGACGGTGCGGTAGCGCGCGACCGGGTCCTCCGGCCCCGCGACCGGGACGAACACCGGCCGGGTGCGGTAGGCGATGTAGAGGTTCAGGGCGAGCAGCCCGCCCATGAACACCGCGGCGACGACGCTCTGCACGACGCGGGTCGCGAGCACCGTGGTGAAGACGTTGCGGAACCCGACCTCGCCGAACCAGGCGAAGTCGACGTAGATGTCGACCAGCCGGAACAGCACGACGAGGGCCACGAGCACGACCGCGCCCAGGACGAGCAGCGATTTCGTGCGCCGGGACAGCTGCGGGTTCCCGGTCGCCGGCCGGTTGGCCACGGGCGGTCACGCTCCAGAATTCGAGGGGTTCTCGTGAGAGAACTCTAGTGACCCGGTGTGGGTTCCCTGTGGTCGGACATCTCGGACTCTCAGCAGGTCGGCGGGGTCCGGCCGGCTGCGACGGCCTCGACGGCGGCCACACCCTCGCGCAGGTCGGACACGCGCGCCAGGGTCAGTCCCCCGGGCGCGGTCCGCACGGCCTCGGAACAGTTGCCCGCGGGCACCAGGAAGGTGGTCGCCCCGTCGGCCTGCGCGGCGTCCATCTTGAAGCGGATGCCGCCGATCGGGCCGACCCGGCCGGAGGCGTCGATGGTGCCGGTGCCCGCGATGTCCCGGCCGCCCGTGAGGTCGCCCGGGGTCAGCTTGTCGACGATGGCGGTGGCGAAGATCAGGCCGGCCGACGGGCCGCCGACGTCCGCGAGCCCGATGCGGATCGTCGCCGGTGCGTCGACCACCGAGGCCGCGGTGATGCCGAGGTAGCCCCGGGCGGCGTCCCCGGGTCGCGGCGCGACGGGGACCGTGACGGTCGACGTGGCGTCCCCGCGCCGCACCTCCACCGCGAGCGGCGTCCCGGGCCGGGCCGCGCCGACGGTGTCGACGACGTCCTGCGGGGTGGCGACCGGCCGGCCCCCGATCGCGACGATCCGGTCGCCGCGCGCGAGCACCCCGGCGGACGGGCCGGGCGTGGTGACGTCGCCGACCTCCACCGAGCTCGGGTACCCGAGGTAGCGCAGGGCGGCGTCCTGGGCGTCGTCCTCGGACTGCGTGAACTGCCGGGTGTTCTCGGCGTCGACCTGCTGGCTGGACTGCCCGGTGGGGTAGACCTGCTCGCGCGGCACCACCTCGTGGGAGCCGGAGAGCCACATCGCGACGGCGCCGAACAACGTGACCTGGCTGGTGACCGCGACCGTGGTCATCCGCAGCCGACCCGTCGTCGGGAAGGTGGGGAGCCCGCTGCCGACGTCGATGATGGTGCGGCCGTCCTGGGCGCCGAGGACGTCGAAGGTGGGGCCGTCGCCGAGGGCCACGAAGGGCACGCGCACGGTCGCGCCGGTGAGCCCGAGCACGGCGGCGAGCACGAGCCCGAGGGCCAGGGTCGCGCGCAATCGGGTCACGGGCGGCGAGGGTAGTGATCGTCCCTGTGGGCCGGGGATGAGGGCTGTTCGCTGTGGGCGTGCTGTGCCGACCGCGCGAGCGGACCGCCGGGACCGGCGGCGCGCGTACCGTGGGCGCCATGAGTGACCTGCCCTTCGGATTCGGCCCGTCCGACCCCGACGACGAGCGCCGCAAGGGGTCCTCCGGGTCCGGCGACGGCGGGTCCGGGCAGGGCCCGCAGGGCTTCGGCTTCGGCCCCGGGAACAACCCGTTCGGCGCGCTCGGCGGACCGGGCGGATCCGGTGGCTTCGACATCGGCCAGCTCGGCCAGATGCTCAGCCAGCTCGGCCAGATGCTCTCCGCCTCGGGCGGGGCGGGCGGCGGGAACGGTCCCGTCAACTACAAGCTCGCCGCCCAGATGGCGCACCAGCAGATCACCACCAAGGGTGCACCCACCGCCGAGCAGAAGAAGGCGGTCGACGAGTCCGTGCGGCTCGCGGAGCTGTGGCTCGACGACGCCACCACGCTGCCCTCGGGCGTCTCCTCGATCGTCGCCTGGTCGCCGGACGACTGGGTGGACGCCACCATCCCCACCTGGCAGCGGCTGTGCGACCCGGTCGCCCAGCGCGTCGCCGGGGCGTGGGTGGAGGGCCTGCCCGCCGAGGCGCGGGAGATGGCCGGGCCGATGCTCGGGATGATCTCGCAGGTCGGCGGCATGGCGTTCGGGTCGCAGCTGGGCTCGGCGCTCGGCCAGCTGGCCGGCGAGGTGCTCACCTCCTCCGACGTCGGGCTCCCGCTGGGGCCGTCCGGCACCGCGGCGCTGCTGCCCGACTCGGTCGCCCGCTTCACCGAGGGGCTCGACCGGCCCGCCGGTGAGGTCCTCGTCTTCCTCGCCGCCCGCGAGGCCGCCCACCACCGGCTCTTCGGCCACGTCCCGTGGCTGCGTCAGCGCCTGCTCGCGACCGTCGAGGAGTTCGCGCACGGCATCTCGATCGACACCTCGCGGATCGAGGAGCTCGCCCGCGACCTCGACCCGTCGAACCCCGCCGCCATCGAGCAGGCGATGTCGTCCGGGCTGTTCGAGCCGCAGACCACCGAGGCCCAGAAGGCCGCGCTCGCGCGCCTCGAGACGCTGCTGGCCCTCGTCGAGGGCTGGGTCGACCACGTCGTCGCCCAGGCGATCGGCGACCGGCTGCCCGGCGCGAACGCGCTGCGGGAGAGCATGCGCCGGCGGCGCGCGTCCGGCGGGCCGGCCGAGCAGACCTTCGCCACGCTGGTCGGCCTGGAGCTGCGGCCCCGCCGGCTGCGCGACGCCGCGGAGCTGTGGCGCCGCCTCGGCGAGGAGCGCGACGTCGCCGGGCGCGACGCGGTCTGGGCGCACCCCGACCTGCTGCCCACCGCCGAGGACCTCGACGACCCGTCCGCGTTCGTCCGCGGGCGCTCGGAGCTCTCCGGGGACGCCGCCGAGGGCTTCGCCGACCTGGACGACCCGATCGCGCGCCTCGAGGCCGAGATGAAGGCGGAGCGGGAGAAGGACGCGGGCCCCGACGACGGGTCCGGCTCCGAGGGGACCGGTTCCGAGGGGCCTGACGGGTCGAAGGGCTGACCCCTCAGTCCCCCTCGTCGGGGTCCGGCCCGATCTCCAGGCCGGCCCCGGCGGACAGACCCTCGAGGTAGCCGATCGCCCGCTCGCTGCGCGGGTAGCGCGCCTCGAGGGCGCGGAAGGCCGGCCCGTGCCCGGGCTCGCGCAGGTGCGCCAGCTCGTGCACGAGGACGTGGTCGAGCACCCAGCCCGGGACCTCCCGGAGCCGCTCGCTGACCCGGACCGTGCCGTCGGCCGGGGTGCACGACGCCCACCGCGTGCGCATCGGCGCCACCCAGCGCACCGAGGCCGGTCGCGGCCAGCGGCCGTCCGGACCGACCTCGTCGAGGTGTTCCCGGGCCAGCCGGTCGGCACGGGCCGCGAGGTCGCCGTCCCCGGCACGCCGTCCCGGCCGGCGGCGGGCCTCCGAGCGCTCGATCTTCGCGAGCATCTCGCGCACCCACGTCTCCTCCTGGGCGCGCGTCGCCGAGGCCGGGATCGAGACGATCACGGTGTCGCCCTCGCGGCGCGCGTTGATCGTGCGCGTACGCCGCGCACTGCGCCTCACCACCACCCGCGGAGCGTCCACGGTGCTCCACCGTAGGCGCGGGGCTCCCGATGGATCCGGGGACCGCCGCCGTGCGTCAGGGAGGGTGTGACCACCTCCCCGCCCCCGCCCCGCCTCGCCGTCGTCCCCCGGTGGCGGGACCCGGGCACCGCCCAGTTCGGCGACCACGCCGACGCCCCCGTGCTCGAGGGTCTCGACCCGCCGATGCGGTCCCTGCTGCGCGCCCTCGACGGTCCCGGGGCGGTCGCGACCGCCGTCGCGACCGGTGCCCGCCCCGAGGACGTGACGGCGCTCCTGGTCCAGCTGGCCGGGGCCGACCTGCTGCGCGCCCCGGGCGGCCCGGGGCACCAGCACGCCTACGTCCGCGTCCACGGGGCGGACCGGCTCGGGGTCGCGGTGGCGACGGTCCTGGCGGGGGCGGGGTTGGGACGCGTCGCGGTGCGCGCCGGGGGCCGAGTGCGCCCGGACGACGTCGGCACGGGCCTCGATCACGGAGACGTCGGTCACCCGGCGGTCCTCGCCGCCGCGTCCGCCGTGGCCCGGTCCGCGCCCGGGGTCGCCGTGGCCGAGCCGACCCGTCGTCGTCCGGACCTGGTCGTGCTCACCGGGCCCGCGGCGGCCGATCCGGCGGTCACCGCGCCACTGCACGCCCGTCACCAGCCGCACCTGGCGGCGACGGCGGCCGATCCGGCCGGCGTGGTCGGGCCGCTCGTCGTCCCGGGCCGCACGTCCTGCCTGCGCTGCGCGGACCGGCACCGGGCGGACGCGGACCCGGTGCGCGCCGGGCTCGACGCGCAGCGGGAGGGTGCACCGGCTGCCGTCGGGGTGGCGCTCGCGGCCGTCGTGGCCGGCCTCGTCGTCGGGCAGGTGCTGGCGTTCCTCGAGGGCCGGGCGGCGCTGCTCGGGGCCGCCGACGAGATCGACCCGACGCGCGGATCGCTGACCCGCCGGCCGCGTCCGCCGCACCCTGCGTGCCCGTGCGTCGGCACACCTCCGCGCGCCCCCACCGTGCGCGCGGGGGAGAATCGGGGGCGTGTCCGATGAGATCCCGCGCCGCACGGTCCAACGCTCCGCGCGCCTGGCGTCCCTGCCGCTGGGGTTCGCCTCGCGCACGGCGGCCGGCTGGGGTCGCCGGCTCGCCGGCGGGGACGCCGGGGAGATCTCCGCCGACGTCGCCCGCAAGGGCGCCGAGCAGCTCTTCGCGGTGCTCGGCGAGCTCAAGGGCGGGGCCATGAAGTTCGGGCAGGCGCTGTCGGTCTTCGAGGCCGCCGTGCCCGACGAGCTGGCGGAGCCCTACCGGGAGGCGCTGACCCGGCTGCAGACCGCCGCTCCGCCGATGCCCACCGCGCGCACCCACCGGGTCCTCGCCGAGCAGTTCGGCCGGGGCTGGCGCGAGCGGTTCCGCGAGTTCGACGACACCCCGGCGGCGTCCGCGAGCATCGGGCAGGTGCACCGCGCGGTGTGGGGCGACGGGCGCGAGGTCGCGGTGAAGGTGCAGTACCCGGGCGCGGAGGAGGCCGTGATGGCCGACCTGCGCCAGCTGCAGCGCTTCGCCCGCGTGATCCAGCCGATGGTGCCCGGCATGGAGATCAAGCCGCTGCTGCAGGAGCTGCGCGACCGCATGGCCGAGGAGCTCGACTACCGCGACGAGGCGGACGCCCAGCGCGCCTTCGCGGCCGCGTTCGAGGGCGACGAGCACGTGGTGGTGCCGCGCGTGGTCGCCTCGGCGCCGAAGGCGATGGTGTCCGAGTGGATCTCCGGGACGCCGCTCTCGCAGGTCATCCGCGTCGGCGAGCCGGACGAGCGCGACCGCGTCGGTGCGCTGCTGTCCACCTTCCACTTCTCGGCGCCGGCCCGCGTCGGGCTGCTGCACGCCGACCCGCACCCCGGCAACTTCCAGGTGCTGCCCGACGGCCGGCTGTGCGTCATCGACTTCGGGGCGGTCGCGCGGTTGCCCGAGGGGCTGCCCTACGAGCTGGGCCACATGCTCGCACTCGCCGTCGAGGACCGCTCCGACGAGCTGCTCGAGCTGCTGCGCAGCCTGGGGTTCGTGCTGCCGGACACCGACATGTCGCCGGAGCGGGCGATGGCCTACCTCGGCCCGCTGGTCGACCCGCTGCGCACCGAGAAGTTCCACTTCACCCGCGAGTGGATCCGCGGGCAGGCCGAGCGGCTCGGCGACCTGCGCCGCCCGGAGTTCGAGACCGGCCGCGGGTTGAACCTCCCCCCGCAGTACCTGCTCATCCACCGGGTGACGCTGGCCTCGGTGGCGGTGCTGTGCCAGCTGGACGCCGAGATCGGGCTGCGCTCGATCTTCCGGGACTGGCAGCCCGGCTTCGACGTGTGAGGGGGCGAGGGGCCCTGTGCGATCACAGGGCCCCTCGCCCGGGGCGGGGCCGGGGCGTCACGCCACGCCGGCCGCCGCCCGGGCGGCCGCGATCTCCGCGTCCCGCGCCAGGTCGGCCTTGGAGGGCCGACCGCGGGGACGCTTGCGCGCGATCACGGCGCCGCGGTCGAGGATCTCGCCGCCCCACACCCCGGTGAACTCGCGGCGCTCCAGTGCCCCGCTCAGGCAGGCGCGCCGGATCGGGCAGGCCCCGCAGAGCACCTTGGCCTGCTCGAGCTCGGCCGGGCTGTCGGAGAACCACAGGTCGTCGGGCTCCGTGCGGCAGGGCAGGGAGACCGACCGGGATATGTCGGGGGCGGTGGGGACGGGGAACACGGTTCGGACCTCCAACGGCGGGTGGTGATCGGTGGTCACCCGGACCGCGGAGTCGTCGTCGGAGTGAGACGACGAAGGCCGCGAACCGGAGTGGGTCCGCGGCCTGGTGGTGCTCGGTGGTCAGCCTCGGGGCTGGCGACCGGTGGGGCGCGGACTCAAGGGGTCGAGATCGACGTGACGCTGCGGGGCGGGGGAGCCGGAGAGACCCGTCGCCGGGGACACCTCTCCCCCGGTGACCGGACCGTTCGGCACGGCCGCGAACGCGCGGGTGCGGATCAGCGCATCGGGCGCGGTGCGGTACCAGCTGCAGACGTCCGCCGTCACGGCGAAGCCATTGACGGCGCTGGGGACGGGCATGCCCGTGAACGAGTTCTTCATCGGTGCACACCCCCTCGTCTCGACCCCGGACACGTGCGCGCCGGAGTGCTGACGAACCTAGGGCCCCTCGTCGGGGGCCCGCAACGGAATTAACCGGAGGTTCGCCGGAGAATTTTCAGCTCGCGTGCTCGCGGACCATCGTCAGGACGTCCTCGCCGTAGCGCTCGAGCTTGGACGCGCCGATCCCGGGGATGGTCACCAGGCCCTTCGCGTCGACCGGGCGCTGCTCCGCGAGCGCGACGAGCGTGGCGTCGGTGAACACGACGTAGGCCGGCACCGAGCGCTGCTTCGCCTCGTTCGAGCGCCAGCTGCGCAGGGCGTCGAGCAGCTCGACGTCGACGTCGGAGGGATGCTCGGTGCAGCGGCCGATCTTCTGCGCGGCGGCGTCGGCGAGGACCTTCCCGCAGACGCGGCATCCCGCCTTCGCCACCTTCGCGCGCGGCCCGCCGTCGACCCCCGACCCCGGCTTCCGGGCGGCCGGGTGGTCCTCGGGGACGAGGCCGTAGAGGAACCGGCTGCGCCGGCGCGAGCGGCGCCCGCCGGACTGCCGCGACAGCGCCCACGACAGCCGCAGGTGCACCCGCGCCCGCGTCACCCCGACGTAGAGCAGGCGCCGCTCCTCCTCCACCGCCTCGTCGTCCCCGTCGGCGTGCTGGATCGGCAGCGTCCCGTCGACCAGCCCGACGAGGAACACCGCGTCCCACTCCAGGCCCTTCGCCGCGTGCAGCGACGCCAGCGTGACCCCCTGCACCGTCGGCGGGTGCTGGGCCTGCATGCGGGTCGAGAGCTCCGTCAGGAAGGCGCCGTAGGTCGCCTCCGGGAGGGCCTCGACCAGGTCGGTCGCCAGCTCGGCGAGGGCCCGCAGGGACTCCCACCGCTGCCGCTGCGCCCCGTCGGACGCGCTGCCCGCGGGCGGGACGTCGGTCAGGCCCTGCTCCCCGAGCGCGGCGCGCACCGTCGTGACGACGTCCGCCCCGACGACCGCCTCCGGTCCGCCGTCGAGCCGGCCGCCGAGCGTGCGCAGCGCCGCGATCGCGTTCTTCACCTCGGTGCGCTGGAAGAACCGCTCGCCGCCGCGCACCTGGTACGGGATCCCCAGGTCGGCGAGGGCCTGCTCGTAGACCTCGGACTGGGCGTTGATGCGGAACAGCACCGCGATCTCGGCGGCGGGCACGCCGTCGTCGAGGAGCTCGCGGATCTGCGCCGCGGTGGCCGTGGCCTCGGCCGGCTCGTCGTCGTGCTCGGCGAAGTCCGGCGTCGGGCCCGGCGGGCGCTGGCCCTCGAGGCGCAGCCGGGTCCCGGCGGCCCGGCCGCGGGCGGCGCCGATGACGGTGTTGGCGGCGGCGACCACCTGCGGGGTCGACCGGTAGTCGCGCACCAACCGGACGATCTCGGCCTCGGGGTGGCGGCGGGGGAAGTCGAGCAGGTAGGTCGGGCTCGCCCCGGCGAAGGAGTAGATCGTCTGGTTCGCGTCGCCGACCACCGTGAGGTCGTCCCGCCCGCCGAGCCACGCGTCGAGCAGCCGGTGCTGCAACGGTGTCACGTCCTGGAACTCGTCGACCACGAAGCAGCGGTAGCGCTCGCGGAACTCGTCGGCGACCTCCGCGGTCTCCTCCAGGGCCCCGGCGGTGTGGATCAGCAGGTCCTCGAAGTCGAGCTGCTCGGCGCGGTTCTTGAGCTCCTCGTAGGTCGCGTAGACCTGCGCGACCTGCTCGACGGGGGCCGGGGAGTCGCGCTGGGCCTTCGCGGCGGCCTCGGCGTAGCGGTCCGGCGCGATCAGGCAGGCCTTGGACCACTCGATCTCGCTCGCGAGGTCCCGCAGCGACTCGCGGTTCGTGGCCGCTCCCGCCCGCTGCGCGGCCTGTCCGACGAACCGGACCTTGTTCTCGATCAGCGGCCACGCCTCGCCGCCGACCGCCCGGGGCCAGAAGTAGCGCAACTGGCGCAGCGCCGCGGCGTGGAAGGTGCGGGCCTGCACCCCGCCGACGCCGAGGTCGCGCAGCCGGGTGCGCATCTCCCCCGCGGCGCGGGCGGTGAAGGTGACCGCGAGGACCTGGCCGCCGCGGACCTGCTCGGTGCGGACCAGGTGCGCGATCCGCCGGGTGATCGTGCGGGTCTTGCCCGTGCCGGCGCCGGCGAGCACGCAGACCGGCCCGCGCGGGGCGACGACGGCCGCCTTCTGCTCGGGGTCCAGTCCGTCCGTCGCACTCCGGTCCGCCGCCACGTCCCCATCGTCTCAACCGTCCCCGACATCGTGGGGAGGACGGGCACCTCCGGTGCCAGCATCGCCCTATCGGCGTGCTCCCCTTCCTGCACCCAGCGCCAGGAAATCCGGCATCGTCAGCGGGCCCGCCGTCGGAACTGGCCCGGGGTCTCCCCGGCGAGGCGGGCGAACTGCCGGGTGAGGGCCGGTTGGTCGTAGAAGCCGCAGGCCACCGCGACCTCGGCGAGCGGGAGGTCGGAGGTGGTCAGCAGGGAGCGGGCCCGGTCGATCCGGGCGCGCAGCACGAACTGGGTCGGGGCGAGGCCGAAGACCGCGCGCATCCGCCGCTCGAGGGCGGACGTGGACATCCCCGCCGTCGTCGCCATCTCCTCCACCCGCGGCGGGTCGTCGAGGCGGCGTCCGACGAGCTCGACGACCCGCGACAGCGCGGGCATCGCGGGGTCGGTCTCGTCGGCCGAACGGAGGTCCTCGGACACGCTGACGACGCCGACGGGGACGTCGCCGGCCAGGACCGGCACCTTCGTCGTCAGGAACCAGCCCGGGACGCCGCCGACCCGGCGGATCAGCTCCAGCTCGTGGCGCAGCGGGCGACCCTCGGCCAGGACCCGCTGGTCCTGCTCCTCGTAGCGCTCGGCCAGGGCCGGGACGAACAGCTCCCCCGCGCGGTGGCCGATGACGGCGGAGCGGTCCCGCCGGTCGGCGCGCCGGACGAAGGCGTCGTTGACCTCGGTGTAGCGCCCGTCGGCGTCCTTGGCGCAGAACATCACGCCGGTGAGCTCGGCGAACAGCGCCACGAGCGCGGCGGCGGGCAGGTCCACCGGCCCATCGTCCCGGCGCCGTTGGCGGCGGCCGTCGCCCGGTGCGCCGGGATCGGACAAGAAGGATGTCGGACCCCGGGTGCACTCTGGACGCCATGAGCGAGCAGGTGGTCCTGGGTGCCCCTTCGATCGACGACGCGCTCATCGGGCGTGCCGTCGAGCGGGCCGCGCGCTGGAGCTCGGCGAGCGACGAGGCCGGGCACGACGCCGCGACCCGCCGCCTCGCCTCGCTCGTCCACGACCCCGACGGCGTCGACTTCGCGCTGCGCTTCGTCGACCGGGTCGCCCGCCCCGAGGACGACGCGGTGGCCGCCCGCGAGCTGGCCCGGCTCGCGGGTCGCGGTGCCCGGCTGCCCGGGTTCGCCTCCACGCTCGACCGGCTGATGCTGCGGACCGGGGCGGTGCTGGCCCCGCGCGCGCCGCGGCTGGTCGTCCCGCTCGCGCGGCGCCGGCTCCAGCAGCTGGTCGGGCACCTGGTCGTCGACGCGTCCGGGCGCGTCCTGCGCCGGCGGCTCGCCGCGGCACGGGCGGACGGCTTCCGGCTCAACCTGAACCTGCTCGGCGAGGCGGTCCTGGGCGAGGACGAGGCCGACCGGCGCCTGGCCCGCACCCACGAGCTGATCCGGCGCGACGACGTCGACTACGTGTCGGTCAAGGCCTCGTCGGTGGCGAGCCAGCTCGTGCCGTGGGACCACGAGGGCAGCCGCGACCGGTTGGTGCGGCGGCTCACGCCGTTGTTCGAGGCGGCCCGCGACCACGGCGTGTTCGTCAACCTCGACATGGAGGAGTACAAGGACCTCGACCTCACGGTCGCGCTGTTCACCGCGCTGCTCGACCAGCCCTCCCTGCGGGGGTACTCCGCGGGCATCGTGCTGCAGGCCTACCTGCCCGACTCGGTGGCCGCGCTGGACGAGCTGGCGGCCTTCGCCCGACGGCGGGTCGACGCGGGCGGTGCCCCCGTCAAGGTCCGGCTGGTCAAGGGCGCCAACCTGGCGATGGAGCGGGTGGACGCGGCGTTGCACGACTGGCCACAGGCCCCGTACGCGACCAAGGCCGAGGTCGACGCGAACTACGTGCGCCTGCTCGAGCGGGCGCTGCGGCCCGGCCTCGCGGACGCGCTGCGGATCGGGGTGGCGAGCCACCACCTGCACCACGTCGCGCTGGCCGTGGAGCTCGCCGCCGCACGCGGCGTGTCCGCGCAGATGGACGTCGAGATGCTGCAGGGCATGGCGCCCGCGCAGGCCCGGGCGGTCGCGGCGGACCTCCCGGAGTCGGGCCTGGTCCTCTACACCCCGGTGGTGCACGCCGAGGACTTCGACGCGGCGGTCAGCTACCTCGTCCGTCGGCTGGAGGAGAACGCCGGGCACGAGAACTACCTGTACGCGATGTTCTCCGACGACGGCCCGGCCTCCTACCTCGACCGGTTCCGGGCCTCGGTCGCCGAGCACGACCGGGTCGCCGACACGCCGCGCCGCACCCAGGACCGGGCGGCCGAGGTGCTCGGGGCGTTCCCGGAGCGGTTCCGCAACGAGCCCGACACCGACCCGTCGCTGGCCGCGAACCGCGACTGGGCCCGCCGCGCGGTCGCGGCGACCCCCGCTGACGTGACGGGCCCGGAGCTGACCGACCCGGCGGCCGTCGACGCCGTCGTCGAGCGGGCCGCGGGGTCGTCCTGGCGCGCGGTGGAGCCCGGCGAGCGGGCCCGGCTGCTGCGCGAGGCGGCGCGGGCGCTGGCGGCGGCCCGGACCGAGCTGCTCACGACGATGGTCCACGAGGCGGGGAAGACCGTGGCCGAGGCCGACCCGGAGATCTCCGAGGCGGTCGACTTCGCGGCCTACTACGCCGACCGGGCGGCCGAGCTCGACCCGCAGCGGTTCACCCCGGCCCGGGTCGTGGTGGTGACGCCGCCGTGGAACTTCCCGGTGGCCATCCCGCTCGGCGGCTGCCTGGCGGCGCTCGCGGCGGGCGCAGCCGTCGTCATCAAGCCGGCGCCGCAGGTGCGGGCCTGCGCCGAGGTCGGGGTCGCCGCGCTGCACGCGGCCGGGATCCCGGCGGACGCGCTGCAGCTCGTGCACACCGACGAGGGCGACGCGGGCCGACGCCTCGTGACCCACCCCGCGGTCGAGCGCGTGGTGCTGACCGGGGCGAGCGAGACCGCGGCGCTGTTCCGGTCGTGGCGCCCCGACCTGGGCGTGATCGCCGAGACCAGCGGCAAGAACGCGCTGGTGATCACCCCGGCGGCCGACCCGGACCTGGCCGTGGCCGATCTCGTGCGCTCCGCGTTCGGGCACGCGGGCCAGAAGTGCTCCGCGGCGTCCCTGGCGATCCTCGTCGGACCGGTGGGCGACCCGCGCTCGAAGGTCGGGCGCCGCTTCCGCCGCCAGCTCGCCGACGCGGTGCGCACGCTGCGGGTGGGGCCGGGCACCGACCTGTCGTCGACCATGGGGCCGCTGGTGGACGCGCTGTCGCCGAAGCTGGAGCGGGCGCTCACGACGCTCGAGCCCGGCGAGTCGTGGCTGGTGGAGCCCCGCCGGGTCGCCGACGCCACGTGGACGCCGGGCGTCCGCGAGGGAGTCGCCCCGGGGTCGTGGTTCCACGTCACGGAGTGCTTCGGGCCGGTGCTGGGCCTGATGCGGGCGGGGTCGCTGGACGAGGCGATCGAGCAGCAGGACGCGACCGGCTTCGGACTCACCGGCGGGCTGCATTCACTCGACGAGGACGAGATCGCATACTGGATGGAGCGGGTCGAGGTCGGCAACGCCTACGTCAACCGGCACATCACCGGGGCGATCGTGCAGCGGCAGTCGTTCGGGGGCTGGAAGGGCTCCGTCGTCGGGCCGGGTGCGAAGCCCGGGGGGCCGAACTACGTCGCGCAGTTCGGGACGTGGACCGACCCGGCCCGGCTCGAGACGGCGCCGCTGGGGCAGGCGGCCGCGGACCTGCTCGCCTCCGAGGCCCCGGCGCTCGGTCCCGACGACCTCGCGTGGCTGCGCGGGGCCGCCGGCTCGGACGCCTTCTGGTGGCGCGAGGAGTTCGGCGTGGAGCACGACCCGACCGGCATCGCGGCCGAGGCCAACGTGTTCCGGTACCGCCCGCTGCCGGAGCTGCGCGTGGTGCTCGGGGAGGGGTCGACGCCGCGCGACCTGCTCCGCCTGCGGCTGGCCGGGGCGTGCGCCGGGGTCCCGGTGACGACCTTCCTGGCCGCCGACCCCGCCCACGGCGGGGGGTGCATCCGGCCCGGGATCGCCCCGCGGCGGCCCTGCGGGCCGGGTGAACGGATCCGGGTCGTGGGCGAGCCGCCGGAGGGGCTGCGGCGGGAGGCCGCGCAGGTCGGGGCCTCGCTGGTGGAGGGCCCGGTGCTCGCCGACGGCCGCCGGGAGATGCTCTCGGTGCTGCGCGAGCAGGCGGTCAGCATCACCCGGCACCGGTTCGGTCATCTCGAGGCGTGAGACCCGCCGGGAAGGCATGGCCCGGTCCGGGCGTTGTGCCGGACATGGCGCAGATGACGATGTACACGACCAGCTGGTGTGGCTTCTGCCGGCGGCTCAAGAGCCAGCTCGACCGGGAGGGCATCGGCTACTCGGAGATCGACATCGAGCGGACGCCGGACGCCGCGGAGGTCGTGACCCGGATCAACGGCGGCAACCGCACGGTCCCGACGGTCGTCTACCCGGACGGCTCCGCCGCGACCAACCCGAGCTTCGCCGAGGTGAAGACCGCCCTCGCGAAGGCGGAGGCCGCGTCGGGCGCGTGAGCCGTGGTGAGCGAAGGGCCCCTTCGGTCGAGTAGATCGACCGGAGGGGCCCTTCGCTCGTTCCGGTCATGCCGCGCGTCGCCGAGTGCGACAGCGCGCAGGTTTGCGCGCCTCGGGACCTGTCTAGCGTCGCTCTCGCCGTGTCGAGGCGGCGGACACGGTGGATTCGGCGCGCTGATACCGGGTCCGATTGTGACGTTCAGTGTCAGCATGGCCGCAATGCTGACACCGGGCCGGAGGGTGCTCAGCCCGCCGCCGCCCACGCCTCCAGCATCGCGCGGGCGATCGACACGCCGCCGGGCAGGATGAGGTCGCGGTCCTCCCCGGCCTCGAACGCCGTCCCCCCGACGCCCCGTGCACCCGACCCCTCGCCCTCGCGGGTCATCCAGTCGCCCGCCTCGAGCGCCTCCCGCAGCTCCTGCCGGGTCACCCAGCGGGCGTTCTCGATCTCGCCCTCCTGCAGGCGCAGCGACTCGTCCGGGTCGGCGACCGCGGAGAACCCGATCATCAGCGAGCGCGGGAACGGCCAGGGCTGCGAGCCGAGGTAGGTGATCGTCGAGACGGACACGCCCACCTCCTCCGCGCACTCGCGGGCCACGCACGCCTCGAGCGACTCGCCGGCCTCGACGAACCCGGCCAGCACCGAGTAGCGGCCCGCGGGCCAGATCGGCTGGCGGGCCAGCAGCACGCGGTCGGCGCCGTCGTGGACCAGGCAGATCATCGACGGGTCGGTGCGGGGGTACTCCTCGTGGTCGTTCGCCTCGCACAGCTGGGCCCACCCGGCCTTGATCGCGCGCATCGGGGAGCCGTCGCGGGCGCAGAACCGGGCGCGCTCGTGCCAGGAGAGCAGCGCGACCGCCGTCGTCAGCAGCCCGGCCGACCGCGCGTCCAGCTCCCCGCCCGAGATGCGCAGGTCGCGCCACAGCTCGGTGGACGAGAAGCCCGACCCGGCGTCGTTCGCCGAGTCGGCGTCCGGCACCCGCACGCCCCAGTAGGCCGTCCCCTCCTCCTCTCCGAGCAGCACCGCGCCGTCGGGGATGCCGTCCCCGAAGTCCCGCGCGGGCGAGTCGACCAGCCGCAGCGAGCCGTCCGGCTGCTCGCTCACCGGGGTCCGGCCCTGCGGGTCCACCCGGACGACGCGGGCGAGCGGCCAGGTCGCGGCGACGTGGTCGGGGTCGCCGCGGACCTGCTCGCGCCGGTCGACCGTCGAGCGGGAGAGCCGGGGCAGGGAGTCGAGGTGGAACGCCGCCCGCATGTCCGGGCCGGCGGTGGAGGTCGACGGGATCGTCACGGGATCCTGATACCACCGAGGGCACGCAACGACTCCGCCGACGTGGCGGCGTCCGCCACGACCACCCCGGTGAACCGGGACGGCGCGAGGAACTCCGCCGCCGCGGCGGCGACCTCCTCGTGCGTGACCGCCTCCAGGCGCTGCGGGTGCTCGCGCATCCACGTGGAGTCCAGCCCCACCCCGGCGAGGCCGGCGAGCGTGGACGCCAGGCCGGCCTGGGTGTTCAGCGAGATCAGCAGCGACCCGACCGCGTAGCGCCGCGCCGACTCGAGCTCACCCGCGCTCGGCGGCACCACCGCGGCGCGGCCCAGCTCGTAGCGCATCTCCAGCAGCGCGGGCGCGGTCACCTCGGAGGCGCAGTCGGTCTCCACCAGCAGCGCGGCGCCGTACGGGTCGAACTCCAGCGACGACGACGCGTGGTAGGTGTAGCCCTTGTCCTCGCGGAGGTTCTCCACCAGGCGCGAGGAGAAGTAGCCGCCGAACGCCAGGTTGGCGAGCTGCAGGGCGGGATAGCGCGGGTCGGTCCGCGGGATCGCCGCCGCGGAGAGCCGCAGCTGGGACTGCACCGCCCCGGGCCGGTCGATCAGCAGCAGCTCCGAGCCCTGCAGGGCCGGCAGCGGCGGCAGCAGGCCCGCCTCCTGCGAGGCGTCCCAGGGCGCCAGGGCCGCCTCGGCGGCGGCCACGGCCGACGTCGGGTCGAGGTCGCCGACCAGCACCAGCGCCGAGCCGCGCGGCACGACGTGGCGGCGGTGGGCCTCGAGCAGGTCCTCGCGCGTGACGGCGGCGACGTCGGCGACCTCGGGCATCTCCCGGGTCGCCGGGTGGTCGCCGTAGCGGTGGCGCTGCAGCGCGCGGCGGGCGATCACCGAGGGCTGCGCGGACGCCACCTGGATGCGCTCGGCCAGCCGCTCCCGCTCGCGGGTCACCTCGTCGTCGGGGTAGGTCGCCCCGGTGAGGACGTCCGCAATGACGTCCAGCAGGGTCGGCAGCCCGTCGGCCAGGGCGTGCCCGGCGGCCGCGAGGCGCTCGGGGTCCACCGAGAAGCCGATCTCGCCGCCGACGCCCGCGAGGTCGTCGTCGAGGGAGACCCGGCTGCGCCGGTCGGTCCCGGAGAGCAGCGTGGAGGCGAGCACCTCGGCCACCGCGGCGTAGCGGGGGTCGGTGGCGTCCTCCCCCGAGAACGGGATGCGCAGGCGCGCCTCGACCATCGGCACCCCGGGCCGGCGGACCGCGATCACCCGCAGGCCCGTCGGCAGGACGGTGTCGACCTCCTCGGGCGCGGGGACCTGCGGCTGCGCCCGCAGCGGGGGCAGCTCACGGGGACCGGCCGGGGTGCGGCCGATCTCGTCCGCCGAACGACGGTCGGCGGGGCTGGGGGCGGAGGTGGCGGCGCTCATACGTCGGCTCCGGGGGTGAGGACGAGCAGGGCGCGGGCATCCGGGCGCAGGGACGCCGCGGCGGCGGCGACGGCCTCCGGGGTGACGGCGGCGATCTCCGCGGGCAGCTCGTCGGAGAGCTCCGCGCGGCCATGGACGAGCTCGGCCGAACCGAGGGCGAGCATCCGGTTCATCAGCCGGTCGTGCTCGCGGTACAGGGCGCCCGCCCAGCGCGCGGTCACCCGGCGCAGCTCCTCGGGCTCGGGCCCCTTCTCCGCGAGGGTGGCGAGCTCGGCGTCGACGATGTCGACGACCTGCCGCGGGTCGACGGAGTCCGGGTGCACCGCGGTGACCGTGAAGGTGTCGGGGTCGCGGGCGTCCAGCGGCGCCCCCATCAGCCCCGCGGATGCGGAGACGTCGGTGACCAGGCCGTCGCCGTAGACGAGGCGCTGGGTCAGGCGGGCCGCCTCGCCGTCGGTCAGCAGGCTGCCGAGGACGGCGTGGGCGAGGTAGCCGCGCAGGTCGGTCGCCGGGTCGGGCAGGCGGTAGCCGAGGGCGAGCGCCGGCAGCGGGGCGTGCGCGTCGACGACGGACTCGACCCGTTCGCCGTCGGGAGCGGGTTCGCCGAAGGTCGGTCGCGGTGGGACCGGACGGGCCGGGATGTCGCCGAAGTGCCGCTCGACCAGCGCCGCGGCGTCGTCGGGATCGAAGTCGCCGACGACGGTGAGGACGGCGTTGCCCGGCGCGTAGTAGGCGTCGAAGAACGCCGCGGCGTCGTCGAGGGTGGAGGTCTCGAGGTCGGTGAAGTCGCCGTAGCCGTTGTGGGCGTTCGCGAAGGTCGAGTACAGCACCGGCGGCAGCAGGATCCAGGGGAACCCGCCGTAGGGCCGGTTGAGCACGTTGAGGCGGATCTCCTCCTTCACCACGTCGATCTGGTTGGCGAGGTTCTCCGCGGTCAGCTTCGGCGCGCGCAACCGGTCGGCCTCCAGGAACAGGCCCCGCTCGAGGGCGCCGGCCGGGAGGATCTCGAAGTAGTCGGTGTAGTCCTGGTGGGTGGAGCCGTTGAACACCCCGCCCGACCCCTGGACGTGCCGGAAGTGGGCGAGCTTCTCCAGGCTCTCCGAGCCCTGGAACATCAGGTGCTCGAAGAGGTGGGCGAAGCCGGTGCGGCCCTGCGGCTCGCTGCGGAACCCCACGTCGACGTGGACGGCGACCCCGACGACGGGGTTGGTCCGGTCGGGCGCGAGGAGCACACGCAGCCCGTTGCCGAGCGTCAGTCGCTGTCGGTCCGCGGAGGCGGAGGACTCCGCGGCCGGGGCGGTCGAGGTGGGGGCCGTACTCACCCCCCGACCCTAACGGCGACGGCGGGTGCGCTGGGCGGGGACGGCTGTCCGGGCGGGTCGACGGGCGCGACGGGGGGCCGCCCGCCGGGCCGGGGCCGGCCGGCGGGCGAGCGCCACCGCCAGGGACCCGGCCCCGAGGGCCGCCGCCACCGCGAGCGCGAGCTCCAGGCGGGCGACCAGCGGGGAGACCGTGTCCCCGCCGACGTCGGTGGCCGTGCGGGCGCCGCCACCGCCGGTCCCGGCCACGGCGAGCGGCGCCGTGATCACGCCGTCCGCGGGGACCTCGACGGCCACCGGAAAGCCGGGGTTGCGGCCGCACCCGTCCAGGACCGCCTCCCGTCGGGTCCCGCCGACGTCGACGAGGACCCGGTCGTGCGGAACGGGCGACAGGCACGATGCGGTGGCGGTGACGACGGCCGTCGCGGTCACCGGCGGCGCGACCGGGGCGGTGACGGGGACGGGCGCGATCCCGATCGCCTGGGCCAGGGCGGGGACCCGGGGCACCAGCGCGACGACCGCCATCGCGCCGAGCGCCAGGGCCACCAGCAGGACCAGGGTGCGGGTCGACCGCTGATCACTCTCGGCGACCCGGGGGCGCGCGAGGCCGAGAGCGCGTGACGGGAGACCGTCCACCGAGAGTGACACGGATGGCATTCTGCCCACGGCACGCCGGACCCGATGGAGGGATCCCGGGCTCTACCCACCGCGACCGGCTGGTACACCTCCCCCTCGCGGATCCCTCCCGTCCGGCGCACGCACCACCGGGACAGCGGTGGCCCGCTGCTGACGCTCGGTGTCAGCCGTGGGCCACCGCTGACGTCAGCGCGGGAAGCCGTCGACCCCGGTCGCACCGGCCGAGTACGCCCACAGCCGCTCGGCGGCGTCCGGGTCGATCGCGTACGGCATGACGCCGCCGCCGTAGCCGCCGCGCGAGTCCGGCGCCGCGGCGGTGTCCACCGGCACGGCGACGTCGCAGTCCTCGAGGTACACCCCGGACAGGCCGGCGAGCTGCGGGCTGGTCGCCGCCCAGGTCTCGGTGGCCGCGCCCTGCTCCGGCGTCTTGAAGCCCGACGCCGCCGGCCCCGGCTCCCCGGACTCGGTCAGCCAGCCGAGCGCGATCATCTCCTCGCGCGGCAGGTGCCGCTGCAGCGGCGTCATGATGCCGCCGGGGTGCAGCGCGAACGCCCGGACGCCGCGGGCGGCGAGGCCGACGGCGAACAGCACGTTGGCGGTCTTGGCCTGGCCGTAGGCCTGCCACTTGTCGTACTCGCGGTGCTCGTAGTGCAGGTCGTCGAACACGACGTCGGAGAAGTGGTGCCCGCGGGACGACACCGACACGACCCGGGCGTCGTCGGTCAGCCGCGGCGCGAGCCGGTTGACCAGCGCGAAGTGGCCCAGGTGGTTCGTCGCGAACTGCCGTTCCCAGCCGGGGCCGACCCGCTCGAACGGGCAGGCCATGATCCCGGCGTTGTCGATCACCATGTCGAGCCCGGTGCCGTCGTCGAGGCGGCGGGCCGCGAAGGCGGCGACGGAGTCGAGGTCGGCGAGGTCGAGCTCGTCGGTGGTGACGCCGTCGATCCCGGCCAGGGCCTCCTGCGCCACCTCCCGACGGCGGGCCGGGACGACCACCCGCGCGCCCGCCCCGGTGAGGGCGCGGACGGCCTCGAGGCCGAGGCCGGAGTAGCCGCCGGTGACGAGGGCGACCCGGCCGGACAGGTCGAGGCCCGCGACGACCTCGGCGGCGGTGCTGGTCGCCCCGAACCCGGAGTCGATCGGGGCCTGGTGCGTCGTGATCATGGCCTCGACGCTAGGTCCTCGAGTGCGCTCGAACGCAAGTCAGCAGCGCGCTCCCAGCAGGCGCACGAGGTGGGCGACGGACTCGGCGCCGCGCAGCAGCAGGGGCAGGACCGCCCGCTCGTCCGGGGCGTGGATGCGGTCGCCGGGGAGCATCACGCCGAGGAAGGCCAGCGGGGCGCCGAGGGCGTCGGTCAGCAACGCCTCCGGCCCGCTGCCGCCCTCGCGGGCCGGCAGCACCTCGGCGCCGAGCGCGATCCCCATCGCCTCGCGGATCGACGCGACGAGGTCGGAGTCGAGGTCGCAGATCAGCGGCGGGACGCCGGGCCCGCCGGTCGACACCTCCGCGTCGATCCCGGCCGGGACGCGCTCCGCCACGAACCGCTCCAGCAGGGGCTTGATCCGCGCCGGGTCCTGCGCGTCGACCAGCCGGAACGTCATCTTCAGGGTCGCGGTGTGCGGCACGATCGTCTTGTGGCCCGGGCCGGCGTAGCCACCGTGCAGGCCGTTCACCTCGGCGGTCGGGCGGGCCCACAGCCGCTCGTAGGTCGACCAGCCCGCCTCGCCGGACGTCGCCGTCGCCCCGGCGGCCGAGCCGGCGAGCCACGCCGGCTCGTCGAAGGGGAGCGCGGCCCACGCGGCACGCTCCTCGGCGGTGGGCTCCCGGACGTCGTCGTAGAACCCGGGGACGGCGATGTGCCCGTCGTCGTCGTGGAACGCCGCGACGAGCCGCGCCAGCTCGGTCACCGGGTTGGGCACCGCCCCGCCGAACTGGCCGGAGTGCAGGTCGACCGAGGCACCGCGGTAGACCACCTCGAGGTCGACCATCCCGCGCATGCCGCAGCACACCGTCGGGGTGTCGCGGCCGACCATGCCGGTGTCGGTCACGACGATCTCGTCGCAAGTCAGCGCGTCGGCGTGCGCGTCGAGCAGCTCGGCCAGGTGCGCGGAGCCGGACTCCTCCTCACCCTCCACCAGGAGCTTCAGCGACACCGCCGGGGACGTCGCCCCCGTCGCCGCGAGGTGCGCCCGCACCCCGAGCAGCACCATCGCGATGTGGCCCTTGTCGTCCGAGGCGCCCCGGCCCCGCAGCTCCTCCCCCACCACCTGCGGCTCGAAGGGGGCGAAGGACCAGCCGTCCTCGAGGTCCGCGGGCTGCACGTCGTGGTGGCCGTAGACCAGCACCGTCGGGGCGTCCGGGTCGGCCGCCGGCCAGTGCGCGTACACGGCGGGCAGAGCCGCGGTGTCGTCCCAGACCTCGGTGACCGGCCACCCGTCGCGGCGCAGGGTCGCGACGAGCCACTCGGCCGAGCGGGCCACGTCGCCCCGGTGGCCGGGGTCGGCACTGATCGAGGGGATGCGCAGCCACTCGGACAGCTCGGCGACGAAGGCGTCGGCCCGCGCCGCCACCTCGGTCTGCTCGACGGTGCCCGACAGCGGTTCGGCGGTGCTGGTCACGGCCCCACGCTAGCCCCGCAGCAGGCCCCGGATCTCGTGCCGCCGGACCACCGCCACGACGAGCAGGAGCACCCCCAGGATCACCGGCGTGTACCAGAAGCCCTCGGAGAGGAAGAACACCTGCGCGGCCGTGGCGCCGACCATCAGCGCCGCCAGGCAGGCCGCCGCGAGCCCCGCGACCCGCGGGACGAGCAGCCCGATCCCGCCGGCGATCTCGAGGATCCCGACGACGTGGCGCAGCGGCTGGCCGCCCGGGAGCTCGGCGAAGAGCTGGATCGCGTAGGCGTCGCCCCACAGCTTCGGCAGGCCGGAGCCGACGACGAACATCAGGCCCAGCAGGATCGACAGGACCCACAGGCCGATCGTGACGGCGCGCGAGCGGGAGGCGGCGGGGGCGGCGGTGAGGGCGCTCATGGCGACGATCCTCCTGCTCAGCCGCGTGTGGTGTCAATATCGTATCGCGTGATTGTCTTTTCGTACTCCGGCGGCGGGCGGGTCGGTGCGCGACCATCGCCGGGTGAGCTTCTCCCGCCCGCCGGCCTTCACCACGCGCCCGACCCTGGAGGGCACCGTCGGGATGGCGGCGTCCACGCACTGGGCCGCGTCCGCGACCGCGATGGGGGTGCTCGAGCGCGGCGGCAACGCCTTCGACGCGGCGGTGGCGGCGGCCTTCGTCCTGCAGGTCGTCGAGCCGCACCTCAACGGGCCGGGCGGGGACCTGACGGCGATCTTCACGACGGCGGGTGACCCCGTCCCGCGGGTGCTCGACGGCCAGGGCCCGGCCCCGGCGGGCGCGTCCGCCGCGCGCTACCGCGACGAGGGCCTCGACCGGGTGCCCGGCGCGGGGGCCCTCGCGGCCGCGGTCCCGGGCGCCACCGACGCGTGGCTGCTCCTGCTACGCGACCACGGGACGTGGGAGGTCGCCGACGTCGTCGCCCCGGCGATCGGCTACGCCCGCGACGGGTTCCCGGCGGTCGCGCGGATCGGGTCCACGATCGCCGCGGTGGCGGATCTGTTCGCCGGGCACTGGCCCTCGAGCGCGGCGCTGTGGCTGCCCGACGGTCGCCCGCCCGCGCCCGGGCAGGTGGTGCGGAACCCGGCGTGGGCGTCGACCCTGGGCCGGCTGGCGGACGCGGCGCAGGGCCCGACCCGCGAGGCCCGCGTGGACGCGGTGCGCACGGTCTGGGCGGAGGGCTTCGTCGCGGAGGCGGTCGAGGCGTTCTGCCGTGTCCCGCACCGGCACGCGACCGGCGGCGACCACGCGGGGGTGCTCACCGTGGCCGACTCCGCCGGCTGGCGCGCCTCGAGCACCGACGCCGCCGTCGGGAGCTTCCTCGGGTACCGCGTCGCCAAGACCCCGCTGTGGGGTCAGGGCCCGGCGCTGCTGCAGATGCTCGCGCTGCTCGAGCCGGACCCGCCCGACCCGTCCACCGCGGACGGTGCGCACCGGGTGCTGGAGGCGATCAAGCTGGCGCAGGCCGACCGGGAGGCATGGTTCGGCGACGACACCGCGACCACGCTCGACGAGCTGCTCGACCCGGCCTACCTCACCGGCCGACGCGCCCTGATCACCGACGAGGCGTCCCCCGACGTGCGGCCGGGACGCGTCGGCGGCCGCGAGCCGCGGATGGCGGAACTCGCGACGACCGGGCTGGCGCCGGGGGTGTCGGGCGGCTCCGCGGTCGGCGAGCCGACGGTGACGCTGGAGGGCGAGACGTGGGGCGACACCTGCCACGTCGACGTCGTCGACCGGTGGGGCAACCTCGTCTCGGCCACCCCCTCGGGCGGCTGGCTGCAGTCGTCCCCGACGATCCCCGAGCTCGGCTTCGCGCTCGGCACGCGGCTGCAGATGACCTGGCTCGAGGAGGGCCTGCCCTCAACCCTGCGGCCCGGGCGGCGGCCGCGGACCACGTTGACCCCGACGCTGGTGCTCGACGACCGCGGGCCGGCCTTCGCCCTCGGGTCGCCCGGCGGCGACCAGCAGGACCAGTGGCAGCTGCTCTACCTGCTGCGCACCCTCGCCGGCGGGTGGTCACCGCAGGCGGCCATCGACGCCCCGGCCCTGCACACGACCTCGTCGCCCGGCTCGTTCTGGCCCCGCGACCGCGAGCCGGCCGGCGCCGTCGTCGAGGACCGGCTCGGCGAGCACGTCATCGCCGGGCTGGCGCGGCGGGGCCACCGGGTGACCCGCGCGGGCGACTGGGCCCTGGGCCGGCTCTCGGCCGTGGGGATCGACCGGGACCGGGGCGTCCTGTGGGGCGCGGCGAACCCGCGGGGCATGCAGGGCTACGCGGTGGGAAGGTGATCGACATGGCCTCCCTGCTGCGCCGCCGTCGCCGTCCGTCGCCCGGGACCTCCGCGGCCCTGCTCGCCTACCCGCTGCTCGGGATGGGCGCGCTGCACTTCGCGGTGCCGGCGCCCTTCGACTCGATCGTGCCGCCGTGGATCCCGGGCGAGGCCCGGTTCTGGACCTACGCCAGCGGAGTGGCCGAGCTCGCCGTCGGGACCGCGGTGGCCGTGCCGCGCACCCGTCGGCTGGGCGCGACGGCGGCCGTGGGCCTTTTCCTCGCGGTGTTCCCCGCGAACGTGCAGATGGCCTGGGACTGGCGGCGCCGCTCCTGGCCGTGGCTCGCGGTGGCGCTGGGCCGGCTGCCGCTGCAGGTCCCCATGGTCGCCCACGCGCTGCGGGTGCGGGCGGACTCGGACTGACCGGGGCTAACCGGGCAGGCCGAGGACTCCCGCGGGGTCGTGACGGCGGGCGAGCGCCGCGAAGCGCGCCTCGTCGCCGTCGGCCGGCTCGGCGGGCAGCAGGGCCGGTCCGGCCCCGTCGGCGTCCAGGACGATCTCGGTGACGACGCCGACCGCCTCCGGGCGGCAGCGGAACGCCCACCAGAGCTCGGGATCGGGGTGGCGGCCCGCGAGGTGGTGCACGGCGCCGTCGCCGGTGACCACGGTGACGCCGCGCAGGCCGCCGGCGCCCGGGGCGTCGGCGACGGTGTCGCGGCGCCGCGGCACCCGCACCGTGCCGCCGCTCGCGGCCACGACCCCGCGGACCTGCGCCCAGGACGCACCGACCCCGGCATGCAGGAGCCCGTCGTGCAGCACGACGCGGTCGGCCCGGGAGAGGGACAGCGCGACCGCGGGACGGCCGGTCCGGCTCGGCGGCTGCGCGGTGTGCGGATCGAGCACGACCACCTCGACGTCGTGCGCGTTCGCCCACCGCAGCGTGGCGACGACGTCCCGGGTCCCGGTCGCGCCGACCACCGCGACGAGGTGGGACGGGGGGCGGCCGAGGGAGGTGGCGCGCAGGAGGTCGACCGCGGCGTCGGCGGTGTAGGGCGGGGTGACCGGCCCGTCCACGAGGTCACCGAGCTCGAGGGCGGCGCGGGCCACCCGGCCGGATGCGCCGCCGTGCTGCGGGCGCGGACTGATCGTCACGCCCGATGCATCGCTCGCGACCCCGGAAGGGTTATCCGGATTCCTCCACCGATCGGGGGAGCACCCCGAACGGGTCGTGCCGGCGGACGACGGCGTCGACCCGCTCCCGCTCGGCGTCGTCGAGGGCGGGCCGCCGCGCCAGCACCGTGACGTCCCAGGGGTCGATCTCGACCTCGGTGACCACGCCGACCAGCTCGGGGCGGACCCGGTAGGCCCACCAGAGCTCCTCGTCGCCGCCGCGCCCGCCGAGCCGGTGGACCGTCCCGTCCCCGGTGACGAGCGTGACCCCGCGCTTGGTCAGCGCCCCGACGCCGTGCGCCACCGTGCCCGCCCGGCGCAGGAGCGCCCGCGGCGCGCGGGGGCGGGCGGTCCCGCAGGTCTCCCGCTCCGCGCCCGCCGCCGCGTCGTGCACCGCCGCCCAGGCCGCACCCGCCCCCGCGCGCACGGTGTGCGCGCGGAGGTCCACCGACACGCGGTCCGCACGCGCGAGCGAGATCGCGAGGACCGGCCGGCCGGGCGGGGTCGGGCGCGACGACGGGCGGGGGCGCGGGTCGAGGAGGACGACGCCGACGTCGTGCGCGGCCGCCCAGCGCATCGTGGCGGCGACGTCGTCCGTGCCGGTCGCGCCGACGACCGCGAGCACGCGTCGCAGCGACCCCGCGGTGGGGTCGGCGGCGAGCTCCACGGCGGCGTCCGCGCCGTGGGGCGGGTGCACCGGTCCGTCGACGAGCGGCTCCAGCTCCGCCGCCGTCCCGGCCCGTCCCCCGCGCACGGAGCGGCGGGGCAGCTCCTGCGGTCCGATCGTCATGACGTCCCCCTCGATCCCGTGCGTCAGCGCGACCGCAGCCCGAGCCGCCGGCCGCCGAGGACGGCGTCGGGGTCGGTGCGGGTGACGACGGCGGTGAGCCGCGCGCGGTCGTCGTCGGTCCAGCAGGCCCCCGGCCGGACGGCGAGCGTCTGGGGCGAGGCGTAGTTCGCGGGCACGGTCCCGGCCGACCACGGGCCGAGCGCGTCGACGATCCCGTGCCCGACGGCGGGCACGATCCCGGCGAGCTCGGGGACCATCGGGGCCACGACGCCGACGCAGTAGGGCGCCCGCGCCGCCACGCCCTGCGTCCCGCGCAGTGCCGCCCCGCCGGTCTGGCGCAGCTCGACGACGACGGCCGGCAGCTCGTGCGCCGGCCCGGCGACCTCGAGCAGGGTGTCGATCGTGTCGTGGGTGATCTCCGTGAGGAACCCGCCGGTGATCCACGACGGCATCGGGTCGGTGGGGTCGCAGTGCACCGCGTCGACCGCCGCGGCCGGGAGGACGTCGACCATGTCCAGGACCGGGGTGGCCACCCGGCGCATCGGTGCGAGGACCTCGAGCCCCTCGATCTCCGGGCCGAGGTGCGCCACGCGCAGGTGCACGACCGTCCGGCCGCGCAGCGGCGGGGGTGCACCCTCCACGTCCGGCATGCGCAGGATCGCGACGGAGGTGGTGGTGTTCTCGGTCAGCCCGGCCTGCCAGTCCCGCCACGCGTGCAGGACGGCGGGGGCGTCCGCGGCGTCGAAGAAGATCGCGCCGCCGTAGAACCGGGTGAGCTCGACCAGCTCCAGGGTCATCTCGACGACGAGGCCCGCGGCGTCCTTGCCGCCCAGCAGGGCGTCGAACAGCTCGTCGCCGGGTCCGACCTCGCGGACCTCGCCCTCGCCGGTGACGACCTGCATCGCGCGCACGCGGTCCGACCCGAGCCCGAAGCGGCGGATCATCGGACCGACGCCGCCGCCGGAGCAGAACCCGACGACCCCGACGTCGGTCGACGACCCGGTGACCCCCGTGAGGCCGTACGGCGCGGCCGCCTCGACGACCCGCGCCCACTTCACGCCGGCGCCGACGGTGACGGTCCGGGCGGCCGGGTCGACGTCGCAGCGGTCCAGGCGCTTCGTGGAGACGATCAGCGTGCCGCGGTGGGAGAAGTCGGCGTGCCCGGTCGCGACGACGGCGACCCCGACGCCCCGGGCCCGCGCCCACCGGACCGCGGCCGCGACGTCGGCCGCGTCGGTCGCCCCCACGACCCCCACCGGCTCGTGCACCGGGGCCAGGTTGAAGCCGGCGATCTCGGCGACCATCCCGACGTCCCCGGGATCCCACACGGGTCCGGACACGGCATGGCGCAGGTCGGTGAGGTCGGCGGCGGCGACGGGACGCGTGACGAGCTGGGTCATGGCGGACTCTCCGTGATCGTGACTGCGCTGCTCGGGTGAGCATCGTTGTCACTGACCGTAGAGTTACCACTCTGTGTGACACAAGCCGCACTTGAGTCCAGGATCCGTTACCGAGGGTGGCGCGGGCCTCTCACCATCCGTGATCGGACTACTCGCGCGGGCGGAGCGTCGCGTTCGGCAGCGCGGGGGCGTGCAGGCGGGCGGTCCGGCCGTCCGGCCCGACGTAGCCGGAGACGTGGCCGTAGCGCTCCTCCGGGGCGTCCTCCCACGCCGTCCGGAACGCCACGATCTCGTCGTGGGTGCGTCCGATGAAGTTCCACCACATGACGATCTGCTCGCCGAACGGGGTCCCGCCGAGCAGGAGCAGCCGGGCCGGGCCGTCCCCGGTGTTCGCCAGCTCCAGCCGCTCCCGGCCGGGGGCCAGGTAGGCCACTTCGGCGGCGGCCACCGGCTGCCCGCCCACCGTCACGGACCCGGTGTCCAGCAGGACGCCGTGCTCGAAGGCCCGGTCGACGTCCAGCGTGACCGTCGCCCCGGGGTCGAGCAGGAGTTCCGCACCGAGCAGCGGGGTGAACGTCTCGATCGGGCTGGTGATGCCGGCGAGCTCCCCGAGGAACACCCGCAGGGTGGCCCCGACCAGGTCGACCGCATCCGGGGCGTGGTGGGCGAAGGCGCGCGGGGTGTCGCGGTGGGCGTCGGGCAGGGCGAGCCAGAGCTGCGCGCCGTGCAGGACCGTGGTGCCGGGGGTGGAGACCTCGGAGTGGCACACGCCGTGCCCGCCCGTCATCAGGTTCAGCTCCCCGGGGCGGACGATCGCGTGCACGCCGTGCGAGTCGCGGTGCTCCACCTCGCCGGTGAACAGCCAGCTCACGGTGGCCAGGCCGGTGTGCGGGTGCGGCGGGACGTCCATGCCGCCGGTCGCGGACACGTCGTCCGGGCCGTAGTGGTCCACGAAGCACCAGGCCCCGATCAGCGAGCGCCGCCGCTGCGGGAGCGTGCGCCGCACCGCCATCGCACGCGGCCCGCCGAGCGGTACCTCGCGGGGGGTGAGGATCTCGACGACCGCGTCCGGGTGCTCGCGGCCGTCGCAGAGGACCTCGTCGGGGGCGGTCTCCACGTTGCTCACGGCCCCGATCATCCTCCGCGCGCGCCGAGTGCGACACGGCGCCGGACCCGCGGGCGTCGAACCTGCCCGCCGTCGCACTCGGCCCCCGGTGGCCGGCCGCTCAGCGGTCCTCGGGGTCGCCCTCGTCGAAGCCCGTCCCGTCCGGGTCGGCCTCGTCGTCGGTCCAGCTCGCGGAGGAGACGGCGTCGTCGCCGACCGGTTCTCGGACCTCGACCGGCACGCTCGCGACGAGGGCCCGCAGCCCGGCGGCGTCGAGGAGGTCGGCCGGGGTGACGGTGCGGTCGTCGCGGACGTAGTGCAGCGCGGCCCGGACCCGCTCGACCGGGGTGTCGGTGAGCCCCGCCCACGCCAGCCGGTACGCCGCGAGCTGCACCGACAGCGCCGGCATCGCCTCGGGCCCCGGCGGCGCGCCGGTCTTCCAGTCGACGACGGTGGCGCCGCCGTCCGGGTCGGCGAACACCGCGTCGATGCGCCCCCGCACCAGCGTGCCCTCGACCTCGGTCTCGAACGGCACCTCCACCGCCACCGGCGTGCGGGTCGCCCAGCGGCTGGCCGTGAAGCGGTCCTGCAGCACCGCGAGGTCGGCGGCCGCCTCGGCGTCGGCGTCCGCGGCGTCGTCGGCCGCGCCCGGCAGCTCGTCGAACTCGAGCAGCTCGGTCCGGGCGAACCACCGCTCGACCCACGCGTGGAACTCGGTGCCGCGCCGCGCCCGCGGGTCGGGCGGACGCGGGACCGGACGGCGCAGGCGTCGGGCGAGCGCCTCCGGGTCGGCGGCGAGGTCGACGAGCTGGCTGACCGAGAGCTGCGGGGGCAGCAGCACCCGGGCGTGCCGCTCGCGGGCGGCCGCCCGCTCGGCGAGCAGGACGTCGACGTCGGAGGCCCAGCCGTCCGGGTCGGCCTCGTCCGCGGGCGGAGCCGCCGGCTGCTCCATGGCCGCGCGGACCAGGGCCGCGCCCTCCTCGACGGCCGCCCGGCGCTCCGCGAGCGGGTCGATCGGCCAGGCCTCGGCGCGCACGGTCTCCGCGAGCGGGTTGTCGGCGCCCTCCTCGGGCGGGTCGGCCCAGGTGTCGACGACCGCCCGCCCCGCGCCCGCCAGGTCCCCCACCTCCTGCAGGAACTCCGACGGCCCGCGCGGCGTGGACCCCGACTCCGGCCACCAGTGCCCGGACACCAGCAGCGTCCGCTCGGCCCGCGTGAGCGCGACGTAGAACAGCCGCCGTTCCTCGACCAGGCGCCGCTCGTCGAACTCCCGCTCGTGCCGGTCGAGGCGCTCGGTGAGGTCCTTGCGGTCGGCCACGCCGGCCACGTCGAGGGATGGCAGGTCGGGACGGTCGCCGCGCAGGTCGACCGGCAGCGAGGGGATCGTGGTCAGCCAGGACCCGCTGAGCTTCGGCCCCGGGAAGACCTTGGCGCACACGTGCGGCACGGCCACGACCTCCCACTCCAGCCCCTTCGCGGCGTGCACGGTGAGCACCTGGACGCGCGTCCCGCCGAGCGCGGGGTCGGCGCCGGCCGCGACGTCGACCTCGCCCGGGGTCAGCCCGTCCTCGGCCTCCTCCGCGGCGTCCAGGTAGGCGAGCAGGGCGGTCGGGGTGGCCGTCCCGCCGGAGGCCGCGGCGCCGCCCGAGAAGTCGGCGACGACGTCGGCGAACGCGTCCAGGTGCGCCCGGCCGGTGGCCCCCGGCCGGGAGACCGCCTCGACGTCGAGCAGCAGGGTCCGCTCGACGTCGGCCACCAGGTCGACCAACGGCGCCGTGACGCGGCGCCGGAGGCCGGCCAGCTCCCGGGCCAGGCGGGTGATCCGCTCGAGACCGGCGGGCGAGTACCGGGCGGACGGACCGGGGTCGTCGAGGGCGTCGACCAGGCCGGCGCGCTCGGCGTGCTCCCCGGGCAGGGCGTCGGCGATCGGGTCGGGGGCGGCGGCGGTGGGCAGGTCGGGCGGGGTGGGCGGCGCGGCCAGCTCCCGCGCCCGACGCCAGAGCGCGGCCAGGTCGGCCCCGCCGATGCGCCACCGCGCGCCGGTGAGCAGCCGGACGGCCGCTCCCCCGGCGAGCGGGTCGACCACGAGCCGCAGGGCGGAGACCAGGTCGCGCACCTCGGGCTCGTCGAGCAGCCCGCCGAGCCCGACCACCTCGACCGGCAGCCCCCGGGCCCGCAGCGCCCCCGCGATCTCGGTCATGTCGGCGCGCCGCCGGACGAGCACCGCACTGGTCGGGGCCGGCTCTCCGGCGTCCAGCGCGGCCCGCCAACGGTCGGCGATCCCGTCGGCGAGCCAGTCGCGCTCGGCGAGCACGTCGGGGTGCAGCGCGACCCGCAGGTCACCGGGGGCGGCGCCGGTGAACGCCCGCAGCTCCCCCACGCCGTCGAGGGCCTGCGGCTCACGCAGCGGCCCGACGACGCCGTTGGCGAGGTCGAGCACCTCGGGCGGGTTGCGGAAGCTCGTGAGCAGGCCGAAGCGCCGGGCCGCCACCCAGGCGCCGTCGGGGTCGGGCCGCGGGAAGTCGGTGACGAACCGCGGCAGGTTCGCCGCACTCGCGCCGCGCCAGCCGTAGATCGACTGGAACGGGTCGCCGACCGCGGTCACGGCCGTCGCCTCGTCCCCGGCGAACAGCGCCCGCAGCATGATCCGCTGGGCGTGCCCGGTGTCCTGGTACTCGTCGAGCAGCACCGCCCGGAACATGGACCGCTCCGCCTGCCCGACCTCGGGGTGCCCGTCGGCGAGCCGGGCGGCCGCCGCCATCTGGTCGGCGAAGTCCAGGCACCGCTCGGCCTGCTTGCGCGCGGCGAGCTCGGCCACCAGGGGCAGCAGGGCCACCCGGAACCGCTGCCGCTCCACGTACTTCGCCAGCTTCTGCGGCATCGCGGCGCGCTGCCCCTTCGCCGGCGGGGTCGACTCGATGACCCGGCACAGGAGCTCGGTGTGCTCCCGCAGCGCCGCCGGGTCGGCCAGGTGCTCGCCCAGCTCCCCGGCGAGCGCGAGCACGTACTGGGTCACCGTCGTCGGGATGAGCGGGGTGTCCAGGTCGCGCGCCCAGGACGACACCACCCGGTGGGCGAGCTGCCAGGACGCGGTCGGCGAGAGCAGCCGCGCGCCCGGATCGGTGGGCAGCCGCAGCCCGTGCTCGGCGAGCAGGCGCCCCGCGTAGGCGTGGTAGGTCGACACCGTCGGCTCGAGCGTGCGGACCAGCACCCGCCGCTCGCCGCTGGGGTCGATCTCGTCCAGCAGGTCGTCGGACGCGAGGCGTCGGAGCCGCTTGCGGATCCGGTCGGCGAGCTGCCCGGCCGCCTTGCGGGTGAAGGTCAGGCCCAGCACCTGGTCGGGCGTGACGATCCCGTTCGCGACCAGCCACACCACCCGGGCGGCCATCGTCTCGGTCTTGCCCGACCCCGCGCCCGCGGTCACCAGCGCCGACGCGAACGGCGCCGCGATGACCTCGGCCTGCTCGTCGGTGGGGCGCCGCAGGCCGAGCCGCTCGGAGAGCTCGACCGGGTCGATGAGCCCGGTCATCAGTCCGGTCACGGGACCTGCCTCCCCGACGAGTGCACCGGGCACGCGGTACGCACCGGGCAACGCGGGCAGGCGTCGTTCTCCTGCCCGACGAACCGCGGGCCGGCCGTGAGGCGGGCCGCGGTCGCGACCTGCTCGCGCCAGTGCTCGACGCCCTCGTCGTCGAGCGGCGGTTGCGCGCGGGACTTCGCCTCCCCGCCGTCGCGCTGCAGGTAGATCAGCCGGGCGCCGCCGGGGACCGACCGGGCGGGCGAGTCCGCCGGGCCGCCCAGCCGTTCGGTGAACGCTCCGAGCGCCACCGCCAGCTGGTAGACCGCGAGCTGCGGGTGCTCCAGGGCCGCCGGCGCGCTGACCGGTGTCTTGCCCGTCTTGACGTCGACGATCACGGGACGGCCGTGGTCGTCCACCTCGAGCCGGTCGACCCGGCCGCGGATGCCGACGCCGTCGGACAGGCGCGCCGAGACCGACTCCTCGACCGCCACCTCCGTGAGCTCCCGGCGCGACGCGTCCCGCCAGGACAGGAACGAGCGCAGCATCGAGCGGCAGTTCGCGAGCTCCCGCCGCGAGAACCACGGCGCCCCCGCGTCGACCGAGGCCCACGCGACGTCGAGCGCCTCGTCCAGCTCCCGCTCGCCGGCTCCCTCGGCGGCGCGCTGCACGAGGGCGTGCACCAGCGAGCCGGTCACCGACGCCAGGGAGTCCGAGTCGTCGCCGCCGTGCGCCTGCAGGGCCCAGCGCAGCGGGCAGGTGAGGATGGTCTCGACGGCGCTCGGGCTGACCGCGATCGGCGCCCCGGCCTCCCGCAGTGGATCCGTGGTGGACACGTCGAGCAGGCCGTACCACTCCTCGGGATCGGCGCCCGGGACGCCGGCCTCGGCCAGGCGGGCCAGGTGCGCGGCCGCGCGGGCCCGGCGGGCGGGATCGGTGTCGGCGTCGGTCACCGCGCGGCGCAGGTCGCCCACCAGCTCGGCGAGCACCAGCGACCGGCGGGGCCGGGAGCGCGGCCGCGGGGTGTCGTCGGTCGCGGCGGTGGGTGCGACGTCGTCGAGGAAGCGGGACGGCGTCACGTCCTCGGCCTCCACCGCCCCGACGTGCACCGAGCGCCGGGCCCGGGAGAGGGCGACCGCGAACAGCCGCCGCTCCTCGTCGAGCAGGGGCACCCGGGTGGACAGCGTCGGGTCGTCCGGCACCCCGGACAGGACGTCGATCATCCGCTCGACGCCGAGCAGGGTCCCGCGCCGCCGCAGGTCCGGCCACACCCCCTCCTGGACGTCCGGGACCACGACGACGTCCCACTCCCGCCCGCGGGCCGCGTGCGCCGTGAGGAGGGCGACCGCCTCGCCGTCGGGGGCCCGCGGCGCGAGCGAGTCGCTGCGGATCCGCTGCTCGTCGACCTGGGCGACGAACCCGGCCACGGTGCCGCCCGGGAGCTCCTCGGTGTAGCGCCCGGCGCGCTCGACGAGGGCCACGACGGCGTCGAGGTCGCGGTCGGCCTGGGCGCCCACCACCCCGCCGCGCTCGCTGACCGCGGCCCAGCGCCGCTGCAGCCCGCTCGCCGACCACACCGCCCACACCGCGTCGGGCACGCTCTGTCCCGCGCGGATGGCGTCGACCGCCGTGCTGAGCAGGCGCACGATCCGCCGCAGCGGGGCGACGTCGGTGTCGGGCAGCAGGGCGAGCCGGTCGGGCCGGCCGGCGAGGTGGTCCACCAGGACGTCGACGATCAGCTCGTCGCTCGACCGGCCCCGGTCGCCGCCCCTCGCCCGGGTCGAGCTCCGCTCCGCTGCGTCTCCCGCCCCCTCGTGCAGCCGCAACAGCCCGCGCCGCAGCCGGCGCAGCCCGAGCGGCTCGGCACCGCCCAGCGGGGACACCAGCAGGGCCAGGGCGGTGTCCGCGTCGAGGGCGTCCGCCGGTGGGGCGACCGCGGCCGCCGCGGCCGCGCGCAGCAGCGTGAGCAGCGGCGCGACCGCGGGCAGCGCCGCGAGCGGGGTGTCGTCGGCCGGCACCGCGAGGGGTACGCCCGCGGCGAGCAGGGCCCGGCGCAGCGGCGGCAGGGACAACGGCACCGAGCGCACGACCACCGCCAGCCGCGACCACGGGACCCCGTCGACCAGGTGCGCCCGCCGCAGCGTGTCGGCCACCCAGGCGGCCTGGTGGCCCGCCGTCGCGAAGACCGAGACGGTGGCCGCGCCGGAGTCCGGGTCCTCCCCCGGCGGGCCGGTCCGCGTGCGGGCCGGTCCGGTGCCGCGCAGCGGCTCGACGACCCGGGCGACCGCGTCGCGCACGGCCGGCGTGCCCCGGTGGTCGACGTGCAGCACCGCGGTGGACCGCCCGCCCGGGTCGGCGTCGCGCAGCAGCGTCGGGTCGGCGCCGCGGAAGCCCAGGACCGAGGAGTCCGGGTCGCCGGCCAGCACGTACCCGTCGGCGGTCGCGCCCAGGACGCGGGCGAGCTCGAGCTGCTGGGGGTCCATGTCGTGCGCGTCGTCGACCACGAGGTGCCGGACCGCGGCCCGCTCGGCCTCGAGGAGCCCGGGATCGTTCGCGAAGGCGTCGAGCACCGCCGCGACGAGCTCGGCGGCGTCCAGCGGCGGGGCGGAGGCCAGCGGGTTCGCCGAGCCGGCCGCGGCGCGCAGCAGCGTGACCTCCTCGTAGGTCTGGTAGAACCGCGCCGCGGCGACCCAGACCGCGACGTCGTGCTCCTTGCCCAGCGCCCGCAGCTCCCGCGGGCCGAGACCGCGTTCGGCGGCCCGCAGCAGCAGGTCGCGCACCTCCGCGGCGAAGGCGGGCGCCTCCAGGGCGGGTGCCAACCGGGCGGGCCACCCGGAGCCGCGCCCGGCTCCCTCGGCCTCCCCGGCCAGCAGGTCACGCACCATCGCGTCCTGCTGCGCGCCCGGCAGCAGCCGCGGGGGCGCCTGGTCCTGCCGGGCCGCGTGCCGGCGCAGCACCGCGAACGCGTAGGAGTGCACGCTGCGGACCAGCGGTTCGCGCGCGGCCGTCAGCCCCGCTCCGGCCTCGCCCGCCAGCACCCGCCGTCGGGCCGAGATGCGCTCGCGGAGCGCGGCCGCCGACCGCCGGTCGCCCACCAGGACGAGCGACGCCGCGTCGGGATCGGCATGGAGCAGGCGCGCCACGCGCTCCGCGAGCAGCGTGGTCTTCCCCGTGCCCGGACCGCCGAGCACGCGCAGGAAGCCGGAGCGGTGCTCGAGGACCCGCCGCGACCCGTCGTCGAGCAGCAGATCCGCGGGCAGCCGCGTGGCTGCCCGCAGCAGCCTCGGAGCCGACTCGACCGTCATGCCCCCGAGGGAACCACGGCCCCCCGACAGTCACCGGCGCGGGAGGGCCCCCGTCGACCAGAGCGCCACCGCGATCGGCACCGGCTGCGCGAACAGCCGCAGGAACCGCGCCCGGTCGGAGTTCAGGCCCAGCCCGTCGCGGTGGTGGCGCCACTGGGCGATGTTGCCGGGGAAGACGGCGGCGAAGAACAGCGCGGCGAGCCGGCCGATGCGCACCTTCTCCCCCGGGAGGGCGGCCAGCGCGGTCCCCAGCGCCACCTCGGTGCACCCCGAGATGACGACCGTGTCGTCCACGTCGATCGGCACCCAGGGCGGCACCTGCGCGCGGAACCCCTCGCGGGCCACCGTGAGGTGGGAGAGCCCGGCACCGACGAGGAAGGTGCCGAGCCCGACGCGGGCGAGGTCCTGCAGGGGCGTGGTGGACGAGGCCGGCGAGGTCATGGCCGCCGAGTGCCCCGGACCGACCGCGGCGCACACTCCGGTCCGTGGACGAGGCTCGTCACGAACGCATCCGGGAGATCGTCGCGTCGATCCCGGAGGGCACCTGGTGCAGCTACGGCGACGTCGCGGCGGCGGCCGGTGAACGCTCCGCCCGCGTGGTCGGGACGGTGCTGTCCACCGACGGCGCCGACCTGCCCTGGCACCGCGTGCTGCGCACCTCCGGGACCCCGGCCCCGCACATCGCGGTCGAGCAGATCCGCCGGCTCACCGCCGAGGGCGTGCTGGTGGTCGACGCGAAGGCGGCGAAGGGGCAGCGGCACGTGTTCGGGTGAGGCTCAGTCCACCGGCTCCGACGGCGCCGGACGGACCAGTTCCAGCGTCCACGTGGCCACACCGATCAGGGCGACGACCGCGCCCAGCGCGCACACGCCCGCCCATCCCACCGTCGCGTAGAGCCCGGAGGTCAGCGCCGAGGCGATCCCGCCGCCGATGAACGCCGAGACCAGGAACGCGCTGGTCACGCGACTGCGGGCCCGGGGGTGGCGGTGGTAGATCGCGTGCTGGTGGCTGATCTGGAGGAGCTGCTGGGCGAGGTCGAGCACGACGATCCCGGCGAGCAGCGCGACCAGCGACCCGCCGCCGAGCGCCAGCAGCCCCCAGCTCGCGAGGAGCAGGCCGAGCCCGACGGTGACCGTCCGCCGGCCGTGCCCGCGGTCCGCGAAGCGCCCCGCCCAGATCGCCGCGAGCGCACCGGCCAGGCCCGCGAGCCCGAACAGGCCGATCACCCCCGACCCGTAGGAGTACGGCGGGCCCGCCAGCAGGAACGACAGCGAGGTCCACAGGATCGTGAAGCACCCGAAGCCGACCCCGCCGAGCAGCATCCGCCGTCGCACCAGGGCGTCGTGGCGCACGATCGACCCGACCGACGCCAGCAGCGAGGGGTACGGCGCCGACGCCGCCACCGGCACCCTCGGCAGCGCGAGCCGGACCAGCCCGGCCAGCACCACCATCACGACGGCGGCCAGCACGAACACCAGCCGCCAGCCACCGATCTCGGCCACCAGCCCCGCGACGGTGCGCGCGAGCAGGATGCCGACGAGCAGCCCGCTCATCACGGTGCCGACCACCGAGCCGCGTTTCTCGTCCGAGGCCAGCGAGGCCGCCATCGGCACCACGATCTGCGCCACCGCGGAGGTGACCGCGACGACCGCCACGGCCGCCAGCAGCACCCCGAACGACGGCGCCGCCGCCGCACCCACCAGCAGGACCCCGGTGACGGCGAGCAGCCCGCTCACCAGCCCGCGCCGCTCCAGGATGTCCCCCGCCGGCACGAGCAGCGCCAACGCCAGCGCGTAGCCGATCTGCGAGGCGGTGACCAGGTAGCCCGCGGTGCCCTCACCGACGCCGAAGGCCTGCGCGACGACGGGCAGCAGCGGCTGGGCGTAGTAGATGTTCGCCACCGCCGCGCCGCACACCACGGCGAGCAGCAGGACCGTCGGGCGGCCGAGGTGGGTGGGCGGGGCCTCCGCCTGGGCGCTCATCGTGAGCCACCCTAAGCACCGGCGACGACGGGTCGCGCGCGATCGCGTGACACGTCACCGGTGCTGGCGGCGGCTTCCCCCGTGCCAGTCCTCGACGAGCCCGACCTCCCCCGGCGCCACCCCGAACGCGGGGAGCTGCGGGCGTTCCCGCAGGCTGCGCTTGAGCTCGGTGAACCCGGGGAAGCTCGCGAGGCCCACCACGTGGTCCCACAGCTCTTCGGCCTGCTCCTCGGCCGGCCTACGGCTGATCACCGGCCCGAAGAAGGCGAGCCCGTCGGGGGGCGCGATCTGCATCAGGGGCGTGCCGACGTCCTTCCCGACCAGCTCGAGCGCCTCGTCGGTCTCGGCCTGGATCGTCGCGTCGTGCCGGGTGTCCTCGAGGGCGCCAGCCAGGTCCGTCGGCAGCCCCGCCCGCTCGAGCACCGGCGTCACGAAGTCGCGCGTTCCGCGGTGTTCCCGCTCGCTCGAGTGCTCCGGCACCTCGCCCTGCTCGAACACGGCCTCCCCGAGCACCTCGTAGAACCGGCCGACCGCCTCGTCACCGTGGCCCTCGCGCACGGCGGCGCACACCCGCAGCAGCTGGAGACCCGCGGTGTGCCCGGCCTCGTACTCTGGGGGGAACTGCGCGTCGTAGTCGACGTGGGCGTTGAGCAGCCGCAGCGAGATGAACTGCCACTGCACCGCCAGGTCCCGACGACGGGCCACGGTGCGGACCCAGCCGCTGGTCAGCCAGCAGTAGGGGCAGACGGGGTCGAACCAGTACCGGACGTCGGGGGTGCTCATGTCAGGGGTGTACCCCGGGCGCCCGACGGTGCGGCGATTGTGACGTCCAGTGTCAGCATGGCCGCACTGCTGACACTCAGCGCGACCCGTACACCCCCAGGTGCCGCTGCGCGACCTCGTCCCACGAGTGCGTCGCGGCCAGCGCCCGACCCACGGCGGCGCGGGCCGGGTCGGCCGGGTCGTCGCCGGCGAGGGCCGCGGTCAGCTCCGCGGCGATCCCGTCGGCGTCGCCCGCGAAGCGCGCCGCCCCGGCGAAGACCTCGCGGAGCACCGGCAGGTCCCGGGTCACCAGCGGCACGCCCGCGGCGAGTGCCTCCATCGCGGCGAGCCCGAACCCCTCCTTCGTCGAGGGGAACGCGAAGACGGACGCGCCGGCCACGAGCCCGGGGAGCTCGTCGTCGGGAACGGGTCCGAGGACGACCGGCTCCACGCCCAGCGAGTCCGCGAGCGCGAACACCTCGTCCCGGTAGGGGCGGTAGTCGAAGAGGGTGTCGCCCCCGGCGACCATCAGCGGCGCGTCCACCGAGGCCATCGCCCGCACCAGGTCGAGCGTGCCCTTGCGCGGCTCGATCCCGCCGACCGCCAGCACGTACCGCCCGAACCGCTCCCGCCACGGCGTCGGGTCGGCCGCCGCGAAGCGCGCGGCGTCCACCCCGTTCCCGACGACGGGTGCGGTCCGGTCCCAGCCCGCGGCCACCTCCGCGGCGACCGCGGACGACACGCACAGCAGCCGGGCCGGCTCGACGAGGGCGCGCTCGTGGCAGGCCGCCAGCGACGGCGTCGTGAACGTGTCGAGGTGGTGGACGGTGCGGTGCAGCGTGTCGTAGCCGTGCGCCGCGCCCTCGGCGTTCGCGGTGAGACAGTCCTGCGCGTGCCGCACGTCGGCGGGGCCTGCATCCCGCAGGGCCTCGGCGAGGAGGGCGATCGAGCGCAGGATGCGGTCGCCGACGGACTCGCCGTCGAGCTCGGGCACCTCGACCAACCGGATCGGCACGGTCACGTCGCGGAAGAACGCCGTGTCGCCACCGCGGGCCAGCGCCCACACCTCGACGTCGTGCCCGGCCCGCGCGAGCGCCTCGGCCAGCGCCAGCGTGTGCACGACCCCGCCCCTCGGCCTGGTCGAGTAGGTGGAGAGCCGGATCCTCACGAGTAGGCCCCGGGCCGGCGCTCCTCGAGGTGGTGCAGCACCGCGCGGGCGGCGTCGACCATCGCGCACGGGTCGACCTCGGCGACCGCGAGACCGCCCTTGGACCAGGTGCGCGCCAGGATCTCCCCGCCCGGGCCCACGACCTTCGCCCGCCCGAGGAAGTGCAGCGCCCCCGACCGGCCGCTCTGGTTCGCCGAGAGCCACAGCACCTGGTTCTCGGCGGCGCGCGACTGGTCGTAGAGGTCGAACAGCCGGGCCTGCCGGTCCTGGGCCATCCGCGGGGCCCGGTTGGTCAGCGAGGTCGGCCAGGCCGACAGGCAGGCGATCGTCGTGGCCCCGTCGAGCGCCAGCGCCCGGGCCGACTCCGGGAAGGTCTTGTCGTGGTCGATCAGCATCCCGAGCCGCCCGACCGGGGTGTCGAACGCGGTGAACCCGCACCCCGGCGTGAAGAGCTTCGCGACCCCCGCCGGGTGGTGGACCTTCCGGTGACGCCCGAGGATCCCGTCCCCGCACAGCGCCACCGCGGCGTTGTAGAGCTCGCCGCCCGGACCCCTCTCGCAGTACCCGAGGCAGACCACCATCTCCTCGGCCAGCGCGATCACCGACCGGACCGCGTCGCCGTTGGGCTCCAGCGCGGGCGGGAGGTCGACGGCGGCGGGGTCGTCGGGCCGCAGGTCCGTCAGGTACCCGCCCAGGGCACCGTCGGGAAGGGCCAGCAGCTTCACCCCGGCGTCGCGCGCGTGGGAGACGACGACGCCGATCCGCTCCAGGTCGAAGTCCAGGTCGCGGGTGAAGTGCGCCGCTGCGGCGGCGATCCGGAAGGGCGGGCGGGTCGGCGGGGTCACGGCGACGGCTCTAGGCCGGGACGGCGGCGTAGCTCGCCTGGCGCCGGTCGCGCAGGTGGCCCATGAAGCGGCGAGCGGAGTCCACCGCCTCGTCGACGTCGATGGAGGCGACCGCGAGGCCGGCCTCGGTCCCGGTCGTCGCGAGGACCTCGCCGCCCGGGTCCACGATCTTCGCGCTGGCGACCAGCCGCATGCTGCCGTACTCCCCGGCCTGGTTGGCCGAGACCCAGACGATCTGGTTCTCCAGCGCGCGGGCGCGGTCGAACAGGTCGAAGCGGCGGGTCCAGCGGTCGTCGGCGAGCACGGGCGCCTGGTTGGTCCGCGAGGCGGGCCACGCCGACATGCACACCACGACCCGGGCCCCGTCGTCCGCCAGCGCCCGCGCGGCCTCCGGGAACGCCTTGTCGTAACAGATCATCATGCCCATCCGCCCGACCGGGGAGTCGAACGCGGCGAACCGGTCCCCCGCGGCGTAGGAGTTGTTCTCGTTGAGCGGCTGGTGCACCTTGCGGTGCCGCCCGAGGACGCCGTCGCCGGTCACCGCGACGCAGCTGTTGTAGGGCCGCCCACCGGATGCCGCGTCCCCGCGCTCGCAGTAGCCGGCCGTGATGACCATGTCCCCGGCCAGGTCGATCAGCCGCGCGATCTCCGGGCCGTCGCCGTCGAGCCGCGGGGGCTCGTCGTCGTGGTCGCCGTGCAGGGAGGACAGGTAGCCCCCGAGGGCGGCCTCGGGCAGCGCGAGCAGCTGCGCGCCCGCCTCCCGGGCGCGGGCGACCAGCTTCTCGACGCGCCGGAAGTCCTCGTCGAGGTCGCGCACGAAGCCCTCGGCGGCGGCGGCGAAGGTGGTGGTCATCGGTCGGTCCTCTCAGTGGCCGTCCCCAGTCCGGTGACGGGTCCGGCGACGGCGGTCGTGGTCTCCCCGTCGGGCCAGCGCAGGGCCACCCCGGCGGAGTCGGTCAACTCCCCGCAGCCCTTCCCGACGGCGGGTCCGGCGGCCGGGAGCGGTGCTCCCGGCTCGTCGGTCGTGAGCAGGGCGAAGCCCGGGAAGCAGGTGAACCAGTCGGCCACGCCCACCCCGGCGGGACGGGGCACGGCGGCGACGTCGAGGACGGCGCCGGTGCCGCTCGCCTCGGCGAGCATCCCGAGGGTCCCGACGAGGCCGGCCATGCTGACGTCCTTCGCGGCGGCCGGGCGGTACGCGGCGTCGGGGCCGATCGCGCCGACCATCGCGCGGAGGTCCTCCGGGCGGCGCCGTGACGTGGTGTCGAACTGGCGGCCGGTGTAGCCGGGGCGCCAGGCTCCGTCGAGGTCGGCGGTGAGCCGCACGCGGTGCCCGGCCCGGCCGCCACCGGCGGGGACCGGTGTCGGCGTGCTGCCGAGCGCGGTGACGGCCAGCGAGGCGGGGACGTCGACCGTGGTGTGCCCACCGAGCACCGGGACGCCGTAGGCCGCAGCAGCCGCACGGAGTCCGTGCAGCACGCGTCCGACGGCCGCGGCGTCCCGGCCCCCGACCGCGTCCAGGAGCCCGACGGGCCGCGCACCCATGGCCGCGAGGTCGTTGACGTTGACGAGGACGCCGCACCAGCCGGCCCACTCCGGGTCGCGCTCGACCATCGCGGGCAGGATCGCGTCGCAGGCGGCGACGACGTCGCTACCGGGCACCGGTGCCCCGTCGTCCCCGACGAAACCGGCCGGGGCCATCCCCGCGACCAGGTCGCCGAGCGGGGCCTTCGTCGCGTCGACGAGGCGCTGGATGCGGTCCATCGGGCGGCGCATGCGCACGTGGTCGACCCCGCCGACGGTGCGGGACGGCGCGACCGTCTCCCAGCCCAGCCGCGTGAACAGCCGGGCGTTGGGGGCCTGGACGTCCGCCTCGAACCGCAGCACCCCGGCGGCCTCGGCCCGGGCCACCGCGGCGCGCACGAGGGTGGCGCCGACCCGGACCCCGGCCCGACGGCGGCCGTCGACGGCGACCGCGAGCCGGCTGCCGGTCCACCAGCCGAGGTCGGGCTCGCCCGGCCGGGCGGGGCCGAGCCGCACGCCGCCGAGGGCGGTGCCGTCGGGGTCGCGGGCGACGAGCACGACCGCTCGGGGGTCGGTGTCGACGTCGTCGAGGTCGTCGCGGTCGAACACCCGCTGCTCGTCGACGAACACGGCGCGGCGCAGGGCGCGGTGCGCCACGACGTCGGGGTGGGTCGCGTCGGCCGCCGGGGCCTCGGTGATCGTGACGTCGCGGCCCGCGGGCCGGCGGACGAGGCCGCCGAGGATCTCCTCGGCGGTGGCGAGGTCGAGGGCCGAGTGGACGGGGAACGGCCCGTCGAGGACGGTCACGGGTCAGCCTCCGGCCGCGGAGAGGGCCGAGCACGCGCCGCAGGCGGCGCACCCGGCGGCCTGGTCCGCGCCGCGCATCCCGGCGGCGCGCAGGTGCGCGGCGACGCGGGCCGTGACGTCGGCGAGGACGGTGGGGTCGGGCGCGGGGTCGCCGTCGGCGAAGGCCAACGTCCCCGGGATCGGGCGGTAGGGGACGACGAACGGGTACACCCCGGCGTCGATCAGCTCGGCCGCCCCGGCGACCAGCTCGTCGGGGTCCTCGCCGAGCCCGATGATCAGATAGGTCGAGACCGCGTTCCGGCCGAAGAGGCGCACGCTCTCCCGCCAGGCGGTCCAGTACTGCTCGAGGGGCACCGTGGCCTTGCCCGGCATCCACCGACGGCGGACGGCGTCGTCGAGGGACTCGACGTGGATGCCGATCGCGTCCGCGCCGGCGTCCTTCAGCGCCCGCAGGGCGGCGAGGTCGTCCGGCGCGGGCGGCTCGCACTGCACCTGCACCGGCAGGTCGGGCACGGCCGCGCGGACGGCCGCGGTGCAGCGGGCCAGGTGGCGCGCGCCGCGGTCACGCCCGTTGGACGTACCCGTCGTCATGACCATCTGCCGGACGCCGTCGAGCCGGACCGCGGCCTCGGCGACCTCGGCGAGCTGCGCCGGCGTCTTGACCGCGGTGGTGGCCCCGCTGCGCAGCGACTGCTCGATGGCGCAGAAGCGGCAGCGGTCGGTCTCCCCGTAGCGCACGCAGGTCTGCACGACGGTCGTCGCGAGCACGTCGTTGCCGTGCAGGCGGGCGATCTGCTCGTAGCGGACGCCGTCGGGGGTCACGAGGTCGTAGAAGGCGGGGCGGGCGACGGTGTCGACCTCCACGCCGAGGTCGGTGACGCCGCCGTCGGGACCGGTCCGGACGAGCCGGCCGTCGCGCAGGCGGAACGGGCTCGCGGGGTTGATCGGGAGGGTCGTCCTGAGACCGTCGACGAGCAGGTGCCCGTCGTCGGAGGGCCCCGCGCCGCCCGGACGGCGCAGCGGGATGGTGGCGCCGAGATCGACCGCGACACCGCGGACGGCCACTTCGGAACGGACGTCGAGACCGGAACGGGATTCGGCGGGGGCGGACAACGCGGGACCTCCTCGATGATGTGCGCGGGGCGCAGGTGAGCACTAATCCGTGTCCAGACACGGATTAGTGCTCACCTGTGCTCACAACTGGTAGGTCGAGTTGATGATCGCGCCCTTGCGCGCGTAGTAGATGAGCGCGTCCTGGACGTCGAGCGGGTGCGTCGGGATGACGCCCTCGATCAGGTCCTCCTCGCGGGCCCCGTGCAGCGACAGCCCGAAGCGGCAGCAGTAGGCCTTGCCGCCCTCGGCCATGAAGGTCTTGAGCTGGTCGTTGATGTTGTGCTCGCCGGGGAAGGCCGAGCTGCCCGTCGTGGGGAAGCCGCGGGTGGCCAGGCAGTTCAGCGAGCCGGGGCCGTAGAAGTAGATCGCGGTCTCGAAGCCCTTGCGCAAGGCGCGCGTGGCCTGCAGGACCGCGACGAAGCTGACCGAGGACTCGTGCGCGATGCCGTGCACGAGGGTGAAGTAGGTCTCGCCGTTCTCCGCCTGCAGGTCGGGGAAGACCTTGGTGCCGCCGTAGATGCTGGAGCCCTCGGGCAGGGAGGGGTGCGGGATCTCCTCGAGGCTCTTCTGCTCGACGTCGGACAGTTCGGCCGTGGTCATGGCACTCCTTGGTGGGGGCGGTGGAGGATGCTCCTGCCGGGCGGGTCGATGCGGACCCGGCCTCGTGGTGACAGAGCCAAACAACGACCCGTGACAGAAGTGTTTCCACGTGACTACGGGCCGGTGACCGGATTCGACGCCGGTGACCACGGTGTTTCGAAACAATGGGCAATATCGCGGCAGTCCGCCGGCAACCACCCGGAAACGAATCCTCCCGACGCTTCCCCGAGAACGCGTATTCGTGGAGAGGAACGACCGGCCATGACCGTCACGCCCCTGCGTGGTCCCCGGAACGGCATTCCGTCCAGCCTGGACGGGGCCCATCGACCCGTCGTCGTCGTGGGCGGCGGGCAGGCGGGCCTGTCGATGAGCCGCTGCCTGGCCCGCGCGGGCGTGGAGCACCTCGTGCTCGAGCGCGACGAGGTCGGGCACTCCTGGAAGACCTACCGCTGGGACACGTTCTGCCTGGTCACGCCGAACTGGCAGTGCCGGCTGCCCGACTTCCCCTACGGCGAGGGCGGCTACGGCGGCACCGACCCGCACGGGTTCATGGTGCGCACCGAGATCGTCGACTACCTGGAGGCGTACCGGGACTTCATCGACCCGCCGCTGGTCGAGGGCGTCGGGGTCACCCGGGTCTCCCGCGACGACCACGGCACCTACGTCCTGGAGACGACGGCGGGCCGGCTGACCGCCGACCAGGTCGTCATCGCGACCGGCGGCTACCACACCCCGATCACCCCGCCGCTGTCCTCGCCGCTGCCCGCCGGGATCACGCAGGTGCAGTCGGAGCACTACAGGAACGGCTCGCAGCTCCCGCCGGGCGAGGTGCTCGTGGTCGGGTCCGGGCAGTCCGGCGCCCAGATCGCGGAGGACCTGCACCTCGAGGGCCGGCAGGTGCACCTCGTCGTCGGGAACGCGCCGCGCGTCGCCCGGTTCTACCGCGGGCGGGACGTCACCGACTGGCTCGACGACCTCGGCTACTACCGCATGCCGGTCACCGAGCACCCGCGTCGCGAGGCGGTGCGCGCGCAGGCCAACCACTACGTCACCGGCCGTGACGGCGGGCGCGACATCGACCTGCGCGCCCACGCCCGCGACGGGATGAAGCTCTACGGCCTGATGACCGACCACCGCGACGGCGTCCTGCACTTCGCCCCCGACCTCACCGCGAGCCTCGACCACGCCGACGAGGTCTCGGAGTCGATCAAGGACACGATCGACAAGCACATCGCGGCGAAGCAGATCGACGCCCCGGTCGAGGACCGCTACACCCCGGTGTGGGCGCCGCCGGAGGACCCGACGTCGTTGGAGCTCGCGTCCTCCGGCATCACAAGCGTGGTCTGGTGCATCGGGTTCCGGCAGGACTTCTCCTGGGTCGACGTGCCGGTGTTCTCCGGCCGCGGCGCCCCCGGCCACAGCCGCGGCGTCACCTCCGCGCCCGGCCTGTACTTCCTGGGCCTGCCCTGGCAGTGGACCTGGGGCTCGGGCCGCTTCTCCGGGGTCGGCGACGACGCCCGGTACCTCGCCGAGCGCATCCGGTCGCAGCGTGGCCTGACGTCGTCGGGCGGGCGCGGCGACGTGTGCAACGTGCTGGCGCTGGGGTCCTGACGGCGGGTCGGTCTCGTTCCGAGCGAAGGGCACCTTCGCTCGAATAGACCGCCGAAGGGCGCCCTTCGCCATGAGACGACTGCAGACCCCGCGATGAGCGAAGGGCACCTTCGGTCGGATAGACCGACGGAGGGGGCCCTTCGCTCGGTTCCGGACGGCGGGTCGGGCCACCGGCGCGCAGGCACCATGACGCGGTGACGATCCGGCTGTTCGTAACGATGCGCGCGGCCGCCGGCACGGGCCTGACGCAGCGGCTGTCAGCCGTGGCCCACTGCTGACGTCCGGTGTCAGCAGCTCGCCACGCTGACGCGAGCCGTGCTGTCGACTGGTAGACCGGCGGGCGTGATCGACGAGGTCCGGCTCGACCTGCCGGTGCGGGCGGCGCTGCCGTCACTCGGGGCCGCGCTGGACGAGCACGGCACGGCCGTCCTCGTGGCGCCGCCGGGCACCGGCAAGACGACGCTCGTCCCGCTGGCGCTGGCGGGCAGCGTCGCCGGCAGGGTCCTCGTCGCCGAGCCCCGGCGGGTCGCGGTGCGGGCTGCCGCGGCGCGGATGGCGTCCTTGCTGGGCGAACGCGTCGGCGACCGGGTCGGCTACGCGATCCGCGGGGAACGGAAGCCCGGGTCCCGCGTCGAGGTCGTGACGACGGGTCTGCTCGTCGCCCGGCTGCAGCGCGACCCGGAGCTCGCCGGGGTCGGCGCGGTGATCCTCGACGAGTGCCACGAGCGCCACCTCGACACCGACCTGGCGCTCGCCTTCGCCGTCGACGCCCGCGTCCTCCGGCCGGACCTCCAGCTGCTCGCGACCTCCGCCACCGCGGCCGCGGACCGCCTCGCCACCCTGCTCGAGGGCCCCGTCGTCACCGCGCCGGACCCGCTGCACCCCGTGGACGTCGTGTGGAGCCCGCCCGCGAAGCCCGTGCCGCCGCCGCGCGGGATGCGGGTCGAGCCGGCGCTGCTCGACCACGTCGGCGCGACGACGAGGCGGGCGCTGACCGAGGCCGACGGCGACGTCCTCGTGTTCCTGCCCGGGCGCCGCGAGATCGACGAGGTGGCGCGGCGGATCGGCGGCGTCGACGCCGAGGTGCTGACCCTCCACGGCGGGCTGGACGCCGCGCAGCAGGACGCGGTGCTGGCCGGGTCGTCGCACCGCCGGATCGTGCTCGCCACCGCGATCGCCGAGACGAGCCTGACGGTGCCCGGCGTGCGCGTGGTCGTCGACGCCGGGCTCTCCCGCCGCCCGTGGACCGACCACGCCCGCGGTCTGGACGCCCTCGTGACGGTGCTGGCGTCGCAGTCCTCGGCGACCCAGCGCGCCGGTCGCGCGGGTCGTGAGGCACCCGGCGTGGTGTATCGATGCTGGTCGGAGGCCGAGCACGCCCACCGCGACCGCGACGACGCCCCCGAGCTCGCCCAGGCCGACCTCGCCGGCTTCGCGCTCCAGCTCGCCCGCTGGGGCACCCCGGACGGGAGCGGGCTCGCCCTGCCGGACCCGCCGCCCGCGACGGCGTTCGGCACGGCCCGGGAGCTGCTGCGCGGGTTGGGGCTGGTCGCCGACGACGGGATCACCGACCGCGGGCGCGCCGTCGCCACGGCCGGTGTCCACCCGCGCCTCGGGCGGGCCCTGCTCGACGGCGCGGCGGCGGTCGGCGAGAAGACGGCGGTCGAGGTCGTGGCGTTGCTGGCCGCGGAGGTCCCCGGCGACTCGGACGACCTCGCCGAGCGACTGCGCACGGTGCGCGCGACGAACGACCCCCGCTGGCGCACGGAGGTCCGCCGGCTCCGCCAGACCTCCGGCGAACGTGACACCACGCAGGCCGAGCGCGCCGGGAAGATGCCCCAGGCATCTCTCGGCGAGACCGACCGGCCCGGGCGCGACCGACCCGCCCGCGAGAAGCACACCAGGCATGCCACCGGCAGCCGGAACCTGCCTGATGGAGCTCTCGGCGAGACCGAGGCGCCCGCCGCCGTCGTCGCCCTCGCCTACCCCGACCGCATCGCCCGCGCCCGCGGCCAGGACGCCCGCGAGTTCCTGACGACGGGTGGCACCGGTGTCGAGCTCGCCGCCGGCTCGCGGCTGCGTGGCCAGGAGTGGGTCGTCGTCGCGGACGCGGTGCGCGGGCCGGGCGACCGGGTCGCGAAGGTGCGTCTCGCGGTGCCCGTCGACGAGGACCTCGCTCGCTGGGCCGCCGCCCACCTCCACGCCGACGACGAGGTGGTCGCCTGGGAGGACGGCGACGTCGTCGCCGAGCGCCGCGAGCGGCTGGGCGCGATCGTCCTCGCCCGGCGGCCCCTGAAGAGCCCGAGCAGGGAGGCCGTCGCGGCCGCCGTCCGGAAGGGTCTGCAGGAGGAAGGCATCGACCTCCTCCGGTGGACCGACGAGGCCACGTCACTGCGTCGGCGTCTCGCCTTCCTCCACGCCGCGCGCGGCGAGCCGTGGCCCGCCGTCGACGATGCGTCCCTGCTCGCGCGGACCGACGAGTGGCTCGACCTCGCCCGCGTCCGCCGCCGCGCGGACCTCGGCCGGACGACGCCGCACCTCACGGCCCTGCTCCCCTGGCCGGAGGCGGGCCGGCTCGACGAGCTGGCCCCGACCCACGTCACCACCCCGGACGGACGACGGGTCCGGGTCGACTACACCGCACCCGGCCGGCCCACCGTCGCGCTGAAGCTCCAGCACGCGTTCGGCTGGGAGCGCGCGCCGGTGCTGGCCGGCGTCCCCGTCGTCGTGCACCTGCTCTCGCCCGCCGGGCGGCCCGCCGCCGTGACCGCCGACCTGGCGTCGTTCTGGGGCGACGGCTACCGCCAGGTGCGCGCCGACCTGCGGGGCCGCTACCCGAAGCACGCGTGGCCGGAGGACCCGCAGCATCAGTCCTGAGACGCCACCTTCTCCAGCTTCTGCTTCACCGTCTTGCGGTCCTTGGTGTCCTTCTCGTGCTCGAGGGCCTTCTTCGCCTCGCCGGGCTCCATGGACGTCGCCCGCTTCACGGCGTCGTCGGCGTTCATCTCCTCGAGCTTCGCGTCCGTGCGGGCCTGCTTGGCCTCGTCGGTGTTCGCGACGTCGCCCTGGCCCTTCCTCGACGCGTCCTTCTTCTTCGCCCGGGTCTTCTCCTGCTCACTTGACGACAGCTCCTCCCAGGCCTTCTTCGGGAGGTAGCGGTCGGTGCCGTCGTCGCCGCGGGCCTGCGCGGAGCCGTCGGCGGTCTGCCACTCCTCGTCGGTCCACTGCTTGAGGCTCTGCTGCTGCTCGGTCGGCCGGTCCTTGTGCTCGTAGTCGCCGCCGTGGCGCTCGTACTCCTGGGTGAGCAGCTGGCTCTTGCGGGCGGACCACTTCCCGGGCGCCCCGCCCTTGTCCGACTGCTTGATCTCCTCCTTGAGGCGCTCCCGCAGCTCGGGGTCGGTGTAGTCCTTCTCGTAGTCCTGCGCGCCCTTGGCCATCCGGACGGCTACCCGCGGAGGCGTCCCTGCTCGCGCACGAGTCGGTCGAACTCGGCCGGCCCGCAGATCGTCAGCATCCGCACCGGCTCGTCGCCCAGGACCCACAGCGAGTGCTCGACGTCGCGTGGCAGGAAGATGAAGCCGCCCTCCTCGGCGGTGAACTCGTCGTCGCCGCACCGACCGCCGACCCGCCCGGCCAGGACGTGGAACATCTCGTCCTCGCCCTCGTGGGTGTGCGGGGCGACGACGAGCCCGACCGGCGCGGCCTGCTCCATCACCGACACCCGCCCCTCGGTGTCGTCGGCCGAGGCCTTCACCGTGAATGCGGCGCCGTCGAAGTCGTAGGTGTCACCGGCTCCGGCGGGGCGGACGAACCAACTCATGGTGGAGGTGTGCTCCGCACCCGTGAGCACTAATCCGTGTCCAGGCACGGATCAGTGCACACGAGGCGTCAGCCACCTGCCGCCCGGATCACCGCGCTGAGGTCGCCGTGCAGCCGGAGCAGCTCCTCGACCGGCATCCCGAGCCGTTCGACGATCGCCGGCGGGATGCGCTCGGCCTGCGCCCGCAGCGCCCGGCCGGACCCGGTCAGCGTGACGGCGAGCGTGCGCTCGTCACCCGGGACCCGCCGTCGTTCGAGGTGGCCCTGGGCCTCCAGCCGCTTGAGCAGCGGCGAGAGCGTGCCCGGGTCGAGGGCGAGCTTCTCCGAGAGCGCGGTGACCGAGAGCGGCTCGTCGCCCCACAGCGCCAGCATCACCAGGTACTGCGGGTGCGTGAGCCCCATCGGCTCGAGCAACGGGCGGTAGAGCGCGATCACCGACCGCGCCGCGACCGCCAGCGCGAAGCACACCTGGTTCTCCAGCGCGAGGGGGTCGATCTCGTCGGGGGCGGCCGTCACACCCCGGACCATACACTTGGTGTGCATACTGTTGGGGTGCAAAGCGTCAAGCGGCCCGGTCCCCTGTGGTGGCTCTGGTACGCCTACGGCGGCGGGCTGCCCCGGCGGTTCTCGGCCTGGGTCCTGCACGACACGACCTGCCGCACCTGGTGGCTGCGCCACATCGCCCGCATCCTCGTGCAGATCGCCCCGTTCGCGGCGGCGATCATCATCTTCGTCCCCGGCCCGCTGTGGCTGCGGACGATGTGCGCGCTGGGTGGCGGCATCATGGGGATGATCTTCGCGGTCGCCTACGTGCACGAGACGGCCGAGCACCGGCTGCTCAAGGCCGGCTACCCCGTGGGCACGGGCGTCGCGACCCGCGCCGAACGCGACCGCGAGTCCGACGAGGCCGCCGCGGCCCGGTATGCCGCCCGCTACCGCCGTTCCTGACGACGGGTCCTAACGGCTGGAGACCACCTGGCTCCCGTCGATCTTCCAGCCGCCGTCCTGCGCCACCATCCGGAACAGCGTGCGCTCCTCGCTGGTGCCCCCGCCGCGGCGGACGTAGGTGACCGTGGCGTCGACGGAGTCGCCCGGCCCCGGAGACACGCCGCGCACGTCGACCCGGCTGATGTCGCCCCAGAACCGCGCGTACCCGTCGAACCCGCCCGCGGTGGTGCGCTGGTAGGACGGCGTCAGGCGCTGCCAGCCCTCCGGGAGGTCCGTCGGGATCAGGCCGTAGTAGTCGATGACCGCCTGCTGCTGGGCGACCTGGTCCGACGTGCCCTGCGCGGGAGCCACGGGCGCGTCCGACGTCGAACCGCCGCCGGCGGAGCCGGACGTGCCCGACGAATCCGACGACCCCGACGGCGGCCCGACCGCGGCCGTCCCCCCGTCTCCACCGGTCCCGAGCACCAGCGCCACGGCGACGGCCGCCCCGACCAGCACCAGCGCGAGACCCACCGCCACCAACCCACGACGACGGCGCGGCCGGGCCTCCTCCGTCGGCTCCACCGGGGCCGGCTCCGGACGGGCGGGCTCCGCACGGGCCGGCTCGGGCGCGGTCTGCGGGCGCGTCGGCGCGGACACCGCGGCCGCGACGAGCCGGTCCGACCCGCCGCCGGACGACGGGACGGGGGCCGGGTCGACCGGGGTCACGGGCACCGTGGGCCCCGTCCCGGGGTGCTCCCCGGCCCACTCGTCGGTCTCCACGTCGACGGCGGCGAGACGCTCGAGCTCGTCGCGCACCTGGTGCATCTCCGGGCGGTGCACCGGGTCGGCGGCCAGCATGCGGTCGAGCAGCGGCGCGAGCGTCCCGGCGTGCCGCGGCGGCGGGTAGTCGCCCGTGGCCACCCGGTGCAGCTGGGCGAGCGCGTTGTCCCCCACCCCGAACGGCGGCCCGCCCTCGACCGCGGCGTAGATCGTCGACCCGAGCGAGTAGACGTCGGAGCGGAAGTCGGCGGTCGCGCCTCGGGCGACCTCGGGGGCCAGGTAGGCCGGGGTGCCGGCCATCATCCCGGTCGAGGTGATGGTGGCCTCGTCGATCGCGCGGGAGATGCCGAAGTCGGTCACCTTGACCACGCCGTCGGCGCCGAGCAGGACGTTCCCCGGCTTGACGTCGCGGTGGACGATCCCGGCCGCGTGGGCGGCGGTCAGCGCGGCGGCGACCTGATGGCCCATCGCGGCGGTGTCACGCGGGCCCAGCGGCCCGTCGGCGGCGATCGCCTCGGCGAGGCTCCGCGACGGGAGGTACTCCATCACCAGCCACGGCTGACCGTCGTGGTCGACCACGTCGAACACCGAGATCGCCTGCGGGTGGTGGATGCGGGCGACGAGCCGGCCCTCGCGCATGACGCGGTCGTAGGCCCGGTCGCGGCTGCGGTCGTCGACCCCGCTCGGGAGCCGGACCTGCTTGAGGGCCACGGTCCGGCGCAGCGTCTCGTCCTCGGCGCGCCACACCACGCCCATCGCGCCGCTGCCGACCTGCGCGGCGAGTCGGTAGCGCCCCGCGATCAGCTCGTCGTCCTCCGCCATCGGCTCCCCTCCCTCCCGTCCGCGGCGTCGTCGGAGTCTGCCCATCCGGGCCCCGAGGTAGTCCGTCGATGATCAGCGGCCCCGACGCGGCGCGCACACGGCCGTCCGCCCGTCGATGACGGCGGGCGAACCCTGTCTATCGGACACGGTCCGCCGACCGTCGTTCCGCTCCCGGACGCGATCCCCGGCACCCCGTGGCGCCTCGGGAGGTCAGCCCGCCGGGGCCACCGACGCCCGGTACCGCTCCACGAGCAGCGACGCCACCGCCGGGTGGTCACCCAACGGCTCGCCGACGACCGCCGCGCCGACGCCCGCCGCCCACCGGTGGAACACCCCCGGCGCGAGCAGCCACGTCAGCAGCGCCACCGGCCGGTCCTGCGCCGCCACCACGTCCGCGAGCCGCGGCGCCCCGCCCGCGACGTAGCCGACCGGCACCTCGACGCCGAGCCGGTCGCGCACCACTGCGGCCGCCGACCGCAGGTCCTGCTGCGCCACCGGGTCCGTCGACCCCGCCGCCGCGAGCACCACGCGCTCGTCGGCCCACCCGGCGTCCCGGAGCCGCTCGAGTGCCGCGTCGACCAGGGCCGGGGAGGGTCCCAACGGCTCGGTGACCACGACGTCCGTGCGCCCCAGCGCGGCCAGCTGGTCCGGCACGTCGCGGCGCACGTGGAACCCCGAGGCGAGGAACGCCGGGACCACGACGCACCGGTCGTCGGGAAGCTTCGGCAGCAGGTCCGCGAGCTGCGGGCGCGCCACCCCGGCCCAGGCCAGGCGCACGTCGGTCCCGGGCGCCAGCGAACGCACCCGTGTCAGCAGCGCACCCCACGTCGCCCGCCCGGCCGGGTCGTTCGTGCCGTGGGCGAGGACGACCAGGGTCACGCGGTCCCCGCGACACTCATCGGGTCGAGCTCCGCTGCGCTCCGTCTCCCACGTGCTCCTCCAACCGCCGCACCATGGCACCGAGCCGGAACCGCTCCGGGGCGATCGACGGGACGTCCAGCCGGTCCAGCGGGGCGGCGGTGACGGGGCCGACCGCGCACGCGAGCACCTCGCCGCGGAACGCCGCCAGCAGCTCGGGCGCCCGCCCGGTCGCCTCCGCCCGGTGCACCAGCCCCTCGACCGCGGGCGCGGAGGTGAACGTCACCGCGTCCACCTCGTGCGCGATCACCGCCGCGATCAGGGCGTCGACCGCGGGCAGGTCCGGCGGCGGCTCCCAGCGGTAGACGTGCACCTCGACGACGTCGGCCCCCGCCGCGCGCAACGCCGTCAAGAAGTCCGTCATCGGGTCGCCGTGCAGCTGCACCGCGATCCGGCGGCCGTCCACGCCGAGGGCGAGCAGGTGCTCGAGCACCTCCGGCGAGGACTCGGTCTCGTCGGCCGACCACGCCTCGCGCAGCCCGGCCCCCCGGATCGCGCCGCGTGCCTTCGGTCCGCGCGCGAGCACCTCCGCCTGCCCCAGGACCGTCCGCAGCCGCTCCCCCAGCTCCCAGGAGTCGGCGACCTCGAGCCACCCGCGGAAGCCCTGCCCGGTGGTGGCGACGACGACGTCGGGCGGGGCCTCCACCAGCGTCCGGGTGACCGCCGCCAGTGCCTCGTCGTCGGCCAGCGGGACGATCCGCATCGTCGGGCCGTGCACCGTGGTGGCGCCGCGGCGGTGCAGGAGGTCGATCTGGTCGTCGGCGCGGCGGTCGGCGGTCACCCCGACGCGCACCCCGTCCAGCGGTCCGTTCACCACCTGCACAGGGTAGAGGTGCTCACACGGACGCGTACGAGACCGTCGCGCCCGTCGTCGGGTCGGTCGCCGCCTTCGGACGGCGCATGTAGACGACGTAGGTCACGACGAAGCAGACCGCGTAGAACGCGAGGAAGGCCCAGAACGCCGGGACCCCGCTCTGCACGGCGAGGAAGGACTGGCGGAACGCCAGGTTGATCAGCAGGCCCCCGAACGCCCCGACGGCCCCGGCGATCCCGATGACGGCCCCGGAGACGCGGCGCGCCCACAGCAACGCCTCGTCGGTGTCCCGGCCCGAGGCCAGGGCCTTCGTCCGGAAGATCGACGGGATCATCTTGTACGTCGACCCGTTGCCGATCCCGGAGGTGATGAACAGCAGCGTGAAGCCGGTGACGAACAACCCGAGCGACTGCGCGCCGGACGCGACGATGCAGATCAGGGTGGCCACGGCCATCGCGACGAAGTTCCAGAAGGTCACGCGGACCCCGCCGACCCGGTCGGAGAGCCAGCCGCCGACGGGCCGGATCAGCGAGCCGAGCAGCGGACCGATGAAGGTGACCGCGGCGGCCTGCACGGGCGAGCGGCCGAACTGGTTCTGCAGCACCAGACCGAACGCGAAGCTGTAGCCGATGAACGAGCCGAACGTCCCGATGTAGAGGAACGAGAGGATCCAGGTCTGGGCGTCCTTCGTGGCCTCCGCGAGCGCGCCGGTGTCGTTGCGCACCGAGGAGAGGTTGTCCATGAACAGCGCCGAGCACAGCGTCGCGATCACGATCAGCGGGATGTAGATGCCGAGCAGGATGCGGATGCCGGTGACGCCGCCGCCCGCGGTGGCGAGGATCAGCAGGCCGAGCAGCTGGATCACCGCGACGCCGAGGTTCCCGCCGCCCGCGTTCAGGCCGAGCGCCGCGCCCTTGTGTTTCTCCGGGAAGAACGCGTTGATGTTCGTCATCGACGACGCGAAGTTCCCGCCGCCGACCCCCGCGATCGCGGCCAGCACCATGAGGGTCGTGTAGCTGACGCCCGGTTCGACGACGAACGCCGCGAGGACGGTCGGCACCAGCAGCAGGGCCGCCGCGATCACCGACCAGTTCCGGCCGCCGAACACCGCGACCGCCATCGTGTAGGGCAGGCGCAGCACGGAGCCGACGAGGGTCGGCATCGCGACCAGGAAGAACTTCCCGGCCACGTCCAGGCCGAACGCCTCGTTCGGCATGAACAGCACGAGCACCGACCACAGGGTCCAGATCGAGAACCCGATGTGCTCGGAGAACACCGAGAACCACAGGTTGCGGTTCGCGACGCGCCGGCCGGTCGCCTGCCAGAACGACTCGTCCTCCGGCCGCCAGTCGTCGATCCACCGGCCCCGCAGCAGTCCCTCGGAGCGTGCCGCCACCGCCATCGGCCGTCCGCCTCTCGTCCCGCCGGGGCGCGACCCGCACGCGCCCTGTCGGCGGCCGACGCTAGGGAGCGGCTGTTACGTGGCGGTGACGCCGTGTTGCCGGTGATCGACGGTGCGGTGCGTGCTGCGTCACGGACCTCAGAGCAGCTCGGTGATCACGCGCGCGGCGTGCTCGAGGCCCCGCAGCGACTCCCGGGTGCACGCGGGGTGCTGGGCGTGGACGGCGAGCCGGAAGAGCAGGCCGTGCAGCAGCATCTGCGGCCAGGCCTCGAGGTGCGACCAGCGGGTGACGATCCCCGGGTCGGCGCCGCCCCAGGCCAGGGCGTCCACGACGACGACGGCGGCGGCCCACTCCGCGGGCCGCCAGAACGGCACGAGGTCCAGGACGGCGGGCGGGGTCTGGTCGGCCTCACCGGTGCCGGCGCCCTCGAAGAGCACGGTGCCGAACAGATCGCCGTGCACGAGCTGGAGCGGCAGGGTCGTGTCCACCCGGCGGCGCGCGAGCTCGGCGAACAGGTCCCCGCCGGTCTCGGCGTCCAGGGGGGCCTTCTTCTCCCCGAAGGCGGCGCGGTCGGCGCGGGCCAGGATGTCGTCGCGGGTGTCGACGATGCGCGGGCGGGCGATGCGCCGTGTCGCGCGGTGCAGGCGCAGCGAGACCGCCACGACGTCGTCGTGCCGGGGCCGGATCTCCCCGGCGACGTCGTGGCAGGCCGCCCAGCCGGAGACGACCCGCCGGCCGTCGGAGGCGCGGACGGGCCGGGCGAGGCGGACGCCGTCGACCCCGTCCGTCCCGAGCTCCTCGAGCGTGGCCGCCGACCACGCCGCGAGCACGGTGTCCGAGACCGGGCGCAGCAGCACGCCGTCGCAGCTCCACGCGGGGCCGGGCAGGTGCGGCCGGGGGCGCGGCACGGAGTCGCGGACGCCGAAGGCCGTGCGGACGTGCAGCGGTGGGCCCTCGGGCTCGCCCGCGGCAGGGTCGTCGGAGGAGTCCTGGGAGGAGTCGTGAGCCACCGCGGTCATCGTTCCCCCGTCGCCCCGCCGAGCCTGCCCGTCACGCTCCGCACGCTACCGCCGACACGGGTCGAGTCAGGGGCACGCCGACCGGCGTGTCCGTCTCCGCCGCTCCGGCGCCGATGGCCCCTCAGCGGTCCGGGACCTTGCGTAGCACCCGGGCCACCCGGTCGAGCCACCACGTGGCCCGGTCCGGGGACATGGCCGGGAGGGTCCCGACGGCGGGTCCGGGCGCGGCGGGCAGGACGGGCAGCGCCCCGTCGACCGGTACGAGCGACTCCGGGACCGTGTCCGCGGCGAGCAGGCTCGTGGTGCCCAGCCCGCAGGCGAACGGCAGCTCGGGCAGCGCCCCGGCGAGGGCGAGCCCGGCGGCGAGCCCGACCGAGCTCTCCACCGCCGAGGACACCACGCACGGCAGGCCGATCTCCGCCGCGATCCGCAGCGACGCGGCCACCCCGCCCAGCGGCGCGACCTTGACGACGGCGACGTCGGCCGCCTCCGCCTCGACCACCCGCAGCGGGTCCGACGCCCGCCGTATCGACTCGTCGGCGGCGACCGGCACGTCCACCCGGCGGCGGACCGCGGCCAGCTCCTCGACGGTGCGGCACGGCTGCTCGACGTACTCCAGGCCGCCCGCGGCCCGGTCGAGCTCCCGCACTGCCGCCACGGCGTCGTCGACCGACCACCCGCCGTTGGCGTCCACCCGCACCCGCCCGCCCGGGCCGAGCGCCGCACGCACGGCCTCGACGCGGGCGAGGTCGTCGGCGCGCGTCTGGCCCGCCTCGGCCACCTTGACCTTGGCGGTGCGCGCGCCGGAGGCGGCGACCGTCGCGTGGGCCTGCTCCGGGTCGACGGCGGGGACGGTGACGTTGACCGGCACGCTCGTCCGCCGCGGCGCGGGCCAGGCGGGCCCGAGGGCCGACTCCAGGGCGCACCGCAGCCAGGGCACGGCCTCGTCGTCGTCGTACTCGACGAACGGGCAGAACTCGCTCCACCCGCCGTCGGGACCGGACAGCAGCAGCGTCTCGCGCGTGGTGATGCCGCGGAAGCGGACCCGCATCGGCAGGGCCACCGGGTGGGCCCGCAGCTCGACGCCCCCCGCCGTCGTCACGCGCCCGTCCACCCGACCACGCTAGCGCCGCCATGATCGCGGCGCGGCCTACCGTGGGGGGATGGACCGCTCCCGCCCCGTCGAGGTCGTGGCGACCGACGGCTCGCCCGCGGCCGCCCGCGCGCTGGGCGAGCGGCTGGTGGCGGCGGTCGCGGGGCACGGCCCGGCGATCCTGCCGACCGGCCCGGACGACCCGCCCCCACCCGCGGTGCTGACCTCGCCGGTCCCGCCCGGCGTCGCCGCGGTCGTCACGACCTCCGGGTCCACCGGCACGCCCAAGGCCGTCCGGCTGTCCGGCACCGCGCTGTCCGCCTCCGCGACGTCGACCGCCGCTCGCCTCGGCGGGGAGGGGCGCTGGCTGCTGGCCCTGCCCGCCCACCACGTCGCCGGCATCCAGGTGCTGCTGCGCTCCGCGCGGGCCGGGGCACCGGCGGCGGTGATGGACCTGCGCGAGGGCTTCCGGCCGGACGCGTTCGCGGCCGCCGTGGCCGAGGCGTACCCGCCCGTCTCCCGGCTCTCGCTGGTGCCCACCCAGCTGCGGCGGCTGCTCGACGACGCCGGGCCGGGCCTCGACGCGCTCCGACGCTTCGACGCCGTGCTGATCGGCGGGGCGGCCGCGGAGGCCGCGCTGCTGGCGCGCGCCCGGACGGCGGGGGTCCGGGTGGTGACGACGTACGGCATGAGCGAGACCTGCGGCGGCTGCGTGTACGACGGCGTGCCGCTGGACCGGGTCACCGTGGAGATCGTCGACCCCGACGCGACCGGCGCCGGCCGGATCGTGCTCGGCGGCGCGACCGTCGCCGAGGGGTACCAGGGGCCGGCCGACCCGGCCTTCCTGCCCGGCCGCCGCTTCGCGACCTCCGACCTCGGGCGGCTCGGCGACGACGGCCGGCTGCAGGTCCTGGGCCGGGCCGACGACGTCATCGTGACCGGCGGGGAGAAGGTGCCCCCGGCCGTCGTCGAGCAGGCACTGCTGGACGTCCCGGGAGTGCGCGAGGCGTGCGTGGTCGGCGTGCCGGACCCCGAGTGGGGAGCCCGCGTCGTGGCCGTGGTGGCCGGGGCGGACCTGGACCCCGAGGAGGTGCGGGGGCAGGTCGCGCCGAGGTTGGGCCGCGCGGCGCCGCGTGCCGTCCGGGTGCTCGACGCCGTGCCCCTGCGCGGGATCGGCAAGCCCGACCGGGCGGCCGTGCGGGCGATGTGGCTGGCGCCTCGTGAGTACTAATCCGTCCTGGGACACGGAGAAGTACTCACAGGCGCGTAGCGCACCTCGAGTGCCGCGAGGTCGTCGGCCAGCCAGCCGAGCCATCCCCACGCGTCGACCAGGCGCAGGGCGACCGCCGGGTGGGCCGCCCGGTCGGGCAGGTCGGCCACGGCCCGGAGGCCGTCCCGGACGAGCGCCGGGGGCGGGGCCGGGACCGGGCGCGGGTCGCCGTCGTGACCCAGCTCGGCCGCCCAGCGGTGGTACCGGTCGGTGACGGTCCCGACGTCCTCGCGCAGCCGCGCCGCGAGACCCGGCCACGGCGCGGCGCAGGCCGACCCGGGCTCGGCCGCGAGCGCGCTCCGGGCGCCCCGACTCACCCGGTGGAGGACGGCGAGCACGACCATCCAGTCCAGGTCGTGGTCGTGCCCGCGGTGCTGCTCGGACCGGAACTGGGTGTAGGTCGCCTCGTAGCGGGCGATCCCGACGACCGTCGCGGCGAGCCGGTCCGACACCACCTGGCGCGGGACCGTCCCCGCGAGCCACGCGGTCGTCCCGTCGACGAGCTCCGCGGCGTCCTCCAGGCCGAGCGACGCGGCCCGACGGATCTCGCCGTGGCCACCGGCGGGCCACACGGCGACCCCGACCAACAGCCCGATCGCCGCCCCGAGGAACACGTCGAGCACGCGCTCCGGGCCGAGCATCCACGTCGGCGGGGCGAGCTGCGCGAAGAGGACCGCGACGACCAGGGTGAAGCAGGCCTGCGCGGCGACCGTCCCGGCGAACCGCCCGGAGGCGACCGCCACCACCACGACCACCGGCAGCAGCGCCGCCGTCGCCACCGGGTACGGGCCCACGAGCAGCACGAGCCCGATCGCCAGCGTCCCGCCGATCGTCGTCCCCAGCAGCGCCGGCGGCAGGGCGGCCCGCGTCGACGCGGCCGACGTCCGCAGGAGCGTCAACGTCGCGAGCAGGACCCAGAACCCGTGCGCCACGTCCAGCTCGCCCGCGACCAGGCGGGCGAGGGCGAGGCCGACGCCCAGCCGCAGGGCGTTCTGCAGGTACACCGACCGGAGCGAGAGGTGGCACCGCACGCGCCGCCACCACAGGCGCACCGAGGAGGCACCGGCGTACCAGAACGGGTCGTCGGCGAGGTCCTCGCCCGGACCGGTCGGGGTCGGGACCGGCCGCCGGGGCGCCAGCACGGCGTGCGTCGCGAGCACGACGATGCGCGCCTCCTCGGCGACCTGCGAGACGGCGACGGCGGCCTCGGCCCGCGCCACCGCCTCCTCCCCCGGCCCCAGGACCTCCACCGCGTGCAGCCGCCGTGCCGTGAACGCGGCGCGGGCCGCGTCGAGGCCGTCGAGGTCCGGGGGTGCACGGTGGCCGGCGAGGGCGGCGGCCACCTGGTGCAGGGCGTGTGCGACGGCGGCCAGCAGTGCCCGCGGCGCCTCGGGGTCCGGTCCGTTCGCGGGGCCGACCGGGGCGGGCGGCCACTCCTCGAGGGCCACGACCCGCTGGTGCAGCGCGCGCAGCGCCGCGGCCAGGTGCGTCAGCCCGCGGTCGGCGGCGCCCGGGCCGGTCGGGCGTTCGGCGACCGGGACGACCGAGAGCCGCAGCCGCTCCGCCGTCCACGCGGACCTCCGCCGGGCCCGGGCGAGGTCCGCCCCGTCGGTCGCCGGCGCCTCGAGGTGCGCGGCGAGGGCGCGGGCGGCGGCCGCGGCCCGCCGGGCGAACGGGCGGGGCGACGCAGGCGGGAGCAGGAACCGGTCGGCGAGGGCGAGCAGCGCCGTGCCGATCACGAGCCCGGCGAGCCGCAGCGGGAGCTGGTCGGGCTCGAACGGCGGGAAAGACGGCAGGATGTAGAGCAGGTGCAGCCCGACCACCACGCCGGCCGCACGCGGTCCGCCGAGGGCGAGCAGGGCCACCGCGATCCCGGCGACGAGCACGCCGAGCGTCGCGGCCGCCGTGCTGACGGCGAGCAGCGACCCGAGGGTCACCAGCACGAGGCCGACGAGGCAGCAGCCCGCGATCGTGCGGAGCCGCTGCGCGGGGGTGCCGCTGATCTCGGAGAAGACGCCGAACCCGAGCACGCCGAAGACCGCGTACACCGCCACGGTCGGCTCACCCAGCCCGTAGCGGCACGCGAGGAAGCCGACCGAGGCCGCGACCGCGATGCGCACCGCCCGCCGGGTGGCGGCCAGACCGGGATCGCGGCGCAGCAACCACCGCAGGAGACGCCGCCGCACCGCGTCATCGTGGCGCCGCGGCGACGTGGTCGGAAGTCCCCGGCCGGAGCGCCCAGGAGTTGAGCGAAGGGCCCCTTCGCTCGATCTACCCGTCGAAGGGCGCCCCTCGCCCGCCGACCCCGTCCCGAGCGAAGGGCACCATCGGTCGATCTACTCGAGCGAAGGGGCCCTTCGCTCGAACGCGGGGAGCGGTACCGGCGACCCGGGCCGCCGGCGCCTAGGGTCGCTCGTCGTGGATCAACCGCTGTTCGACGACTCGGCCTGGCGCCCGGTGGAGGGCTTCGACTTCACCGACATCACCTACCACCGTGCGGTGGACCTCGGCTGCGTGCGGATCGCCTTCGACCGGCCGGAGGTCCGCAACGCGTTCCGGCCGCACACGGTCGACGAGCTCGCGACGGCGTTGGAGCACGCGCGGACGAGCGCGGACGTGGGCGTCGTCCTGCTGACCGGCAACGGCCCGTCCCCCCGGGACGGCGGGCACGCGTTCTGCTCCGGCGGCGACCAGCGCATCCGAGGCCGCACGGGCTACCAGTACGCGTCGTCGGAGACGGCGGTGAGCGCCCAGGAGCAGGGCCGCGCCGGACGCCTGCACATTCTCGAGTGCCAGCGCCTCATCCGGTTCATGCCCAAGATCGTCATCGCCGTCGTCAACGGCTGGGCGGCGGGCGGCGGGCACTCGCTGCACGCGGTCTCGGACCTGACGCTGGCCAGCGCCGAGCACGCGCGCTTCAAGCAGACCGACGCCGACGTCGGGTCCTTCGACGGCGGGTACGGCTCGGCCTACCTCGCGCGCCAGGTCGGGCAGAAGTTCGCCCGGGAGATCTTCTTCCTCGGCCGGACCTACACCGCCGAGCAGATGCACCACATGGGCGCGGTCAACGAGGTCGTCCCGCACGCCGAGCTGGAGACCACGGCGCTGCAGTGGGCGCGGGAGATCCTCGGCAAGTCCCCGCAGGCCCAGCGGATGCTGAAGTACTCGTTCAACCTGATCGACGACGGCCTGGTCGGCCAGCAGCTCTTCGCCGGCGAGACGACGCGCCTGGCCTACATGACCGACGAGGCCGTGGAGGGCAAGGAGTCGTTCCTGGAGAAGCGCGCCCCGGACTGGTCGCCGTTCCCCTGGTACTACTGACTGCTACACCTGACACGTCCCGGGACGCCAGATCCTGCGCCACGTCGCCCTCGCGGCGGGAGTCCGGAGGTCGACCGCCGTGTGCACCGAACAGGCCGACCCCGCCGCCGTCGCGTTCGCCGCGCCCCGCGCCGCCGTCGGGGTGGCCGTGGACCCCGTCGTCCTGGAGCCCGTCGACGCGCTGACGATCACGGTGCTCGTCGACAACTCGTTCGACGCCCTGCTGGCGAACACCGACGTCGCGACGCGGGCACGCCTCGGCACCGGGCCGGGACTGGAGGCGGAGCAGTACGTCGACGGGCTCGCCCGCCCGGGCCTGGTCGCGGAGCACGGCTTCTCCGCGCTGGTCACGGTCACCCGCGACGGGCACGACCACACCCTGCTCTTCGACACCGGCGTCTCCCCGGACGGCATGGCCACGAACGGTCGGCGGCTCGGCGTCGACCCGACCGACGTCGCGGCGGTCGTCCTCTCGCACGGCCACGCCGACCACACCGGCGGCTTCCCCGGGCTCGAACGTTGGCTCGGGCGGGCGGCGAGCCCGCTCGTGCTGCACCCGGCCGCGTTCACGCGGCGCCGCCTCGCCCCGCCCGGCGGCGAGCCGTTCGTCATGCCGCAGCTCGACCGCGCCGCCCTCACCGGCGACGGGATCGAGCTGATCGAGCGCCGCGAGCCGTCGTTCCTGCTCGGCGGGAGTGTGCTCGTCACGGGCGAGGTCGACCGCACCACCGAGTTCGAGCGGGGCATGGCCTTCCACGAGGCCCTGGTCGGCGACGCCTGGACCCCGGACCCGTGGATCGTCGACGACCAGGCGCTCGTGGTGCAGGTCCGCGACCGCGGCCTGGTCGTCCTGACCGGGTGCGGCCACGCCGGGGCGGTGAACATCGCGCGGCACGCCCTGCGGCTGACCGGCGCCGACCGGCTGCACGCCCTGCTCGGCGGCCTGCACCTCACCGGGCCGGGCTTCGAGCAGATCATCGAGCCGACGGTGTCCGCGCTCGTCGACCTCGCCCCCGACGTCGTCGTGCCCGCGCACTGCACCGGCTGGCGGGCGCAGATGCGGCTGGCCCAGGAGCTCGGGGACGCGTTCGTGCCCGGCGCGGTCGGCAGCCGCTACACCTTCTAGGTCACGAGCTGCCAGCGCGCGCCGCCGGGCCCCGAGGTGACCTCGACGGGATAGGTGCGGCCGTTCACGTCGGCGGTGCACGACGACGAGCCCGCGCCGCCCGTCGCCAGGTCCCACCCCAGGGCCCAGGGGCAGCGGGCGGACTGCACGGCGTAGCCGGACTGCTCGACGATCCCGGCGCTGATGGTCTGCTCCAGGGACACCCGCGACGACCCGCCGATCCCGAGCACGGTGTGCCCGACCAGCGCCAGGAGCGCGCCCACGACGATGCCCGCGGCCAGCGCGGGCCGGGCCCGACGCGGCCGCTCCGCGGTCGGCACCGGGACCGCGGCCAGCCCGGCCGGGGCCGCGGACGTCGGCGGGGACGGGGCGAGCGCCACCGGGCCCGCCAGCCACGTGGACACGTCCGGCAGCCAGGTCGTGACGACGGCGGCGAGCACCGCCACCGCGTGCACGACGCTGAGCACCACCGGGAGCGTGCGGTCGAGGGTGACGACCGGGAACACGTCGAACACGACCGACGAGAGCGCGAGCACCGTCAGGAACGGGCGGGGGCGACCGCGGCCCTGCTGCAACCGGCGCGTGGCCCAGACCAGGACTAGCCAGTGCGCCACCGGCGGGAGCGCGAACAGCACCGCGACGAGCACCAGCAGGAAGACCCGGGCGGACTCGTTCGGCGCGGTCGAGGTGAGCGTCAGCCCGCCGGCGGCCACCACGACCAGCTGCGTGACGACGCCCAGACCCAGCACGACCCACCACAGCGTGACGGCCACCGTCGCCGCGAGGGGCCGGCCCGACCCGATCTCGGGCGGCGCCGTCCGCACGGTCGCCTCCTCGTCGGGAGGCGGCGGGAACACCGACGGACTCGCCATGACGTTCTCCCCCCGGAGCGGGTCACCCGGACCAGCCGAGTACCCCGGTCGGGGCTCCTGTGCACCGTTCATGGCCGTTGTCTACGACCCGGCGTCCGGGACCCCTCCCGGGACGCGTCGGTCTCCTCCCGAGGATCCGGCACCTACCGGCGGTGGCGGCTCGGCGCGTTCAGGTCGTTCAGGCGCTCGTCGGGGGTCTCGGACCGGTGGCTCCCGGAGCGTCCCGGAGCCGACGGGGCCGGCTCCTCGGCGCGCCGACGCCGGCCGGGGCGCGGCGGGGCGTCGGCCATGGACGGCGACGGGTCGTCGCCGAACGACATCAGCCGCCGTCGTCCGGACGGGGCCCGCCCGACCACCCCGGTGATCGCCTCCGGGTCGCTGTCCCGACGACGGGGCGGCGCGGTCGGGACGGGGACGGCCCGGCCCGGCACCCGCGTCGCGGGCAGCGGGCCGCTGGGAACCCGGCCGGGCGGTGGGCGCAGCGCCGGACCCGGCTGGGAGAACGGACCCGCCCGGCGGGCGTCGGGGACACGGACGGCCGGGGACCGGAAGCGCGGGTCCGCCCGGAAGTCCGAGGCCGGCCGCAGCGCGTTGAGCGCCGCGAGCGGGCTCTCCTCGGTCTCCGCGGGCACGACCATGCCGCCAGCCGGGATCTCCGGCGGCGCCGGCACCGGGCGGCGGGGCCCACGCGGCCGCAGCGGTCGCTGCGCCGGCCCGGGGACCAGGGCGGGCCGGCGTCCGGCCGCTAGGTCCTCGATCCAGCCCAGGCCGAGCGCGAGGACCACCGTCAGGACGACCGCGGTCCCCACCATCGCGCCCGTGGAGTCCCAGCCGAGGCGCTCGTCGATCAGCGGGGCGAGGGCGATCGCGACGTTGTGCCAGAGGTAGATCGTCACCGCGCGGGCGTTGATCACGGTGATCAGCCGGCCCAGCAGCGGGATGCGCTCGAGCCAGGCCAGCCGCGGGGTGTAGCGCAGCACCAGCAGCACCGCGCCGAGCGAGACCAGGGCCTGGCCGAGCGGGATGTCGTTGAGGTCGATGCCGATGTCGCCGGCCGGGTTGGCGAGCGCCCACGCGACGCCCGCGCCGATCGCGACGCCCGCCGCGAGCAGCGCCCAGCCCCACGGCATCCGGCGCAACGACCCGTCCCGGTGGGCGAAGCCGAGCATCCAGCAGCCCGCGAAGATCGACGCGTCCACGAGCGCCGTCCCGACGGGCCCGAAGTCCCGGACCGCCCCGCCGAGCAGGGCGTCGACCGCGACGACGACGAGCGGCGCGGCGAGCGCCACCGCCGGCCGCCGCCGCCACGCCCACAGCAGGGCGGGGGTGAGCAGGACCAGCCACAGGTAGGTGCGGATGTACCAGAGCACGACGGTCGCGTCGCCGGCCCACTCGCTGCCCGGCGGGTCGAGGACCGGCACGAACCAGAACAACCACTCGGTGATCGGAGGCGTCTCGTCCGGACCGAACCCGTGCCACACCATCACCGGCACGACGATCAGCCCGAACAGCCAGAACGGCGGGAGCAGGCGCTTGAGCCGACGCCCGATCACGTCGACCGCCTCGGCACGGGCCAGCGACGCCAGCATCAGCGAGCCGCCCAGCGCGAACATCACGCCCATGGACGGGAAGACGAACGACAGCCAGCCCCACCCGACGATGTGGTAGCCGATCACGCGCACGAGGGCGATCGCGCGCAGCACGTCGAGCCACCGCGTCCGCTCGAGCGGCTCCTTCCCGACGGCGGGTGCGGCCGGCTTCGACGGTGCGGCTTTCGTGCCACTGGACGACAGCATGGCCGCACTGCTGACACCGGGAGCCACCGCCGCCACCGGCACCGGCGCCGCCTGGCCTGGCATCAGCGCCCGCAGCGCCCCGAGCCGCTGGATGCGCTGCCAGCGCACCCGCCCGCCCGTCACGGCGGCGAGCAGCGAGCGGACGAGCACCGCGTACATCAGCGGGCGGTAGAGGATCTGCTGGACCGGCGCGACCCACAGCGGGGCGAGCGGTTCGCCGTCGAGCCGGAAGGCGTACGCCGCGCCTGCGGTCTGCACGGCGAGCATCGAGCCCCAGAGCACCAGCGTGAGCGCCGGGTCGCCGAAGATCAGGCCGTAGACGAAGAAGACGTCCACCAGCGGCGCGGCCAGGGGGAACAGCACCTGGAAGATGCCGATGTGGCCGAGCCCCAGCCACCCGGTACGTCCCGAGGCGCCCCGCTCGCGCAGGGAGCGGCGGTGCTTCCAGACCGCCTGCATCGTGCCGTAGGTCCACCGGTAGCGCTGGCGCCACAGCTGCGACACCGTCGTCGGGGCCTCGGTCCACGCGACCGCGCGCTCCTCGTAGACCACCCGCCAGCCCGAGCGGCCCAGGGCGATCGTCAGGTCCGTGTCCTCGGCCAGCGTGTCCAGCGACAGCCCGCCGACCTCGAGCACGGCCTCGCGCCGGAACGCACCCGCCGCGCCGGGGATCGTCGTGATCGCCTGCATCGTGTCCTGGACCCGCCGGTCGACGCCGAAGCCGACCACGTACTCGATGTGCTGCAGGCGCGGGATGAGCGCGGCGCGGTTCGCGACCTTCACGTTGCCGGCGACCGCGCCGATCCCCGGGTCGGCGAACGGGGCGACCAGGCGGGCGATCGTGTCCGCCTGGAACACGGTGTCGCCGTCCATCATGATCACGAGGTCGTGCTTCGCGCGGGCGACGCCGGTGTTGAGCGCGATCGGCTTGCCGCTGTTGGGCTGGCGGATCACGCGCACGGCGGGCAGGGCGAGCGACTCGACCAGCTCCGCGGTCCCGTCGGTCGACCCGTCATCGACCACCAGGACCTCGAGCGGGTGGTCGTTCGCGAGGATCGAGCGCAGCGTGGCCTCGATGTTCTCGATCTCGTTGTAGGCCGGCACGATCACCGACACCGGGGCGAGCGCAGCGACGGGAGAAGCTCCTGCGGGCGCCGCCGGCGGGTCGGGTCCCCAGCGGAACTCCGGGTCCCGACGACGGCGGGCGTGGCGGCGCGCGACGACGAGCGTCAGCAGCAGGCGCAGCACGACGATGCCGCCGACGGCGAGCAGGAGGCCGGTCAGCACGCGCACGACGCCGGTCGCGACGTCCACGGCCCCGACCAGGCCGCCGCCGACGAGCCGGTCGCGGTCCGAGGCCGGGGCGTGCGCGGCCGGGGCGCCGACGGCGCCGGTGACGGTGTCGAACCGGTAGCCCCGCGCCTGCAGCTCGGGGATCAGCCGGTCCAGGGCGGCGACGGTCTGCGAGCGGTCGCCACCCGCGTCGTGCAGCAGCACGGTCGCACCGGCTCCGTCGCGCGGGGTCGAGTTCCGCACGATCGCCTCGACGCCGGGCCGCTGCCAGTCCTCGCCGTCGACGTCGGTGAAGACGTTGACGTAGCCGTCCTGCCCGGACTCGAGGACCGCGTCGTAGGCGCGGTCGTCGATGGCGTCGGGGGTGGAGGAGAACGGCGGGCGGACCAGGTAGGTCGTCTCGCCGGTGGCGCCGGCGATGGCCAACTGGGTCTCGCCGAGCTCGCGCTCGAGGCGCCAGCGGGGCACCTGGGACAGGTCGGCGTGGGTGAAGGTGTGGATGCCGATCTCGCCGCCGGCGGCGCGGATCTGGCGCAGCAGCTCGGGGTGGCGCACGCCCAGCGAGCCGACGACGAAGAACGTGCCCGGCACTCGGTGCTTCGCGAGCACCGCCAGGATCTGCGGGGTCCACGTCGGGTCCGGACCGTCGTCGAAGGTCAGGGCGACGGTCCGCGGCGGCAGCGCCGTGGACCGGGCCGGCGCGACCCGCCCGTCGACGAACGTGCCGCCACCCGCGACCGACGCGGGGACGGCCGCGCTGTCGCCCTGCTCGTGCTCGGAGTCGTTGCCGATCGAGGCGTTGACCAGGCCGGTCACCCCGAGCACGGTGATCACGAGGAGAGCGAGGACCCCGACGACGAGCCAGGTCCCGACCGACGGCCCGGTGCGCGCGTTCGTCGCCCGTCGCCCCACGCGCCCACCCCTTCCCGACCTCGACCCGACCACCGACCCGACCACCACGGACGGCCACCGTGACGGCAGTGTGACATCTCGATCCGGTCACGGCGGGACCCTCCTGACCTTGGCATCTCACCCACCGTGAGCACCTCCGGGCGATGCGTCCGGTTCGTCCGGAAGATCGTCACGGCGCGGGATCCCGGTCGGTGCCCTTGCGGTCCGGCGGTGCGCACCGTCACGGTTTCCGGCGTGTCAGCACCCCGCCGCCGGTCCCGGCTGGTCCGCCGGTTGCTCGCCGTGGAGATCGTGACGGTGCTGCTCACCGTGCTGATCGCGGCCGGCGTCAGTGCGGTGAGCACCCGCTCCCTCGTGGAGGACGACGAGGCCGCCCGGATGCTCGGGCTCGCGACCGCCCTGGCCGTCTCCCCCGGTGTCCCGGCCGCGATCTCCGCCCGCGACGTGGCGACGCTCGAGCCGGCGGCGGAGGCGGTGCGGCGGGACGCGGACGCCTCCTTCGTCACGATCATGACCGCGGACGGCACGCGCCTGACCCACCCCGACCGCAGCCTGATCGGGCAGACCTACCAGGGCACGTTCGCGCCGGCGGCCCGCGGCGAGACGCTGGTCGAGACCTTCCCGGGCACGCTGGGCCCGTCGGTGCGCGCGATCGTGCCGGTCCGGGCCTCCCCGGGCGGACCCGTCGTCGGGATGGTCGCGGTGGGTCTGCTGCGGGTCGACGTGTTCTCCCGGGTGCTGCGCGAGCTCGGCCTCCTCGCGCTCGGCGCGGTCGCGGCGATCGGCCTCGGGATCGTGCTCGCCCTCGGGGCGGCCCGCCGGGTCCGCCGCGACACCCTCGGGCTGGAGCCGTCCGAGATCACCGCGCTGCACCGCCACCACGAGGCCGTGCTGCACGCGATCCGCGAGGGGCTGCTCGTGCTGGACGCCGACGACGCCATCGTGGTGGTGAACGACGAGGCGACGCGCCTGCTCGAGCTGTCCGGATCCGCCGTCGGGAAGACCCTGGAGCAGTTGGGGGTGGACCCGGCGTTGGCGGCCCGCCTGGCCGACCCGAGTCCGGTGGCCGACGAGACGGTGCTCGTCGGGGAGCGGCTGCTGCTGGTGAACCGCACCCGGACCGACGACAGCTGGGTGATCACGCTGCGGGACCGCACGGAGGTCGAGCAGGTGATGCGGGCCCTCGACGACGCCCGGTCCGTCGCCGGGGCGCTGCGGTTCCAGGCCCACGAGCACGCGAACCACCTGCAGGCGGTGTCCACGCTGATCGAGCTGGGCGCCCACGACGACGCCCGGGAGCTCGCGGTGCGCTGGAGCCGCGACCTCGCCGACCTGGGCGACGACCTCCGCGACCGCATCGCCGACCCCGCCCTCGCGGCACTCGTGCTGGACAAGGCCACGGACGCCCGCGACCGCGGCGTCGACCTGCGCGTGTCCGGCGGCTCGGCGTCGGTCGACGGCACGGACGACCTCGTGACGGTCGTCGGGAACCTGCTGGACAACGCCCTGGACGCGGTCCTGACGACGGCGGGGCGGGGCGTGGTGGAGCTCGAGCTCGCCGACGGCACCGACGGCGTCGACGGCGTCGACGGGGTGACGATCCGGGTCGCGGACGACGGGCCGGGGCTGGCCGACCCGGAGGCGGCGTTCACGGCGGGGTGGTCGACGAAGGCGGGGGCGGCGGGAGACGGAGCGCAGCGGAGCTCGACCCGGGCGCCGGGCTCCCGCGGGCTGGGCCTCGCGCTGGTGGCCCGGGTCGTGGAGCGGCGCGGCGGGACGATCACGACCGGTCCCGGGGTGGACGGCGCCGGCACCGGCTTCGCGGTCGTGCTGCCCTCAGGGGTTCCCGAGCCGGTACCCCACGCCGCGCACCGTGACCACGACCCCGGGGACGCCCAGGCGTGAGCGCAGCGCGGCGACGTGCACCTCGAGGGTGCGCCGGCCCGCGTCCGCGCCGTGGTCGTCGGGGGCGAGGCCCCAGACGTCGTCGAGCAGCTCCTCGCGCGTGGCCACCCGCCCCTCGCGCCGGGCGAGGGCCGCGAGCAGGTCGAACTCCTTGCGCCGCAGGGCGACCTCGGTCCCGTCGACGTGCACCGAGCGCGCGCCCAAATCGATCTCCAGCGGGCCGGCGGTGATCGTGGAGACGAGGGCGTGGCCGACCGACCGGCGCATCACCGCCTCGACGCGGGCGAGCAGCTCGTCGATCGAGAACGGCTTGACCACGTAGTCGTCCGCGCCGCTGCGCAGGCCCATGACGCGGGCGCTGTCGTGGCCGCGGGCGGTCACCGCGATGATCGGCACCGTGGAGCGGCCGCGGATGCGGCGGCAGACCTCGATGCCGTCGAGGTCGGGCAGGCCGAGGTCGAGCAGCACCAGGTCGGGCGGGTCCACCTCGTCCCCGACGGCCGCGACCGCCGCCATCCCGCTCGCCGCCGTCCCGACGCGCCACCCCTGGGCGCGCAGGACCTTGGCCAGTGCCTCGCGCACGGCGTCGGTGTCCTCGACGAGCAAGACCTTCATCGGCGGCTCAAAGGTTCCTCAAGTTCGGGTGGCACGACCTGTGTCCGGAGCGCGAGGGTCATCACACTCACCGCAACGCATGAGAGCTGTACCACGTCGCCCGCGATGAAGGAGACACCGATGTCGACGACGACCGAGGCCGCCCCGAAGGATCCCTCACCTCCGGACCGGAAGCGCGGGGGCGTCTACAAGCAGCTGTGGTTCTGGGTGCTCGTCGGCATCACCGCGGGCATCGTCGTCGGCTTCGTGGCCCCGGGGTTCGCGTCCGACCTCAAGGTCCTGCCCGACATCTTCATCCAGCTCATCAAGATGGTGACCGCGCCGGTCATCTTCTGCACGGTGATCGTCGGGATCGCCTCGATCGGCAACCTGGCCGCGGCGGGCGGCATCGCGGGCCGGGCGCTCGCGTACTTCCTGCTCATGACGGTGATCGCGCTCGGCCTCGGGCTCGTCGTCGTGAACATCGTCCAGCCCGGCGCCGGCTTCCCCCAGATCCCGCCGGACCCGGCCACCCTCGCCGAGGCCCAGGAGGACGTCGCCGCGGGGTCCCAGGGCGGCGGCGCGATCGACTTCATCACCGGCACCCTGCTGCCCGAGAGCTTCCTCGGCCCGTTCGTGGAGAACGAGATCCTGCGGGTCCTCGTGCTGGCGATCCTGGTGGCGGCCGCGACGTCGATGCTGGCCCCGGCGCTGCGCAAGCGGGTCGTCGGCGGCGTCGACCTGATCGCGAAGATCCTGTTCGGGATCATCCGCATGATCATGTTCCTGGCCCCGCTCGCGGCGTTCGGCGGCATCGCCTACACCGTCGGCGCGCTGGGCGGCGAGAGCCTGACGAACCTGCTGTCGCTGATGGTCACGTTCTGGGCGACCTGCGCGATCTTCGTGTTCGGCGTGCTGTTCGTGGTCTGCCTGCTGTCCGGGTTCAACGTCTTCAAGCTGATCCGGATGATCAAGGACGAGATCCTGATCATCGTCGGGACCTCGTCGTCGGAGACCGTGCTGCCCCGCCTGCTGGCCAAGCTGGAGGCGGCGGGCGCGTCCCGCTCGACGGTCAGCATGGTGCTGCCGACCGGCTACTCGTTCAATCTGGACGGCACCTGCATCTACCTGACGATGGCCGCGCTGTTCATCGCGCAGGCCGGCGGGCAGGACCTGCCGTGGGGCGTGCAGCTCGGGCTCGTCGCGCTGATGCTGCTCACCTCGAAGGGCGCCGCGGGCGTCTCCGGGGCCGGCCTGATCACGCTGGCGGCCTCGCTGCAGGCGTTCGGCGGCGAGTTCTACACCGTGGAGTCGATCGCCATTGGCATCGCGATCATCGCCGGCATCGACCGCATCATGAGCGAGGGCCGGGCGCTGACGAACGTCATCGGCAACGCGGTGGCCGTGATGGTCGTGGCCGGCTGGTGCGGCGAGCGCGACGACGAGCGCTTCCAGGCGGCCCTGGACGACCCGTCGCTGGTCCGCGACGCGATCGAGCAGGAGACGCACGGCGGCGAGGACGAGGAGCCGTCGGAGTCCGGGGACCGCAAGCCGGTGGGCGCCTCCGCCTGAGGTCCGCCCCGCCCGCGGTGAGCGAAGGGCCCCTCCGGTCGATCTACTCGACCGGAGGGGCCCTTCGCTCGTGCCGGGCGCCGGTCCGGCACTCGCGAGTGTGACGTGACGCAGGTCCCGGGGCCGCGGGGGCTGCCTCATGCAGCACTCGCGAACGGGCGACCCTGTCGGCATCCGCGAGAGTGACGTGACGCAGGTTCCGGGGCCGCGCGGGCTGCCTCATGCAGCACTCGCGAACGAAGCGAACCCGCGCCGGGCCGACGTCGCGAACGAGCGAAGGGCCCCTCCGGTCGATCTACCCGACCGGAGGGGCCCTTCGCTCACTGGCTCAGTACGTCGGCAGCGAGGTGTCCACCTGCTGCGCCCAGCCGGTCACCCCGCCGCCCACGTGCACGGCGTTCGAGAACCCGGCCTGCTGGAGCGCGGACAGCGCCTCGGCGGAGCGGACGCCGGACTTGCAGTACAGGATCGTCTGCCGGTCCTGCGGGATCTCCGCGAACGCCTCACCCGACAGGATCTTGTCCTTGGGGATCAGCTTCGCGCCCGGGATGCGGACGATCTCCCACTCGTGCGGCTCGCGGACGTCGATCAGCTCGAACTTGTCGCCCGCGTCGATCTTCTCCTTGAGCTCGACCGCCGTGATCGTGTGCCCGGCCGCCGCGGTCTGCGCCTCGTCGGACACGACGCCGCAGAACGCCTCGTAGTCGATCAGCTCGGTGACCGGCGTGGCGTTCGGGTCGCGCCGAATCTTCACCTCGCGGTACTCCATGTCGAGGGCGTCGTAGACCTTGAGCCGGCCGAGCAGGGTGTCGCCGATCCCGCAGATCAGCTTGATGGCCTCGGTGACCATGATCGAGCCGATCGACGCGCACAGCACGCCCAGCACGCCGCCCTCGGCGCACGACGGAACCATGCCCGGCGGCGGGGGCTCGGGGTAGAGGTGCCGGTAGTTCAGGCCCTGGCCGTTCGGGGCGTCCTCCCAGAAGACCGAGACCTGGCCCTCGAAGCGGAAGATCGAACCCCACACGTACGGCTTGCCCAGCAGCACCGCGGCGTCGTTCACCAGGTACCGCGTGGCGAAGTTGTCCGTGCCGTCGAGGATCAAGTCGTAGTCGCGGAACACGTCCAACGCGTTCGACGCGTCCAGCGGCTGCTGGTGCAGGTTCACCGTCACGAACGGGTTGATCTCGGCGACCGACTCCTTCGCCGAGACCGCCTTGGGCTTGCCGACGTCGGACTGCCCGTGGATGACCTGGCGCTGCAGGTTGGACTCGTCCACGACGTCGAAGTCGACGATGCCGAGCGTGCCCACGCCCGCGGCGGCCAGGTAGAGCAGCGCCGGGCTGCCGAGGCCTCCCGCGCCGACGACCAGGACCTTGGCGTTCTTCAGGCGCTTCTGACCGTCGACGCCGACGTCGGGGATGATCAGGTGCCGCGAGTAGCGGGCGACCTCCTCCTTCGTCAGCTCGGCGGCCGGTTCGACCAGGGGCGGCAGGGATGCCATCGCGCGTCCTTCTCCTTCGTCGACTACCTCGACCCGATTCAACCCCACGACGCCGGGTGGTGTTCCCGACGACGGGTGGCGGCGCTCGGCCGTTCCCCCCACGAATGTGACGTCCAGTGTCAGCATGGCCGCACTGCTGACATCCGGGACGGTCAGCGGACCGGGTTCGGCCACGCGTTGGGCCGGCAGACCTTGGCGTCGCGCGGGATCTGGATGCCCTGCGGGTTGTCGTCGGTGAGCTGGGCGAGGAAGTCGTTCGAGACGCCGAAGCTCTGCTGCATCATCACCGGCGCCAGCGCGCCGTTCTCGGGGCAGGGCACGTGCTGGTTGCGGAAGACGTGCCCGACCTCGTGGTTCACGGCGTACTGCCGGTAGAGCCCGAGCTGGCCCTCGAAGGCGTCGGCGCCCCGGACCCAGCGCGACCCGTTGATCAGCACCCGGCCGATGTCGGACTTCCAGCACGACGCCTCGTAGCGGATCTGGTAGCCGCACTGCGCCCGGGTGGTCAGCTGCGAGGTGAGGCTGATGCGGAAGTCCGGCACGACGCCGGAGGTGGCGTCGACCCGCCGCAACGCGATCTGACCGGTGCCGGTCCAGCTGCGCGGGTCGTCGAGGGTCGCGTCGACCGCGGTCGCGAACGCGACGTCGCCCTCCGCGACGGTCGCGCCGTCCTCGACCTCGACGGTGTAGGTGTAGACGCGCCCGGTCCCGACCTGCGGTGTCGTCCCCGGCACCACCCGCCACGTCCCGGCGCCGGAGACCGGGAAGTCCCCGCCGGCCGGCAGCTCGGCGGTGGGGATGTCCACCCCGGCGAAGTCGCTGCCCAGCGGCGCCTCGCCGACGACGGGGCCCTGCTCCGCGGCGGCGGCGGGCGAGCGCACGTCCGTCGTCTCGGCGCTCGGGGTGAGCGCCCGCACGACGACGAAGCCGGTCAGGGCGAGCAGGACGACGGCGAGCGCGGCCAGCGCCCCGCGACGGGAGCGCGGCGCGGGACCCCGCACCGACGGGGCGGCCGTCGGGGCCCAGGAGGCGGCGAGGGGCTCACCCCGGCGGCGCGGGGCGCGGGCCTCGCGGGGAGCGTCCGGCGACGACTCCCGCTCGGAGCGCCGCGATCCGCTCGGTCGGCTCACCCGAGCACGGTCCCACAGGCCTCCGGGCGGGTGGGGACGGAGTCCCACGTGCCGTCGGCCACCGCGTCGACCATCCCGAGGATCGCGCGGGCGACGAGCGCGGGGCGCTCCATCTGGGCCACGTGACCCGTCTCGGGCAGACGCAGCAGGCGCGCCCGCGGGATCGTCGCCACCGTCCGCCGCGCCTTGCGCACCGAGATCAGGCGGTCGACCTCGCCCCAGACCACCAGGGTGGGCGTCGCGACCCGGGCCGCGGTCGACCACAGCGACCGCGAGCGGGGCGCGAACCAGGTCGACACCAGCCCGCCGAAGGAGCGCTGCAACGCCTCCGCGAGCCAGGGGTACGCGGCGCGCTCGGCCGCCTCCGAGGCCGCCTGGGCGAACGCGGCGGGGCTGACGGCGTCCGGGTCGGCGTAGCAGAGGCGCATGGTGCGGCGCAGTCGCGTGCCCGGGTCCTCCGCGGCCAGCTCGCGGCGGGTGCGGGCGCCCACGACGGGGATCGCCGCCAGCGCCATCTTGCCGTCGCCCAGCCGCGTCGGGGCAGGGCGCAGATCGGGCATGGCGGGGCTGACCAGCGTCGTCGAGAGGACGTGGTGGGGCACGGCGGCGGCCACCGTCATCGCGACCGCGCCTCCCAGCGAGTTGCCCACCAGGTGGACGGGCTCGCCCAGGGACTCGACGAAGGCGCCGACGGCCGCGGCGTGCGCGCGCAGCGAGTAGTCCCGGTCCTCGCGCGGGACCGAGTGCCCGAAGCCCGGCAGGTCGACCGCGAGGCCGCGCCAGCGCGACGAGAGCCCCGCGGCCAGGTCGGTCCAGTTCGTGGCGGACCCGCCGAGGCCGTGGACGTAGACGACGGTGCCCTCCGGCTCGCCGACGGCGGGCGTCTCGCGCACGTGCAGCTCGACGCCCGCGACCGTGACGCGGCGGCCCGGCCAGTGCGGCGTCGGGTCGCCGATCGGCCCCAGGGAGCTCGTCGGGGCGAGCGGGACGGAGCTCCCGTTCACCTGCGGGCCACCCGCCGGAACCGTCACCGTCATGATGACCATGGTGCAGGTTGACGGCAGGTGAAGCGAACCCGGCTCGCGGTGCTCGCTCGAGGTGACCGACGTCGAACCGCGTGTGACGGGCGCGCGCCGTCAGAACGGTCGGTAGGGTCGGCCGACGGCCGGGGTCGACGCCCGGGCGAGGTCGAGGCGGGAAGCGGGAAGTCGATGAGCGAGTCCGGAGCGACGGCGCAGCACGCGGCCGGCGGTTCCCCGATGCCGACGGCGGGGGCGCCCTCGTCGGCGGGCGGTCGCCCCCGCATGTCCCGGTCCCAGCGGCGCGCGCAGCTGCTCGCCGCCGCCCGGGCGGTGTTCGGGGCGCAGGGCTACCACGCGGCCGCGATGGACGAGATCGCCGAGCGGGCCGGGGTGAGCAAGCCCGTGCTCTACCAGCACTTCCCCGGCAAGCTCGACCTCTACCGGGCGCTCGTGGAGTCCGCGGCGAACGAGATGGTCCGCACCGTGCGCGCCGCCATGCGCTCCACCACGGACAACAAGGCCCGCGTGCACGCCGCGGTGCAGGCCTACTTCGACGTGGTCTCCTCCCGCGACGGCGCGATGCGCCTGGTGTTCGAGACCGACACCCGGGCGACGCCGGAGATCGCCGAGATCGTCGACCGCGCGACCAGCGACTGCATCGACGCGGTGACCGAGGTGGTCACCGCGGACGCCGGGCTGGAGCCGGACCGGGCGCGCCTGCTCGCGGTCGGCCTGGTCGGACTGTCCACGACCGCGGCCCGCTACTGGCTCGACGCCGGCCTGCGCCCGCCGCGCGAGGACGCGATCGCGCTGATGTCCACGCTGGCGTGGCGCGGCATCGGCGGCGGGTTCCCCCGACAGGAGGGCTGAGCCCGCCCGCCGGGGTCCCCTGCGGACCTCAGCTACCGACGCCGAACCCCACGCGGCGCCCCTCGGACGGCGCGATCTCCACGTAGGCGATCCGGGTGGACGGGATGAGGTAGCGCCGGCCCTTGTCGTCGGTGAGCGACAGGGTGCCGCTGCTGCCGGACAGGGCACCGTCGACCAGCTCGGCCACCTCGTCGGGCGTCTGCCCGCTCGAGACGACGAGCTCCCGCGGGCTGTCCGCGACGCCGATCTTGACCTCCACGCGACCCTCCGGTCCTTGCGACTCACCTGGCGCCCGCAGGCTAGTCCAGATCACCCACCCCCGGCGGCGGGGCTCGCTCAGGGCGAACGCGGCTACAGGCCCAGCGCCGCCACCCGCTTGTTGTGCGCGGACTTCAGTCGCTTGAGCACCGGCGAGCGGGTCGACCGCGCGTCCTCGGCCACGGCCGCGGCGAGTTCCGGGGTCTCGTCGAGCGCGGCGGTCACCGCCGCGAGGGCCTCGCCGAGCAGCCGGCGCCCCCACATCGCGAGCCGCGCGTGCACCTGCGGGTCCGCGCAGGCCTCCCGGATGCGGGCCTCCACGAACGCCCCGTGGCCGGCGTCCGCGACGACCTCGGCGACCAGCTCGGCGTCCGCCCCGGTCAGGCCCTCGAGCGCCTCGGTCTGCAGGTCGGTGACCAGCCCACGGCCGAGCGCGGTGGCCACCAGCGCCTCCGGCCAGTCGCGGCCCGCGACGGAGCTCAGCACGCGGTCGACGCGGGCGGTGAACGGCGCCATGGCCTCCAGGACGTCGACCCCCCGCGCGGCGAGGTGGTCGCGGACCCGGCGGTAGTGGTCCATCTCGACGGCGGCCAGGGTGGCCAGCTCGGCCCGCCCGGCCAGGTCGGGCGCCTGCCGGGCGTCCGCGGCGAGCTGGGTGAAGGCGGCGAGCTCGCCGTAGGCCACGAGGCCCAGCAGGGCCCGGGATTCGTCCTGCACGCCGCCACCGGTCACGGCGGCGCAGCCTACGGTGCGCGCCCCCGGCGCGGTGGTGGTGAGCGCGCCCGGGCGGACCGGGTATCATGAGAGCTGGTCAGGGCCGGTGACGCCCCCTTCGAGACCGATGTGGCCCCACCCGGGGCCGCTCCCCCAACGCCCTCGTCATCGGCCAGGACCACCCCCGCCCCCGGGCGGGCCGACCCGACGGCCGGCCCCGGGGACCGGGACGAACCAGCGCGCGCGGGCGCCATGTCGGCTCTCCCGCTCCGTCGCCCGATGCCACTGCTGCCCGGGCGCGGCGGTCGAGCCAGCCGGACATCTCGCGTGCACCAGCCGCGAGGAAGGCAGACCCCTGAACCCCACCGAAGACAACGCCCTGGTCAACGCCGAGGACCCCGAGGTCGTCACCCAGGCCGTGGCGACCACGACGTCGTCGCAGGACTCCCCCACGTTCGCCGAGCTGGGTGTGCTCCCCGAGATCGTCGAGGCGCTGGCCGCGAACGGCATCGAGCGCACCTTCGCGATCCAGGAGCTGACGCTGCCGCTGGCGCTCGCCGGCGAGGACGTCATCGGCCAGGCCCGCACGGGCACCGGCAAGACCCTCGGCTTCGGCGTGCCGCTGCTGCAGCGCGCCGGCACCCCCACCGACGACGGCACGCCCCGCGCGCTCGTCGTCGTGCCCACCCGCGAGCTGTGCCTGCAGGTCGCGAAGGACCTCGAGGCCGCGTCCAAGGGCCTCGGCACCCGCGTGGTGTCGATCTACGGCGGACGGCCCTACGAGCAGCAGATCGCCGCCCTGCAGCGCGGCGTCGAGCTCGTCGTCGGCACCCCGGGCCGGCTGCTCGACCTCGCCCAGCAGGGCCACCTGGTGCTCGCCAAGGTCGGCGGCCTGGTCCTCGACGAGGCCGACGAGATGCTCGACCTGGGCTTCCTGCCCGACGTCGAGCGCATCCTCGGGATGCTCCCCGCGCAGCGCCAGACGATGCTCTTCTCGGCGACGATGCCCGGGCCGATCATCACGCTGGCCCGCACCTTCCTGACGCAGCCGACGCACATCCGCGCCGAGCAGGTCGACGCCAGCGCCATCGGCGAGCGGACCGCGCAGTACGTCTACCGCGCGCACGCCATGGACAAGGTCGAGATGCTGGCGCGCACGCTCCAGGCGGCCGACCGCGGGCCGACGATGGTGTTCACCCGCACCAAGCGCACCGCGAGCAAGGTCTCCGAGGAGCTCGCCGAGCGCGGCTTCAAGGTCGGCGCGGTGCACGGCGACCTCGGGCAGGGCGCTCGTGAGCACGCGCTCAAGGCGTTCCGGAGCGGCCGCATCGACGTGCTGGTCTGCACCGACGTCGCCGCGCGCGGCATCGACGTCTCCGGCGTCACGCACGTGGTGAACTACCAGTGCCCGGACGACGCGAAGACCTACGTGCACCGCATCGGCCGCACCGGCCGGGCGGGGAAGACCGGCATCGCGATCACGCTGGTCGACTGGGACGACCTGCCGAAGTGGAAGCTGATCTCCGACGACCTGGACCTCGGCGCCCCGGAGCCCCCGGAGACCTACTCCAACTCCCCGCACCTCTACCGCGACCTCGGCATCCCCGCCGACGCCACGGGCCGCGTCGCCCGCCGTCGGCGGCCCGCCGAGGAGGAGGAGGAGACCGGCGACGGCTCCGCGCCGCCCGCCCCGGAGGCCACCGAGGAGAAGCGCCCCCGCCGCTCCCGCAGCCGCACCCGCCGTCGGGGTGGTGAGGTCGTCTCCGGTCCCGACGGCGCCCAGGGCGGTGACGGTGAGGCCGCGTCGGAGGCGTCCGACGCGTCCGACGCCTCCGACGCGTCGGAGGACGGCGGGGACGGCGGGGACGGCGGCTCCTCGCGCCCGCGCCGCCGTCGTCGCCGGGGACGCGGCCGCGCCGCCACGGGCGAGGGCAGCGACGCCGGTGAGGCCGTCGCGGTCGGCGCCGACGCGGACTGATTTCATCTGACGGGTGAGCAGCGCACCGCCGGAGCAGCGCGCCCCGAGTCCTCGGAGCACGTGGTGGCCCCGCGCGGAGCGCCGCCGTCGCGGGGACCTGGTGGCGATCGCGCTGATCGTGGTCGTCGCCGTGGTCGGCGTGGTCCTGGTCCTGCGCACCGGGGACGAGGCGGGCACGAGCCTGCAGCAGACGGCCACGATCCCCTCGCCGGACGCCGCCGGCGTCCCGACCGCGCTCGGCGAGGCGTGGCGGGCCGCCGACCCGGCCGGCGCCCCGCCGGGGCCCGGCCTGATCGGGGGGCCGGTGAGCGTGGGCCCCGCGGTCGCCACCGGCCGCACGGAGCCCGACGGCAGCAGCGTCGTCACCGGCCTGGACGCGGCCACGGGCGCCCTCGCGTGGGAGTACCGCCGCCCGGAGCCCCTGTGCACCCTCGGTGAGGGCTCCGGGGTGGTCCTGGCGGTGTTCGCGACGACGTCGCCGCTCGGCACCTTCTGCAGCGACGTCGCGTCGTTCGACCCGTCCACCGGTGCCCGCGGCCCCTCGCGGAACGCGGACGTCCGGCCGGGCACCCGCCTGCTCGCGGACGGCTCGCACGTCGCCGCCACCGGCCGGGACTACCTGGAGGTGTGGCGGGACGACCTGGTCTCCACCCTCGAGTACGGGCGCCTCCCGACGCCGGTCCAGGGCACGCCGCAGCCGCGCGCGGGCTGCCCGCACGTGTCGGTCGGGGTCGGTTCCGACGACGTCGCGGTCCTCGAGCGCTGTCCCGGCGAGCCGTCGGACCGGCTGTCCGTGCTGTCCGCCGGCCCCGCGGAGTACGACCGGCCCGAGGACCGGTTCAGCGTGCTCTCCGGCGTCACCGACGGGCGGGTCGTGGCCACCACCGACTCCCGCACCGCGGTCCGGGCGCCGGACGGCACGCTGCGGGTGTACGACGCCGCCGGCACCCCGATCGCGACCGTGCCGCTCGGCCCCGCGGCCGGACCGGTCCCGGACGCGGCCACGACGGACCCGCCGGGGCAGGCGCTCGGGCCCCGCGTGGCCGGACCGGTGCTGGTGTGGTGGACCGGCACGGCGACGGTCGGGCTGGACTCGGCGACCCTGCTCCCGCGCTGGACGGTGCCCGGCACCCTGGGATCGGGCGCCGCGGTGCCGACCGGCGTCCTGGGCGCCCCGACGACCGTCCTGGTGCCCGTCCCCGCCGGCCTCGCCCCGGTCGATGCCGCCACCGGGCGGGCGGGCCCGGTGATCCCCCTCGACCGCCGGGCCGACCCGCCCGGACCGGTCGGGGTCGACGTCGTCGGCGCGACCGTCGTGGAACAGCGCGGCGACGTCGTCGTGGGTCTGCGACCGCCGGGCTGAGCACCGGGCCCGCCCGTCGTCACGGACCGCGGTCCCGTCCCCCGATGGGGCAGACTGACGGAGGTGAGCGAGGAGCCCCTGCCGGTGCGGGTCGCCCCGGCGCCGCGTGCCGGGGCACAGCTCACGCCGCACCGCGCGACGCGGGTGGAACTGCCCGGCGGCCTCGTGGCGCTGCGGGCCCCGGCCCGGCCCCGCACGGCGGACGAGGGCTGGGACGCGGTCGCGGTGCTGGTCCCCGGCTACTCCGGGTCCAAGGAGGACTTCGCGCCCCTGATCGACCCGGTCGCGGACGCCGGGATCGAGGTCCTCGCGATCGACCTGCCCGGGCAGTTCGAGTCGCCGTCGCTGCCCGGTGAGCTCGACCACCGGTCCGCGCCGCTGGGGATGCTCGTGGCGCGGATCGTGCGCGACGAGGTCGCCGCGGGCCGGACGGTGCTGCTGCTCGGCCACTCCTACGGCGGGCTGGTCGCGCGGGCCGCGGTGCTCGCCGGGGCGCCGGTGCGGGGCCTGACCCTCATGGACACCGGGCCCGGGGAGCTGCCGATGGGCCCCCGGCGCACGCGGCTCGACGTCCTCGAGCCGGTGCTGCGCCGGCGCGGCCTGGACGCGGTCGTCGCCCTGCGCGAGGAGGCGGGCGACTGGGAGTCCGCCTCACCCGCCGTCGCGGACTTCCTGCGCCGCCGGCTGCGGTCGTCGTCGCCGGTGGCGCTGCTGGGCATGGGCGACGCGCTGCGCTCCGAACCCGACCGGGTGCCCGAGCTCGTCGCGGCGCTGCGCGGACGCCGGCTCGCGACGCTGGTGGTGTGCGGGATGCACGACGACGCCTGGCCGGTCACCACCCAGCGCACGATGGCCGACCGGCTCGAGGCGGAGTTCGCGGCCGTGCCGGGCGCGGCGCACTCGCCGAACGTCGAGAACCCGGCCGGGCTGCTCGACGTCCTCGTCCCCACGTGGCGGACCTGGCTGCGCGAGGACACCCTGGAGACATGAGCGACGTGCCGGCCCTGCCCCGGGACCCCGAGCTCGGCTACTTCGGGCCCGGGAGCGTGACCTGGAAGGTGATGGCCGACCCCGCCGCCGGCCCGGGCGGGATCGCCGCGCTGTTCACCCAGGCCCTGCACCCCCGCGCGCTGGCCGGGGTCGACCAGCACTCCGACTTCCGCACGCAGTTCTGGCCGCGGCTGTCGCGGACCGCTGAGTACGTCATGACGGTCACGTTCTCCTCCCGCTCCCGCGCCGACGAGGTGGCCGGGTACGTGCGGAGGGCCCACGAGCACGTGCGCGGCGTCGACCCCGTGACCGGCCGGACCTACGCCGCCTCCGAGCCCGACCTGCTGCGCTGGGTGCACGTCACCGAGGTGTGGGGGTTCCTGGACGCCGTGCGCCGCGCCGGGGCCGGGCTCACCGACGACGAGGCCGACCGCTTCCTCGCCGAGCAGGTCCGCGCCGCCGAACTGCTCGGGGCCACCGACGTCCCCGCCTCGCGGGCCGAGGTGGCCGACTACTTCGAGGCGGTCCGCCCGGAGCTGCGGGCGACCTGGACCAGCCGGACCGCGGCGCTGCGGCTGCTGGCGCCGCCGATGCCGACCCGGGTCGCGCTGACCACCCCCGCCCGCCCCGCCTGGGCCGCCCTGACGACGCTCGGCTTCGCGCTGCAGCCGCGCTGGGCCCGCCGCATGCACGGCCTGCCCGGGCTCCCGACGACGGACCTCGCGGCCGGCCTGGCGATCCGCGCGCTGCGCACGACCGTGCTCGCCCTGCCCGAGACCTGGCAGCGCGGCCCGGTCGCCCGGGAGGCCCTCGCGAAGGAGAAGGCCCTGCTGGGGGCGGCATGACCGACGCCGTGACGGCCGAGGGTCTGGACGCCGCGGACCCCCTGGCCGGTTGCCGCGAGCGGTTCGTGCTCGGCCCGGAGGTGGCCTACCTCGACGGCAACTCGCTCGGCCGGCCCCTCGCCGTCACCGCCGAGGCGCTGGCGCGCTTCACCCGCGAGGACTGGGGCGGGCGGCTGATCCGGGCCTGGGACGAGTCCTGGGTGGCGCTGCCGACGGAGCTGGGCGACCGGCTGGGCGCGGTGCTGCTCGGGGCCGCCGCCGGGCAGACGGTCGTCGGGGACTCGACCAGCGTGCTGCTCTACAAGCTGGCCCGGGCGGCGGTCGACGCGGCGCCCGCGGAGCGCGACGAGATCGTGCTCTCCGACGACGACTTCCCCACCGACCGCTACCTGCTCGAGGGCATCGCGGCCGAGACCGGGCGGACCCTGCGCTGGATCCACACCGACCACGCCGGCGGGGTGTCGGTGGCCGACGCGGGCGCTGCGGTCGGGGAGCGCACGGCCCTGGTCGTCCTGTCCCACGTCACCTACCGCAGCGGGTACCTCGCCGACGCCGCGGCGATCACGCGAGTCGCCCACGAGGCCGGTGCCCCGGTGCTGTGGGACCTCTGCCACTCGGTGGGCTCGGTCCCGGTCGACCTCGACGGCTGGGGCGCGAACCTCGCCGTCGGGTGCACCTACAAGTACCTCGGCGGCGGCCCGGGCGCCCCGGCCTTCGCCTACGTCGCGCAACGCCACCACGGCGTGCTGCGCCAGCCGATCCAGGGGTGGTTCGGCCGCCGCGACCCGTTCGCGATGGCGGCGGGCTACGAACCGGCCGCGGGCATCCGGCAGTTCCTGTCCGGCACCCCGCCGGTGCTCGCCACGGTGCCGCTGCAGGTGGGCCTGGACCTCTACGCCGAGGTCGGCATCGACGCCGTCCGCGCCAAGTCGGTCGCGCTGACGGAGTTCACGGTGGCCGCCGCCGACCGGCTCGGCCTCGAGGTCGCCTCCCCGCGCGACCCCGACCGGCGGGGCGGGCACGTCACGCTCCGCCACCCGGACGCCCGGCGCCTGGTGGCCACGCTGTGGGAGCGCGGCGTGATCCCCGACTTCCGCGCCCCCGACGGCATCCGGATCGGTCTCGCCCCGCTGTCGACGTCGTTCACCGAGGTGGCCGCGGGCCTCGAGGTGCTCTCCGGGCTGCTCACGCCCACCAGTTGAGCGAGAGCACCACCAGCACCGTCACGGGGACCGCGGCCCCCGCGAGGGTCGCCGCCCACACCGGGGTCCGGCGCCAGGCCGCGATCCCGGTGGCGGTCAGTGCCACGACCGCGCCCACCAGGTGACCGGTCAGCACGTCCAGGCCGGGGCCGACCGCGCTCAGCACCAGGGGGGCGATCCCCACCACCAGCGTGAGCACCATCAGCCCGCCGGTGAGCACGCGCGCGACCTCCACCAGCCGCATCAACGCCGTCGGGCGGTGCCGGCCGATCGGGCGCCCGAAGGCCCCCGTGCGGGGCGCGGACGAGGTCGCGGGGGGCTCGTACGGCTCCGACGGCCCCGACGGCACCGCCTGGAGGTGCCGAGGCGTCGCGGCCGTCGGCTGGGTCGGCCCGTCGATCCCCCTGGGCCCTCCCTGCCGGACCTCGTCGAGCGGGGTGCCCGGGGCCGGCGTGAACGCCCGGTCCATCGCCGCCCAGCCGTGCGGGGGCGTGGGTTCGTCGGCGGGGTCCTCGGTCACGTCGTCGGGGTGAGCGGTCATCGGCGAGCGGGATCCTCCGTCACGGGGCGAGCAGCGCCCACGATCGCAGGGACGGCGACGCGGCCCGGCCCTCGGGGCAGCTGCGCCGGAAGTCGCAGCGGGCGCAGCCGGGGCCGGGGCTCGGCGGGAACAGGGCTTCGGGGTCGCCCCCGCCGGCGAGGGCGTCGGTGGCGTCGGCCATCGCCCGCCCGGACACCTCGGCGGCCCGCCGGTGGCGGGCCAGGGACGTCTCGTCGTGCTCGGCCACCGCCACCGTTCCCGACGGCGGGTGGTGCAGCTCCACCCGCCGGCAGCGGCGGCGCAGCGTCCGCCCGGCGGCCAGCGCGTACAGCGCGAGCGCCCGGGAGTCGCGGGCGTCGTCCGCCGTCGGCACGTGGCGGCCGGTCTTGTAGTCGACGATCACCGCCGCGCCGTCGTCGCCGGCGTCGATGCGGTCGACGCGGCCCTCGGCCACGATGTCGCCGACCGGCGCCGCCACCCAGCGCTCCACCCCCAGCGGCTCGCCGACCTCGGTGTCGGCGACGTAGCGGGCGACCCACTCGCGGGCCCGGGCGCGGTACTCCGCGGCCTGGGCGTCGTCGCGGAATCCCTCGTCCGACCACGCCGTGTCGACCCGCCGCGCCGCCGCCTCCGGGGAGCGCCGGGCGGTGGGGGTCTCGTACACCGCGCGGAGCACGACGTGGACGACCGCACCGAGCGTCGCGTGCGCCCAGGCGCCCCCGCGGGGCGGGGTGGGCCGGTCGAGGTAGGTCATCCGGTAGCGGCGCCGGCAACCCTCCCAGGACGCCAGCCGGGCGGGGGTGACCTTGACGAGCGGGAGGGGCATGTCCGCCAGAGTCAGCTGCCCGCTCATCGGGTCCATCCTAGGCGGCGCCGGTGATCACCTCCGCCCCGGTGGTGCCCTGGAGCAGGGCCTCGAGCGCCTCCGGGGCGGTGGTGTGCTCCGCGATCGCGTTCGGCTTGTTGCCGCCGTGGTAGTCGCTGGACCCGGTGACGACGAGGCCGTGCTCGCGCGCCACGGCGCGCAGCCGCTCGGTCTCCACGTTGTCGCGGTGGTCGACCTCCACGCCCCGCAGGCCCCGGCCCGCCATCTCGACGATCACGGACTCCTCGATCACGTCGCCGCGCATCCGCGCCCACGGGTGCGCCCACACCGCGACCCCGCCGGCCGCGCGGATCATCGCGATCGCGTCCTCGATGGGGGTGTCGGCCTTCGGCTCGTAGTACGCGCCGTCCTTGTGCAGGAAGGTCTCGAACGCCTCCGGGACCGAGTCGACCGCCCTGATCGCGACCAGCGCCTGCCCCAGGTGCGGCCGCCCGACGGGCGCGTCGCCCGCGAACGCCGCGGGGTCCACGTCGTACCCGGCCGCGCGCAGCCGCTCGGTCATCACCCCGATCCGCCGCGACCGCTCGCCCCGCAGCCGTTCCTGGTCGGCCAGGACCGCGGGGTGCGTCGGGTCGAACAGGTAGCCGAGCAGGTGGGCCGACACGTGCCCGCCCCGGCCGTCGGGACTCGTCGTCGAGAACTCGGCCCCGGGCACGAGCGCCAGGCCGGCGGGAACGGCCGCCGCGGCGGGCGCCCAGCCCGCCGTCGTGTCGTGGTCGGTGAGCGCCATCGTCGTGACGCCCGCGGCTGCGGCCCGGCGGACGACGTCCGCGGGGTCGTCGGTGCCGTCGGAGGCATTCGAGTGGAGGTGGAGGTCGATCACCCTCCCCATCCTCGCAGCGCCGCTCAGCGGCGGCTGGGGGTCTGCCGCTTCTCGCCGAAGACGAGCTCGGAGATCGCCTCGTAGACCTCTTCCGGGTCGGGCAGGTAGTCGATCCGGTTGAGCGCCTGGATCTGGCCGGCCGACTCGATGATCATCGTCCCGTAGCCGAACATGCGGCCGTTGAGGGTGCGCTCGAAGGTGAGGTCGGTGACCTTCCCGAGCGGCATCATGCCGACCTTCTGCGTGAAGACGCCCTGGGTGAGCATCACGCGCTTGTCGGTGATGACGACCTTCTCCACCCACCACTCGCTGACCTTGTAGCAGGCCTTCACGAGCACGAGCAGCGCGCCGTACCAGAGCAGGTTCGACAGCACCTCGCCCTTGGGGAGCAGTGCGGCCGCGACACCGAGGATGACCATGAGCACGGTGGCCTGGACGACCTCGTTGACGATGACCACCCAGTGCCGGCGGAACCGGATCACGCGCCGTTCGGTCGGCAGGACGTACTCGTCGACCTCGCGCGGTGACAGCACGGCGGCCCTCCCCTTCTCCCGGGAGTGAGCCTAACGCCTCGTCGTCACGCGACCAGGTTGCGCAGGAAGAGGATCAGCGCCCCGGCGGCGTCCGCGAGGGCCTCCAGGATGCCGGTGACGAAGTCCGCCGACTGCTCGGGCTGGGAGATGACGAAGAACAGCACGAAGATCACGACGATCGCGATGCCGACCTTCTTCACGTCCACGCCGGACGACTCTAGGGAGATCGTCCGACGTGGCGTGCCCGACACACCGATTGATGGTCAGTCCCGCTGCGGCACCGGGCGGCGCGGCTGCTCGGCCTCCTCGCCGGCGTCCGCCGGGCGCTTGGGCACCATCACCTTGCGGCGGTAGATGCACACGACGACGCCGTCCTGGTTGTAGCCGATCGTCTCGACCTGGACCACGCCGCGGTCGTTCTTCGACGACGACTCCTTCTTGTCCAGAACGGTGGACTCGCCGTAGATCGTGTCGCCGTGGAAGACCGGCTTGACGTGGCGCAGCGACTCGACCTCGAGGTTCGCGATCGCCTTGCCGGAGACGTCCGCGACCGACATGCCGAGCAGCAGGGAGTACACGTAGTTGCCGACGACGACGTTGCGGCCCTGCTGGGTCCCGGACGCGTAGTGGTTGTCCAGGTGCAGCGGGTGGTGGTTCATGGTGATGAGGCAGAAGAGGTGGTCGTCGTACTCGGTGACCGTCTTGCCGGGCCAGTGCTTGTACGTCGCCCCGACCTCGAACTCCTCGAAGTACCGACCGAACTGCACGTGTCCACTCCCTGAACTCGTCGACGACAGCGACGTGATGAGTCACTCCCGGGGTGCTGTTCCCGGACCGGGTCGTAGGATGGACCATCGACGCACCGCGTGTACCAGCACGAACGCGTGAGCCGTACGACAGGGATCGAGTCAGTTCGAGGCAGGAGGTGGACGTGGACCAGCCCGAGCAGGCGCCGGACACCCCGGGCGGAAGTACCGGCCGCGTCCCCTCCGGGCCGACGCCGCGCCGCTAGGGCGCGCCGGTCGGAGGAGGTGACGCGGAGCGCCGCCCGCCGCCCCGACCCGAGAACCGAGGTCTCCCATGCCCGCCCTCCCCTCCCTGCGCACGGCCGCCCGGGTCCGCCGCCCCCGCGCCCTCGACCACGGCGTGCACGTGCCCCACGTCCCGCTCTCGGCCTTCGTTGTCGACTGCGCGGTGTACGTCGAGGGCAAGCGTCTCGAGGGCCACTGGAACCACCGCGACGCGATCGAGGAGGTCCGCCGCCGCGGCGAGGGGTTCGTCTGGGTGGGCCTGCACGAGCCGGACGCCGAGCAGATCGACGACATCGCCGAGGTGTACGGGCTGCACCCGCTCGCCGTCGAGGACGCGGTGCACGCCCACCAGCGCCCGAAGATCGAGCGCTACGACGACATGCTGTTCTCGGTGTTCAAGACGATGCGCTACGTAGCGCACGCCTCGCCGACCACCGCGAACGAGATCGTCGAGTCCGGCGAGCTGATGTGCTTCGTCGGGAAGGACTTCGTCGTCACGGTGCGGCACGGGCAGCACTCCGGGCTGCGCCGCGTGCGCCGGATGCTCGAGGACCAGCCCGAGCACCTGGCGCTGGGCCCCGCCGTCGTCCTGCACGCGGTGGCCGACCACATCGTCGACGCCTACCTGGACGTCTCGACGGCGGTCGAGGGCGACCTGGACACCATCGAGGCCGAGGTGTTCGCCCCGTACTCCGACCTGGGCGCCGACCAGATCTACCTGATGAAGCGCGAGGTCCTGGAGCTGCGCCGGGCGGTCGCGCCCCTGGTGGCCCCGCTGCGCCGGCTCACCGAGGGCTACTCGCCGCTGGTGCCCACCGAGGTCCGCAGCTACTTCCGCGACGTGGACGACCACCTCGTGACCGTCTCCGAGCGGGTCGCCCAGTTCGACGAGCTGCTCACCACGCTCGTCGACGCCGTCCTGGCGAAGATCACGCTGCGGCAGAACAACGACATGCGCAAGATCACCGCCTACGCCGCGCTGCTGGCGGTCCCGACGATGTTCGCGGGCATCTACGGCATGAACTTCGACTACATGCCCGAGCTGCACTGGGACTACGGCTACCCGCTCGTGGTCCTCCTGATCGTCGCGATCTGCACGGTGCTGTGGCGGACCTTCCGCCGGAACCGCTGGCTGTAGCGCGCCCCCGTTCCGTCCGCCCTGCCGATCGCGATTGCGAGGCCACCACCGTCGCGCCCGCCGACGAGTGTGGCGACCTGCTGACGTCCAGTGGCAGCCGTGTGCCACCACTGACGTCGGGCCGGGCCGTCGCCGGCACGACCCGCTGAACCGTCCTGTCCGACCCAGGTCTGCCCTAGGTCTGCTCGCTGCCGATCGCGAGCTTGGCCAGCATGTCGCGGGCCTTCTCGGCGTTCCGGGGCTGGCACAGCACGTCGTACCGACCGGCGACGAGCTGGCTGGCCGAGGTGAAGTCGCGGCGGCCGCGGCTGGCGCCGTAGGTGATCGCGCCGGAGACGACGCCGAACACGATGCCCATCCCGAGGCCCAGCAGGATCGCGCCGAACGACCCGTTGGCGCTGAACAGCGACAGGAGCACGCCGACGAACAGGCCGAGCCACGCTCCGGACGCGGCGCCGGTGGCGAGGACGCGACCCCAGGTCAGGCGGCCGATCACGCGCTCGACGAGCATCAGGTCGACCCCGACGATGGTGACGTCGGCGACCGGGAAGTCGTTGTCGGCGAGGTGGTCGACCGCGCGCTGCGCCTCCTCGTACTTCGCGTACGACCCGATCGGCCAGCCCGACGGCGGCTCGGGCAGGTTCGGCAGCCCGGGGGCGGATCCGGGACGGTTCCCGATGAACGGCGCGCTCACGACTCTTTCCTCCGCTTGCCTGGCGAACCCCGCGTCTCGAGGGCCCGCGCATCCTTCCAACGCTCGGACCGGGAGGAAAGTGCCCACGCGGGGTGTGATCGCGGACGTCCCGGCCCAGGACGCCAGGGGCGGGGTGGACTGCGGGCCCGCCGCGGAGTTGCATGCTCGACGGCGGGCCCGCAGGACGTGCACTCAGGCCTTCGCGCCCCGGACGCGTTCGCGCATGGTCTCGAGGACCCGGTCCTCGTCGGGCGTGGTCAGGGCGCGGTGGCCCATCACGTCGATGCCGCCCTCCCAGGCCGCCATCCCGAGGGCGATGTCGGACTCGGCGTTGTCGGCGACGTGGGCCATCGACCACTTGACGAACGCCCGGTCCACGCCCTCGTGCGTCTCGACCAGCTTGACGTCCTCGTGCCGCGGGTCGCGGCCGATCCTCTCGTAGAGCGCCTGGACCTTCTCCTGCTCCCCCTCGAGGGTCTGCACCACGTCGATGTCGAACACGACCAGGGCCCCGGTGATGCCCTGTGCGGGGTTGTTCCGCCGTGAGGTGCTCAGGATGTTCGACACCGCCGCCGCGATGTCGTCGGACGGGACGCTCAGCCGGCTGTGATAAACGAGCCGGTAGACCTTGTCGGTGCTCGCGCTGTCTGCCATGTCGTCGACTCCCCTGTCATCGACGACGCACCCGGCCGGCCCCCTGCTGGACCGGTCGTCGTGCGCCCTCGCATGACGGCAGAGCCGAGTGACCGTGATCACATGTCGAGCCGGGGCTCAGCGCAGCTTGTAGTCCTTCAGCAGGCCGCGGCTGATGATCGTCTTCTGGATCTCCGAGGTGCCCTCGCCGATGAGCAGGAACGGCGCCTCGCGCATGAGCCGCTCGATCTCGTACTCCTTGGAGTAGCCGTAGCCGCCGTGGATGCGGAACGACTCCTCGGTGACCTCCTTGCAGTACTCCGAGGCCAGCATCTTGGCCATGCCGGCCTCGACGTCGTTGCGCTCGCCGCGGTCCTTGAGGCGCGCGGCGTTGACCATCATCAGGTGCGCGGCCTCGACCTTGGTGGCCATCTCGGCGAGCTTGAACGCGATCGCCTGGTGCTGGGCGATCGGCTTGCCGAAGGTGGAGCGCTGCTGGGCGTACTCGATGCCGAGTTCGAAGGCGCGGATCGCGATGCCGCAGGCGCGGGCGGCGACGTTGACGCGGCCGACCTCGACGCCGTCCATCATCTGCGCGAAGCCCTTGCCGGGCAGCTCGCCGAGGACCTGGGTCTGCGGGATGCGGAAGCCGTCGAACACCATCTCGGTGGTGTCGACGCCCTTGTAGCCCATCTTGTCGATCTTGCCGGGGATCGAGAGCCCCTCGGCGACCTTGCCGAAGCCGCGCGGCTTCTCCACCAGCAGCGTCGTCAGGTTCTGGTAGGGCTTCTCGGCGCCCTCGTCGGTCTTGACGAGCACCGCGGTCAGCGTCGAGGACCCGCCGTTGGTCAGCCACATCTTGGCGCCGTTGACGACGTAGTCGTCGCCGTCGCGGGTCGCGCGGGTCTTGATCGCCGCGACGTCGGAGCCCAGCTCGGGCTCCGACATCGAGAACGACCCGGTGATCTCGCCGGTCGCCATCTTCGGCAGGTAGCGCTGCTTCTGCTCCTCCGTGCCGTGGTGGATGAGCATGTAGGCGACGATGAAGTGGGTGTTGATGACGCCCGAGACGCTCATCCACCCGCGGGCGATCTGCTCGACCGTCAGCGCGTAGGTGGCGAGCGACTCGCCCAGCCCGCCGTACTCCTCCGGGATCATGAGCCCGAACAGGCCCATCTCCTTCATCCCGTCGACGATCTCCTGGGGGTACTCGTCGGCGTGCTCGAGTTCCTGGGCCTTCGGGATGATCTCCTTGTCCACGTAGTCGCGGACGGTGGAGAGGATCTCCTCCTGGACCTCGGTGAGGCCGGCGGTCTGGGCGAGACGTGCCATGACGATGAGCTCCTGACGGAAGTGGTTACCGGCGAGTATGCGGTCAGCTCTCCGGGGGCGTCCACCGCTCGCCGCGCGTCATCCCCGCGGCGCGGCCCTTGCCCGCGATCACGAGCGCCATCTTGCGCGAGGCCTCGTCGATCATCTCGTCGCCGATCATCGCCGAGCCCTTCTTCCCGCCGGCCTCGGAGGTGAAGTACTCGTAGGCGTCGAGGATGTTCTCGGCGTGGTCGTAGTCGTCCTGGTTGGGCGAGAAGACCTCGTTGGCGGCGTCGATCTGGCCGGGGTGCAACACCCACTTGCCGTCGTAGCCCAGCGCCGCGGACCGCCCCGCGACGCGGCGGAAGGCGTCGACGTCCCGGATCTGCAGGTAGGGGCCGTCGATCGCCTGCAGGTCGTAGGCGCGGGCCGCCATGAGGATCTGCATGTAGATGTAGTGGTAGGCGTCGCCCTCGGTGTAGCCCGGGGGCTGCTCGCCGACGACGAGCGACTTCATGTTGATCGACGCCATGAAGTCGGCCGGGCCGAAGACGATGGTCTCCATGCGCGGGGACGCGGCGGCGATCTCGTTCACGTTGGTCAGGCCGAGGGCGTTCTCGATCTGCGCCTCGATGCCGATGCGGCCGACCTCGTAGCCCATGGTCTTCTCGATCTGCGTGAGCAGGAAGTCCAGGGCGTGCACCTGCGCCGCGGTCTGCACCTTCGGCAGCATGATCGCGTCGAGGTTGGCCCCGGCGCCCTCCACGACCTCGGTGACGTCGCGGTAGGTCCACTCGGTGGTCCAGTCGTTGACGCGGACGACCCGGGTCTTGCCCTCCCAGCCGCCCTCGTTCAGCGCCGAGACGATCGTCTTGCGCGCCCCCGGCTTCGCGAGCGGGGCGCAGGCGTCCTCCAGGTCGAGGAAGATCTGGTCCGCCGGCAGGGTCCGGGCCTTGTCGATGAACTTCTGGCTGGATCCGGGGACCGCGAGACACGACCGACGCGGGCGGTTCTCGACACTCACTCGCACTGACCTCCACAGGAGACGACGTCGGGCTGACCGGGATGCTGACACGTGATGACATCCCTGTCCCGATTCAGGTGAGCACCCTCTCCGGTACGGGCCGCCCCGGCAACGCCGCTAACCTCACGGCGTGACCCGAGCCGCGAACACTGCGATGACCAGGGTGTTCGTCGCCCGGATGGTCGGTCTGCCCGTCCTGGGCCCGGACGGCGAGCACATCGGCCGGGTCCGCGACGCCGTCTCGGCCGTGTCCGTGGGCCCGCGCCCGCCCCGCGTGCTGGGCCTCGTCGTCGGGGTCGGGTCGCGGCGCCGCATCTTCGTGCCGATGCTGCGGATCACCGCGATCGACGCCGGGGCGGTGACGCTGTCCACCGGCCAGGTGAACCTGCGGCCGTTCGCGCAGCGGCCGAACGAGGTCCTCGTCGTCGGGGAGATGCTCGACGCGACCGTGCGCGTCGTCGACCGGCAGATCGACGCGACCGTGGTCGACGTGCTCATGGAGCACACCCGCAGCCGGGACTGGCTGATCACCCGGCTCGCCGTCACCGAGCGCCTCGGGGTCCTGGGACGACGGGGCCCGGTGCAGGTGCTGCCGTGGGCGGCGATCAGCGGGCTCTCGCTCGCCGAGGAGGGCCAGGGCACCGAGCAGCTGCTGGCCACGTTCGACGACATGCGCCCCGCCGACGTGGCCCGCGCGCTGCTCGACCTGCCGACCCGCCGTCGGTACGACGTGGCCGACGCGCTCGACGACGAGCGCCTCGCGGACGTCATCGAGGAGCTCCCCGGCGACGAGCAGCGCGACCTGCTGCGCCACCTCGCCTCCGAGCGCGCCGCCGACGTCCTCGAGGCGATGGACCCCGACGACGCCGCGGACCTGCTCGCCGACCTGCCCGACCCCGAGTCCGAGCAGCTGCTGGGCCTGATGGAACCGGAGGACTCGCAGTCGGTGCGCCGCCTGCTGACCTACTCCGCGGACACCGCGGGCGGGATGATGACCCCGGAGCCGATCGTGCTGGCCCCGGACGCGACCGTCGCCGAGGCCCTCGCCCGCGTCCGCAACCCGGACATCACCCCGGCGCTCGCGTCGATGGTCTTCGTCTGCCGCCCGCCGTCGGCCACCCCGACCGGGCGCTACCTGGGCTGCGTGCACTCCCAGCGCCTGCTGCGCGAGGCGCCCTTCGAGCTGGTGGCGGGCGTGCTCGACGCCGAGCTGACCCGGCTGCACCCCGACGCGGCGCTCACCGAGGTCACCCGCTACTTCGCGACCTACAACCTCGTCTGCGGGCCGGTGATCGACGACAACGACCACCTGCTCGGGGCGGTGACCGTCGACGACGTCCTGGACCACCTGCTGCCCGAGGACTGGCGCTCCGAGGACCCCGACCCGACGACGACGGGCGGGCTGCGGGTCCCCGCGGCCGCGCTGCCGCCGACCAGCAAGGGAGGCCGCCGTGCCTGAGCGTTCCCCGCGGCGCCGGCTCGACACGCCCGCCGGCCCGCAGCGCCGCCTGCGCGTCCAGTTCGACACGGAGGCCTTCGGGCGGCTGGCCGAACGGCTCGCGCGCTTCCTCGGGACCGGCACGTACCTGCTGTGGCAGACGGTGCTCGTGATCGTCTGGATCGCGCTGAACCTGATCGGGATCCTCGGGCAGTGGGACCCGTACCCGTTCATCCTGCTCAACCTGGCCTTCTCCACCCAGGCCGCCTACGCGGCGCCGCTGATCCTGCTCGCACAGAACCGGCAGGACGACCGCGACCGGGTCTCGCTGGACGAGGACCGGGCCCGCGCGCAGCGGACGATCGCCGACACCGAGTACCTGTCGCGCGAGCTCGCGGCGGTGCGGCTGGCCGTGGGCGAGATGGTCACCCGTGACTTCCTGCGCAGCGAGCTCTCCGAGCGCGGCGCGGAACGCTCCGGGGTGGACCGCGAGACGCAGAAGGCCCTGACGCGGGCGGTCGACAAGTCGTTGGACCGCTCCCTGGAGAAGGCCCTCGACCGCGCCGTGGAGAAGGCCGTGGACAGGGCGGTGGAGCGGGCGCTGGGCAGGGTGCCGGAGCCCACGGGTCCGTCGAACGGGACGGCCGGTACCGACACGTAGCATCGAGGTATGTCTGCACCGGCCGTCGAGGCGATCCGCTCCGCGCTCGGGGGGGTCGAGGATCCCGAGATCCACCGCCCGATCACCGAGCTGGGCATGGTCAAGGACATCCGGGTGCTCGACCACGGCAAGGTCGAGGTCGCGGTGTACCTGACGGTGGCCGGCTGCCCCATGAAGGACACCATCACCTCGCGCGTGACCAACGCCGTCTCGGCGGTCTCGGGCGTGACGGCCGTGTCGGTCGAGCTCGACGTCATGAACGACGAGCAGCGGCGCGAGCTGCGCAAGACCGTCAAGGGCGACGCCGACGAGCCGGTCATCCCGTTCGCCCAGCCCGGCTCGATGACCCGCGTGTACGCGGTGGCGTCGGGCAAGGGCGGGGTCGGCAAGTCGTCGGTGACGGTGAACCTCGCCGCGGCGATGGCCGACAAGGGCCTCAAGGTCGGCGTGGTCGACGCGGACATCTACGGCCACTCGGTGCCGCGCATGCTCGGCGCGGACGAGCTGCCCACCAAGGTCGACGAGATGATCCTGCCGCCCCAGGCGCACGGGGTGAAGGTCATCTCGATCGGGATGTTCACCCCGGGCAACACCCCGGTCGTCTGGCGCGGGCCGATGCTGCACCGCGCGCTGCAGCAGTTCCTGGCCGACGTGTTCTGGGGCGACCTGGACGTCCTGCTCCTGGACCTGCCGCCCGGCACCGGCGACATCGCGATCTCGGTCGCGCAGCTCATCCCGAACGCGGAGCTGCTCGTCGTCACCACCCCGCAGCAGGCGGCCGCCGAGGTCGCCGAGCGGGCCGGCGCCATCTCGCTGCAGACCCGCCAGCGCCTGGTCGGCGTCGTCGAGAACATGAGCTGGATGGACCTGCCCGACGGGTCGCGCATGGACCTCTTCGGCTCCGGCGGCGGGCAGCAGGTGGCCGACTCGCTGACGAAGTCGATCGGCTCCGAGGTCCCGCTGCTGGGCCAGATCCCGATCGACACCCGCCTGCGCGAGGGCGGCGACGCGGGGGTGCCGCTGGTGCTCTCGGCGCCGCAGTCCGCGGCCGGCGAGTCGCTGCGCGCGGTCGCCGACCGGCTGACCGTCCGCGCCCGCGGGCTCGCCGGGATGTCGCTGAACATCTCGCCGGCCGGCCGCTGAGGCTGCTGCCGCTCCCCGCTACTCCAGCGGCACCAGGGGCGGCTGCATGCCCGGGCTGTCGACGGGGCCTCCTGCCATCCGGGCGAGGAAGCCCAGGATGCCGGCGGAGCCCCAGTGCCACGAGGGCTCGCCGAGCAGGCGGGGAGCCCCGTCGGTGAGGTTCGACGGCCACGTCCCGTCCGGGCGCATCGTCGACACCAGCGCGCGCTGCGCCGCCCGGGCGGCGTCGCGGTAGGAGTCCTCGCCGGTCACGCGGCCGAGGGTGTCCAGGTACCACCCGGTGCCCGCGGCGCCGGAGTTCGTCGAGAGGTGCGTGGTCGGGCTGCCCTCGAACTCCGGCCAGGCGGTGCCGTCGGCGAGGGGCCGGCCGACGGCGAGCAGCCAGCGGCCGGCCGCCTCCGCCCGCTCGCGGTGGCGCTCGTCGTCGAGGATCGCCGCGGCCTGCAGCGACACCCAGCCGATCCCGGCCGCGCCCTCCTCCATCCCGGTGGCCCGGCGCGGGTTCCCGGGGGTGCCGGAGGGGTCGACCCAGATCGGCCAGGTCGACCCGTCGGCCGCGGGCACGGCCGTGCGGTCGAGGAAGTCCAGGGCGCGCTCGGCGCCGTCGCGCCAGCGCTGCTCCCCCGTCCCCCGGTACAGCCGCAGGAAGGTGAACGCCGCCCCCGCCGCGCCGGAGAGGAACCCGGTGTTGCGGGCCGGCTGGTCCGCACGCTCGGGCATCCCGCCGTCGGGCCCCTGCTGGGCGAGCAGGTAGGCGCCGCCGCCCGCGGCGTGCTCGGCGAGGCGCCGGTCGCCGGTCCGCTCGGCGAGGACGCTCAGGGTGTAGACGATCCCGGCCTGCCCCTCCCCCATGCCGTTGCGGTAGGAGGGCTCGCCGTCGTCGCTCCAGGCCCACCGGCACATGACCGGGCACGGGGGTGCGCCGGGCACGTCCTCCGCGCGCTCGAGGAGCCAGTCGGCGGCGTCGAGGGCGACGTCGCGGTAGCGCCCGTCCCCGGTGCGCTCCCCCACCTGCCAGAGCAGGTCGGCGATGCCGGCCGCGCCGTCGTCGTACGAGGAGTACGCGTAGCCGGCGGGGCCGTCCGGGTCGACGTAGTCCGGGAACCGGCCCGGCCCCCGCTGCGCGACCAGCAGGAAGTCGGCGGCGTCGCGGGCGGTGTCCAGCGCGCGGTCCCGCACGCCGGGATCCGGGGCGCCGTCGGCCACGGCCAGCAGGCCCGCGGCGATCCCGGCCGCGCCGACGTCCCGGTCGACCTGCCGGTGCGGCGCCTGGATGACGCTGCGCCAGACGCTGCCGCCCTCCGGGCCCTTCTCGGCGGTCCGGATCAGGGCGTCGACCCCCGCACCGATCCCGGGCGCGGCCGCGGGGGCCGCCACCGGGCTCGGGGACGGCGGCGCGCCCGGGTCGTCGCCCGCGGTCGTCGAGCAGCCCGCGAGCAGCGCGACGACGGCCAGCAGCAGGACGACGCGGGTCACGGTGCCACCACCGCGGTCTCCCCGGCGCCGTTCGGGCGCCCGGTCGGCTCGATCACCCCGAACTCCAGACCCTTGTCCCGCACCTGGTCGATCGCCCGCGGCAGGTAGTCCCACTGCGGGGCCGGGCAGGTGATGGCGTCGCCGCCGTCGTGCAGCAGGATCACGGCCTCGTCGCGGGACTCGGTCACCACGAACCGCACCAGGGCGTCCGCGCCCGGGCACTCGAAGTCGCCCTTCAGGTTCGAGCGCCAGTCCCAGCCGACCCCGCCGACCAGCCGCCGCTCGGCGAGCACCGCGTCGGCCACCGGGGAGGCCTCACCAAACGGGTAGCGCCACATCGTCGGCCGCACCCCGAGCGCGGCCGTCAGCGTCTCCTCGGCGCGCACGATCTGCGCGCGCGCCCCGGCCTGGTCGAGGTCGGGGAAGTACACGTGCTCGTAGGAGTGCAGGCCGACCGCGTGCCCCTCGGCGAGGGCCCGGCGCGCGATGTCCGGGTACTTCTCCACCTGGTCGCCCTGAAAGAAGAAGGTGGCCTTCGCCCCCTTGGCCTTCAGCACGTCGAGGACGTACGGCGTGCGTTCCGGGGTCGGGCCGTCGTCGAACGTCAGGGCCACCAGGGGCGTGCCGGCTGTGATCCGCGCCGGCTCCCGGGACAGGTCGGCCGCCGTCGGCTGGTAGCGCGGACCGACCGTCACCTGCTGCACCGCGGCTGCCACCGGCGCCGGTGTGGTGTCCCGGGTCCCGGCGAGCAGCCACGCGAAGCCGGCCACGCCGCCGCCGAGCAGCACGACGACGAAGGAGACCGTCACCAGCGTCCGCCGCCGGCGGACGTCGAAGGCCTCCTTGCCCCGTCGTCGCGGTCCCGTCCGCGCCTGCGCCGCCAGCGCGGCGGCACCGAGCAGCGTCGTCTCCTCCGCCGAGGTGTCCCGGCGTCTCCCGCTCTGCGCCACCCTCAGCGGAGGTGCCGGGCACCGCGCCGGGCGATGCGGACCAGCAACATCAGGGTGAACGCGACCGTGACCCCGGTGAGGATCACCGCGATCGCGCTGATCCCCTGCGTCGCGGCCAGGGCCATGCCGGCCGCGCCGCCGGTGACACCGCTGGTCAGGTACAGGGACTCGCCGTACATCGTTCGTCAGCCTCTCGGTGGGGAGCGAGGGGTGGGGAGGGCTACCAGGCCTGACGCCTGGCGAACAGACAGCGCCACGCGGCCACGACCGCGCAGAACTCCAGGAAGAAGCCGTACAGGTCCTCGACGACGAGGACCGCCACGAGCGTGACGTCGCGCCACGTCCGCCCGGGCAGCCGCCACATCGAGGTGACCCGCTCCAGCCACATCACGCCGAGCGGGATCAGCCCGATCAGCGCGTACCGGAACGGGATCGCGTGGGTGATCATGAGCACGATCATCGTCAGGAAGAGCACACGGAAGAACACGCTCAGCACGAACAGGCCGTAGGCCCCGATGTCGCGCCGGGTCGCGGGGGTCCAGCCGCGCTTGAGGCACTCGTCCATGCCGCCGCGGCCCCAGCGCAGCCGTTGCACCCAGAGCTCGCGGAACGTGCGCGGCGGATGGGTGAGGACGTGGGCGCCCCGGGCGGCGCCGACGGTCCAGCCCGCGGTCTTCAGGTCGAGGGTCAGGGCGTAGTCCTCGATGAGCGACGTGCCGTCCCAGGGACCCGCTGCGCGGTGCGCGGCGACCTCGTCGAGCGCCGCGCGGCGGTACATCGCGGCCGCCCCGCTCGCGACGCTGACCCGCCAGCTCCGCAGCTCGCGCAGGTCGTCGTAGCGGCTGTACTCGAGGCGCTGCAGCCGCCACGCGAGCCCCCGGCCCTCCGCGGCCCAGTAGCGGGCGCACACCGCGCCCAGGGCCGGCCGCTCCCGCAGCTCGTCGGCCATGGCCGCCGCGCAGCCCGGCCCGAGCACGGTGTCCGCGTCCATCGTCAGGACGAGGTCGGCGTCGCGCGCGGCGCGCCGCCAGCCCTCGTTGAGGGCACCGGCCTTCTTCTCGGTGTTGCCGGAGGTCTCGATGACGGTGACCGGGTAGCGCGACGCGATCTCGACGGTGCGGTCGGTGCAGTTGTCCGCGACGACGACGATGCCGACCATCTCGAGCCACTCGGGCGTCTCCTGCGCCAGCAGCCCCTCGACGGTGTCGGCGATGCCCGCCTCCTCGTCGTGGGCGGGCACGAGCACGACCATGCTCGTGACCGCCGTGTCCGACCGGCGGCCTTCCCGACGACGGGTGCGCGTGCCGGTCGGCGGGGACTCGGGAGACGCGGACGGGGTGACCGGGGACGGGATCGCGGTGGGCGCAGGCGTCGGACGGGCCGCCGGCGCCGGGACGCGGTGCGCCGGGGCCGGGCGGTCCGGGGTGGGCGAGGGCCTGGGTGCGGGCGTCCGCCGGGCCGGCGCGGGCGGCGCCGGGGCGGCGGCGCGGTGCGCCCCTCGTCGCGGTGCGGGCGAGGTCGGCGGGTCGGCCACCGGCAGCGGCCCGGAACCGGCGCGGGCTCCGGGGATGCGGGTGGCGAGGTCGGTCGCGCGCATGCGCGTCGTGGGCGCCTGGGAGTCCTCGAGCTGGGCGGCGAGCAGCTGCGCGACCGTGACGCGGGGGCCGTGGCGCGGACGGGTGCGTCCGACGACCCCGGTCGGAGCATCGAGGACGGATGTCGCGCCGCGACCCTGCCCCTCGCCCTGACTCATGGTGTCTCCCCGACCAACTCGTCACTCCATCGAACTCGCCCGATCGAGGTCGATATCGGGTGTACCGTCACGGACCGTCCGAGTGTTACACCGCAATCACGGTTTGGCCACGGATGTACGGATCGTCACGAACGTGGCGCGCGTCCGGTCGAGCCGACCCAGCCGTTCAGGCGAGGGAGAACGAGCGGCGGGACAGGCCCCACATCATCCCGTCGATCTCGGTGCGGACCGGGGCCTCCGGGTCGGTCGCGGCGCCGAGGGTGACGAACAGGGGCACGTAGTGCTCCGCCGTCGGGTGCGCGTAGGGCATCCCGGGCGCCGAGCGGAAGCGGCGGAGCTCGTCGACGTCGCCCCGGGCGAGGGCGTCGGCGACCCAGGCGTCGAAGTCGTCGGTCCACCCGGGGACCGCGTCGCCGCGGAGCATGTCGCGGGTGAGGAACGGCAGGCCGTGGGTCATGAAGCCGGAGCCGACGACCAGGACGCCCTCCTCGCGGAGCTCGCGCAGCCGGGCGCCGATGCCCAGCAGCCGGTCCGGGTCCTCGTCGGGCATGGACACCTGCAGCACCGGGACGTCCGCGTTCGGGTACATCACCGACAGCGGGACCCAGGCGCCGTGGTCGAGCCCGCGGGTGGAGCGGTGGACCTCGTCGGAGCGCCCGTCGGGTCCTCCGCCCAGCAGCCCCACGACCCGGTCGGCCAGCGCGGTCGCGTCCGGCGTCGCGTAGGTCATCGTGTAGTAGCGCGGCGCGAAACCGCCGAAGTCGTACACCAGGGGCGCCCCCTCGACCGGCGAGGAGATCGTCAGCGGCGCGGACTCCCAGTGCGCCGAGACGATGACGATCGCCCGCGGCTGCGGCATCCGGTGCGCCCACCCGAACAGGTCGCGCATCCACCCGCCGTCGTCGTAGAGGGGCGGCGCGCCGTGGGAGAGGTAGATCGCGGGCATGGCACCGTCGGCCGGGCTCCACGGGCGGCGGCCGCTCGCGGTGTCGCGGGCGGGGCCGATGAAGGCGTCGAACGCCGCGCCGGGCGCGGCCCGGTCGAAGGGCGAGCTCATGGGGTGGTCTCCTGGGGCGTCTCGTGTCCGCCCCGAACGCTACACATGCACAGTTGAAGCATCAAGTGTACGGTGGGTCGCATGGCCGACTGGTTGACCGCGGACGAACAACGGGCGTGGCGGCGCACCGCTGCAGTGTTCACCCTGCTCCCCGCAGCCCTCGACGCCCAGCTGCAGCGCGATGCCGGCCTGACCCAGTTCTCCTACCTCGTCCTCGCGATGCTCTCCGAGGCGCCCGGGCGCACGATGCCGATGAGCGAGCTGGCCTCGATGGTGAGCTCGTCGCTCTCGCGGCTCTCGCACGTGGTCTCGCGGCTGGAGAAGCAGCAGTGGGTGGCCCGCGAGCCCTGCGCGGACAACGGTCGCGTGACGATGGCGCGGCTGACCGACGCCGGCTGGGACAAGGTCGTCGCCACGGCCCCCGGCCACGCCGCCGAGGTCCGCCGCCTGGTGATCGACGCGGTCGGCCCGGACCGCGTGGCCGACCTGGACGCCATCACCGGCGAGATCCTGCGGCGCCTCGACCCCGGCGGGCGCATGCGCGCCAACCCGCTGAGCCAGGGCTGCTGAGACCGGTCAGGTCGCGTCCGGGTCGAACGGGGCGGCCTCCCCGGGCTGCAGGGGCGTGGCGCGGTCCGAGCGGTCCTTGAGGGCGCCGCCGGCCCCGGCGGCCGGCAGCCCGTGCGCCGTGCCGTTCACCGGAGCGACCCCCGTGGCCGGCTCCCCGGTCGCCGGGGTCCCCGCCCCGGTCCAGGTGCCGTCCTGCACCGGCTCGAGCAGCGAGCGCCGCACCGCCTGGCGCGGGTCCATGCCGCGGATCTGCCGCAGGTCCTCGAGCGGCTTGCGGAACTCGTCGAACTCCGGCCCGATCTCCTGCCGGAGCTGGTCGCGGGCGCCGGCGGCGTACTCGCGCACGGTGCGCATGGTGTCGGCGACCCAGCGGATCGCCCCGGGCAGCCGTTCCGGGCCGAGCACGAACAGCCCGATCAGCGCGAGCACGAGGATCTCGCCCCACCCGACGCTCTCGAACACCCGACCTCCCGGTCCTACAGCTGGGACTGCAGCGACAGCGGCCGGCCGCCGCGGACCACCCCGAGCGTCACCGTGTCGCCGGGCCGGTGCTCCCGGATCGCGACCACCAGCTCGTCGGCGGACGCGATCGGCCGGTCGTCGACCCGGACGACGACGTCGCCCTCCAGCACGCCCGCGCGGGACGCGGCTCCACCCTGGACCACGTTCAGCACCTGCGCACCGTCGGAAGTGCCGTCGGTGACCGACTTCGCGTTCACGCCGAGATCGGTGTGCTGGAAGCCCCCGGTGCGGATCAGCGACTCCGCGATCACCCGCACGTCGTCGATCGGAATCGCGAAGCCCAGGCCGATCGACCCGCCCTGCCCCGAGTCCGAGGCGCCGAGGGTGCGGATCGCGGTGTTGATCCCGACGACCGCGCCGGTCGAGTCGACCAGCGCGCCCCCGGAGTTGCCGGGGTTGATCGCGGCATCGGTCTGGACCGCGTCGATCACCGGGTTCGCGTTCGCGGTCTCGGCGTCCAGGCGCACCGGGCGCCGCAGGGAACTGACGATGCCGGTGGTGACGGTCCCGGCGAGGCCCAGCGGCGAGCCGATCGCGATGACGCCGTCGCCGACCTGCAGGTCCGACGAGCGACCCAGCTGCGCGACCACCGGGTCCGCGACGTCGACCTTGATGACGGCGAGATCGGTCTGCGGGTCGCGACCGACGATGCGGGCGGGCGCCCGGACCCCGGACGCGAACACGGCCTCGAGCGTCGAGCGCGGGTCGGTCGCCGCCAGGGCCACCACGTGGTTGTTCGTGACGATGTCGCCGCGCGGGTCGATGACGACCCCGGACCCGGTGCCGCCGGTCGTCCCGGAGCGGACCTCGATCGAGACGACCGCGGGCACCACCCGCCCGGCGACGTCGGCCACGGACCCGGCCGGGCGCTCCTTGCCCGCGTCGACCTGGGCGAGGCTCGCGCCGGGGTCGACGAGCGTGTCCGAGCCCTGGGCGGTCAGGTGCCCGACGACGCCGCCCACGGCCCCGACGGCCAGGGCCAGCACGGTCAGCAGGACCAGCGCGCTCGGGGCGACCCGGCCCCCGAAGAGCAGTTCGCGGGCCGAGAGGCGGGGACCGGTGGCGCGGCGGTCGGCGGTCGGCCCGTCCTCGCGCATTGCGGGCGCGCCGAGCTCGACCGGGGCCGCCGGGTCGCGCCACGGGTCGCGCTCGGCGTCGCCGTCCCAGAAGTCGGGCGGTGCGGCGTCGTCGGACCCGGGCGTCTCGCGGGGCCGCTGCAGGGGCTCGACGGCGTCGCCGGGACGCCCGAAGGCCCCGGCGAGGGCGACCGACGGTTCGCGGCTCCCGGACGACGGCGCCGTCGGCTCCGCGGGCCGGTCGGCGAACGACCCGGTCGATCCGGTCGGACGCGCGAACTCCCCCGCGTGCTCGGCGTGCGACCACCCGTTGGTGGCGTGCCCGTGGGCACCGTGGTCGCGGTGGTGGCCGTTGGACGCCGGCACCGCGGGGGGCTCGGCGTGCTCGGCGTCCTCGGCGTCCTCGGTGTGCTCCGGGTGCGCGTCGGGGCGCTCCGTCGTCGCGGGTCGCGACCAGGGGCTGCTCATGGGTGCGCTCTCATCAACGACGCTGCCGCCGCCGGAAAGGTCCGGGCGTGGACGGGCGCGCGCGGTGGGTGGTCATCGTCGTCCCACGGTAGAGCGCGGGCGACTCCGGGGGCGACACCACCCGATCCTGCGGGGCCGTCCGTGAAGGAGCGGTCAGGACGACGGGCGCGGCCGGGTGGTGTCGGTCGGGGCGACGACGGGGGTGGTGCTCGGCGACGAGGTGCCCGCGCTCCGACCGGCGGCGTCCTGCACGACCGCGCCGACGACGGGATTGCCGCGATCGCCCGCGACCGGGACCGCCGCCGTCAGTGAGGCGCCCGCGGACGCGCCCTCGGGGGCCACCCCGGTGGGCACCGCACCCGCGGCGAGCACCGGCCCGGCGACCGCGGCCGCGCCGGCGACGATGCCGGAAGCCACGACGGCCGGGACGACCCGTCGTCGGGACCGAGGACCGCCGGCCCGGCGACCGCTCCCCCGTTTCCGGGCGGGCGGCGCCTCGGCGGGCACCACGAAGCGGCCCTCGGCGTCGACGGCGAGCCCCGCGGGGGCCTCGGGCAGCTCCGCGCTGTCCGGGATGGAGCGCAGCGAGCTCATCAGCGACGACGGCGCGCAAGGCGTGTCCGCGGCCCGCAGCCGGCGGCGGGCCTGCCGCTGGGCGGCGACCTCGACCGCGCAGGCCGGGCAGTGGTCGACGTGCGCGGCCGCACGACCGGCGGCGGCCTCGCCGAGCTCGCCGTCGACGAACGCGACCGTCGCGTCCAGCGACAGGTGCCCGGCGTCGGACCAGCGGGACCAGGGGCCCCCGGACCGGCCGATCACGTCAGGGCTCCCGCCCGCTCCGCGTCCTCGCGGCGACGCTCCAGCGCACTGCGGAGGGCCTGGCGGCCCCGGTGGATTCGACTGCGCACAGTCCCCAGTTTGACATCCAGCGTGGCCGCGATCTCCTCGTAGGAGAGACCCTCCACGTCACAGAGCACCACGGCGGCCCGGAACTCGGGCGCGAGCTCGTCGAGTGCGCCCTGCAGGTCGGGGTCGAGGTGGGCCTCGGAGAAGACCTGCTCGGGGTCGGGGCCGCCGCCGGGGAGCCGGTCGGTGTCCTCGGGCAGGCCCTCCATCCGCAACCGCCCGCGGCGCCGCACCATGTCGAGGAACAGGTTGGTCGTGATCCGGTGCAGCCAGCCCTCGAAGGTGCCCGGCTTGTACGCCGCCAGCGAGCGGAACACCCGGATGAACGTCTCCTGGGTGAGGTCCTCGGCGTCGTGCGCGTCGCCGGTCAGCCGGTAGGCGAGGCGGTACACGCGGTCGGCGTGCTCGCGGACCACGTCGTCCCAGGACGGCGGGGTCCAGGCGGCTCCGTCCTCGAAGGTCCCCTCGAGGTGGGCGGGGCGCGCAGCGAGCGTCTCGGTCATGGCACCACTCTGTCGGTCGGTCATGACACCCAGGTGTGGGTCGTCTGAGAGGGGGCTGAGGAAGTGGGAGACGGAGCGGAGCGGAGCTCGACCGTCGGCGCGGGGGCGGGTCCGTCACCACCGGGACGCGCCCGGCGCGGCGCGGCCGGACGGGCGTGATCCCGATCTAGCCTGGGCCGCGTGAGCGAGGACGGGGGACGCGAGGGCACACGTCGTGCCCGCACGCCGTTGCGCGTCGTCGGTCCCGAGCAGGCCCCGTCCGCCACGCCCACCCCTCCCGCTGCTCCTGCCGCCCCGCCGTCCCCTCCCAGGACGTCGACGCGGCCCCGCGATGACGCGGGCCGGCGCCACGGCCACCGTCCGGGGCGCGCCACGGCCCGCATCCCGGTGTACCCGCGGGTCCCGACGGGTCCGCTGCGGCTGCCGAGCACGACGTTCCCCTCCCGGCGCGGCGCGGACGACGAGGCCGCCACCACCGCCCACCCGCTGCCGCGGCTCGTCGACCCGGACGCGCCCACCCCGCCGGAGGAGGACGTCGACACGGCGACCACCGCGGTCGTCGCGACGGCCGACCTCGACCCCGACGACGGCGAGCGCGAGCGGCTCCGCGCCCGCGCCGAGCACTTCAGCCCCGAGGACGAGGTCCTGGCCGCCGCCCGGGAGCGGGCCGCGGAGCACGGCATCGTGCCGGTCGGGGTCGGCGCCGCCGCGGCCCTGACGTTCCTCGCCTCGGCCGGGCGGGCCCGCGCGGTCGTCGAGATCGGCAGCGGGGCCGGGGTCGGCACGGTCAGCCTGCTCCGCGGGATGCCGCCCGAGGGCCTGCTGACCAGCATCGACACCGAGGTGGCGCACCAGCGGCTGGCCCGTCTCACGTGCGCGGAGGCCGGGTACGGCGCCGGCCGGGTCCGGATGATCACCGGCCGGGCGCTGGACGTGCTGCCGCGGCTGTCCGACGCCGCCTACGACCTCGTGCTCGTCGACGCCGCCACCGTGGAGTACCCGCGCTACCTCGCCGAGGCCGTGCGGCTGCTGCGCCCGGGCGGGGTGGTGGCGCTCGACAACGTGTGCTGGACGGGGCGGATCACCGATCCGGCGCGCCGGGACGCGGTGTCCGCGGCGCTGCGGGAGACGGTCCGGGCGGTGCGCACCGACGAGCGCCTCGCCCCGCTGCTGCTGCCGGTGTCCGACGGCCTGCTCTGCGCCTCGCTGCTCGGCTAACTGCTCGTCGCCCTCGCCACGCAGAACTCCACGAGCGTGCGCGCGGCGAACCCGGTCGCGCCCTTGGCGACCTCCTCGTGCGGCGCGTCGCAGCGGGCCGGCCCGGCGATGTCGAGGTGCGCCCACGGCACGTCGCCCACGAACCGCCGCAGGAACAGGGCCGCGACGATGCCGCCCGGACCGGGCGGGGCCTGCCGGACGTCGGCGAGCCGGGAGTCGACGTCGTCGTCGTGACCCGCCGCGAGCGGCACCCGCCACCACGCCTCGCCGGTCGTCGCACCCGCCGTCGTGAGGGCCGCGGCCAGCTCGTCGGTGGTGGCGAACAGCCCGCCGGTGCGCACCCCGAGGGCCACCTTCATCGCCCCGGTGAGCGTCGCGACGTCCACGACCACCGCCGGCCCCAGCGTCGCGACGGCGTACCCGAGCGCGTCGGCCAGGACCATCCGGCCCTCGGCGTCGGTGTTGGTGACCTCGGTGGTGCGGCCGTCGTAGTGCCGCACGACGTCGCCGGGCCGGTACGCCGCCCCGGACACGTGGTTCTCGGCCAGCGGGACCAGCCCGACGACCCGGACGTCGAGGCCCAGGCGCGCGATCGCCACCAGGGCACCCACCACCGCGGCGCCGCCGGAGCAGTCGGTGCGCATGTCGGCCATGCCGGCGTTCGGCTTGATGGAGATGCCGCCGGTGTCGAACGTGATCCCCTTGCCGACCAGCACGACGGGGGCCGCCCCGGAGCCCGACGGCGGGTCCCACGTGATCTCGAGCAGGCGCGGCGGGCGCGACGAGCCACCGCCGACGGCCAGGACGCCGCCGAAGCCGTGCTCGTGGAGCCAGTCCTCGTCGCGGACCACGGTCGTGAGGCCGTCGGTGCCGGCGCAGGCGGCCACCGCCTGCTCGGCGAACCACGCGGGGGACTTCGCCCCGGACGGGGTGTCGGCGAGGTCGCGCGCGACGGCGGTGGCCCGCGCCAGGACCAGCGCCCGCTCGACGGCGGACCGGTCGGCCGCGGGGACCTCGACGGTCACCGTGGGCGGGTCGGCCGGTGCGGTGGAGCGCACCGCGAAGCGGTGGGACCCCAGGAGCAGGCCGGTGGTGAGGGCCGTCCAGTCCGGCGTGGTGTCGTCGTCCGGGACCACGTGCAGCCGCGCGGGGCCGTCGTCCGCACCGAACAGCACCCCCGGGTCGGAGCGGCCGGTCGCGACCCGCACCGCCGCCGCGCCCGCGGCCCGCCAGTCCTTCGGGGTCCCGGCGCCGGCGCCGACGAGCCAGCGGCCCGCACCGTCGTCGCCGGGAGCCAGGGCGGCGACCGCCCCGGCGGAGGCGATCCACCCGCTCGGCGCCCCGTCCGGCGGGGTGGCGTCCTCGCCGGTGCGGCACAGCCGGACCGCGGCCGCCCCGTCCGGCGCGGACCCCGGGTCGACGGGACGGAGGTCCGCGAGCGGGGTCGGCAGGGTCGGGGCGGCGAAGGGGACGCTCATCGGGTCACGACGAGATCGAGGACAGGGCCTCCCGCAGGTCGCCCGCCTCGTCGGCGGTCATCTCGACGACGAGCCGGCCCCCACCCTCGAGCGGCACGCGCATCACGATGCCGCGCCCCTCCTTGGTGACCTCGAGGGGACCGTCACCGGTCCGGGGCTTCATGGCCGCCATAGTCGTGCTCCCTCCAGATGGTCGTCGTGGCGACGCCCCGTCGCCGGGACGTTGCGCACCGCGCGACGATTCTTCCCCATCCGCGCGCACGGCACGACATCGGAGCGATCATCGGCGCCGGTGTGTCGCTCAGCGCGTCGCGCGGAAGCACCCGGCGAGGTGTTCGTCGACCATGCCGGTGGCCTGCATCAACGCGTGCGCGGTGGTCGGGCCGACGAACCGGAAACCCCGCCGGCGGAGCTCCTTCGCCATCGCGGCCGACGCCGGCGTGGTCGCGGCGACGTCCTCGAGGGTCGCCGGCGGCGGGGCGGGCGGATCGGGCGCGAACGACCACAACAGGGCGTCCAGCCCCGGGCCCTCGGCCTCGACGCGGAGCACCGCCGCGGCGTTCGAGACCGCCGCCTCGATCTTCTGCCGGTTCCGGACGATGCCGGCGTCGGCCAGCAGCCGCGCGACGTCGGCCTCGCCGAACCCCGCCACCGCCTCGGCGTCGAAGTCCGCGAACGCCGCCCGGAACGCGGGCCGCTTGCGCAGGATCACCAGCCACGACAGCCCGGACTGGAACGCCTCCAGGCACAGCCGCTCGAAGAGCGCGTCGCGCCCGTGCAGCACGTGCCCCCACTCGGTGTCGTGGTACTCGCGCAGCAGGGGATCCTGCGCGCCCCACGGGCAGCGGCCGACGCCGTCCTCGCCGACGACCGCGCCCGTCATCGCTCGTGCTGGCAGCGGGCCGCCAGCTTGCGCAGCGAGTAGAGCAGGGCCAGCCGGAACACGGGCGACACCAGCGGCCAGCCGATCGCCCCGAGCACGCCCAGCGGCAGGTCCAGCCGCTCGCCCCACTCGAAGCGGGACCGCGACGGGCCGAGCTCGACGACCGTGAAGGTGCCGGAGCCGCGCACGAACGACCCGGTGTGCACGACCGTGGCGCGGTGCGGCGGGTCCCACCCGACGATGCGCATCGTGTCGGTGACCCCGAGCGGGCCGAGGCCGGTGGTCGCCGCCAGCTCGGATCCGGTGCCGACGCCGTCGCCCGCGGTCACCTTCACCGTGGTGGCGAGCATCCACTCGCTCTGGCCCTCCCAGTCGGTGACGGCCTTCCAGACGACGTCGGCGGGCGCCTCGACGTCGACGCCCACCGTGATGTCACGCGTTGCCATCTGCGGTTCCCTTCAGCGCACCACCGACTCCGACGGTCGGGTCGGTGGGACTGGGGTCGACGCCGTCCACCCCGGTGGGGGCGTCCGCGTCCCCGACGTCGTCGGCGCGCGGCGGCCCCTCGTACACCGCGAGCCGGGCCCGCAGCGTGTCGACCTCCGCGGCGAGCCGGTCGAGCGCCCAGTCCACCTCGCTCATGCGGTATCCGCGGAACGCCTGCTGGAACCGCAGCCCCCGCACGTCCGACCCGAGCAGGTCGCGCGCGGGCAGGCGCGTGGGCGTCGCCCCGGGGGGCATCGGCGCGAGCTCCTCGCCGCGCCCCGCCAGCAGCGCGGTCGCCAGGTAGATCACGGCCGCGACGACCCCGACGACGAGGACGTAGACCAGAGCACTGCCCATGCTGCGATCGTGGCAGAGGGGTCCGACAGCGCGCGTCAGCGGCGGGCCAGTTCCCGGATCGGCGGCCGGTCGTGGTCCGCCACGGGGTGGTCCTCGGGCAGCCAGTGGCCGCCCACGGGGACGAACTGGGTCAGCCGGCCCGACCCGCCGTCGGGAAGGGCCCCGGGAAGACCGCTGCGGCGCAGCACCGCGCCCAGGACCTCCGCGGCCGTCACCCCGAGCTCGCGCAGCGAGCGGTGGCGGTGCTTGCGCACCCCGAGGTCGACCTGGGCGATCGCGTCCCGGCCGCGGCGGTCGAGGGTGTCGAGCAGCAGCCCGATCTCCACGCCGTAGCCGCCGGCGAACGGCAGAGACTCGAGTAGCGCGCGGGTCGCGGCGTACTCCCCGCCCAGCGGCTGCACGATGCCCGCCAGCTCCGGGCGCAGCGCCGCGAGCGCGGGCCGGGCGACGAGCTCGGTGACCCGGCCGCCGCCGTCGCGCACGGCGTCGTCCTCCCCGATGCGCAGCGGCCGGTGGTAGAAGCCCTTGACCAGCTCCACCCCGGGCACCGTGAGCAGCGGCCCGAGCAGCGAGGGGACGAACGCCGGGTCCGCCTCGACGAGGTCGGCGTCCAGGTAGACCACGAGGTCGCCGGTCGTCGCGGCCAGCGCGCGCCAGAGGACCTCGCCCTTGCCGGGGCGCACCTCGACGTCGGGCAGGGCCTCCTCGCGGCTGACCACCCGCGCGCCCGCGGCCCGGGCGACCGCGGCCGTCGCGTCGGTCGAGCCCGAGTCGACGACGACGAGCTCGTCCACCAACGACCCCAGCAGCGGGCGCACGACCGCGACGACGCCGCCGACCGTGGCCTCCTCGTCGAGCGCGGGCAGCACCACCGACACCGTGCGGCCGGCCTTCGCGGCGACGAGCTCCGCGACCGTCCACGGCGGCTCCGCCCACGTGCGGCGCGCGAACCAGTCAGCCACAGGCGTCCAGGGCCGCGGCCACCGTCGTCGTTCGGACCAACGCCGTCAGCGCGCGCTCCCCGACGAAGCCGGTGCCGCGCAGCCCGTCGAGCCAGGCCAGGAGCCCGTCGTAGAACCCGCCCGGGTCGCAGACGACCACCGGTTTCGCGTGCATGTCCAGGTAGCGCGAGGTCCACGCCTCGAACAGCTCCTCGAGCGTGCCCAGGCCGCCGGGCAGGGCGATCCACGCGTCCGAGCGGGCGTCCATCTCCGCCTTGCGCTCGCGCATGCCGGTCACGACGACGAGCTCGGTCGACTCCTCGTCGGCCACCTCGCGGTGCACGAGTCCCTCGGGGATCACCCCGACGGTGTGACCACCGGCCGCGCGGGCCGCGCGGGTCACCTCGCCCATCATCCCGACCCGCCCGCCGCCGGAGACCAGCGTCCAGCCCCGCGCGGCGATCCCGGTGCCGACCTCGCGGGCCAGGGCCAGGTACTCCTCGCCGACCGGGCCGGACGCGCAGAAGACGCAGACGGCCTTCGTACTCACTTCTCCACCAGCTCGTGGAACCGCTGCTCCACGATGGCGACGACCTCCTCGACGTCGTCGACGATGTGGATCAGGTCGACGTCCTTCGGGCTGATGACGCCGTGCTCGAGGGCGCTCGTCCTCAGCCACTCCACCAGCCCGCCCCAGTACGCCGAGCCCAGCAGGACGACGGGGAAGCGCGTCACCTTGCCGGTCTGCACCAGCACCAGCGCCTCGAACAGCTCGTCCAGGGTGCCGAAGCCACCGGGCAGGCAGACGAAGGCCTGGGCGTACTTGACGAACATCGTCTTGCGGGCGAAGAAGTAGCGGAACCCGACGCCGAGGTCGACCCACGGGTTGAGGCCCTGCTCGAACGGCAGCTCGATGCCCAGACCCACCGACATCCCGCCGGCCTCGGAGCAGCCGCGGTTGGCCGCCTCCATGATCCCGGGGCCGCCGCCGGTGATCACCGCGTAGCCGGCACGCGCGAGGGCGGCGCCGAGGGCCATGCCCGTGGCGTAATCGGGGTGGTCGGGTGCCGTGCGGGCGGAGCCGAAGACGGTGACCGCCCGGGGGATCTCGGCGAGCACCGAGAACCCCTCGACGAACTCGGCCTGGATGCGCTGCACGCGCCACGCGTCGGAGTGCACCCAGTCGGCGGGTCCGCGCGAGTCGAGCAGGCGCTGGTCGGTCGTGGAGGACAGGCGCGCCGGGTCCTTGTGCTCGGGGGGACGCTTGTCGACCGTGGTCGGTCGCGGCGTCGTCAGATCGTCGAAGTGGGACCCGGTCATGCGATCCAGCGTAGGGACGCCCGGTCGTGGGGCTCGCGCCGGACGCACACCGGTCACCGGAGATTCCTGCGTGTGCCACCCGGCAGGGCGGGTACATGGTTGAAGGAGCAACCACATCCGACGTCGGGAAGGATTTCCGATGGCCACCAAGGTCGCCGTCATCTACTACAGCCAGACCGGCACGATCCACCAGTTGGCCCAGGAGTACGCCGCGGGTGCCGAGAAGGCGGGCGCCGAGGTCCGGCTGCGGTCGGTCGCGGAGCTGGCCCCGCAGGCCGCCATCGATTCGAACGAGAAGTGGAAGGCGCACCGCGAGCAGACCGCGGACGTGCCCGACGCCACGGCCGACGACATCCTGTGGGCGGACGCCGTCATCTTCGGGTCGCCGACGCGCTACGGCAACGTCGCCGCGCAGCTCAAGCAGTTCATCGACCAGCTCGGCCCGCAGTGGGCGCAGGGCCTGCTCGCCGACAAGGTCTACTCGGGCTTCACCTCGAGCTCGACCGCGCACGGCGGCCAGGAGTCGACGCTGCTGGCGCTCTACAACACGATCCACCACTTCGGCGGCTTCATCGTGTCGCCGGGCTACACCGACCCGGTCATGTTCGCGACCGGCAACCCGTACGGCGTCTCGCACGTCGACGGGCAGGGCTCGATCCCGATCGCCGACGAGACCCGCCAGGCCGCCCGGTTCGCCGGGGAGCGCGTCGCGGGCGTCACCGCCCAGCTGCTGGCGGGCCGGGACGCGGCGCTGGCCGCCAGCTGACACCGCTCGATCCGCACGAACGGGTCGTTCGTCACCTTCTTGCGTGACGAACGACCCGTTCGTCCGTTCCCGGAGCTACGTCAGGTACCGCCGCAAGGTCGCCGTGCCGGCCGTGATGCGCCGGACGTCGACGTGCTCGTCCCGGGTGTGCGCGAGGTTCGGGTCGCCCGGGCCGAAGTTCACGGCGGGGATGCCGAGTGCGGAGAACCGCGACACGTCCGTCCAGCCGTACTTGGCCACCGGCGTCTCGCCCGTGGCCGCCACGAACTCCGCGGCGGCCGGGGCGGACAGGCCCGGCAGCGCGCCCGGGGAGCGGTCGGTGATCTCGAGGTCCACCCCGTCGAACACCTCGCGCACGTGCGCCTCGGCCTGCTCCACCGAGCGGTCCGGGGCGAAGCGGAAGTTCACCGTCACCGCGCAGTGGTCCGGGACGACGTTGCCGGCGACGCCCCCGTCGATCCGCACCGCCTGCAGTCCCTCGCGGTAGACGCAGCCGTCGATGTCGACCACGCGCGGTTCGTAGCGCGCGAGCCGCTCGAGCACCGGCGCCGCGGCGTGGATCGCGTTGTCGCCCAGCCAGGACCGCGCGCTGTGCGCCCGCCGGCCGGTCAGCGTGAGCACCGCGCGCATCGTGCCCTGGCAGCCGCCCTCCACGAGGCCCGACGTCGGCTCCCCGAGGACCGCGAGGTCGGCGTCGAGCCAGTCCGGCAGCGTCCGCTCGATGCGGCCCAGCCCGTTGCGCGCGGCCTCGATCTCCTCGCAGTCGTAGAGCACGAGGGTGACGTCGTGGGCGGGCTCGCGCAGGGTCGCCGTCAGGTGGGCCATCACCGCGACCCCGGCCTTCATGTCCGAGGTCCCGCAGCCGTAGAGCAGGTCGCCCACCCGCCGCGAGGGCACGTTGTCGGCGATCGGCACGGTGTCGAGGTGGCCCGCGAGCAGCACGCGCCGGTCGCGCCCGAGCAGCGTGCGGGCGAGCACGGCCTCGCCGGAGCGCACGACCTCCAGGTGGTCGTGCCCGCGCAGGGCCGCCTCGACGGCGTCCGCGAGCGTCTTCTCCTCCCCCGAGACCGACGGCACGTCGACCAGCGCGGCGGTCAGGTCGACGGGGTCGGCGTGGAGATCGATGCGCACGACGACCCAGACTAGGCTGGTCGGCGATGAGCACCGCTGACACCGCCCCGACGAGGGCCGTCGGACTCGGCCTCGCGACCGTCGCCCTGGACGGCACCGTCCTCGACACCTGGTACCCGCTGCCCGAGGTGTCCTCCGACGCCGACGACATGGCCGCCGAGCCCGGCACCGTCGTCGTGCCCGCCGGTGAGCTCGAGCCGTCGCTGGTCGACGCGCTGGGCACCGATGAGGACCGGGGCGTCGAGGTCGTGGCGGTCCGCACGGTCGCCGACCTCACCGGCCCGCCCGCGTCGGCCTACGACGTCTACCTGCGACTGCACCTGATCTCGCACCGCCTCGTGCGGCCCCACGGCGTCGACCTGAGCGGCCTGTTCGGCCTGCTCGCCAACGTCGTCTGGACCAACCACGGGCCGTGCCCGGTCCCGGGGTTCGAGCGCGTCCGTGCACGACTGCGGGCCCGCGGGCCGGTCACCGTGTACTCCGTCGACAAGTTCCCGCGGATGGTCGACTACGTGATCCCCACCGGCGTGCGCATCGGCGACGCCGACCGTGTGCGGCTCGGCGCGCACCTCGCCGAGGGCACGACCGTGATGCACGAGGGCTTCGTCAACTTCAACGCCGGCACCCTCGGTGCGTCGATGATCGAGGGCCGGATCTCGGGCGGCGTCGTCGTCGGGGACGGCTCGGACGTCGGCGGCGGCGCGTCGATCATGGGCACGCTCTCCGGGGGCGGCAAGGAGGTCGTCTCGATCGGCGAGCGCTGCCTGCTGGGCGCCAACGCCGGCATCGGGATCTCCCTCGGCGACGACTGCGTCGTGGAGGCCGGGCTCTACGTCACCGCGGGCACCCGCGTCTCGCTCGACGACGGGAACGTGGTCAAGGCCGCCGACCTCTCCGGTCGCTCCGGGCTGCTGTTCCGGCGGAACTCCACCTCCGGTGCCGTCGAGGCGCTGCCGCGCTCCGAGGGCGCGACGGTCGAGCTGAACTCCGCGCTGCACAAGAACTGAGCCCCGACGGTGGGTCCGGCAGCCGGACCCACCGTCGGGACCGCGTCAGGCGCAGACCGGCGTCGCGGAGAGCACGTCCCCGTCCTGGTCGTAGCGCACGACCGTGCCCTTCCAGACCTGCCCCGGCGCGCAGGGTCCGAGGTCCGCGGGGTTCTCGTTGGGCTCCAGGACCGTGACGATCCTCGGGTGCTCGGGGCGCTCACCGGTGGGGATCGACGGGAACCCCGACACCTCGAACCCGTTGCCCCCGCTCTCCTCGACGCTCCACCCGTTCCCGCTCGGGGAGTTGCAGTCCGCGCAGGGCATGGCGAGGGCGGTGCCCGGCACGAGTCCGACTCCCCCGGCCGCGATCACCGTCGCCAGCAGGCCCCGCACGAGTCGCCTGCGCAGCCCGGACGTCCTCGTCGTCGCCTCGTCCACGATCTCCTCCTCACGTCTTGGTGAACCGCCGTTCGGTCCGGGAGAAGCGTGCGCGGGTCGGGCCGGACGATCGTCGGTCCGTGGGCCCCACCTCGGCCTCCACCCACGGGTGGAGGCGGTGCCACACTCGTCGTCGTGACCGACGCCCTTCTGGACGAGCGCCGCGCCGGGATCGTCGCGGCCCTGCGGTCGGCGGGCGCACGGTTCGGCTTCCTGCACGGGAGTCGCGCGGCCGGGACGCACCATCCGGACTCCGACGTCGACGTCGCCGGCTGGTGGGGCGAGCACGCCCCTCCCGCGTTCGAGGTCGACCTCCCGGCGGATGTCGACCTCCTCGTCCTCGACGACGCGCCGCTGCTGCTGGCCGGCCGGGTCGCCATGCACGGCGTGCTGCTGTTCGACGACGACCCCGTGGCCCGGGTCCGCTGGACCGCGACCACCCGCAAGATCTTCCTCGACGAGCTGCCGCGGATGCAGCGGGCCGACGAGGACTTCCGCCGGAGCGTCCTGCGTGGTTGATGAGGCACGGGTCCTGGCGCTCCTGCGGTCCATCCGGGCGGACCTCGCGTTCCTCGACCGCGAGGCCGACGCCGACGAGGGCCGACGGTCCGACGAGGCCTGGCTGCGCGGGATCAAGTACGCCTTCGTGACGGCGATCGAGGGCTGCGTCGACATCGCCCAGCACCTGGCGGCCTCCGAGTCGTGGGGAGCGCCCGGCACCAACGCCGAGGCCGTCCGGGTCCTCGGGCGGCGAGGCGTCCTCGACCCCGCCCTGGCCGACCGCCTCGGCCGCGCCGTCGGCCTCTCCGGCTACCGGCTCGTCACGTGCTCGCGGCCTGCGTGACCAGCTCCTGCGCCCGCTCCTTCGACACGTCCCCGGACAGCCCGCACAGCGTGCACTGCACGACGTGGCGGGTGCGCACCCGGAAGGTCGGCACGAAGAACAGCGTGAACCGCGTGACGAGCCCGGTCACGGTGTGCGCCGCCGCGTGTCCCTGCGGGCAGGTCAGCATCAGCACCGCCAGCTGCCGGGCGGTCCGGCGCGTCCCGAAGATCAGCATCAGGTGCCCAGCCGGGCCGCGCCGGCCTCGATGCGCTCGTCGGACGCGGTGAGCGCGACCCGCACGTGCTGCCCGCCGTCGGGCCCGTAGAACTCCCCCGGCGCGACGAGGATGCCGCGCTCGGCGAACCAGGCCACGGTCGTCCGGCACGGCTCGCCCCGGGTGGCCCAGAGGTAGAGGCCGGCCTCGGAGTGGTCGAGACCGAAGCCCGCGCGCGTCAGCGCCGTGCGCAGGAGGGCGCGGCGGGCGTCGTAGCGCTGCCGGGTCTCGGCGACGTGCAGGTCGTCCGAGAGCGCCGCCGTCATCGCCTCCTGCACCGGGCGCGGCACGATCATCCCGGCGTGCTTCCGGACGGCGAGCAGGCCCGACACCAGCGCCGGATCCCCCGCGACGAACGCCGCCCGGTAGCCCGCGAGCTGCGAGGTCTTCGACAGCGAGTGCACCGCGAGCAGGCCGTCGAGCGACCCGCCGTGCACCCGCGGGTCGAGCACGGACACGGGGTCGGAGCCCGGGCCGGGTAGGCCCAGGTAACACTCGTCCGAGGCCACCACCGCGCCCACCGACCGCGCCTCGGCCACCCGCGCGGCCAGCGCCTCCACCGGGAGGACCCGGCCGGTCGGGTTCGACGGCGAGTTCAGCCACACCAGCCGCGTGTCGCGCGGCAGCGGCTCGTCGTCGGGAACGCGGACCGCCGTCGCGCCCGCCAGCAGCGCCCCGACCTCGTAGGTCGGGTACGCCAGGGACGGGATGGCGACGGTCGTCCCGCGCAGCCCGAGCAGGGTCGGCAGCCAGGCGACCAGCTCCTTGGAGCCGATCGTCGGCAGCACCGCGTCCGGCTCCAGCCCGGTCACGCCGTAGCGACGCCCGAGGGCGTCGACCACGGCGTGCCGCAGCCCGGGCGTGCCGTGGGTCTGCGGGTAGCCCGGTGAGTTCCAGGCCTCCCGCAGGGCGGTCGCGACGACCGCGGGTACCGGGTCGACCGGCGTCCCCACGGAGAGGTCGACGACGCCGTCGGGGTGCGACCGCGCCGTCGCCGTCTCCGCGGCGAGACTGTCCCAGGGGAAGTCCGGAAGGGCCGGGAGGCCCGGACTCACTCGCCCTGCGGCGGCAGGCTCGGCACCGGGCCGGCGTCCCGGTCGACCTTGCCGACCTTGGAGGCCCCGCCCGGCGAGCCCAGCTCGTCGAAGAAGTCGACGTTGGCCTGGGTGTAGACCGACCACTGGTCCGGCACGTCGTCCTCGTAGTAGATGGCCTCGACCGGACAGACCGGCTCACACGCACCGCAGTCGACGCACTCGTCCGGGTGGATGTACATCATCCGCCCGCCCTCGTAGATGCAGTCGACGGGGCACTCCTCGATGCACGCCTTGTCGAGCACGTCCACACACGGTTCGGCGATCACGTACGTCACGTCGGCTCCTGCTCCCTACCTCAGCTGTGGGTGTCACCACCGGGCCGGTGGTGGTCGGCCCGCACACGGCGATGAAACGCTCCCGCAGTATTCCGTTCGGCGGCGCGTCGCGCCCGGGCGGGTCGGGAGTGCCACGACGTGTCGGCGGCCACAGTCGGTCGGGCCGCCGTCGCGGGCCGTGTCCCGGCTACCCGTGTTCGCGGGCGACCCACGCGGCCGCCCGTCGCGCCGCACGCTTCAGCCCGGAGCGCTCGGACTTGTAGGCCCCGAGCGCCCCCACCACCGGCAGGTTCGCGAGCGTGCGCCAGGCCCAGCGGCCCTGCGGCCGGCGGCCCAGCTCGTCGTGCAGCGCGAACAGCGAGCGTCCCATGCGCCACACCGCCCGGGCCAGGGCGCGCAGCCGGCCGTCCCCGGAGCGCTCCCGGTGGAGGTCGCCGGTGAGGTCCGCGGCGTCGCGCTCCACCTGGGCGTCGTGGGCGTCGCCCTGCGGGTCGAGGTCGCGGTCGAAGAGCACCGCGGCGAGCAACCGGACCTGCTCGTCCCGGCCGGTCATGCCGTGCTCGCCCGCGATCGCGCAGATCACCAGGCCCTGCGCCGACAGCCCGAGGATGTCCGACACGGGCAGCCGCCGGGCCAGCGCCCCGCCGATCCCGGGGAACGCCGCGATCGCGGAGGTGAAGCGCCCGACCCGGCCGACCCACCAGTGGTCGCGCTCCTCGGGGCTCATCACCGCCCAGCGCGGGGTGCCGGGGAGCCGTGACGTGGCCAGGCGGTCCAGCGCCCGGCCCCGCACCCGGCGCACGAACCGGCCGACCCGCTGCCGGCGGTTCGTGGCCGGCGGCTCCTCCCGCGGCGGTCCCTCCAGCTCGAGGGAACGACGCTGCGCGAGCTTGCCCAGGCGGAACGGGTCGGCGTCCCGCAGTCCGCCCAGCACCGGCCCCGTCGCCGCGACGAACGGGCGGAGCACGCTGATCATGTACTGGTCGGAGACGGCGGCCATGCCGCCCTCTTGCCCGATCGGCGGGGTGGTCACACCGCGTGCTCCGGGTCACAGTGGACCGCATGAGTGGGGGGATCCGGTCGAACGCGGTGCGGGCCGAGGTCGGGCCGCAGCTGGCCGCGCTCGGCGCGCACTACGGCTCGACGCGCGGCGGCGCGGTCTCGTGGTGGTTCCCGGCGTCCGGCCGGCGCGAGCGACGGCTGCTCTTCCGCCCGGTGCAGGGCCTCGACGAGTGGGAGGTCGAGTACGCCGAGCACTCCGCGGACGGCCGCCGCACCTTCGTCCACGGCACCCGCTCGGTGCGCAGCTCGCGCGCGGGGCTCGGCGCGGCCGTCGACGAGCTCGTCGCCGGGGGCCTGCCGCGCCGTCCCGGCCGCCTCCTTCCCGACGACGGGGATCGTGCCCCGCTCGTCGACGGCGCCGCTCCCGGGCCGCGGGCGGCGGCCGCCGCGGCCTCGGCCCGCCGGCCGCCGCCCCCGCCCCGGTCGGTGCGTGTGGCGGACGGGGTGCTCGGCATGGTCGTCGCGGTCGCCCTGCTCGCGGCGTGCCGGATCGACATCGACCTGGCGCCGAACATCGCGGCCTTCGCGGTGGCGCTGCTCGGCGTGTCCGCGGTGTGGACACTGATCGGGCTGTCCGGGGCGGAGCACCGGCGGCGCTGAGCCGTCCCACGAGTGCGACGTCACGCAGGTCCGGCGGCTCCGGGACCTGCGCTACGTCGCACTCGGCGTCGAGTCGGCCCCCACCGGGCGGCTCGCCACCCACACCGCCGGGAACAGCCCGGAGGCGACGAGCACCAGCGGGCGCCAGTCCGGCGGGAAGGTCCCGGTGCCGGTGGGGCTCCAGAAGCCGAACACCACCACCACGACCGTCCACACCACGAGCGGTGCGAACACCACCCGCGAGCCGGGGAAGCAGCGGTCGACCACCCGGACGGCCAGCGGCGTGGTCACGGCCGCCACGAGGATCGAGACCGGGAGCGGCACCGTCCCCACCTGCAGCGTCAGCCACGCCACCTCGGTCAGCGCCAGCAGCGCCACGTCCAGCAGCACCACGGCCAGGACCGCGACCCTCATGCCGACAGCGCCGCGAGACCGCCGTCGGGGCCCCGCAGGAGCACGAACCCCTCGGAGGCGGTCACCGGCTGCGCGAGCCCGTTGGACAGCGCGAACGCCGGCGGCTCGGACCCGTCGTCGTGCACGCCGATCTGCGTCGCGTGCGCCCGCAGCGCCGCGAGCTTGCGCACCCGGGCCGCGCCGAGGGCGATCCGCACGGTCACCGCGTCGTCGGGCACCGTCGGGAGGTCCTCGACCGGCGGCACGGGCAGCGGCAGCCACGACCGTCGGCGCAGCGCGTCCAGCCCGCGCGCCACCTCGTCGTGGGCGGCCGCGGTCGCGTAGAGCGCGACGCGGGCCCCGAGCGGATCGATCCGCTCCACGGCGCCGCCGGTGATCTCGTGGGCGCGCACGTGGTCGGGGTGGCCGTAGCCGCCCGAGGCGTCGTAGCTGACGACGACGTCGGGCTCGGCCTCGGCCAGCACCTCGACGAGCTGGTGGACCTGCAGGTCGACGTCCGCGCGCACGGCGAACGCCCCCGGACCGAGGTCGGCGGGCGCGGCGGCCCGGATGCCCTCACCGGTGGCCACCATGCCCGAGTCGCGCCAGCGGCCCCGCCCGCCGAGGAGTCGGTGGTCGGTCACCCCGACCGCGGAGCACGCGGCGGCCAGTTCCTTCTCCCGGAACGGCCCGAGCTCGTCGGACCCCTCGAGGTGGCGGAGCTCCGCCGGGATGACCTCGCCCAGCTCCCCCAGCGTGCAGGTGACCAGCGTGACGTCCCAGCCCGCGTCGACCGCCCGGGCCATCAGCCCGCCGCAGGTGATCGTCTCGTCGTCGGGGTGGGCGTGGACCAGCACCAGGCGGCTCACTCGCTCCGGTCCTCCTCCGGGAGGTCCCCGAGCGTGGCGAAGGCGCCGAGGACCGGCTCCACGTCGCCCTTCGTGGTCCACGAGCGGAGCTGGGCGGCCGAGCGCCGCGCCAGGCATGCCCGGTGCAGCTCGAATTCGTCCGCGTGCAGCACGACGTCGGCCTGCTCCGGGTCTCCCCCGTCGGACGCCCAGGACCAGTGCCGCCCGACGAGACCCAGCGTGGTCCCCTCCGGCAGGCGGGCGCCGACGCGGGGCGCGAACCGGTCCCGGATGGCCGCGACCCCCGCTGAGTCCTTGCCGCCGGGCACGCCCAGGGCGCCGCGGAGGTCCTGCTCGTGGATGATCACGTCGCCGAGCGGCCGCGGTCCGTGCTCGCGCATCCACGCCTGCAACGGCTCGGCCGTGGCCTCCCACTCCGCGATCAGCTCCGCGACCGAGGAGTCCCGGCGGGCCTCGACCTGCCGGGCCGTCCACGCCGCGTTGTGGTCGTCGGGCTCGTCGCCGGCGACGACGTCCGACCCGAGCCCGACCATGTGGCTGAACAGGTCGCGCACCGTCCAGTCCGGGCACGCCGGCACCCGACGCCCCACCTGCTCCTCGGTCGCGTTCGCCAGCAGCGCGATCACCCGCCGCTGGGCCCCGCCCCACTCCTCGATCGGGTCCACGCCGATCATCGTGCCAGGTGGGTCGGACACCCTGGTTCGGGTTGCGGGCGGCGTCATGCTCACCGGATGGACATCACGCTCCGGCCGATGACGGACGCCGAGTTCGAGCACTTCCGGGAGCGCCAGGAACGCGAGTACGTCGAGTCGCTGCGCCGGTCCCGCTCGGCGGAGGCGGCGCGCCGCAAGGCACGGGAGGACCTCGGCCGGCTCCTTCCCGACGGCGGGCCGGGCCCGGGTCACCACGTCCTCACCGCGGAGCACGACGGCCGGGTGGTCGGGCAGGTGTGGCTGGGGCCCTCCGAGGACGCCGACGACATGCTCTGGCTCTACGACCTCCGCATCTCCGAGGACGAGCGCGGGCAGGGTCACGGGCGGGCGGTCATGGAGGCGGCCGAACCCCTCGCCCGCGGGCTCGGCGCGGCCCGGCTCGGGCTCAACGTCCTCGGCGACAACCATGCCGCCATCGCCCTGTACCGGTCGGCCGGCTTCACGGTCACCGCCCAGCAGATGGCGAAGTCGCTCGACGGGAGGTGAGGCCGCGAGGGCCCCACCCCCGTCGGTCACGCGACCGGCAGGATCTGCCGCACCTCGGCGAAGTGGCACGCCGACGGGTGGTCGCTCGACCCACCCGGCACCAGCGGCGGCTCCTGCTCGGCGCAGATCGCCTCCGCCTTCGGGCACCGCGTGCGGAAGCGGCATCCCGACGGCGGGTCGGCCGGGCTGGGCACGTCGCCGGTCAGCCGGATGACCTCCCGCTTGCCCCGCAACGACGGGTCGGGCACGGGCACCGAGGACAGCAGCGCCTGGGTGTAGGGGTGCGTGGCCCGCTCGTAGATCGACTCGCTGTCCCCGGTCTCGACGATCTTGCCGAGGTACATCACGGCGACCCGGTCGGAGAGGTGGCGCACGACGCCCAGGTCGTGCGCGATGAAGATGTACGAGAGCCCGAACTCCGTCTGCAGCTCACCGAGCAGGTTCATCACCTGGGCCTGGATGGAGACGTCGAGGGCCGACACCGGCTCGTCGCAGACGATCACCCGAGGGCGCAGCGCGAGGGCCCGGGCGATGCCGATGCGCTGGCGCTGACCGCCGGAGAACTGGTGCGGGTAGCGCCGGATGTGCTCGGGGTTGAGGCCGACCACCTCCAGGAGCTCCTGCACCTTGCGCCGGCGGTCGCCCTTCGGGGCCACCTCGGGGTGGATCTCGAAGGGCTCGCCGACGATGTCGCCGACCGTCTTGCGGGGGTTCAGCGAGGTGTACGGGTCCTGCAGCACGATCTGCATGTCGCGGCGCCACGCCTTGAGCGCCGCGCCCGACTTCGCGAACAGGTCCTCGCCGTCGAAGGTGACCGTCCCCGACGTCGGGGGCTCGAGGCGCATGAGGACCTGGGCGAGGGTCGACTTGCCGCAGCCGGACTCGCCGACCACCCCGAGGGTCTCCCCCGGGTGCAGGTCGAACGAGACGCCGTCGACGGCGTGGACCTGGCCGATCGTCTTCCGGAACAGGACGCCCCGGGTGATCGGGAAGTGCTTGACGAGGTCGCGCACGGACAGGATGGGATCGCTCACGGCGTGAGCACCTCCTCGGGGGATGCGGCCACGAAGCGCTCGGCGAAGTGGCACGCGGCGCGGTGGCCCTCCGGGCCTGCGGCCGGGTCGTCGAGCTGGCGCAGCGCCGGCACCTCGGTGCGGCAGCGGTCCTCCGCGTGCGCGCACCGCGGGTGGAACGGGCAGCCGGGCGGGATGTTCGTCAGCGACGGCGGCAGGCCCGGGATCGGGTCGAGCTGCCCGCGCGAGGAGTCCAGCCGCGGCACCGAGGCCATCAGGCCGCGCGTGTAGGGGTGCGCGGGATGGGCGTAGAGCGTGGCCGCGTCCGCCTCCTCGACGATCCGGCCCGCGTACATGACGGCGATCCGGTCGGCGACCTCGGCGACGACACCGAGGTCGTGGGTGATCAGGATCATCCCCATGTCCCGCTCGCGCCGGAGCTCGTCGAGCAGCTCCATGATCTGGGCCTGCACCGTCACGTCGAGCGCGGTGGTCGGCTCGTCGGCGATGAGCAACTCGGGGTCGAGCGCGAGCGACATCGCGATCATGGCGCGCTGGCGCATGCCGCCCGAGAACTGGTGCGGGTACTCCCGGACCCGCTGCGACGCGTTCGGGATCTTCACCTGGTCGAGCAGCTCGGCCGCCCGCACCATCGCGTCCTTCTTCGACATCCCCCGCCGGAACCGGAACTGCTCGGCGATCTGGGCCCCGACGGTGTAGACGGGGTTCAGCGCCGACAGCGCGTCCTGGAAGATCATCGCCATCGACTCGCCACGCAGCAGCCGGCGCCGTTCCCGGTCCGCGCCCAGGAGCTCCTCGCCCTTGAAGCGGACCGCCCCGCCGGTGATCCGCCCCGGGGGCGTGTCCAGGATGCCCATGATCGTCTGGGCCGTGACGCTCTTGCCCGACCCGGACTCGCCGAGCACCGCGAGCGTCTCGCCCGCCTCGACGCGGTAGCTCACGCCGTTCAGCACGGACGCGGTGTCGGCGCCCCTGCCGAACTCCACGCGCAGGTCGTCGACCTCCAACAGCGGAGCCATGCCGGTCACCGTCCTCTCGGGTCGAGTGCGTCGCGCAGGGCGTCCCCCATCATCACGAAGGCGAGGACGGTGACCACCAGGAACGCGGCGGGGAAGAACAGGGCGTGCGGCATCTGGATGATGCGCGCCTGCACCTCGGAGATCATCACGCCCCACGAGACGACGGGGTCCTTCAGGCCGATGCCGAGGTAGGACAGCGTCGCCTCGGCGCCGATGAACACGCCGAGCTGGATCGTGCCGTAGACCAGCACGGGAGCGAGGCAGTTGGGCAGCATGTGGCGGAACATGATCCGCAGCGGCCCGGCGCCGAGCGCGCGCGCCGCCTTGACGTAGTCCTGCTGCGAGGAGGCCAGGGCGGCCGCCCGCATGATGCGCATCGCGAGCGGCCACGACAGCAGCACGATCGTCAGGACGACCTGCACGACGAGGCGCGTGGAGCCCACGATCTCGCCCGGCTTGTTGAGGCTCGTCAAGATGACGATGCCGCCGAGCACGAACGGGATGCCCGCGAAGATCTCGGCGATGCGGGACATCACGGAGTCCGTGAGCCCCCGGAAGTAGCCCATGGTGAGGCCCGCCAGCGAGCCCACCAGCACCGTGCCGAGGCTCGCGAGGAGCCCCACGGCGAGCGAGGGGCCCGCGCCGTAGATCGCCCGGGCGTAGACGTCGCGGCCGAAGAGGTCGCGGCCGAACCAGGAGCCGGCCGACGGCGCCTCCCCGGAGCGGTCCAGCACCTGGAACGTCGGGTCGGCGCCGGTGAACAGCGAGGGGAACAGCGCCATCACCAGCAGGACGACGATGACGATCCCGGAGACGATGAACAGGGGCCGGCGCCGCAGCTGCTTCCACGCGTCCGACCAGAGCCCGGACTCGGCCTGCGGGCTGACCACGGCCCCGTCGTCGTGTCCGGCGAGGGACGGTTCCTGACGCAGCGTGTCAGTCATAGCGGATCCTCGGGTCGAGGACCGCGTAGAGCAGGTCCACGATCAGGTTGACGACGAGGTAGATGATCACCAGGAGGGCGACGACGCCCACGACCTGAGTCTGCTCCTGGCGCTGGATGCCCGTGAAGACGAGCCCGCCGAGCCCCCGGATGTTGAACACGCCCTCGGTGACGACGGCGCCGCCCATGAGGGCGCCGAGGTCGGTGCCGATGAAGGTGACCACCGGGATGAGCGAGGTCCGCAGCATGTGGGCCAGCACGACCCGCCGTCGGGACAGGCCCTTCGCGACCGCGGTCCGGACGAAGTCGGCGCGGGCGTTCTCCATGAGGCTGGTGCGGGTCAGCCGGGCCACGAAGGCCATGGAGAGGCTGCCGAGCACCAGGCCGGGCACGAAGAGGTCGAGGATCGTGGGGTCGGGCGGCACCGAGGTCCGGATCCAGCCCAGTTCCACCCCGAAGACCTGCTTGACGACGAGGCCGGTGACGAACACCGGCAGCGAGATCAGGAAGAGCGTCGAGACCAGGATCAGCGAGTCCACGTAGCCCCGGCCGCGCAGGCCGGAGACGAGGCCGGCGGTGATGCCGATGACGATCTCGATGACGACGGCGACCAGCGCCAGCCGGAAGGAGATCGGGGCGGCGTTCGCGATGAGCTCGGAGACCTCGTTGCCGCTGAACGTCCGGCCGAAGTCACCGGTGAGCAGTCCGCCCAGGTACTTCAGCCACTGGAGGAGCACCGGGTCGTCGAGGTTCAGCCGCTCGGTCATGGTGGCGACGTAGGACGCGGGGCACTCCCGCTGGCCGCACTTGCCCGCGAACGGATCGTCGGACAGGCCCCAGACGAGGTAGTAGATGATCAGGGTGGTCCCCAGGAACACGGGGACGAGCTGCAGCAGGCGCCGCAGGGTGTAGCGGCCCATCGGTCCTCCCAGACACTCCGACGAGACCCGGCCGCGGTGGCTCCCCGTCATCGGGGAGCCGGCCGCGTCCGGTGGTGGTGGTCGTCGGTGCCCGTCAGCCCTGGGGCTTGAGCACGAACGCCGAGGCGTCGATGCGGTTCAGCGGCGTCTGCAGACCGGTCTGCACCCGCTGCCCGTCGCCCCAGATCACCGGCCGGCTCCACAGCGGGATGGCCGGCATGTCGTTCAGGGCGATCTTCTCGGCGTTCGCGTAGGCCTGGTTGGCCGCCTCGATCGTCGGGGCCGCGTCACCGGCGGTCATCGCCGCGTCGAACGCCGGGTTCGAGTAGCCGGCGTCGTTGGCGGACGCCCCGGTGCGGTAGAGCTGGCTCAGGAACGTCTCGATGTTCGGGTAGTCGCCCTGCCACGCCGCGCGGAACGGACCGGTGTACTGCTTGGCGTTGGCCAGGCGGCGGGCCTCCTGGAAGGTCGGCACCGGCGAGTACCGGACGTCGATCCCCAGGTTCTGCCGCAGCTGGTTGGTGATTGCCTGCATCCACTCGTCGTTGCCGCCGTCGGAGTTGGCGACGAGCGTGATCGGCCCCTGGACGCCGCCGGCCTGCGCGAGCAGCGCCTTCGCACCGTTCGGGTCGAACGTGCAGGTCTGGCCGCACTGGTTCGGGACGTAGCCCTGCACGGACGGGGTCGCGTAGCCGTCCGCCGGCGTGTAGATGCCGTTGAAGAGCTGGTTGATGATCGCCTGGCGGTCGATCGCCATCGAGAACGCCTTGCGCAGCAGCGGGTTCTGGAAGCGCGGGTCGTAGGTCGGGAACGTCAGCGCGGTCGTCACCAGACCCGGCACCAGCTGGGCGCCCGGGCCGAGGTCCTGACGCCACCGGTCGCCGGCGAGCGCCGACGACGGGATCTGCCGGATGTGGTCGAGGCTGCCCGACACCACGTCGGAGTAGGCGGTGTTCAGGTCGGAGTAGACCCGGAACTGCAGGTTCTGCACCTGCGGCTTGTCGTCGCCCGCGTACTGGTCGTAGCGCGTGACGTCGAGCTCCTGGTTCGGCGTCCGCGACACGAAGCGGAACGGGCCGTTGCCCACCGGGGCGGACTCGTAGCCGGCGCGGTCGGCGAAGAACTTCTGCGGCATCGGGAAGTACGCCGTGTAGCCCAGCGTCACCGGGAAGATCGTGAAGGGCTGGGTCAGGGTCACGGTGAACGTGGTCGGGTCGACCACGCGCAGGCCCGAGAGCTGGTTGACGGTGGCGTTCTCCGCGCTCACCTGGTCGTAGCCCTGGATCTTCTCCATGAACGACTGGTTCTGCGCGCCGTTCGGGCCGAAGGCCGTCCAGTTCCACGCGTCGACGTAGCTCTGCGCCGTGACCGGGGTGCCGTCGTGGAAGGTCCAGTTCGGCTTGATCCTGACGGTGAACGTCGTGTTGTCGGTCGACGTGATGGAGTCGGCCATGGCGTTCGACGGCTGCCCGGTCTTCGGGTCGTACTTCACGAGCCCGGTGAACAGCGCGTCGATCGCGTCGCCGCCGTTCTGCTCGTTGGTCGAGCCGGGGATGAGCGGGTTCTCCGGCTCGCCCCACTCGATCGAGACGGTCTGCGCCTGGTCGCCGCCCCCGCCGCCACCGCCGCAGGCGGAGAGGACGAGAGCCCCGGCCGCCACGAGCGCGCCGACAGCGATCCAGCGCGACCGACCGCGCCTGGTGAACCTGGTCACCACACCTCCTGAAATGGTTTGACAGGCGGGATCGCCGCCCGCGGGCAACCTAAGTGGTCTGGACCTCTCGCGCCACCCCGGGGTGTTTCCGGAAGCTCACGATTTCGTCAGCTCCCGTTCAGTTGTTCGCGTCGCCGTTCGCCTGGCCCTGCCGCGCGGGCGGGCTCCAGCGGTCCGCCGAGGCGAACGGGCTCACGCCGAACGGCGGGACGACCACGTCCGTCCGGTCGGCCGGGGCGACCAGCGTGGTCGCGGCTTGGAACAGCGGCACCAGCGGCGTCGCGCGCCAGAGGATGGGCTCCACCAGGGCGAGCGCGGTGTCCTGGTCGATCGACCCGGAGGACGCACCGTCCAGGACCGACTGCAGCGTCGGGTCGCAGAAGCCGGTCACCGAGAGCGCCTCGGACGCCTCGGGGGTGCCGTCCTGGGCGAGCGGGGCGGCCGTCGTGGTGGCGGGCCCGGCGCCCGTGGTCGGGGCCGGGGTCGACGTGGGCGCCGCGCTCGTGGTGGGCGGGACGGCCGGGGCGGTCGACGGGGCGACCGGGGTGCTCGTCGTGGTCCGCGGGACCGCGGGCGAGACCCCGGAGCTGGTGGGCGCCTGGCGGCCCGGGCAGCCGATGAGCGAGTCCAGCCCGGCCACCGGGTCCGCGCCCACCGGCAGCGCGAGCACGGTGAGGTCCGCGACCGCCATGTCCGACGGCGACTTCGGGATCGGCGGCACGGAGGTGGTGGTCCCGGTCGGCGGCGTCGAGGTGGTGGCGGGGGCCGTCGACTCGGGCGGCGGCGAGGTGGTCGTGGTGCCGGGCACCGCCGAGGACGTCAACGGGCCCGGGGTGGAGGGGGTGGCGACGACGGACGGCGTGTCCGACGGGATCGGCCCGCGGCCGGGCGGGAACGGGTTGGACCCGGCGTCGGCGACCGTGGTCGTGCCGATCCCGGCGGCGTTCAGCTGGGTCGCGACGGTCTCGACGAGCCGCCCGTACGGCGAGGCCTGCGCGGGGGCGGAGAGCCGCAGCCGCAGCGGCGTGCCGTCGCGGACCCACCGGCCGTCGGGACCGCGCAGGTACCCGGCCTGCCCCAGCAGCCGGGACGCGGCCGCGGGGTCCGGGGCGCGGACCGGCGAGTCGGCGGTCAGCGTGGGGCGGTAGCCGGGCTCGCTCGGGGCGGTGGCGAAGGCGTCGGCGCGCAGGGCCCGACCCGGTCCGCCGCCGGCGCCGGCCTCGACCAGGGCGTCCCGGTCGAGCAGCGACACCACCGCGCGCCGCACCCGGGGGTCGGCGAGCGGGCCGTCGTCGGAGCGCAGCGCGAGCTGGACGAGCTGCGACTCCGCCACGGTGCGGACCGCGAGCGGGCCTGCCGGGCCCGGAGCCGCCGCGGCCAGCGCCTGCAGGGCGGCCAGGTCGCTGCCGTCGGCCCGGAACTGCGTGGCCTGGACGTCGCCGGTGCGGACCCGGTCGATCAGCGAGGCGTGGTCGGCGGCCTGCAGGACGATCTGGTCGGAGGCGCCGGGGGTGCCCCAGTAGACGCTGTTGCGGACCAGGGTGACCTGCCCGCGGATGCGGTCCACCAGCCGGACCGCGTACGGGCCGCCGGAGACCGGGATGCTGTCCTGCAGCGCGCCGCCCCACGAGCCGGGGGCGTCCTTGAGCAGGTGGGCCGGCAGCAGGCTGTCGAACAGCGTCGACCAGGCCGGGTACGGCCGGTCGAACACGACGTCCACGGCCTTCCCGCCCGCGCGGGAGCGGACGTCGGAGATCGCGCGGTAGCCCGCCGCGTCGACCACCCCGGGCTGCGAGCGCATCTGCTGCCACAGGTAGACGAAGTCCTCGGCGGCGATGGGGGCGTTGTCGCTCCAGGCCGCGGCCGGCGCGATCTCGTAGGAGACGACGTAGGGCCGGGTGGAGGTCACGCGCGCCGAGGTGACCACCGTGGTGTCGGGTCGGCGCACCCCGTCGGGCCCGAGCCGGAAGGCGCTGGGCAGCACCAGGGCGGCCATGGCCCGGCTCGTCGGGGTGAGGTCCGCGATCCGGTGCGGGTTGAACCCGACACCGAGGTCGTCGACGCCGATGCGCAGCTGGGTCGGGTCCGGCTCGAGCTGGGGCTGCGGGCGCGGTGCCGTCGTCGGGGCCTGACCCACCACCGGCGGGGGCGACGAGGAGCACCCGGCCAGCACCAGCAGACCGGCGAGCACGACGACCAGGAGGGCTCTCATGACGTGGCGGTGTGCGGGTGCCTCTCGTGCAGCAGCGGACGGACCGGGGCATCGTGGCACGGCGGGCCGTGGGACCCGCGTGCGGCCCTTCCCCGCCCGAGTCCGCTCAGGTTAGCCTGCCCTCATGGGCAGGCGGGCCGCGACGACGTGGGTGGACGCCCTGGCGCGACTGCGCCCGCGTGACCGGCCCGTGCCGGTGCCGGCGGGCCCGGCACCGACCCGGCTGGTGGTCGACCCGGCCCGGGCCTGCGCGATCACCGGGGCCAAGCGCGCCAAGAAGAAGTGCTGCCGCTCCACCCCGCGCTGCAAGGGCTGCCCGGTGGTGCTCATGCGCGCCGCCCGCGCCGCGGAGTCCGGGCTGACCGGCAAGGAGCTCGCCCGCGCGGTCAAGCGCGCCCGCGCGGCCTGACGAGTCAGCCGCCGAGCGCCTCCCGCAGGGCCGGGAGCAGCACCTCGTCGGCCGGCAGCCAGTCGACGCCGTCGAGCTCGTCGGCGTCCACCCAGCGCAGGGCCAGGTGCTCCAGCGCGACCGGCTCCGCCCCGTTCTCCGGGCGGCAGCGGTAGAAGCGCAGCACGAGCTCCTGCCCGGCCCGCCCGATCACCGGCACGTCCGGGCCGAGCCGCTCCCCGACGACGACGGCGTACGCCAGTTCCTCGCGCAGCTCCCGCGCCAGGGCGTCGGTCTCGGACTCGCCGTCCTCCACGGACCCGCCCGGGAGCTCCCAGCGGCCGCGCATGTCCGGCGGCTCCGCCCGTTGTGCCACGAGCAGCCGCCCGTCGCGCACCACCGCCGCCCCCACCACGACCCGCACGCGTGCATCATGACGTGTCATGGCCGAACTGCTGTCCGACGACGCCGTCTCGCAGGCCCTCGCCGACCTCCCGGGCTGGGACCGGGACGGCGACTCGATCGTCCGCACCGCGGAGCTGCCGGGCTTCCCGGCCGCGATCTCCGTGGTCGACGAGGTCGCCGCGGCGGCCGAGGCCGCGAACCACCACCCGGACATCGACATCCGGTACAACACGCTGACGTTCCGCCTGTCGACCCACTCCGAGGGTGGTCTGACGGCGAAGGACCCCGACCTCGCCGGCCGGATCTCGGCGGCGATCGACCGGCACTCCTGAGCGCGCTGCGCTCGGGCCCCTTCCTCGCGGTCCTCGCCGCGACCGTCGCGGCGTTCGGCGGGTACGCGCTGCTGCTGCCGGTCCTGCCCCTGTGGGCGGCCGCGGGCGGCTCGGGGCCGGGGCTCGCCGGGTCGGTCACGGGCGTGTTCATGGCCGCGACCGTCGTCTCCCAGCTCGGCGTGCCGGCCCTGCTGCGCGCGGTCGGGCACCGGGCGGCCCTCGCCCTCGGCGCCCTCGCGCTCGGACTCCCGGCCGCGCTGCTGCCGCTGAGCCCCGACCTGGTCCTGACGATGCCGGTCGCGGTCGTGCGCGGGATCGGCTTCGGCATCCTCACCGTCACCGGCGCCGCCCTGGTCTCCGACCTGGTGCCCGCCCGCATCCGCGGCCGCGCCACCGGGGTCTACGGCATCGCGATCGGGCTCCCGCAGCTCGTCCTGCTCACCGGCGGGGTCTGGGCGTGGTCACGGCTCGGGCCGGCGCCCGTGCTGCTCGCCGGGGCGGCCCTCCCGCTGCTCGCGCTGCCCGCGATGACGCTGCTGCCGCGGCGGGTGGTGCCGGCAAGCCTGGACCCCGCGCCGGAGCCGGTCCCGGAGCCCGCCCCGGACGGTACGAACGGGTCGTTCGTCACGGAAGAAGGTGACGAACGGCCCGTTCGTACCGAACCGGCAGGGCTCCGCGCGCGCAGTGCCGCCGGGCCGTGGCTGGTCATGCTGGTGTGCGCCGCGAGCGCGGGCGGGGTCATCACGGTGCTGCCGCTGGCCGGCGCCCCGGGAGTGGCCGCGGTGGCGCTGTTCGCGCTGACGATCGCCCAGCTGGTGGGGCGGGCCGGGTCCGGCGAGCTCGGCGACCGGTTCGGGCTCGCCGGCCGAGTTACGGGGCCGGCGCTGGCGGTGACGGCGGTCGGCGCGGGGACCGCGGCGTGGGGGCTGGAGGGTGGCGCGACGCCGGCCGTCGTGCTCGGCGCCGCCCTGATCGGCCTCGGGTTCGGTGCCGTCCAGAACGACACCCTGGTCACGCTCTTCGACCGCGCCGGCCCCGGACGGTCCGGTACGGCGAGCAGCGTCTGGAACACCGCCTACGACGCCGGGACCGGGGTGGGCGCGACGGCGCTGTCGGCCGTGCTGGGTGTCGCGGGCGCCCCGTGGTCGTTCGCGGTCGCGGCGCTGGGATGCGTGCTCGCGCTCGGAGCAGCACCGTGGCGGGGAGTAGGCAGCACTCGGACGTCGGGGTGAACCCGCGGCGTGTCCCCGTCGGGCCGTAATGGCGCGCGGTCGGGCACCGACTCCCTGGTCGTCGGGAGCGGCGAGGGGAGGCGGACGTGCGGCGGTTCCTGCTCGCCGTCGCCTGCGGCGCCCTCGCGATGATGCTCCTCGCGCACGTGGCGACGGTGCTCACGCGCGTCCCGGAGGGCCTGGCCGACGAGGTCGCGGCCACCCCGCAGACTCCCGCCGTCGAGGGCCCCGCGGCGCCGGTCCCGCTCGCGCCGTTGGCGGTCGTCGGGCCCGCGCCCGCGCCGGTGCCGCCGACGGCTTCCTCCGCCGCCGCGGTGCCGCCGCCGACCGTCCGCGCGGTGCCCCGGGAGGACCCGGCGACCCGCACCGGGACGCCCGACGCCGAGCCGAGCCCCGACCCGTCGTCGGGAACGGGCCCTGCCCCGACGACGGCGCCCGCACCGCGGAGCGCGCCGGCGGCTCCGGCCCCCGCCACGCGGGAGCCGGCGCCGCTGGCGAGGGTGTGCCTGCAGCTCGTCGGCGGGGTGTGCGTGCAGGTCGGCTGAGGTCAGCCCGCGGGAGCCGGGGCCCGGTCCGCCGCGGGTGCGGTGCGGACGGCGGCGAGGCAGTCGTCGAGCAGGGCCAGCAACGCGGCGTCGCGGGCGGCACCGTCCAGGCCGGCCGCCCGAGCAGCGACCAGCAGGTGCGCGCAGGCGTGGTTGACCGGGCCGACGTGCAGCAGGGTCGAGATGCGGCCCCCGGAGCCGTCACCGGGGTCGGACCCCGCCGCGCGGCGGGCGGCGGCCCGGGCGTAGGCGGCCTCAACCCGGCGCTCCAGGCGCAGGAAGAAGCGGTTCAGCGGGTCGAGCGCGAGCCCCGCCCGCGCGATGGCCGCGAGGACCAGCGGGCGCACCGGCCCGTCGTGGTCGCGGCCCGCGCCGACGAGGTCGACCGCGCGGAGGGCGAGCGCCTGGCGGACGTCGTGCGAGACCGCGTCGTTCACCTGCCAGGCGAGGGCGGCCACGGCCGGGTGGGTGCACTGCGGACGGTCGGTGAAGCGTTCGCCGGCGAGCACGGAGACGTACTCCATGACGCAGCTCCCCGACCGGGCGTCGCGATGGGCGCCGGCCTCCAGGATCGGGAGCCCCTCGGGTGTGGCGGACGTCGGCTGCGTGGTCGGCATGGCTGCCCCCTGAAGAACGCTGCGCGCGGAACAAGGGACGAGAGTAGACCGCCGGAGCCCCGATCGGGACCCCTGGCGATCAGCCCACGGAGCGAGTGGTAACGGAGCTCAGGCCCCGGGGCTCATCACCTCGGTCGCGGTCAGCGCCGCGAGCACGGTCCGCACGGTCGGGCTGACGAGCCGCACGATGTCCTGGTCGATCCCCGGCGGCACGTGCCGGCCGGACGCGATCGCCCGCGCGCGCTCGCTCGCGGCGGGCAGGTCGAGCGGGTGCAGGGCGCGGACCCGCCGTCCGTGGTGGAGCAGCACGGTCACCATCGCGGTGTCCTCGTCCGGGTCGGCCCCGTCGAGGACCTGCCGGACCACGCTCCGGTCGTGGTGCAGCGCCCCGGTCTCGTGCACGCGCAGCGCGGAGCCGAACACCGGCATGGCGAGGTAGCCGAACACGCGGCGCGGCTCCCGGTGGGCCAGGCCGCGCTCGACGAGCCGGTCCATCGTCCGGCGGATCATCTGGGCCCCGCGCGGACCGGTGACGGCGTGCCCGAGGTCGCTCTTGCGGCCGCCCGGGCGCACCAGCCCGTCCGCGACCCAGCACAGCAGCGGGTCGGTCGGCTCGACGGGGCCGTACCGGTAGGACGACCCGGCGTCGAGCACGGACGCGTCCAGCAGGAGCTCCACGATCGCGGCGGCGACGAGCAGCCCGGCCGGCTCGGTGAGGCTGGAGACGGGCCGGCCGTCCTCGTTGCCGAGGACCCAGGCGATGCGCTCGGGCAGAGTCAGTTCCCGGGTGGGGGCCGACCATCGTTCGGAACGCACGTCGGACAGCGTAGGCACACGACCCCGCTCGACCTCACCCGGTCGGGCGCCGCGATCGACCGCTCATCTCACCGTTCGTCGTCGTTCCACCCGGTCGACCGGTCACCGCACGGGGTCCGCCACCCGTCCGCGCCGCGCCCGGCGACACGCCGAGTCAGAGGCCGAGGGCCCGGACCGCGGCCGCAGCGGCCGCCGGGACGGCCGGGACGTTGCGCTGCGCGGCCGGGTCCGTCGGTTCGGTGTAGACGGCGAGCAGGACCGGCGACCTGCCGGGAGGCCACGTCATCGCCACGTCGTTGACCTCCCCGCCGTCGCCGCTGCCCGTCTTGTCCCCGGTGCGCCAGCCGGCCGGCAGCCCCGCACGGACGCGCTGCCCGCCGGTGGTGTTCGCGACGAGCCAGTCGGTCAGCTGCGCCCGCCCGGCGTCGTCGAGCCCCGTCCCCAGCGTGCAGGCCTGCAGCGTCCGGGCCATCTGCCGCGGGGTGGAGGTGTCGAGGGTGCCGGAGCGGACGTTCAGCTCCGGCTCGGTCCGGTCGAAGCTCGAGACGCCGTCCCCGATCGAGCGCACGTACGCCTCGACCGCCTTCGGACCGCCGAGCCGGCGCAGCAGCAGGTTCTCCGCGGCGTTGTCCGAGACCGTGATCGCCGCGGCGCAGAGGTCCCGGACCGTCATCTCCCGGGCGCGCGAGGTCGTCGGCGAGTTCCGTACCAGGTCCGCGGCCGAGTACCGGACGACCTCGTCGAGCGGCACCCTCGCGGCCAGGATCGCGGCGGCCGTCGGCATCTTCGACGTCGAGCACAGGAGGAAGCGCTCGTCCGCGCGGTGCCCGACCGTCCGGCCGGTCGCGGTGTCCAGCGCGAAGACCCCCAGCCGGCCACCGAACCCGGCCTCGATCGGCGCGAAGGGATCCTCGTTCCCGACGGCGGGTGGGGCCGGGGTGGGCGCGGGCGTGCATCCCGCCGCGAGAGCGGCCGCGCCGAGCGCGAGGACCCGTCGTCGGGAAGGAGGCATGGCTGCGACCTCACCAGGCCCGGACGTGTGACCGCCCGCACACCAGGAATCGGTTGCACACAACCTGGGTTCCGACCGGCATGAGCACCGCTGACAAGGCCCGGGACCTGCAGGCACTGCACGCCGCCCCGGAGCTGCTGCGCGTCGTCAACGTCTGGGACGCCATCACCGCGAAGGTGGTCTCCGAGATCCCCGGTACGAAGGCCCTCGCCACCGCCAGCCACGGCATCGCGGCCTCGCGGGGGTACGAGGACGGCGAGAACATCCCCCGCGACGAGATGATCGCCGAGGTCGGGCTGATCGCCCGCCAGACCTCCCTGCCGGTCTCCGCCGACCTCGAGGGCGGGTACGGCGACCCGGGCGGCACGATCGCCCGGGCGATCGGCGTCGGGATCGTCGGGGCGAACCTCGAGGACCAGATGAAGCCGCTGGCCGAGTCGGTCAGGGCCGTGGAGGCCGCCGTCGCCGCTGCGCAGGCCGAGGGCGTCGACTTCGTCCTGAACGCGCGCACGGACGCGTTCGTCAAGGCCGGCGACCGCGACCCCGCCGAGGTGCTGAAGGACGCGATCGAGCGCGGCCGCGCCTACCTGGACGCCGGCGCCTCGAACTTCTTCGTCCCCGGCAAGCTCGACGAGGCGCAGTGGACCGAGCTGGTCGGCGCCCTCGGGGAGCGCAAGGTCAACATGATCGGCATCCCCGGGTCGATCTCCCAGGAAGCGGCGCAGCGGATCGGGCTCGCCCGGATCTCGTTCGGCCCGTGGTCGCAGAACACCGCACTGACCGCTCTCGCGGAGCTCGCCGAGCGCGCCTACGACGGCGGCGGGCTCGCCGAGGGCGTGCGCAAGCTGAATTAGCACCTCACACGGTGTGAGGACCTACGGTCCGCGCCGTGGACGAGCGGACGTGGTCGGTCGGAGAGCTGGCGGCGGCCTCGGGCCTGTCGGTGCGGGTGCTGCGGCACTGGGACGAGGTCGGGATCGTCTCGCCGGGCCGCACCGCGAGCGGGCACCGGCGCTACGGGCCCGAGGCCGTCACCCGTCTCTACCGTGCGCTCGCCCTGCGGCGGACGGGCCTCGGGCTCGAGGCGATCCGGGTGGCCCTCGACGAGCAGGCCGGCGACTCCACGACGGTGCTGCGGGACCACCTGGACCGGCTCGAGGCCGAGATCGCCCGGTCGTCGCGGCTGCGGGACCTGCTCCGGTCCGCGCTCGACGGCGACTCGTCGCTCATGGCGGTCATCTCCGCGATGACGATGGTGGACGGGTACGTCCACGGCTACCGCGCCGAGGAGGGTGCGCGCCTCGCCGACCAGGCCGACGCCCTCGAGCACTTGCTGCACCACGACACGGCCTTCGCCGCCGGGAGCCACGTCCTCGAGGTCGGCTGCGGCGTCGGCGCCCAGACCGCCGTCATCGCCCGCCGCAGCCCGGGCGCCCGGATCACCGCGATCGACGTCTCCGCCGACTCCCTGGCGCGGGCCCGACGGCGGGTGCGCGACCGGCGGGTGACGTTCCGCCGGCTCGACGTCCGGGCCCTTCCCGACGCCGCGCTCGGCCCGGTGGACCACGTCGTCGTCTGCTTCGTGCTCGAGCACCTGTCCGACCCGCCGGAGGTCCTGCGGGGACTCCGGAAGGCGTTGCGCCCCGGCGGCACGATCACCGTCATCGAGGGGGACCACTCCACCACCGCCTTCACCCCGGACAGCGCAGCCGCCCGGGCGGCGATCGAGTGCCAGGTGGTCCTCCAGCGCCAGGCGGGTGGCGACGCGATGATCGGCGGCCGGCTCGCCGACCTGCTCACGGAGGCGGGGTTCGCCGACGTGGCCACCTCGCCCCGGGAGGTCCTGGTCGGCGACGGCGGGTCCGCGGACGCGTTCGTGCTGCGCACGTTCACGGCGATGATCGAGGGCGTGCGGGCGCCTGCCGTCGCCGCCGGTCTGACGACCGAGGAGGCGTTCGACGAGGGCCTCGCGGACCTCCGTCGGACCGCGGAGCCCGACGGGAGGTTCCGCTACGTCTTCACCCGGGCCACCGCGACGGCTTGAGTCGGCCGCGGGTTGACAGTGTGAGCCAATGTGAGCCACCGTGGCTCACATGGACCTGTCCCCCTTCGTCGACCGCCTGGCCGACGAACTCACGCTCGCCGCCGAGGCCGGCGGCGACGAGGCCCGGGCCGTGGCGGCGCGGTTGTCCTCGTCACTCGCCTCCTCCGTGCGCCTGGTGCTGCTCGAGGCGCTCGCCGAGGCCGCCGACGAGATCACGCGCGACCTCGCGCCCGGCTCGGTGGAGGTCCGCCTGCGCGGGCGGGAGCCGGGCTTCGTCGTGAACCCTCCCGCCTCCGAGCCACCCGTGGCACCAGCCGGAGCCAATGCGGAGCCGGAGGTCGAGAGCACCCTCGAGCTCGACGCCGGCCCGACCACCCGGATCAACCTCCGTCTGCCCGATGCGCTGAAGGCCCGGGTCGAGGAGGCCGCCGGCCGCGAGCACCTGTCCATCAACGCCTGGCTCGTCCGCGCCGTGTCCGGCGCCCTGGCCACCGGCACCGGCGATGCGGCCCGAGGTCGGGGCCGCCGCGGGCAGAGCTTCACCGGATGGGTCCGATGACCCGGGACCAGGAGGGCCCCATGACCCACTACGACACCCCCGGCCCCGTCGAGCTGGCCCTGACCGCGGTCTCGGCGGACCTGACCGTCCGCGCCTCCGACCGCGAGGACACCGTGGTGGTCGTGACCCCGAGCGACCTCGGGAACGACGACGACCTCGCCGCCGCCGAGCGCACCCGGGTCGACCTGACCGGCACCACCCTGATGATCACCGGCGCCCGACTGCTGCGTCGCTTCAGCCCGACGAGCGGGGGCGGCAGCATCGACGTCACCGTCGACCTCCCCGCCGGGTCCGCCGTGAAGGCCGAGGCCCAGGTCCTCGACGTCCGCACCACCGGCCGCCTCGGCGCGTGCCGGGTCAAGACGTCCGTCGGGGCCCTCGCCCTGGAGGTGGTCGAGGACGCCGAGCTGTCGACCACGGGGACGATGACGATCGGCCGCGTCGAGCACGACGCCACGCTCGTCGGCACCGGCCGCATCCAGGTGGGTCGGGTCGGTGGCCGGGTCGCCGTCACGAACAACAACGGTCCGACCGTGGTGGGCGGCGCCGGGGCGGTGGTCACCGCCCGGTCCGCGAACGGCGACATCACCGTCACCGATCCCGGCTCGGACGTCCAGGCCCGGACGGCCAACGGGGACGTCGTCGTCGACGGCATCACCCGCGGCGAGGTCGACGTCGAGACGAGCAACGGCCGCGTGGAGCTCGCGCTGCGCCGCGGCAGCGCCGCCCACCTCGACGTCTCCACCCGCTTCGGACGCATCGACAACCGGCTCGACGAGATCGCGGCGCCCGGCGACGCGGGTGAGACCGCCGCGGTTCGCGCCCGGACCTCGCTGGGCGACATCGTCCTGCGCCACGCGGACACCCCTGTCGAGGAGACCGCATGACCCCCGCCGTCCTCGTCCGCGGCCTGCGCAAGGCCTTCGACGACCACACCGTCCTGGAGTCGCTCGACCTGGAGATCCGGCGCGGCTCGGTGTTCGCGCTGCTCGGCCCGAACGGGGCGGGCAAGACGACCACCGTGCGCATCCTCGCGACGCAGCTCACCGCCGACGGCGGGGAGGTGCTCGTGGCCGGGCACGACCCGTCGTCGGAACCCGATGCCGTCCGCCGCGCGATCGGCGTGACGGGCCAGTTCGCCGCCGTCGACGACCTGTTCACCGGGCGCGAGAACCTGCAGCTCATGGCCGATCTCCACCACCTGGGCCGGCTCGGACGGGCCCGCGTGACGGAGCTGTTGCGCCGCTTCGACCTCGTCGACGCCGCGGACCGCCCCGCGTCGACCTACTCGGGCGGGATGCGACGCCGGCTCGACCTGGCGATGGGGCTGATGGGCCGACCGGAGATCCTGTTCCTCGACGAGCCGACGACCGGGCTCGACCCGCGGACCCGCCGTGGGCTGTGGGACCTGGTCCGCGAACTCGCCGCGGACGGGGTCACCGTCCTGCTGACCACCCAGTACCTCGAGGAGGCCGACCAGCTCGCCGAGCGCGTCGCCGTGCTCGACGGCGGGCGGATCGTCGCCGAGGGCACGCCCGAGGAGCTCAAGCGGCTCGTCGGCGGCGGGCACGTGCGGCTGCGCTTCGCCGATCCCGACGACGTGGCCCGGGCGGGATCCGTCCTCCCCGCCGCGGTGGCCGACCCCGCGACGCTCACCGTCCGCGTCCCCGGCGAGGGCTTCGGCGCCGTCCGCGAGGTGGTCGACCTCCTCGAGACGGCCGGCCTCGTCGCGGTCGACCTGTCGGTCCACACGCCCGATCTCGACGACGTCTTCCTCACCCTGACCGGGAAGGTCACGTCATGACCGCCGCCACCGCGCCCGTCGCCGACGTCTGGACGATGTCGCGCCGACAGCTCCGCCGGATCCGCCGCTACCCCTCCCTCACCGTGATGCTCGTCGGGCTCCCGGTGGTCTTCCTCCTGCTCTTCGTGTTCGTGCTCGGCGGGACGCTGTCGGGCGGGCTGGGCGGGTCGTCCTACGTCGACTACGTGGTGCCCGGTGTGCTCGCCATGACGGTCGCGAGCGTGGTGCAGGGCCCGATCATCTCCGTGGCCCAGGACATGAGCGAGGGCATCATCGCCCGGTTCCGCACCATGGCGATCTTCCGTCCGTCGGTGCTCGCCGGGCACGTCCTGGGCGGACTGCTGCAGGCCGTGCTGGGCGTCGTCGTGGTGCTCGGGGTCTCGGTGGCGATCGGGTTCCGCCCCGACGCCGGGCTCGCGGGCTGGGCGGGCGTCCTCGGCCTGGTCGTCGCGTTCGGCGCCGTCCTGACTTGGTTGGCCGTGGCGATGGGGCTGGCGGCCGACTCCGTGGAGACGGCGTCGAACGTCGGGCTGCCGCTCACGCTGCTGCCGTTCCTGGGGTCCGGCTTCGTCCCGACCGACTCCATGCCCGGCCCGCTGCGCGTGTTCGCCGAGTACCAGCCCTTCACCCCGGTCACCGAGACGCTCCGCGGGTTCCTGCTCGCCGCGCCGGTGCCGCCGTCGACGTGGCTCCTCGCCCTCGGGTGGTGCGCGCTGATCGGCGTCGGCGGCTACCTCTGGGCGCGCCGGGGGTACGAGCGGCGCTCCTGACCGCCTCCCGGTGCCAGCAATGCGTCACTGCGTGCACCCAGCGACAGGAGAGACGGCACCGTCGCGTCGGTAGATACATCGCCCGATCTCGGCCAGAGCTCGGCCGCCGAGCGAGACGGGTCGACCTCGGCGTGACTGTCGGGGGGTCGCGCTATCCTTCGAACATGAGTTCGGACGGTGGTGGGGACGCGGTCAGCGACGAGCTGACCGCGCTGCTCACCCGCCTCTCCGAACTCGCCGACACCGCCACCGACCCGGCGTGCGGGATCACCGACACGGCGCGGATCGACCGGATCGCGCTGCTCGAACAGGCCCGCGCCGCGCTGGCGGCCGCCCAGCACACCGAGATGGTCGCCTTCGCCAAAGCCCACGTGGAGGCCCAGGCCGACCTGGTCGCCGTCCACGAACTCGACCCCCGCGACCTCGGCAAGGGCATCGCCGACCAGATCGCCCTGGCCTGCCACGTCTCCCCGACAGTGGGCTCTCGGCGGTTGGGGGTCGCGCAGGCGTTGGCCGACGACCTGCCGTGCACGCGGGCGTTGTTGGTGGCGGGTCGGGTGTCGGAGCGGGTCGCGGAGCTGGTGGTGTCCTGGACCAGCCACCTCGACCCCGAACACCGCCGACACGTCGACCAGCAGGTCACCGAGGCGGGGATCGAGGCGCAGAGCCGATTCCAGGCCGAGGCGACCATCAAGCGGCTCGCGTACGAGGCGGACCCGGCCGGGTTCACCGACCGCGGGCGGACCGCCCGCAAACAGCGGCGGGTCACGCTGGGCCCCGCGCCGGACACCATGAGCGTGCTGTCCGGGCTGCTGCCGGTCGAGCAGGGCGTCGCGTGCATCACCGCGCTGCGCCGCCACGCCGACACGTTGATCGCCGGTGGGGACGCCGACGGGCGCAGCCGGGATCAGATCGTCGCGGACACCCTGGTCGAGCGGGTCACCGGGCAGACCTTCGCCGAGGACGTCAACGTCGAGGTCGGGATCGTGCTGCCCCTCGACGCCCTGACCGACCCCGACAGCCCCACCACCGGCGAGGTCGTCGGGTATGGGCCGCTACCCAGTGGGATCGTCGCGGACCTGCTCAACACCACCCAGGGAAAGAAGTGGTGGCGGCGGCTGTTCAGCCACCCCCGCTCCGGGCGCCTCGTCGGCGGCGACCCCACCCGCCGGTTGTTCGACGGGTTCCTGGCCGCCCTGATCCACTACCGCGACCACGGCCGCTGCCGCGACCCGTACTGCGGCGCCCCCGCGAGACACACCGACCACATCCGCGGCAAGACCGCCGGCGGGCCGACCAGCCTCGGCAACGGCCGCCGGACCTGTGTGCGCGGCAACCAGGTCAAGGAACTCCCCGGCTGGTCCACCGACCTCATCGACGACGGCCTCGGCGAGCACCCCCACGAAGTCCGGACCACCACCCCCACCGGACACACCTACACCAGCCGCGACGGACCATGAGCCGCCGCAGCACGCCACGCCCGGACGCCGGCCAGTGCCGCGTCCCGCACCGCAGCGGGCGCGGCCGATCCGGCGATCGAGGCGTGCGCGATCCCCGCGAGCTCGTCGTCGGACAGGCCGAGGTCTCGGGCGATCTCGTACTCGCGCGCGAGCGTGGTCGAGAAGAGCAGCGTGTCGTCGGCGTTCATGGAGCAGGGCACCCCGGCGCGCACGAGTGCGGGCAACGGGTGCTCGGCGGCCGACGGCGCGACGCCGAGCGCGACGTTCGAGCTCACCCCCACGTCGAGCGTGATCCCGCGGCCCGCCAGCTCGCGGACCAGCTCCGGGTCCTCGACCGCCCGGACGCCGTGCATCAGCCGGTCGGGCCGCAGCACGCGCAGGTCCTCCCGGATCGACTCCGGGCCGCACAGCTCCCCGGCGTGCGGCACGACCAGCAGGCCGGCGTCACGGGCGATCGCGGCCGCCCGGGCGAACGGCGCGACCGGGGCGGTCTCGTCCCCGGCGACCCCGAGCCCGGTCACCCCGCGGTCGGCCCACGCCGCCGCCAGCAGCGCCATCCGGTCCGGGTCGGCGGCGTCGCGCTCCCGGTCGATCCCGACGACGACCCCGGCCGCGGGCCCCGCCGTCGTGACCGCGTCGCAGACGATCTCCATCGTCGCCTCGTCCGAGCCGGTGAGCGCCCGGTGCCGCCCCGACGGGGAGATGCTCACCTCGGTCCACACCGCCCCGTCGGCCGCCGAGTCCTCCACGAGCTCGACGACGAGCCGGTGCAGGTCCTCGGGACTGCGCAGCACCCCCTTCGTCGCGCGGTAGGCGGCGACGAACCCGTCCCACGACTCAAACCGCGGCGGGAAGGCGAGGTCGCCGCCGAGCTCGGCGTACGTCGACGGGCGGATCGAACCCATGAGGTGGACGTGCAGGTGGGCCTTGGGCAGGGCACCCAGGTCGCCGCTCACAGCGGCTGCAGGAACTCGAGCCGGTTGCCGAACGGGTCGTGCGCGTAGAAGCGGCGGAAACCCGGGAAGTCGCTGTCCCACGCCACGTCCTGACCCGTCGTCGCCACCCGTCGCGCCGCCTCGGCGATGTCGTCCACCACGAGGCCCGGGTGGGCCTTCCGCGCGGGGGCGAACGGCTCCTCCACCCCCAGGTGCAGCTCCACGCCGCCGCCCCGGAACCACGCCCCGCCGCGGGCGGCGAGCACCGGCGGCTTGTCGACCTCGGTCATCCCGAGCGCCCCGACGAAGAACGCCCGGGCCTCCTCCTCCCGACCGGCCGGCATCGCGAGCTGCACGTGGTGGATCGCCGCGAACACCTGGTCAGTATCGGGTCCTGGCCTCCTGGAGGCCCGGACCGTCCAGCCGGTCCAGCCCGGCCACGCGACCGTTGAGCGCCAGGAGCATTCCCGACGACGGGCCGCGCAGCTCGGGCCCCTCCCCCGCGGTCCACGTGCCGTCGGTCGCGACCAGCCGCAGACCCGCGAAGCGCCTCGCCGCACCGACGAACGGCGCCGACCAGGTGTGGGCCAGGCACGGCTCGGCCCGTGCCGCCGGGGCGTCCACGGCCCGCCCGAGCGGGATCGCGAGGTCCTGGCGGTGCACGAGCAGGTCGTTCAGCGGGTCGAGCGCGCCGGCCAGTGGGAAGCGGCGGTCGTCGTGGGCCATGGCGCGGAGCTGCGCGATCAGCTCGGCCGGGGTGTACCGGCGGGCGCGCTCGACGGCGTCGGACCGGTTGATCGCGTCGTAGTCCCCGCGCGCCGGGATCATGCGGAGGAGGGTCCGGACGAGCGGCTGGCCGGTCGACAGCGTCAGGTGCGCGACGACGTCGTGGACGGTCCAGCCCGCGCACAACGACGGGGTCGTCCACTCCTCGTCGGTCAGGTCCTCCAGCTGGTCGGCCAGGTCGAGCCGTTCCGCCGCCACGTCCTCGGGCATCGCCGCGCGCATCATGCGGGTAGGACCCGCCCCGACGTCAGGAATCATCGGGGAATGAGCACCCCACCTGAGTTGTTGCTTCAACCGTGAAGAAGATCGGGTTCCTCTCCTTCGGGCACTGGTCGCCGTCGTCGCACTCGATGGTGCGGTCCGCCCGCGACTCCCTGCTGCAGTCCATCGACCTCGCGGTCGCGGCCGAGGAGCTGGGCGCCGACGGCGCCTACTTCCGGGTGCACCACTTCGCCCAGCAGCTCGCCTCGCCGTTCCCGCTGCTCGCGGCGGCCGGGGCGCGGACCAGCCGCATCGAGCTGGGCACCGGCATCATCGACATGCGCTACGAGAACCCGCTGTACATGGCCGAGGACGCCGGCGCGGCCGACCTCATCGCGGGTGGACGCCTGCAGCTCGGCATCAGCCGTGGCTCCCCCGAGCAGGTCATCGACGGGTACCGCTACTTCGGGTACGCGCCCGCCGAGGGGCAGACCGACGCCGACATGGCGCGCGAGCACACCCGCATCTTCCTCGAGGCCCTGAAGGGCGAGGGGTTCGCGCAGCCGAACCCGCGGCCGATGTTCGCCAACCCGCCCGGGCTGCTGCGGATCGAGCCGTACTCGGAGGGGCTGCGCGAGCGCATCTGGTGGGGCGCCGGCAGCCGCGCGACGGCCGAGTGGGCCGGCGAGCAGGGCATGAACCTCATGAGTTCGACGCTGCTCACCGAGGACACCGGCGTGCCGTTCCACCGGCTGCAGGCCGAGCAGATCCAGCGCTACCGGGACGCGCGGGCGGCCGCCGGCCACGAGGGTGAGGGCCGCGTGTCGGTCAGCCGCAGCGTCTTCCCGATCGTCTCCGACCTCGACAAGCAGCTGTTCTGGCGCGAGCGGCACTCGACCGACCAGGTCGGCCACCTCGACGGCGGCAACGCGCGGTTCGGCAAGACCTACGCTGGCGAGCCCGACAAGCTCGTCGCCGAGCTCGCCGAGGACGAAGCCATCGCCGCCGCGGACACGCTGCTGCTCACCGTGCCCAACCAGCTGGGCGTGGACTACAACGCCCACGTCGTCGAGAGCGTCCTGACCCACCTCGCCCCGGAGCTGGGCTGGCGCTGAGCCCGTCAGTCGTGCGGGCCGACCGCGCCGGCCTGCACCCCGACGACGGTGCACGGGCGGTTCATCGCGTGCAGAGCGTGCTCGAGGACCCGGCCCACCACGTCGACCGCCGCCCGCGCGTCCGGCGCCTCGGTGCTGCCGGTGACCTCGAGCGCGCCGGTCGGGGCCGACGGCACGCCGCCGACCTCGGCGAGGCGCCGGAGGAGGTCGTCGAGCCCGTCCTCGTCGAGGCGCATGAGGTCGGTCACGAGGTGCACCCGGTACTCGGTCATGCCGGGAGTCTCCCGGAATCCGGCACCCCGGCGTAGTCCGGAAGCGGGCGCCTCGCGATCGTGCAGGAGAGGGTGCCGATCTCTTCGCTTCATGCGTAATGCTGTGCGTGTGGCGTCTACACGTGAGCGCGCAGAGCACGAGGAGCCCGACGACGAACCGGGCGACAGCGGCGAGCGCGTCGGGGCCGACCTGGCGCAGGCGCTCGACGAGGCAGCGCGCGGACTGATGGAGCGGGGAGACGAGGAGAGTGTCGAATACACCTTGCGCCTGATCGTGCGTGGGGCCATCCGGACGATCCCGCACGTCGAGGAGGCCGGGATCTCGCTGGTGGAGCGGAGCGGCACGGTGGAGTCCTACGCGCCGAGCAGCGACGTCGTGAGCGACCTCGACCAGTTCCAGAACGAGATCGGCGAAGGTCCGTGCCTGGATTCGATCTGGCACGAGCAGCGGACCCTGATCGACGACATGGCCGACGCGAAGGACCGATGGCCGCGCTACGCCCCGGCTGCGCTCGAGCGAGGCATCGGGTCGTTGTTGTCGTTCCAGCTCTTCGCCAGCCGCGGCAGCGCCGGCGCGCTGAATCTGTACGCCTCGGCCCCGCACGCCTTCAACGAGGGAAGCGCGGACACCGGGGCACTGTTCGCCGCTCAGGCCGCACTGGCGCTCCACGGCGCCAAGCGCGTCCAGGGACTGACCATCGCCCTCGACAGCCGGGACGTCATCGGGCAGGCCAAGGGCATCCTGATGGAGCGCTTCGGTGTCCCTCAGGAGCGCGCGTTCGCGATGCTGGTGCAGTCGTCCCAGCAGACGAACATGAAGCTCTCCGTCGTGGCGACCTGGCTCGTCGACGAACTGCAGAGGAAGCACGACGGGACGAGCGGCCAGTGAGGTTAACCAGGGGCAGCCGTCGGGGTACGTACGACGCAGGTCGGCCCGACACCCATGGGTAGAACGTCGGCCCAGGCCACGTCGGTTCTCCCAAGCGAGCCGGCGTGGCCGCCTCGGGCCGAGCCGTGGAGCCGTCGAGAGCGTCGTCGCCGTGAGCTGCTGGAACGCTCTGCTGCTAGACGTTGAAGCGGAACTCCACCACGTCGCCGTCCTGCATCACGTACTCCTTGCCCTCCATGCGCACCTTGCCCGCGGTCTTGGCGGCGTTCATGGAGCCGGCGGCGACGAGGTCGTCGTAGGAGACGATCTCGGCCTTGATGAAGCCGCGCTGGAAGTCGGTGTGGATGACGCCGGCTGCCTCGGGCGCGGTGGCGCCGATCGGGATCGTCCAGGCGCGCGACTCCTTCGGACCCGCCGTCAGGTAGGTCTGCAGACCCAGCGTGCGGAAGCCGGCACGGGCCAGCGCGTCGAGGCCCGGCTCGGGCTGGCCGATGGACTCGAGCAGCTCCAGGGCCGACTCGTCGTCGAGCTCGAGGAGTTCCTGCTCGACCTTCGCGTCGAGGAACACCGCCTCGGCCGGCGCGACGAGCTCGGCCAGCTCCTTGCGCCGCGCGTCGTCGGTGAGCACGCCCTCGTCGGCGTTGAAGACGTAGAGGAACGGCTTCACCGTGAGCAGGTTCAGCTCGCGCAGCAGCGGCGAGTTCATCCCGGCCGAGAAGAGCGTGCGGCCCTCGTTGAGCACCGCCGCCGCGGCCTGCGCCTCCTCCAGCGCGGGCCGGTTCTCCTTCTTGGTCCGCCCCTCCTTCTCCAGGCGCGGGAGGGCCTTCTCGACGGTCTGCAGGTCGGCCAGGACCAGCTCCGTCGCGATCGTCTCGATGTCGGCGGCGGCGTCGACCCGGCCGTCGACGTGCACCACGTCGTCGTCGGTGAACACCCGCACGACCTGACAGATCGCGTCCGCCTCGCGGATGTTCGCGAGGAACTTGTTGCCCAGCCCCGCCCCCTCGGAGGCCCCCGCGACGATGCCGGCGATGTCCACGAAGCTGACCGTGGCGGGCACGACCTTCTCCGAGGAGAACATCGCGGCGAGCCGGTCGAGGCGCGGGTCGCGCAGCGGGACGACGCCGACGTTCGGCTCGATCGTCGCGAACGGGTAGTTCGCGGCGAGGACGTCGTTGCGGGTCAGGGCGTTGAACATCGTCGACTTGCCCACGTTGGGGAGGCCGACGATGCCGAGGGTCAAGCTCACGGGGGTCCAGTCTAGGGATTTCGTCGGATCCGGAGCGGGCGGGCGTGCGTCGGAGGGGTTGACGGCACCTTCCCGACGACGGATGCGGAGACTCCCGTGATCGGATCTCGTTCCACCCTCGACACCCCGTTCGGCCCGTTCACCGCGGTCGTGGACGCCGACGGCGTCGTCCTCGCCGCGGGCTGGACGCCCGAGCCGGACGTGCGGCTCCTCCCCCTCGTCCACGCCACCCTCGCGCCCGCCGAGATCGTCGAGCGCGACGAGCTCGGGCCGGTGACGGCGGCCGTGCGGGCGTGGCTCGACGGCGACCCGGAGCCGGCCGCGACCGTCCCCGTCCGACAGCACGGCGGGGTGTTCCTGCAGGAGGTGTGGGCGCGGATGCGGGAGATCCCGGCGGGATCGCCGGTCTCCTACACCGAGATGGCGACACTGGCCGGCCGACCGCTGGCGCCGCGCGGGGCCGCGCAGGCGTGCCAGCAGAACGCGATCGGGCTGTTCGTGCCCGACCACCGGGTCCGCAAGGGCGACGGGTCGCTCGGCGGCTACCGGTGGGGCATCGAGGTCAAGGCGAAGCTGCTGGAGATGGAGGCCAACTGGCCCTGACCTGCGGAGTGATCGTGACTGTCGGACCCCTGTGCCACCGTGCGCGGCATGACGATCACCGGCGTCCTGGTGGGCCTGCTCCTGGGCCTGCTGCTCGGGGCGCTCGCCGGGGCCCTGGTGGCCACCCGGTTCGCAGCCGTGCGGCAGGAGGCCGCCATCGCGGAGGCAACCCGGCGCTCGGGAGCGGCGGCGTCCGCGGCCCGCGCGGAGCTCGAGGCGGAGCGGCGGGCGGGCTCGGCCGCGCGCGAGTCCTTCGCGGCGCTGTCCGCCGACGCGCTCGCCGCGAACTCGGAGCGGTTCACGCAGCTGGCCGACGCGCGGATGCGCGAGCGGGAGCGGGCGGTGTCCTCGCTGCTCGACCCGGTGTCCGCCACCCTGTCGCGGCTCGAGGGACAGATGCGCAGCGCGGAGGGCGCGCGCGAGGCGGCCTTCGCGGGGCTGCGCGAGCAGATGGGCGCGGTGGCCGACTCCGCCCGGGGCGTCGCGGGGGAGGCGCGGGCCCTCGCGTCCGCGTTGCGCACGCCGCACGTGCGCGGGCGGTGGGGCGAGATGCAGCTGGAGCGGGTCGTGCACCTGGCCGGGATGGTCGAGCACTGCGACTTCACGCGGCAGTCCACCGCGGGCGACCAGGGCGCGGCGCAGCGCCCCGACCTGGTGGTGCGGCTCGCCGGGGGCAAGCAGGTGGTGGTCGACGCGAAGGTCCCCTGCGCGGCGTACCTGGAGGCGCTGGAGGCCCCCGACGACGCGGCGCGGCGCGAGCGCACGGCCGCGCACGCCCGCCAGCTGCGGGCACACGTCGACGCCCTGTCGGCCAAGGCCTACTGGCGCAGCTTCGACCCGACGCCGGAGTTCGTGGTGATGTTCGTGCCGGGCGAGGTGTTCCTGTCGGCGGCGCTGGAGGCCGACCCGGGGCTGCTCGAGCACGCGTTCGGCGCCGACGTGGTGGTGGCCACGCCGACCACGCTGATCGCCCTGCTGCGCACCGTCGGCTACGCGTGGCGGCAGGAGTCGCTCGCCCGCGACGCCGCTGAGATCCACGCGCTCGGCCGGGAGCTGCACGCCCGGCTCGCCACGCTCGGGGGGCACCTCGGCAAGCTCGGGCGCTCCCTCGACGCCGGGGTGCGCGCCTACAACGAGACGGTGGGCTCGCTGGAGTCGCGCGTGCTGGTGACCGCCCGGCGCTTCTCCGACCTCGCGGTCACCCGGGGCTCGATCGACGAGGTGGAGCAGGTCGACCGCCGCGCCCGGGTGCCCGGCGCCCCGGAGTTCGGGGGCGAGCCCGGTGAGGCGTCGGATGCCGACGGGCGAGGGGACGCCGTAGGCGTCGAGGGCGAGGTGCGTCGGTTGACGGGCTGACCTGCGACGGGCGGGCGGGTCGGTCGTCCACGCCCGATGTTCCACCGATGCGGTCGGGTCCCGCGGTCGCGCCGGGCGCGGGGAGGCGGCGGCGCGGACGCTACCGTGATCGGGTGACCACCATGCGGGACGGCGCGGCGACGTCCGGGCCCGGCGAGGTGGGAGAGGCCTCGGCGTTCCCGGGGGTGCGGGGCCTGCGGTGGTGGGCGGTCCTGGTGCTCGCCCTGGTCCTCACGGCCGGCGGCGTCGCCGCGGACGTGGTCCGCACCGGCAGCCTGGCGGTCGTCTTCCTCGCCGCCTACCCCGCCGGGTGCGTCCTCGCGGCCGTACTCGTGCAACGGCGGGACATCTTCCTGCCGATGGTCCAGCCGCCGCTCCTGCTCGCGGTGTCGGTCCCGGTGGCCATCGCGGCGACCGGGTCGCTGCCGAGCTCGGGCGGCACGGTCTCCACCGCGCTCGCCGTCGGGGCGCCGCTGATCAACGGCTTCCCGGCCATGGCGATCACGACGGTGGTCTGCGTGGTCATCGGGTTCCTGCGGATCAAGGTGCAGCGCTGGAGTCCGCCCGAGTCCGACGTGCGTCGGGACCCGGTGCGCTCGGGGCCGGCGGGCGGAGCGGCGGACCGGGACGAGCGGACGGTGAAGGAGTCGTTCCGCGACCGCCGCCGCCGGCAGGCGGCCGACCGCCGGGAGGCCGCCGAGCGCCGCGAGGCCGCCGACCGGCGGGACGCGGCCGACCGCCGCGAGCTGGCCGAGCGCGACCGTCGCCGGGCCCAGGAGCGGGCTCGTGCGGAGCGCGACCGGGACCTGGCCGAGCGTGACCGCGCCGACCGGGAGCGCCGCGAGCGCGACCTCGCCGAGCGCGAGCGCGCCCGTCGCGAGCGCCAGGAGACCAAGCGGCCGAAGGAGCGCCCCGAGAAGGCCCGGCCGGAACGGGACCGCGAGGACGACCGCGACCGGCTGGCCCGCGGCGGTGCCGAACCCTCTGCGGCGCCCGCGGCCCGCCGGTCACCGCTCAAGGGCGCCGGCCGCGAGGAGCAACCCCCGGCCCGCGAGGAGCGGATGCGGGAGGAACGGCTGCGCGAGGAGCGTCGGGGCGGCCCCCGCCCGCCGGGCGTCCACCCGGTCCGGGAGCGCCCCCCGGAGCGCCCGCCCCGCTGAGCCCGAGTGCTGCACCGCGCAGCTCATCGAGCTCCCGGACCTGCGTCCTGTCGCACTCGGCGAGGGAGTCGGCTCCGTCAGCGCACCGCGTCCGGCCGCATGTCGCGCTTGAGCTCGCGCGGCAGCGAGAACGTCAGCTTCTCGTTGGCGGTGGTGATCTCCTCGACCTCGCCGAAGCCCCGCTCGGCCAGCCAGTGCAGCACCTCGCCGACGAGGATCTCGGGCACCGACGCACCGCTGGTGACGCCGACCGTGCCCACTCCGGCGAGCCACGCCTCGTCGATCTCGCCGGCGTGGTCGACCAGGTGCGAGTCCTTCGCCCCGGCCTGCAGCGCCACCTCGACCAGGCGCACCGAGTTCGAGGAGTTGGTCGACCCCACGACGATCACGAGATCGCACTGCGGGGCCATCGCCTTGACCGCGACCTGCCGGTTCTGGGTCGCGTAGCAGATGTCGTCCGACGGCGGGTCGGCCAGCGCCGGGAACCGCTCGCGCAGGGCGGCGACCGTCTGCATCGTCTCGTCGACCGACAGGGTGGTCTGCGAGAGCCAGATCACCTTCTCCGGGTCGCGCACCTCGACCGCGGCGACCGACTCGGGGCCGTCCACGACCTGGATGTGCTGCGGGGCCTCCCCGGAGGTGCCCTCGACCTCCTCGTGGCCCTCGTGGCCGATCAGCAGGATGTCGTAGTCCTCGCGGGCGAAGCGCTTCGCCTCCTGGTGCACCTTGGTCACCAGCGGGCAGGTCGCGTCGATCGTCTTCAGCTCGCGCTGCGCCGCCTCGGCGTGCACCGCGGGCGAGACGCCGTGCGCGGAGAACACGACCGTCGCGCCCTCGGGCACCTGCTCGGTGTCCTCGACGAACACCGCCCCGCGGGCCGCCAGGGTGGTGACGACGTGGCGGTTGTGGACGATCTCCTTGCGCACGTACACCGGAGGGCCGTAGGTCTCGAGGGCCTTCTCGACGGCGATCACCGCGCGGTCGACCCCGGCGCAGTAGCCGCGGGGCTTGGCCAGCAGCACCTTGCCGGTGGCGGCGAGGGTCTCGGGTCCCGAGGTGACGGACATGTCTCCGAGGGTACGGATCGGACCAGGTCGGGCGCGGCCGACGGCGATGTGACCAGCGCCGGTGCGACGGGGCCGTGGCGATTCGCACACGACCGCACGATCCTGGCAGGCTGGGGCCATGAGTTCCCTCCCGTTCCCGGTGCGGGTCGCCGCCGGACTGGTCGTCACCGCGGTCGAGGAGGTCCAGGCCCTCCCGCGGACGATCGTGGGTCTGCCGATCACCGCGGTCAGCACCGTGCTCCAGCTGTCGATGCGTGCCCAGCAGGTCGTCACCGAGCTGGCCATCAAGGGCGACACCGCGCTCGAGGGCGCCCGCCCGGTCGAGGACGCGCCCTCGTGGGCCCGGTTCGACGACGACGTGTCCACCACGCCGGCCTCGGTCGACCGCGCCGCGACCAACGGCCACTCCCGGCCCGCGATCGCCGCCGTCGGGAAGGCCCCGAGCACGCCGAGCACCCCGGGCACCACCCCGGACGCCCTGCCCGGCTACGAGACGATGACGATCGCCCAGCTCCGCGCCCGGCTGCGCACCCTGTCGGTCGACGACCTCACCGAGCTGCTCGCGTGGGAGTCCGCCCACGCCGACCGGCCGCCGTTCGTGACGATGCTGACCAACCGGATCGCCACCCTCACCGCGGAGCAGTGAGCGCAGCGGTTCCCGAGCCGGCCACCAGCCCCGAGTCGCCGTGGCCGGTGCGCACGGTCGCGCTGAAGGTCTCGAAGTGGATCGACCGGCTCGGCCCGGTGTGGGTCGAGGGGCAGCTCACGCAGCTCACGGCCCGCACCGGGACGGCGTTCCTGACGCTGCGCGACCCGGCCGCCGACGTCTCGCTCTCGCTGACAGCGCCCACCCCGCTCGTCCGGGAGAAGGCGCTCACCGAGGGGCAGCGGGTCGTCGTCCACGGCAAGTTCTCCTTCTTCTTCGGCCGGGGCACGCTCTCGCTGCGCGTCGACGAGGTGCGCGCCGTCGGGGTCGGGGAGCTGCTCGCCCGCATCGAGCGGCTCCGGGCGCTGCTCGCCGCCGAGGGACTGTTCGACACCGCCCGCAAGCGCCGGATCCCCCGGCTGCCGGGCTGCGTCGGGCTGATCACCGGCCGGGCCAGCGCCGCCGAGCACGACGTCGTCACGGTCGCGACGACCCGGTGGCCCGCGGTGCACTTCCGGGTGGAGAACACCGCGACCCAGGGCGTCCAGGCCGTGCCGCAGATCCTCGACGCCCTCGACGCGCTCGACCGTGATCCCGCCGTCGACGTCATCGTCATCGCCCGCGGCGGCGGCAGCGTCGAGGACCTCCTGCCGTTCTCCGACGAGGCCCTCTGCCGCGGGATCGCCCGCTGCCGCACCCCGGTCGTCACCGCGATCGGCCACGAACCCGACACCCCGCTGGTCGACCACGTCGCGGACGTCCGCGCCGCGACCCCCACCGACGCGGCCAAGCGCATCGTCCCCGACCTCGCCGAGGAGACCGCCCACCTCTCGGCGCTGCGCACCCGCGCCCGGCGGGCCCTGCACGCGTGGGTGGAGCGGGAGGACGCCCTGATCGCCCGGCTGCGCGCCCGCCCGGTGCTGGCCGACCCGCTGCGCACGATCGACGTCCGCGCGGGCGAGGTCGCCGCGCTCACCGAGCGGGCCCGACGCACCGTCGATCGGGGCCTGCGCGAGCGGGAGGCCGACATCCGCCACCGCCGCGCCTCGCTGACCGCCCTGGGCCCGGCCGCGACCCTGACCCGCGGCTACGCGATCGTGCAGCGGGGCGGCGAGGTGGGCTCGCCGGTCCTGCGTGCCGCGGCGGACGCGCAGCCCGGGGACCTCCTGCGCGTGCGGCTCGCCGACGGCGCCGTCACCGCCCGGGTGGAGGCCGCCGAGTGATGGCGATGGACCATCGCTGACACTGGACGTCAGGAATCGCACACGCTCGCGGAGGGGACCATGGCCGACGACGAACCCGGCTACGAGCAGGCCCGCGACGAGCTCGCCCAGGTCGTCGCGAAGCTCGAGGCCGGCGGCCTGTCGCTGGAGGACTCCCTGGCGCTGTGGGAGCGGGGCGAGGCGCTGGCCCGGGTGTGCGAACGTCACCTCGCGGGGGCGCGCGCGAAGGTGGACGCGGTGCTCCGGGAGGCGGAGTCGGAGGACACCCCCGGTCCGGCACACTGACCTCCCATGGGGCCGGAGGAGGACTGGGAGCGCGCCATCGCGGACGCCCACGACGGCTACCACGACGAGACCCGGCGCCACCGCGACCCGGACGTGCTCGTCGAGGACGTCGTCACCTGGCGGATGCTCTCCCCGCACCTCATGCGGGCGCTGGCCTTCCTGGTCACCCCGACGGTGCTGCTGCTGATCTGGCTGCTGCTGGACTACCTGGCCTCGACCTCCAGCCCGTCGATCACCGGGCGGCTGCTGATGAACGTCCTGCTGGCCGTGGTCGTCGTGCTCTACCTCGCGGGGCTCGCCGCGTTCTTCGCGCCCGCCAAGGAGCCGATCGCCGAGTACTCCCGGCTGCTCGAGAACCGCGCCGGCGCGGCCCGGGGCGCCTACGACTGGGTCACCCGCGCCGCCCGCGCCCGCCGGACACCGGCCGAGGTGGCGCCGAGCACGGTCGCCGGGGTGCCCGTGCTGCTGTTCCGGCAGCGCGCGGAGCGGGCGATGCTGCTCGTGCAGCCCTACGGCCGCGACCTCTACGTGGGCTGGACGATGTGGCGCTCCCGGTCCACGGCGACCCTGCTGGCGCACTTCCTGCGCGACACCTTCGGCCGCTTCGCCCCGCTGCCGGTGTTCTCGGCGGAGCTGCGTGCGGCGTCGACCCGCGCGATGCGGGAGAGCGTGCACTCCCTGGCCCGGGAGGGGGTGGCGGCGGCCGCCCACGCGGACGCCGCCGCGGCCCCGTCCCGACGGCGGGAGGAGACACCCACCGAGGCGGCCCCCGAACCGGGTGAGCCGGAAGCCGGGGCCGTCCCGCCCCGTCGTCGGGAAGGCCTGCCGCGATCGGCACCGGCGACGACCGACGCGTGGCTGGCCGACCAGCCCGAACGTGAGTACGCCGTCCGCGACGAACCCGGCTGGGGCCCGCCCCCGCGGTGAGGTGTGAGTGGCCCCGTTCGCACGTCAGGTGACAGCGACGGACCAGAGCTGACGCGGGACCTACGGCGCCTGCCTCGCCGCCGTGATCAGCTGCACGAAGCGGGCGGGCGTGGCGTTGCCGGTCACCAGCCAGCGCACCCCGCCCACGTCGGTCACCCAGATCGGCTCGCCGCGCTGCCCGCGGTACGTCGCCCACGTCAGGTCGCCCGCGCTCACCGGCGGCCCGGCCTGCGGCTCGCCCCCCTCCGAGGCGACGAGGCCCTCGGCGGAGCCGTTCGACTGGACGAGGCGGACGAACGCGTCGTCGGGCGTGAGCCAGCCCAGCCGGAACGCCCGCCCGCCCGGCACGTCGCGGGTGTCGGTCGACTGCGCGATCCAGTCCGCGGGCATCGCCGGGCCGCGCACACGGAACGGCAGCGACCCGGACGCCGCCCGGGTGGCCTCGGCGACGTCGACCCGGGGCACCGAGGCGCGGTCGACCGCGCCCGGGGGCGACACCGAGCAGGCCCGGGTCAGACCGGTGAGGGCGAGGACGACCAGCGCGAGCACGATCGTCCCGACGGCGAACGGACCGATGCCTCCGATGCGGTCGGACCGCGGGGAACTCATGCGCTCCATCGTTCCAGTGGCGCCCGACGCCCCGCCGGACCATGCCCTGATCTGGGAGGATGACGGCCCCCGACCCCGTAGGAAGAAGGAGCGCGCCCGGTGAGTTCACCCACCCGCCGTCCCGAGGCCCCGGACCGCAACCTGGCCCTCGAACTCGTCCGGGTGACCGAGGCGGCGGCGATGGCGGCCGGGCGGTTCGTCGGGCGCGGCGACAAGAACGGCGGCGACGGCGCGGCCGTGGACGCGATGCGCAAGCTCATCGGCACGGTGTCGATGCGGGGCGTCGTGGTGATCGGCGAGGGCGAGAAGGACGAGGCGCCCATGCTGTTCAACGGCGAGGAGGTCGGGAACGGGGACGGCCCGGAGTGCGACGTCGCGGTCGACCCGGTGGACGGCACCACGCTGATGGCCAAGGGCATGCCGAACGCCCTCGCCGTGCTCGCCGTCGCCGAGCGGGGCGCGATGTTCGACCCGTCGGCCGTCTTCTACATGGAGAAGCTCGCGGTCGGGCCCGAGTACGCCGACGTCGTCGACATCACGAAATCGGTGAAGGAGAACCTCCGCGCGATCGCGAAGCGCAAGGGCGGCGGCATCCCCGACGTCACGGTCTGCGTCCTCGACCGCCCCCGCCACGAGCAGCTCGTCCAGGAGATCCGCGACGCCGGGGCCCGGATCCGCTTCATCTCCGACGGCGACGTCGCCGGGGCGATCGCCGCGGCCCGCCACGAGAGCGGCGTGGACATCCTGCTCGGGATCGGCGGCACGCCGGAGGGCATCATCGCCGCGTCCGCGATCACCTGCCTCGGCGGGTCGTTCCAGGGCCGGCTCTGGCCGAAGGACGACGAGGAGCGCGAGAAGGCGCGGGCCGCGGGACACGACCTGGAGCAGGTCCTGCACACGAGCGACCTCGTCCGCGGCGAGAACATCTTCTTCTGCGCGACCGGCGTCACCGACGGCGACCTGCTGCGCGGCGTGCACTACCGCGCCGGCGGGGCCACCACGCAGTCGCTGGTGATGCGCTCGAAGTCCGGCACGGTGCGCCTCATCGACGGCTACCACCGGCTGTCCAAGCTGCGCGAGTACTCGTCGTTCGACCTCGGCGGGGAGGACGAGGGCGGGCAGGAGTCGCCCTGGGTGTAGGTGCCTGCACAATGACGACCATGAGCAGCAACGGCGCCCAGGAGTACCGGACCGAGCACGACACGATGGGTGAGGTCCAGGTCCCCGCTGAGGCGCTCTACGCGGCCCAGACCCAGCGCGCGGTGGAGAACTTCCCGATCTCCGGCCGGCCGATCGAGCCCGCCCAGATCCGCGCGCTGGGACTGGTCAAGGGCGCGTGCGCCCGGGTCAACAAGTCGCTGGGCGTGCTCGACGCGGGCATCGCCGACGCCGTCGCCGCGGCGGCCGACGAGGTCGCCTCCGGGGCGCACGACGGCGAGTTCCCGATCGACGTGTTCCAGACCGGCTCGGGCACGAGCTCGAACATGAACGCCAACGAGGTCATCGCGACGCTGGCCTCGCGCTCCAGCGGGCAGAAGGTCCACCCGAACGACCACGTCAACGCCTCGCAGTCCAGCAACGACGTCTTCCCGACGACGATCCACCTCGCGGCCACCGAGGCCGTCGTCCGGGACACGATCCCCGGGATCGACCACCTCGCCGCGGTGCTGAACCGCAAGGCCCAGGACTGGAAGCACGTGGTCAAGTCCGGCCGCACGCACCTCATGGACGCCGTGCCGATCACTCTCGGCCAGGAGGCCGGCGGCTGGGCGACCCAGTGCAGCCACGGCACCGAGCGGCTGCGCTCCGCCCTCCCCCGGCTCGGCGAGCTGCCGATCGGCGGCACCGCGGTCGGCACCGGGATCAACACCCCGGAGGGCTTCGGCGGCAAGGTCGTCGAGGAGCTGCGCCAGGCCACCGGCATCCCGGAGCTCACCGAGGCCCGCGACCACATCGAGGCCCAGGGCGCCCGCGACGGCCTCGTCGAGATCTCCGGCGCGCTGCGCACCGTCGCCGTCAGCCTCTACAAGATCGCGAACGACGTCCGCTGGATGTCGTCCGGCCCCGCGGCGGGCCTCGCCGAGATCCGCATCCCGGACCTGCAGCCGGGCAGCTCGATCATGCCCGGCAAGGTCAACCCGGTGATCTGCGAGGCCACGATGATGGTCTGCGCCCAGGTCATCGGCAACGACGCGACCGTCGCCTTCTCCGGCACCCAGGGCAACCTCGAGCTCAACGTCATGATGCCGGTGATGGCCCGCAACATCCTGGAGTCGGCGCGGCTGCTCGCCAACGCCGCCCGCCTGCTCGCCGACCGCGTCCTCGAGGGCACCGAGGCCGACGAGGAGGCCTGCCGCCGGTACGCCGAGTCGTCGTCGGCGATCGTCACGCCGCTCAACCGCCTCATCGGCTACGAGGAGGCCGCGAAGATCGCGAAGAAGGCGATGAAGGAGCGGAAGACGATCCGCGAGGTCATCGAGGACGACGGCTACGTCGCCGACGGCAAGCTCACCCAGGAGCAGCTGGACACCGCGCTGGACGTGCTGGCCATGACGCGGGTGGACAGCTAGGGCGAGCGGAGCGACGGGGGAGGGACCGGTCATGCTCTTCTCCCGGGTCGTCGGGACCTCGGGCGAGGTCGGGGCGACCCGGTCCCGCAAGGCCAAGACCGCGGCGCTCGCCGCGGTCCTGACCGACGCGGACCCCGAGGAGGTCGCGCCGGTGACGGCGTGGCTGGCCGGGTTCATGCTCCAGGGCCGCACCGGGATCGGCTGGCGCACGCTGTCCGGGGTCGAGGTCGAGCCGGCCGCGGAGCCGTCGCTGGGCGTCGTCGACGTCGAGGCGTCCCTGGAGCGGCTCGCGGAGCTGGCCGGGTCGGGCACCGGGGTGGGCGCCCGACGGTCCGCGGAGCTCACCGCCCTGCTCGGCGCCGCCACCGCCGACGAGGCCCGGTTCCTGGTCCGGCTGCTCGGGGGCGAACTGCGGCAGGGCGCGCTCGAGGGCCTGATGGTGGAGGCCGTCGCCGCCGCGGCGGAGGTCCCCGCCGACGTCGTCCGGCGCGCGTTCATGCTCTCCGGGCAGCTGCCGGAGACCGCCCGGACGGCGCTGAACAGCGACGACCCGGTGGCGGCGCTGTCAGCGGTCGGGCTCGAGGTCATGCGACCCGTCCGCCCGATGCTCGCCTCGCCCGGCGACTCGCTCGACGACACGCTCGCCGACCTGGGCACCGAGATCGTCGTCGAGCACAAGCTCGACGGCGCCCGCATCCAGGTGCACAAGCAGGCCGACGAGGTGCGGGTGTGGTCGCGCACCCTCCACGAGATCACCGAGGCCGTCCCGGAGATCGTCGCGCTAACCCGCGACCTGCCGGTCGACACCGTCGTGCTCGACGGCGAGACCCTCGCCGTCGCCGAGGACGGCCGGCCACGGGCGTTCCAGGAGTCGATGAAGGGGCTGGGCAGCGGCGCCATGCAGCCCTGGTACTTCGACATCCTGCACCGCGACGGCCGCGACCTGGTCGACGAGCCGCTGGAGACCCGCCGTCGGGAACTGGCGGAGGTGGTGGGCGACCGGGTGATCCCGTCGGTCGTGCGGCCCACGCCCGAGCGCGCGGCGGAGGCGATCGACGAGGCGCTGGCCGCGGGCCAGGAGGGCTCGATGGTCAAGGCGCTCGACTCGACCTACAGCGCGGGCCGCCGCGGGAGGTCGTGGCAGAAGATCAAGCCCGCGCACACCTTCGACCTCGTCGTCCTGGGCTGCGAGTGGGGCTCCGGACGACGGCGGGGCTGGTTGTCCAACATCCACCTCGGCGCGCGCACCGACGGCGGGTTCGTCATGGTCGGCAAGACCTTCAAGGGCATGACCGACGAGACCCTGCGCTGGCAGACCGAGACGTTCCCGCGGTACGAGACCTCCCGGGACGCCTACACCGTGTACCTGCGCCCGGAGATCGTCGTCGAGATCGAGCTCGACGGGGTGCAGACCTCGACGCGCTACCCCGGGGGCGTGGCCCTGCGCTTCGCCCGGGTGGTCCGCTACCGCGACGACAAGCCGGTGTCCGAGACCGACACCCTCGAGGCGCTGCGGGCCCTGCGGCGCTGACGTCAGCCCGCCCAGCGGTCGGGACGCTGCTCGACGACCAGGCGCGTCGCCGCGAGCGTCACACCGTGGTCCGCGAGGAGCCGCGCCGCGGTGTGCCCGGGGTGCAGCAGAGCGAGCAGCACGTGTTCGGAGCCGATGTGGCGGTCGGAGAGCCGGATCGCCTCGCGCAGGGCGAGCTCGAGCGTCTTCTTCGCCTGCGGATCGAACCGGATGTGCCCGGCCCGCCACTGTCCACGGGGACGGTCCAGCGCGCCCGGCCCGAAGGCCCGCTCGGCCGCCCGGCGCACCGCGTCCAGGTCGATGCCGAGGGCGGCCAGCGCCGCGGCGTCGTGCGGACCGGGCGACGCGAGCCCGCGTTCGACCTCCTCGGTCCCGACCCCCGCGGCGCGCAGCAGCTCCGCGCCCGGCGTCCCCGGGCACCGCAGGAGGCCGAGGAGGAGATGCTCCGGGGCGACCCGGTCGGCCCGCCGCTGCCGGGCCTCCTCCTGCGCGAGGACCACGACCCGCCGGGCCGCCTCGGTGAACCTCTCGAACACGTCCGTCTCCCGTCTACCCGAGGATGCGGCGGTACTTCTTGTGCACCGCCTGCCGACTGATCCGCAACGCGTCGGCGATCTGCTGCCAGGACCACCCCTGGTCGCGGGCCGACCGCACCTGCAGTTCCTCCAGGGACTCCTGCAGCCCGCGCAGGGCCGCCACCGCCGCCAGGCCCACGGCCGGGTCCGTACTGGACGCCGCCGCGGCCACCGCCGTCGCATCGCTCACCGTGTCAACCTAGGTTGACGACACCGTTGGTGTCAACCAGAGTTGACGACGAGGTCCCGGTCACGTGCGGCGGGAGCGATCGTGACAACGGGGCACCCCATCTTCGTGCGCATGCTCACGACCGTCACGGGCTCCCCCTCCCACGCCCGGGCCGCCCTGCCGTTCGTCCGGGCGCTGGAGGGCACCGACCACGAGGTCGTCGTCGCCTGCCCGCCGGACCTGGCGTCGGTGTTCGACGACGCCCCGGCGCGGGTCGAGCCGGTCCTGACGCCGATGAGCGAGGCCGCGGCACGCTTCGTCCCCCAGATCGAGGCGCTGGGGCCGGACCCGGATCCGGCCGCCGTCGTGGCCCGGGTGTTCGGCGGCGAGCACCTCGTCGACGAGGTGCGGGCGCTGCGGTCGGCGTGCGGCCCGGTGGACCTCGTGCTGCGCGACGGCGGGGAGTTCGCGGGCCTGCTGTACGCCGAGGAGCTAGGCGTGCCGCACCTGCCGGCCCCGTCCGGAGCGGCCCACGTCCTCGATCCGGCGCACCTGGGCCCGCTGCTCGACGAGCGGCGGACCGCGCTCGGGCTGCCCCGCCCGACGTCGGACTCGCTCACGCCGTACGGCCGGCTGGACTGCATGCCGCCGTCGTTCTCCTTCGCCCCGGACTGGCTGCCGGAGCCGTTCGCCTTCCGCCAGGACGACGAGGTGGACCGCGGCGGCCGGCTGCCGGAGTGGGTGGCGGCGCTCCCCGACGGCCGCCCCCTCGTCCTCGCGTCGCTGGGGACGGCGCTGCCGATGATGCAGAACTCCGGCCGGACGCCGCCGGGCGGGCCGCCCGCGGACCCCGCGGCCGGGCTGCGCGCGCTGGTCACGGCCGCGAACGCGGTGGATGCGGAGATCGTCGTCGCGACCGGCGGCCTGGAGTGCGACGTCGAGCCCGCCCCGCACGTGCACCTCGAGCGGTGGGTGCCGCAGCCGCTGCTGCTGCAGGTCACCGATGCGCTCGTGACGCACGGCGGCTACAACACGGTGCGCGAGGCGGTCCGGCACGGCGTGCCGATGGTCGCGTTCCCGCAGTTCGGCGACCAGTTCGCGAGCGCCGGGCGGATCGAGTCGCTGGGGCTGGGCCGGCAGGTCGACGGCGACTCGCTGGCGGAGGGCCTCACGGCGGTCCTCGCCGACGCCGTGGTGCGCGGCCGCGCACGGGCGGCGCAGCGGGCGATGCTGGCGCTGCCGGCGATCGACGCGGACTGGCCCGCCGTCGTGGACCGCCGGTGGTCACGGGACGGGTAACCTGTGCGCACGTGCGGTTCCTCGACGGCCACGTTCCGGCTCACGACCTGACCTACGACGACGTCTTCCTCGTCCCCGAGCGCTCCGACGTCGCCTCCCGCTTCGACGTCGACCTCGCGGTCGCGGACGGGTCGGGCGCGACGATCCCGGTGGTCGCGGCGAACATGACGGCGGTCTCCGGGCGCCGGATGGCCGAGACGCTGGCGCGCCGGGGCGGCATGGCCGTCATCCCGCAGGACGTCGACGCCGACGCCGTGGCCGACATCGTCGCCGGGGTGAAGTCCCGGCACGCCGTCTGGGACACCCCCGTCGTCCTGCACCCGGGTGAGGCGGTGGCCGACGCGCTGAACCTGGTCAGCAAGCGGGCGCACGGCGCGGTGGTCGTGGCCGACGAGGGCGGGCGCCCGCTCGGGGTGGTCCGCGAGGCCGACTGCACGGGCGTGGACCGGTTCACCCGGCTCGCCGACGTGCTGGTCCCGGCCGTGACGGTCTCCGTGGGCACCGAGCCGCGGGCCGTGTTCGACGCGCTGTCCGCACCGGGCGCCGTCGACCTCGCGCTCGGGGTGGACGGCGACGGGCGGCTCGCCGGGGTCCTCACCCGCACCGGCGCGCTGCGCGCCGAGGTCTACGCGCCCGCGCTGGACGCCGACGGCCGGCTGCGCGTCGCCGCCGCGCTCGGCGTGAACGGCGACGTCGCGACCCGCACCAAGGAGCTCGTCGCGGCCGGGGTGGACGTGCTCGTCGTCGACACCGCCCACGGCCACCAGGAGAAGACGATCGCCGCCCTGCGGACCGTGCGCGAGGCCGCGCCGGACGCGGTGGTCGTCGCGGGCAACGTCGTCACCGCGCAGGGGACGATCGACCTCATCGAGGCAGGCGCCGACATCGTCAAGGTCGGGGTCGGCCCGGGCGCGATGTGCACGACGCGCATGGCGACCGGCGTCGGCCGGCCGCAGTTCTCCGCGGTCGCCGAGTGCGCCGCGGCCGCCCGGGACCGGGGCAAGCACATCTGGGCCGACGGCGGGGTGCGCCACCCGCGCGACGTGGCGCTGGCCCTCGCAGCGGGCGCGTCGGCGGTGATGGTCGGCTCGTGGTTCGCCGGCACCTACGAGTCGCCGGGCGACCTGCTGCGCGACGAGCACGGCGCGCCCTACAAGGAATCGTTCGGCATGGCGTCCAAGCGCGCCGTGACCGCCCGCACCCGCACCGACTCGGCGTTCGACCGCGCGCGGAAGGGCCTGTTCGAGGAGGGCATCTCGTCGTCGCGGATGCGCCTGGACCCGGCCCGCCCCGGCGTCGAGGACCTGCTGGACTCGATCTGCGCCGGCGTCCGCTCGGCGTGCACCTACACCGGGGCCACCACGCTCGAGGAGTTCCACGCCCGGGCCGTCCTCGGCATCCAGTCGGCCTCCGGGTTCGCGGAGGGTCGCCCGCTGCCGACCGGGTGGTGAGCCGACCGACCCCTCCGCATGAGCGAAGGGCACCATCGGTCGGATAGACGGGCCATGGGCGCCCACCGCCATCCGGCGCCCCGCTGACCGAAGGGCCCCTCCGCTCGATCTACTCGACCGGAGGGGCCCTTCGCTCGATAACGGGACTAGGCGCCGCCGGCCTCGCCCTCGAGCATCTCGGTGACCAGTGCCGCGATCGGCGAGCGCTCGGAGCGGGTCAGCGTGACGTGGGCGAACAGCGGGTGGCCCTTGAGCTTCTCGATCACCGCGGCGATCCCGTCGTGGCGGCCGACCCGCAGGTTGTCGCGCTGGGCGACGTCGTGGGTGAGCACGACCCGGGAGTTGGTGCCCAGCCGGGAGAGCACCGTGAGCAGGACGTTGCGCTCCAGGGACTGGGCCTCGTCGACGATCACGAAGGCGTCGTGCAGGGAGCGCCCGCGGATGTGGGTCAGCGGCAGGACCTCGAGCATGCCGCGCTCGATGACCTCCTCGACGACGTTGGTCGAGACGAGCGCCCCGAGCGTGTCGAACACCGCCTGCGCCCAGGGCGCCATCTTCTCGTTCTCGCCGCCGGGCAGGTAGCCGAGATCCTGCCCGCCCACCGCGTACACCGGGCGGAACACGACGATCTTGCGGTGCTGCTGGCGCTCGAGGACCGCCTCGAGGCCGGCGCACAGGGCCACGGCGGACTTGCCGGTCCCGGCGCGGCCGCCGAGCGAGACGATCCCGACGTCCGGGTCGCTCAGCAGGTCGATCGCGATCCGCTGCTCGGCGGAGCGGCCGTGCAGCCCGAAGACGTCGCGGTCGCCGCGGACGAGGCGCACCTGCTTGTCCGGGGTCACCCGCCCGAGGGCGGACGAGCCGCCGCCGAGCATGCGCAGGCCGGTGTGGCACGGCAGGTCGCGGGCCGCCTCGACGTCGGTGAGGCCGTCGGCGAACAGGTCGGTGATCTCCTGCGGGTCGGCGGCCACCTCGGCCATCCCGGTCCAGCCGGAGGTGACCACGTCCTGGGCGTGGTACTCGTCCGCGGGCAGGCCGACCGCGGCGGCCTTGACCCGCAGCGGCATGTCCTTGGTGACGAGCGTGACCCGCGCGCCCTCGGCCGCGAGGTTCGCGGCGCACGCGAGGATCCGGGAGTCGTTCTCACCGGTGCGGAAGCCCGCCGGCAGGACCGAGGGGTCGGTGTGGTTGAGCTCGATCCGCAGCGAACCGCCCTCGGGGGTGATGGCGATCGGCTGGTCCAGACGGCCGTGGGTGATGCGGAGGTCGTCGAGGAGGCGCAGGGCCTCCCGGGCGAACCAACCGAGCTCCGGGTGGTGGCGCTTGCCCTCGAGCTCGGTGATGACCACCAGCGGGACGACCACCTCGTGCTCGGCGAAGCGGGTGGGGGCCCACGGGTCGCTGAGCAGGACGGACGTGTCCAGGACGTATGTGATCCGGCTGGTGATCGGGGTGACCGACGGGGGCTGTGCGACGTGCTCTGCGCTCACGGCTACTCCCTCGTGCCGGTCGCGACACCCACGACCGGAGTCCTCGCTGGACGAGAAGACCTACGTCGTGATGCGGCGCCGTCGGGGCGGCCCCCCGCCGGGGGACCTGCCTCTCCGGCGCCGTGCGCGAGGACCGGGTGCCGGCCCTCCCGCCGGATCGCCCGGGCCGGGGACCACGACCGCCGGGGCCCATGCCCCGGCGGTGCCGCGGCACCGCGTCCCGAACCGACCCGTCACGTTCTCCGGCCTCCCCGGACGGGCCGCATCCGCTACGGCACCGTCGAGGCGGACGCTACAGCCGACGACCGGTCGTTGTCGCGCGCCGAGCGTGACAATTTCGGGGCTGACATCACACCGTGGGTGACATCGGTGTGTCGTCGGCGTGGCGGGGGTACCGCTCGCCGCGATCCGGCACCCTGGTCTCCCGGCGCAGCGCCGCCGGGGTCCACGACTCGTCGAGCAGCCGTGCGAAGCGCGTGCCGGCGGCCGTCCCGGCCGGGCGGGCGTCCAGCCACGGACGCACGAGGCGGGTCCCCTCGACGTAGGTCGTGGTGTGGATGCGCCAGCGCGGATGGCCCAGGAACCCGAGCATCCGGTCCGCCCGCGCGTCGTCCACGAGCAACCACCGGCGGAGGTGCTCCCGGGCGCTCCGCTCGCGGTCGACCCCCGGGGAGGCGTGCAGCAGCAGGGCCGCGTCCTGGCGGACGGCGTCGAGCGGGCCGCTCGCGACCTCGACCGCCTCGCCCAGGGCGGCGTGCGCCGGGTCCGGACCCGGCACGCCGGCCTCCTCGAGACACCGGGCCGCCCACGGCCCCCAGCCGCTGCCGACCACGGCGTCGAGGCCGACCTCCGCCGCGCCCTCGGCCACGAGGCTCTGGGGCGTCCGGGCCAGCAGCAGCGTGCGCTCGGGCAGCGACGTCCCCTCCGTGCGCACCGCCTCGGTGTGGTGACCCGGGTAGGCCTCGTGGGCCGCGAGCGGGGGCAGGTGGCTCCACCGGTGGCCGGCGTCGGCGGCGACCTGCATCACCGAGCGGCCCGGCGCCACCCGGTGGCTGAATCCCGCCCACGGCGCCCCGTCGACGATCTCGAGGTCGAGACTCTCCCCGGGCGGGAGCCCGACGGCGGCCACGGTCGCCGCGCGCAGCCCGCGCAGCAGGCTGCCGGTCGCGTCGCGCAGGACCGACCGCGGCACCACGTCCCGGGCCCGGAACGCCGCCAGCGCCGCGGGCAGCCGGCGGCGTGGGACGCCCAGGAGCCCGGCGAGTGCGTCGTGGGCGGCCGCGTACCGGTCCGTCCCGCCCGGGCCGACCTCCACCCCGAGACACTCCCGGACCTCGGCGACGAACCCCGGCCCGCGCCCGAGCGCCCGGTCCGCGATCACGGCGCAGGCGGCCAGCTGGGCGTCGAGGAACTCGGCACGCCGCCCCGGGACCCCGACGAGCCGGTGGCGCAGCGCGACCGCCTCCCGGCGCAGGCCCTCCGGATCGGGGGGTGGTCCCGCGGCCACGGCGCGTGCCGTCCGCGGGTCACCGAGGTGGGCGTCGACGAGCCCGGGCACCACGCGTCCGAGGCGCAGCCCGAGCCGCACGTAGGCCTCCGCGACCCCCTCGAGGGTCTCGCCCGGGTCCGATCCGTCCACCGCCGAGCGACGTTACCCCTCGTGGCCCCGATCGGCCTCGGACCGGACGCCGCGTCGCTGAATACGACGGACGTGTGTCGAGGTGGATCACGCAGCGAGAACTGAATGGACCTAGCGGGACCTTTTCGCGATGCCGATCGGACCGCATCTCACCCATGCAAAGCACTCAAGTCGCGGAACGAAGTAGGCGCCACTCGATCGGGTAACCGGCGAATCCCTCGGCGGGGTCGCCCCGTTAGAGTTCTTGTCATCCGGTCACACCGTCCGTGAGATCGGAAAACACGAACGCGGTTCCCCGATACCGAATCGGGGACCACACACTCACGAGGAGAACGAATGCTGGTCAAGAAGGCGGGAATGGTCGTCCTCGGTGCCGCGGCGGGTGTGGCGGCGCTCTCCGGGACTGCTTTCGCCGGCGAGGCGCAGGCCTCCACCGGGCACGGCCACAGCTGGGACCGCGGCCACGACCACCACCACGGCGACCGTGACAACGACCGCGACCGCGACATCCGCTTCAACGACAACGACGTCCGCTTCAGCGACGACGACTTCAGCCCGTCGGCCAGCAACGAGCAGGGCTTCTTCGGTGACCAGACCGGCCTGGTGAACCTCGGGAACACCAACGTCCAGGCGCCGATCAGCGCCGTCGTCGACATCCTCGGCGGCGTCACCGCCTGATTCACCCACGACGGCGGGTGCCGAGGTCCTGGGAGCGGACCGGCACCCGCCGTCGTGCGTTCCACGTGCGCTCGCACCGGCGCGTCCGTGCCCATCGGGGGATGGCACGGACGCGCCGGTGCGTCGTGCTGCGGTCAGCCGCCGAAACGGCGATTGCGGTCCGAGTAGTCCCGCAGCGCCCGCAGGAAGTCGATGCGCCGGAACTGCGGCCAGAACGCCTCGGTGAAATAGAACTCCGAATAGACCGACTGCCACATCAGGAATCCCGACAGCCGCTGTTCCCCCGAGGTCCGGATCACCAGGTCCGGATCCGGCTGGCCGGTCGTGTAGAGGTGCTCGGCGATGTGGTCGACGTCGAGGACCTCCGCGAGCTCCTCGATCGAGGTCCCCGCCTCCGCGTGGCGCAGCAGGAGCTTGCGCACCGCGTCGGCGATCTCCTGCCGGCCCCCGTAGCCGACCGCGGCGTTGACCTGCATCCCGGTCCGTCCCGCGGTGGACTCCGCGGCGGTGGCGAGGCGGGTGGCGGTCGCCGCCGGCACGAGGTCCGGGGCGCCGACGATGCGCAGCCGCCAGTCCCGGTCGGGCGCGGCGAGCCCCTCGACCGCCGTCGCGATGATCTCGAGCAGGGCCTCGAGCTCCTCCGGCGGGCGGCCGACGTTGTCGGTCGAGAGCAGGAAGAGCGTGACCACCTCGACGCCGGCCTCGTCGGCCCAGTCGAGCATGTCGACGATCTTGCGCGCGCCGACCCGGTGCCCGTCGCTCGGGTCGGTGAGGCCGACCTCCTTGGCCCACCGGCGGTTGCCGTCGAGGATCACCCCGACGTGCCGGGGCGGGTGGGCCGCGGCGACCTTGCGACGCAGCCGCCGCTCGTAGAGCGAGACGGCCACCTCGCGGATGTTGTCCCGGACGCTCACGGGCGGCCAGGTTACGCCGCCACACCCGGGCCCCGACCCCCTCGTCACCCGCCGGACGGCGAGAGTTCGTCGGTTTCTCAGGTCCCTGCCCTACGCTCACCCGCGTGAGCGTCGCCGAGATCGCGCCGCCGCCCGAGACGCCCGTCAAGCCGCGTCTGCGGGGCTGGCTGCACCTGTGGTCCTTCGCCGTCGGCATCGCCGCCGGCGCCACCCTCATCGCCCTGGCCGGGTCCACCGTGTCCGGCGAGGCCGCCGCCGCGGTCGCGGTCTACTCCGCGACGGTGCTGGGCGTCTTCGGCGTCAGCGCGCTGTACCACCGCCGGTCGTGGTCCTCGCCGCGTGCGCGGACCACGATGAAGCGGCTCGACCACGCGATGATCTTCGTGTTCATCGCGGGGACGTACACGCCGTTCGCGGTGCTCGCCCTGCCCGAGGTCACCGGGCTCGTCGTCCTGGCGATCGTGTGGGTCGGGGCGCTCGCGGGTGCCGCACTGAAGCTCGCGCGCCCGCACACCCCGCGGTGGGTCGGCGTCCCGATCTACCTCGCCCTGGGCTGGGTCGCGGTGTTCGTCCTGCCCGACCTGCTCCACCGCGGGGGTGTGGCGGCGTTCGTGCTGCTCGTGGTCGGCGGGGCCTTCTACACCCTCGGGGCGCTGGGCTTCGCCTTCCGGCGACCGACCGGCTGGCCGCGCACCTTCGGTTACCACGAGTTCTTCCACGCGGCGACGGTGGTCGCCGCGATCTGCCATCACATCGCGATCTGGCTGATCCTCTACGCCTGATCCCCTGGCTCGCCGGTCCGGTCGGGGTCCTCGTCGCCCTCCGACGGCGGATCCAGGCGCGGCCCGCGCGTCCGTAGCTCGTCGACGGTGCTCATCGCCTCGCGCAGCTCCGCGAGCCACGGCTCGGTGTGCTCCCCGACCAGGGCGACCGCCCAGGCCAGGGCCTCCGAGCGCGAGCGCGCGACCCCGGCGTCGACCAGCGTGTCCAGCACCCGCCGCTCGGGCTGGCGCAGGCGGGTCATCACCGGCACCGACAGCGTCGTGAACAGCTCCTCGACCCCGCCGTCGTCGTCGGTGATGCGCGCGCCCCACGCGACCTTGCGCCCGTAGCGGTGCTCGGCCTGGCGCGCGATCTCCATCCGGTCCTCGCGGGTCTCCTCCCGGAACCGGCTGATGCGACCGACCGCGCCGGCGGCCCGCGCCGCGGCGTCGCCCTCCACCTCGGGCGCGGTCAGCCGGCCGACGATCAGGATCTCCTCGCGGTCGACCGTGATCTCGGGTGCGTCGACGAACCAGCCGTCGGGCAGCCGCCCGGCCAGCCAGGCCTCGAGGTCGTCGGTCCCCGGGAGGTCGTTCGCGGGGCGTCCGCCCCGGCCCACGCGTCCGCCGCCGCCCGGTCGTCCCCGGTGTGCTCGTCCCACCATCATCATCGGCTCCTTCATCGTGCGATGCGCTGATTACAGCATTACGCAAGTGCCGCGGTCGAGGCGGTTCGCGGTGAGCGGACGCACCCGCCTCAGCCCGTGTGCAGCGCCCCGGCCAGCTCGTCCGGCGTCGTGGCCGGTCGGTCGCAGACGAAGCCCCGGCACACGTAGGCCGCCGCGGCCCCGTCGACCAGCGGACGGTCCGCGAGCAGCGGCACGCCGGGCGCGGAGGGCTCCCCGGCCACGACGACCGTCCCCCCGGGCGCCCGGCGGCGGGCGACCGCGACGAGGGGCTCCCGCTCCTCCGGGCTCGCGCCCACCACCGCCACCTGCAGCGGGCCCGCCAGGGCCGCCTCCGCCGCGCTCGCCCAGCCCCCGGCGAAGCGCGCGTGGCGGGCCAGCAGCGTCCCCGCGGTGGTCAGCGCCGCGTCCGCGGCCTCCCGGTAGCGCGCCGAGGGCTCGGGACCGACGAGGACGGAGGCGGTGAGCAGGGCCGAGGTCAGCACCGACAACCCGCACGGCGTGGCCCCGTCGGTGATCTCGCGCGGGCGCGTGACCAGGGCCTCCGCGTCGTCCGCGGTGTCCCAGAACAGCCCGGGGTCGGCGTCGGCGAAGTGCTCCAGCGCCAGGTCCAGCAGGCGGCAGGCCTCGTCGAGCCAGCGTGCCTCGCCGGTGGCCTGGTGCAGGGCGAGCAGCCCCTCCGCGAGCGCCGCGTGGTCCTCCAGGACCCCCGGCGCGTCCCCGACGACCCCGTCACGCGAGGTCCGGCGCAGCCGCCCGTCGACCAGGTGCACCGCGAGCAGCATCCCGCCGGCCCGGCGGGCGGCGGCCAGCAGGTCCGGCCGGCCGAGGGCCCCCGCGGCCTCGACGAGGGCGGTGATCGCGAGCCCGTTCCAGGCCGCCACCACCTTGTCGTCCCGGGCCGGCTGCGGCCGCTGCGCCCGGGCGGCCAGCAGCGCCCGGCGCACGGACGACCACCGGGCGACGTCGTCCGGGTCCGCCGGCATCTGCAGCGTCGAGCGGCCGTGCTCGAAGGTGCCCTCCGGGGTGACCGCGAGCAGCTTCGCCGCCCACCGGCCGTCCTCCGGGCCCAGGACGTCCTCGAGCTCGGCGGGCGACCACACGTAGGTCGAGCCCTCCTCGCCCGCGGCGTCCGCGTCGAGGGCCGCGGCGAACCCGCCGTCGGGAAGGCGGAGGTCGCGCAGCAGGAACGCGGCGGTCAGCTCCGTGACGTGCCGCGCGAGCCCACCGACCGTCCGCGCCTCGTGGGCGTAGCTGCGCAGCAGCAGCGCGTTGTCGTAGAGCATCTTCTCGAAGTGCGGCACCACCCAGCCGGCGTCGACCGAGTACCGCGCGAAGCCACCCGCCAGCTGGTCGAACAGGCCGCCCCGGGCCATTCGCTCGTGGGTGCGGGTGACCATGCGCCACGCCGCGGCGCTGCGGGTGCGCTCGTGGTGGCGCAGCAGGAACTCGCAGACGCTGGACGGCGGGAACTTGGGCGCCCCGCCGAAGCCGCCCGCGCCCGCGTCGAACTCCGCCTCCAGCGACGCCACCGCCCCCGCGAGGACCTCTGCGTCGACCTGCGCCGCGGGCAGCGAGCGGGCCACCCCGGCGAGCCGCGCGGCGATGCCGGAGGCGGCATCCCGCACCGTGTCGCCGTCGGTCTCCCACGCCCGGACCACGGCCGCGAGGAGCTGGGTGAACGACGGCATGCCGCCCCGCGGCTCGGCGGGGTAGTAGGTGCCGCAGTGGAAGGGCTCCCCGGTCGGGGTGAGGAAGCACGTCATCGGCCAGCCGCCCTGGCCGGTCATCGCCTGGGTGGCCTCCATGTAGACCGCGTCGACGTCGGGGCGTTCCTCCCGGTCGACCTTGATCGCCACGAAGCGGTCGTTGACGAACGCCGCGACCTGCGGGTCGGAGAACGACTCGTGTGCCATGACGTGGCACCAGTGGCAGGCCGAGTAGCCCACCGAGAGCAGCACCGGCACGTCGCGCTCGCGGGCCTCGGCGAACGCCGCCGGCTCCCACGGGCGCCAGTCGATGGGGTTGTCGGCGTGCTGGCGCAGGTAGGGGCTGGTCGAGTCGGCGAGCCGGTTGGCCATGCCCGCGATGGTCGCACGGCGTCACCGGGCGGTTCCGCCGGAGGCGTCAGCCCTCCGGGCTGCTGCGTCCTCGAGGTGACGGGGTGTCGACCGTCGGCGCCGGGGGCGGATCCGTCGTGTCGGTCGGCGTCCGCCCGTCGGTCTCCTCGGGGGCCGGTGGGTCGAACGACTCCGGCACGTTGCGCAGCCGCTTGGTCATCGACCGGATCAGCAGCGCGGTCGCGATGCCGAGCAGCAGGATGACCACCAGCGCGATCGGCGAGGTCTTGCCGAATTCCTCGCCGCGGTCGGCCCCCGGGGCGGGCGGCGGCGCCTGCGCGAGGAACACCACCACCGAGGCGGGGAGCAGCGCGGTCACGGCGTCAGCACCCGCTCGCGCACGCCGGCGAACAGGTCGCCGTCCTCGGAGGACTCGGTCTGCGCCGGGTCGCCCACGAGCGAGCGGGCGAGCTCGTAGTCCTCGGTGGGCCACACGCGCTGCTGGAGCTCCATCGGCGTCTGGAACCAGCGCCCGTTCGGGTCGATCTGCGTGGCGTGCGCGAGCAGCGCCCGGTCGCGCACCGGGAAGTACTCCGCGCACCGCACCCGCGTGGTCACCCGCGTCCCCGGGTCGGGGCGCGACGAGGTGTCCCAGTTCTCCAGCCACTCCGCGTACGGCGACTCCTGACCGGCCGCCAGCAGCGCCTCGTGGAAGGCCACGACGCGGGCCCGGGAGAACCCGTGCGAGTAGTACAGCTTCAGCGGCTGCCACGGCTCGCCGGCCTCGGGGAACCGGTCCGGGTCGCCGCACGCCTCCCACGCCGCGATCGAGACCTCGTGGCAGCGGATGTGGTCGGGGTGCGGGTAACCGCCGTTCTCGTCGTAGGTCACCACGACGTGCGGCCGGAACTCGCGCATCACCCGCACGAGCGCCTCGGTGGGCACCTCCAGCGGCTCGAGGGCGAAGCAGCCCTCCGGCAGCGGCGGCTTCGGGTCGCCCTCGGGCAGCCCCGAGTCGACGAAGCCGAGCCAGCGGTGCTCCACCCCGAGGATCTCGGCCGCCCGGGCCATCTCCGCCCGGCGCACCCCCACCATGTCGGCGACCACCTCGGGGCGGTCCATCGCCGGGTTCAGGATGCTGCCGGCCTCACCCCCGGTGCACGTCACGACCATGACCTCGACGCCCTCGGCGACGTAGCGCGCACACGTCGCCGCGCCCTTGCTCGACTCGTCGTCCGGGTGCGCGTGGACCGTCATCAGACGCAGCTGCTCTCCCACACCGACCATCATCCCCTCACCCCCCGACAGCCTGCCCGCAGGCTGGGCCGAACGGCCCCGCGATGCGGGATCACCGCAGGTGGCGAAGGCCGTGTGACTTTCTCCGGAGATCCGGGAACCTCCCGGCGGAGAAGTTCGTACCGGACCCGCGCGGCCCCGACCGTGTTAGTGTCCACCGACACGGCCCGCATGCCGCGGGTCGTGTTTTTCCGTCTGTGGGCGTCCTCGTCCGGGCACCCGCCCGGCCGCCGCGCCTGCAGGCCGCCGCCCCGTGCCCGCGGGACCGGACCTCCGAGGAGTTGATCGCCGTGACCGAGACGCAGACCCAGGTGACCTGGCTGACCCAGGACGCCCACGACCGCCTCAAGGCCGAGCTCGACGACCTGGTGGGGCAGCGTCCCGCGATCGCCCAGAAGATCAACGCCGCCCGCGAGGAGGGCGACCTCAAGGAGAACGGCGGCTACCACGCCGCCCGCGAGGAGCAGGGCGTCATGGAGGCGCGCATCCGCCACCTCCAGGAGCTGCTGCACACCGCGAAGGTGGGCGAGACGCCCACCGAGTCGGGGACCGCCGTCCCGGGCACCGTGCTCACCGTCCGCTTCGAGGGCGACGACGACACCGAGACCTTCCTGCTGGGCTCCCGCGAGGAGGGCTCGCACGGCGACCTCGAGGTCTACTCGCCGAACTCCCCGCTGGGTTCCGCGCTGATCGGCGCCAAGGCCGGCGACACGGTGAGCTACGACCTCCCCGACGGCGGGTCCATGGAGGTCACGCTGGTCTCGGCGGAGCCCTACTCCCCCTGACGACTCCTCACGCCGCCCCCTCCGCGACCACCCAGCCCCCGTCGCGGAGGGCCGCGAGGATCGTCGCGCGGTGGTCGTCGCCGCGCGCCTCGAGCGTCAGCGCGACCTCGACCGTTCCCAGGACCAGCGGTCCGAGGTCGGCGGACGCGTCGATGCGGCGGTGCTCGACGTCGACGACGTTGCCGCCGAGCCGGCCGACGAGCGCCAGCAGGTCCGCGAGGTAGCCGGGCCGGTCGGGGATGCGCACCCGCAGCCCTGCGTAGCGCCCGGCCGCGACCATGCCGCGGCGGACGATCTCGGTGAGCATCAACGGGTCGACGTTGCCGCCGGAGACCACGGCGACCACCGGTGGCTCGAACCGGCCCGGGTACTCCGAGAGCGCCGCGACGGCGGCGGCCCCGGCCGGTTCGACGAGCAGCTTGCTGCGCTCGAGGCACTGCAGCACCGCCCGCGCCAGGGCCTCCTCGCTCACCGTCACCACCTCGTCGACCTGCGCCCGGACCTGCTCGAAGGTCACCTCGCCCGGCCGGGGCACCGCGATGCCGTCGGCGATCGTCGACCCGGTGACGGTGGTGGGCGCGCCCGCGCTCAGCGACGGCGGCCACGCGGCCAGGCCCTCGGCCTGGGCCCCGACCACGCGGACCCCGGAGCCGTGCAGGGCGGCCGCGATCCCGGCGACCAGCCCGCCCCCGCCGGTGCAGACCACGACGGTCCGCGCGTCCGGGACCTGCTCGGCGATCTCCAGCCCGACGGTGCCCTGGCCGGCGATGATGTCGGGATGGTCGAAGGGGTGGATGAGCACCGCCCCGGTGCGCTCCGCGAACGCGGTCGCCTCGAGGGGGTGGCCTCGAAGGTGTCGACGAGCTCGACGCGGGCCCCGTAGCCACGGGTGGCCGCGAGCTTCGGCAGCGGCGCACCGGCGGGCATGAACACCGTCGCCTCCGTGCCCAGCAGGCCCGCGGCGAGGGCGACACCCTGCGCGTGGTTGCCGGCGCTGGCCGCGACCACGCCGCGGGCGCGCTCGGCGTCGGAGAGGCGCTGGATGCGGCGGTAGGCGCCGCGCAGCTTGAAGCTGCCGGTGCGCTGGAGGTTCTCGCACTTGAGGTGCACGGGTCCCCCGACGGGACCGGCCAGCACCCGCGACGGCTCGACCGGGGTCCGGCGCACCACCCCGTGCTGGTCGGCGCGGGCCGCCTCCACGTCCGCACGGGTCACGAGGGTCGGCACGCCGTGCATGGTGCCCCACCCCGCGCGAGTTCCCGGCGGAGAGGTGACGTCGCCGACCGGTTCGGCCCCGCGGTCGGCGGGCACTCGATCCGTGTCCGGGCCGCCCGGACGGCCGGTCGCCGCGCGGTCGTCGACGCCGGCGGACCCGGCCGAACCGACGCCGTCCCGCCGACGGACGTCGTGGGTAGCCTGTGGTGACAGCGTGAGATTCAGGGGGAGGGCGCCCGATGGAGACGCGACGTCGCGCCGCCCGGCTGGGGCTGATCGCGCCCCTCGTCGTCGCCGCGGCCCTCACCGGCGCGGCCGTGCTCACCGTCGAGGGCGCCGGCTGTGATGATCCCGGTCGGCTCGTCCCCACCCTGCACGGCCCCGTGTTCGTCGGCGGCTGCGGGGTGCCCGCGCTGGTGACGCCCGGCCACCCCGTCCCCCACGGCACCGCGGAGGACGAGGCGGACGCCCGCCGCGGCTAGAGCGTGCCCAGGGCCGTCAGGAGGTCCTCGACGAGGTCGTCGGCCTCCTCGATGCCCACCGAGAGCCGCACCAGGTCCGCCGGGACCTCGAGCGGGGACCCGGCCGTCGACGCGTGCGTCATCGCGCCCGGGTGCTCGATCAGCGACTCCACGCCGCCCAGCGACTCCGCGAGGGTGAACACCGTGGTCGCAGCGCAGAGCTTCCGCGCCGCCTCCTCGCCGCCCGCCATCCGGATCGACACCATGCCGCCGAAGCGGCGCATCTGCTTCGCCGCCACCTCGTGGTTCGCGTGCGTGGGCAGGCCCGCGTAGAGCACCTCGGAGACCGCCTCGTGCGCGCCGAGGGCCTCGACGACCCGCTCGGCGTTGTCGCAGTGCCGGTCCATGCGGACGGCGAGGGTCTTGATGCCGCGCGTCGTCAGGAAGCAGTCGAACGGCGAGGGCACCGCCCCCATGCCGTTCTGCAGCCGCGCGAGGTCGGCCGCGAGCTCCTCGTCGGAGGTGATCACCGCACCCCCGACCACGTCGGAGTGCCCGCCCAGGTACTTGGTCGTGGAGTGCACCACCACGTGCGCGCCCAGGGCCAGCGGCTGCTGCAGGTAGGGCGAGGCGAAGGTGTTGTCGACGACGAGGCGGATGCCGGCGCCGTCCGCGACGGAGGCCAGCGCCGGGATGTCGGCGATGGACAGCAGCGGGTTGGTGGGCGTCTCGCACCACAGCATCCGGGTCTCGGGCAGGATCGCCGCCCGCACCGCGTCGACGTCGGAGAGATCCACCGCGCTGAACCGGACGCCCCAGTCGACGAGGACGGTCGACACCAGCCGGAACGTCCCGCCGTAGGCGTCGATCGGGATGATCACGTGGTCGCCCGGACGCAGCGCGGCCCGGAAGAGGGTATCCTCGGCCGCCATCCCGGAGGCGAACGCGCGGCAGAAGCGGCCATCCTCGAGCGCGGCCAGCTGGGTCTCCAGCGCCGTGCGCGTCGGGTTGCCGGTGCGGGCGTACTCGTAGCCCGAGCGCAGCCCGCCGACCCCGTCCTGCGCGAACGTCGACGTGGCGTGCACCGGGACGACGACCGAGCCGGTCGTCGGGTCCGGCTCCTGGCCGGCGTGGATGGCGCGGGTGGCGAAACCAGTCACGGTTCCCGAGTGTCCTCTACCGGCCCGCGAGGAACGCGAGCACGTCCGCCCGGCTGACGATGCCCGCCGGGCGCCCGTCCGAGATGACCAGCAGGCCGTCGCCGCCCTGCAGCTTGTCCATCGCGTTCGACAGCGCCTCGGAGATGCCGACGGTCGGGAGCGCCGGCGCCAGGTGGTCGGAGACCTTGTCGGTGAGCTGGGCCTTCCCGGTGAACAGCTTGTCCAGCAGGTCCCGTTCGGTCACCGCCCCGCGCACCTCGGCCATCATCACCGGCGGCTCGGCCTGCACGATCGGCATCTGGGACACGCTGAACTCGCGCATGATCGAGACGATGTCCGAGACCGTCTCGTTCGGGTGCCCGTGCACCAGGTCCGGGATGGACCCGTCCTTGCCCCGCAGCACGTCGCCGACGGTGTACTCCGTCGTGTCCGCGCCCAGGAAGCCGTAGGACTGCATCCACTGGTCGTTGAAGACCGTGCTCAGGTACCCGCGCCCGCCGTCGGGCAGGAGGACGACGACGACGTCGTCGGGCCCGAGCTCCTCCGCCAGGCGCGCCGCGGCGACCGTCGCCATCCCGCACGAGCCGCCCACGAGGAGCGCCTCCTCCCGGCCGAGGCGCCGGGTCATGTGGAAGGAGTCCGCGTCCGAGACGGCGATGATGCGGTCCGGGACCCCGCGGTCGTATGTGGCCGGCCAGAAGTCCTCGCCGACCCCCTCGACGAGGTAGGGCCGGCCGTCGCCGCCGGAGTACACCGAGCCGAGCGGGTCGGCGCCGACGATCTGCACCCGTCCGTCCGAGGCCTCCTTGAGGTACCGCCCGGTCCCGGAGATCGTGCCGCCGGTGCCGACGCCCGCGACGAAGTGCGTGATCCGTCCCTCGGTCTGCTCCCAGATCTCCGGGCCGGTCGACGCCAGGTGCGACGCCGGGTTGGCCGGGTTCGCGTACTGGTTGGGCTTCCACCCGCCCTCGGTCTCCCGGGCCAGCCGGTCGGACACCGAGTAGTACGACTCGGGGTGGTCGGGCTCCACGGCCGCGGGGCAGACCACGACCTCCGCGCCGTACGCGCGCAGGGCGTCGCGCTTGGCGGGCGAGACCTTGTCCGGGCAGACGAAGATGCAGTGGTAGCCGCGCTGCTGGGCGACGATCGCGAGCCCGATGCCGGTGTTGCCCGACGTCGGCTCGACGATCGTGCCGCCCGGCTTCAGCTCGCCCGAGGCCTCCGCCGCGTCGATCATCTTCTCCGCGATGCGGTCCTTGACGCTGCCGCCGGGGTTGAAGTACTCGACCTTCGCGAGCACCAGCGGCGCGTCCGGCCCCGTCGGCACGACCTTGTTGAGCTTCACCAGCGGGGTGTGGCCGACGAGGTCGGCGATGTGCTCGGCGTACTGCATGGCCCCATCCTGCCGAACACGGGCGACCCGGACGTGGCTGTACGGGGAATCACCGCCGACCGGGGTGCGACACCGTGCCTAGGGTGCAGCTCATGGCCACTCCCGACGCCGTGATCGTGTCCGCCGTCCGTTCCCCCATCGGCCGCGCCCGCAAGGGCACGCTCGCCGGCATGCGCCCCGACGACCTCGCCGCGCAGATGGTGCGCGCCGCCCTGGACGCGGTACCGTCGCTGCCGCCGGGCGAGGTCGAGGATCTGATGCTCGGGTGCGGCCTGCCCGGGGGCGAGCAGGGCTACAACATGGGCCGCATCGTGGCGGTGCAGCTGGGCCTGGACACCGTCCCGGGCACGACCATCACCCGCTACTGCTCGTCGTCGCTGCAGACCGTGCGCATGGCCGCGCACGCGATCCGCGCCGGGGAGGGCGACGTCTTCGTCGCGGCCGGGGTGGAGGCCGTCTCGCGCTTCGAGAAGGGCTCCTCGGACGGCCTGCCGAACACGCAGAACCCGCTGTTCGACGAGGCGCAGGCCCGGACCGCGCAGGCGGCCGCCGAGGGTGCCTCCGGGTGGCACGACCCGCGCGCCGACGGCCTGCTGCCCGACGCCTACATCGCGATGGGCCAGACCGCGGAGAACGTCGCGCTGGCCGAGGGCGTCTCCCGCGAGGCGATGGACCGGTTCGCGGTGCGCTCGCAGAACCTCGCCGAGCAGTCGAACGCCGACGGGTTCTGGGCCCGCGAGATCACCCCGGTGACGCTGCCCGACGGGTCCGTCGTCGCCGCGGACGACTCCCCGCGCGCCGGCACCACCTACGAGGCGGTCGCGGACCTCAAGCCGGTCTTCCGCCCCGACGGACGCATCACCGCCGGCAACGCGTGCCCGCTCAACGACGGCGCCGCCGCGCTCGTGGTGATGTCGTCGACCCGCGCCGCCGACCTCGGCATCACCCCGCTCGCCCGGGTGGTCTCCACCGGCGTCACGGGGCTGTCGCCCGAGATCATGGGCCTCGGCCCGATCGGGGCGTCGCAGCAGGCGCTCGGCCGCGCGGGGCTCACGATCGACGACGTCGACCTCGTCGAGATCAACGAGGCCTTCGCCGCGCAGGTCATCCCCTCCGCCCACGGCATCGGGCTCTCGGACTCCGCGATGGAGGCGAAGCTCAACGTCCACGGCGGGTCGATCGCGGTCGGGCACCCGTTCGGCATGACCGGCGCCCGCATCGCGACCACCCTGCTCAACGGCCTGCGCACGAAGGACGCCACGATCGGGCTCGAGACGATGTGCGTCGGCGGGGGCCAGGGCATGGCGATGGTCCTCGAGCGGCTGTCCTGACGCCGGGTGCCTGCTCCCCTCCGGTGTCAGCAATGGCCCATCGCTGACACCTGACGTCAGAACGGCGCCACTCGCGCATCGCGGCCGAGGTCCCGCCGTCGCGCGAGTGGCGCCGTTCGCACACCTGACGTCAGGAACGGTCCATTGCTGCCACGAGGTGGTGCCGCCCCCACGCACGACGAAGGGCCGCCCCGGACGATCCGGGACGGCCCGTCGTGCGCGCCGCGACTACTCGCCGCGGAAGTAGCTCAGCAGCCGGAGGATCTCGATGTAGAGCCAGACCAGCGTCGTCATGAAGCCGAACGCGAGGTACCAGGCGAACTTCGCCGGGACCCCGGCCTTGACGGCCTGGTCGGCCTGGTCGAAGTCGAGCAGCAGCATGAACGCGCCGACCGCGATGCAGACGAGCGAGAAGATGATCGCGAGCGGACCGCCGTCGCGCAGGCCGATGCCACCGGTGGTGAAGAACGACACCACGAGGTTGACCAGCATGAGCACGACGACGCCGATGGCGGCGCCGATGACCATCTTGGTCAGGCGGGGCGTGACCCGGATGGCCCCGGTCTTGTAGACCACCAGCATCCCGATGAAGACGCCCACCACGCCGACGATGGCCTGGAAGCCGATGCCGGCGTAGCTGCTGCTCGACGTCTCGAGGAACCCGGTGATCGTGCCCAGGGCCAGACCCTGGGAGACCGAGTAGGTCAGGACGAGCGCCGGGTTGGCGCTCTGCTTGAAGATGATGATCAGGGCGACGACCAGACCCACCACGAAGCCCGCGATCCCGAGGATCGGGCTGAGCAGCATCGCGGCGCCGATGCCCACCGCGATGGTGATGACCGCGTTCAGCGCGGTCTTCTGGACGACGTCGTCGACGGTCAGCGGCCGGTCCGAGGCTCCCGTGACCGGGGGCTGCCCCGCGGGACCTCCCCCGAAGCCACCGCCCAGGCCCGCCGGCGCGTCACCGAACCGCGCGTACCCACCGGGTGACGTCGGCAGGTTCTTGAACGCCGGGTTGCTGCTGGTGCGCACTCGTCCTCCTCCACGTGCGTCGAGGCGGTCACTCGACCGCTCTCGTCCTCATCAACGCGCGACCCGGGCCCCGGGTTCCCGCGCGGGTAAACGAATCTTTGCACTGAACTCGGCGATCCGGACAGACCGGGCGGCGCGCTGCGTGACGGTGTCCAGCATACGGGGGAATCCGGACACCCCGATCGGCCCGCGCAGGCATGGAACCTCGCGACGCGGGTCACTCTGCCGGTGACCGCACACCCGAGAGCACCGGGAGGTTCGTCGTGGCAGGCCTCGGCGACATGGTGAACAAGGCCAAGGAATGGGCCGGGCAGAACCCCGACAAGGCCGACGGCTACGTCGACAAGGGTTCCGACGCCGTCAAGGGCAAGTTCGCCGGTCACGACCAGCAGATCGACCAGGCCTCGCAGAAGGCCAAGGACTACCTGCACGGGCCACAGGGCGAGCAGGCCCCGCCCCCGCCGCCGGAGGGCGGGCAGCCGCCGCCCCCGCCGCAGCAGTAGGCCCACCGACACCGACGGCCGGCGCCCCCACCCGGGGCGTCGGCCGTCGTCGTGCGTGGGGTCGTCCCTAGCCCAGGCGCACCGCGAGCAGCACCGCGTCGTCGCGCAGCCCGTCCGCGCCCAGCACCTCGAGCACGCGGTCGCACAGCGCGCCGACGTCGTCCACGTCCGGCGCCTCGGCCAGCGTCCGGGCCAGCAGGTCGGTCCGCTCGTCGGAGTCCATGCCCGGGCCCTCGATGAGCCCGTCGGTGTGCAGGACCAGCAGGTCGCCGGCGTGCAGGTGCACCTCGGTGCAGTCCCGCTCCGCCGCCCGCGTCGCGCCGATCAGCGGCGAGAGGTTCCCGGTCAGCAGTTCGACCGACCCGTCGCCCCGCCGCAGCAGCGGCGGCGGGTGCCCGGCGTTGCAGTAGCCGAGGACCCAGCCCTCCCCCGACGACGGCTGCTCCAGGCGGCCGAACACCGCCGTCGCCATCGCGGCCATGTGCATGCCCTGCACGAGGTCGTTGCAGCGGTCGATGACGGCGTCCGGGCCGAGGCCCTCCCAGGCGTACGAGCGCAGCACACCGCGCAGCTCGCCCATGGCGGCCGCCGCCCGCAGGTCGTGGCCGACCACGTCGCCCACCGCGATGCCCACGGCGCCGTCGGGCAGCGGCAGCAGGTCGTACCAGTCGCCGCCGACCTGCGCGCCGTCGGTCGCCGCCAGGTAGCGCGAGGCCACCGTCAGGCCCGGGACCTCCGGCACCGCGGGCAGCAGGCTGCGCTGCAGGGTCTCCGCGGCGCCGTGCTCGCGCGCGTAGAGCCGCGCGTTGTCGACGGCGAGACCGGCGCGGGCGGCGAGGTCGCTGGCCAGGTACAGGTCGCGCTGGGAGTAGCGCCGCCCGTACGGCAGCTCGGTCCCCAGCGTCAGGGCCCCGAGGACCTGTCCCCGGGCGCGCAGCGGCACGACGATCGCCGAGCGCGGCCGCAGCTGCTCGTAGCGGGCGAGCAGGTCGCCGTCGGCACGCAGCCCGTCCGGGCGGACCGGCAGCTCCGGCAGCAGCGAGGGTGCCCCGCCGGCGAGCACGCGGTCGACCGGGTCGTCGCCGTCCTCGGTGGGCGTGATCCACCGGCCGAGGGCGCCGACGATGTCGGTCTTCGCGTCGTCGCGGTGGTTGACCGCCACCCGGTGCGCCGACGACGGGACGCCGACCTCCTCGAGCAGGTCGACGCAGCAGTAGTCCGCGAGCGCGGGCACGACGATGCGGGCGAGGGCCCGGGCGGCTCCCCCGGAGTCCAGCGACGCGGTCATGGCCGCCGTGGAGTCGGTGAGCAGGCGCAGCTGCTCGCGGGTCTCCTCCGCGGCGGCGAGCGCGGCGCGGCGCTCGTTCTCGACCATCACCCGCTCGGTGACGTCGGCCTGCACACCGACGAAGTTGACCACCCGGCCGCCGCCGTCGAACACCGGCGAGATCGACACCTGGTTCCAGAAGGCGGTGCCGTCGCGGCGGTAGTTCAGCAGCACCTCGGTGATCGGCCGCTCGTCGGCGAGCGCGCTGCGGATCCGCGAGATCGACGTCGGGTCGGTGTTGGGGCCCTGCAGGAAGCGGCAGTTTCGCCCGAGGACCTCGTCGAGGTCGTACCCCGTGAGCCGGGTGAACGCCGGGTTGACCCACACCAGCGGGTTCTGCGCGCGGTCGGGGTCGGAGATCGTGAACGACAGCTCGGTGGCGACGACGGCGCGGTCGCGCATCATCTCGAGGTGGCGCTGGGCGCCGGCCCCGGAGAGCTGCAGGAAGACCACGAGGGCGAGGCGACGCCGCTCGTCGTCCTCGGCCTCGGAGAGCGGGAACCCGGTCACCCAGAGCAGGCGGCCCTCGGCCTCCTCGCGCTCCTCGGGCGTGGCCTCCGAGCCGCGGCGGGCCGCGTCGGCGACCGCGACCGGCTCTCCCGAGACCGGGATGCCCTGGGCCACCCGGGAGAGCGGGGACGCGGTGTCGCGCATCGGGCGACCGGACAGGTCGGTCAGGCCCGCGGCCTCGCTCCAGGCGTCGATGTCCAACGGCAGGCTGGCCTTGCCGCCGGTGAGGTCCTGGGCCGAGCCGTTCGCGTAGGTGACCGTGCCGGCGTCGAGGTCGATGAGCGCGACCGCCGCGGGCGCCGTGTGCAGGACCTGCGGCAGGTCCCCGCCGGCGTCGACGGCGAGGCTGTCCCGGACGCGCGCGGCCTCGTCGGCCATCCCCGGGTCGGCGACGCCGTCGCCGCTCCCGTCCGGCCGCCGGGACGGGTTCATCCCGGTCTCGATGTCCTCGATGCCGACCCCTCCCGTCGTCCCGGCCCCCGCAGGGCGCGGCGAGGCCACTGCTCCGTCCTCGGAGTAGCCGTCGCCGTTCGACCTGCCCGTCACCCCGGGCAGCCTAGCCACCCGTGGGTGTTCCGGCCCGACACGGCCGGGTCCACCCTCCCGGATCGGCGAGGACCGGTCGCCGGGGCGGACGGCATCAGACGAGGAAGACCTCGCGCGGGCCCGGAGCCCACCCGTCGGGCAGCTCGGCGTCGTGCGCGGCGTCCCGTCCGGCGCCGAGCGCGGAGAGGAACGCGGCGCTCGCCGCGTGCTTGCGGGCGATCACGGTGTCGGTCAGCAGGACCTGCCGGGCACGGCGCCAGGGCACCTCCGCCGAGTCCGGGCCGGCCCACGTCCAGGCCCGGTCCAGCCAGCGCACGAGGCGGACCCGGTACGCCGCGGTGACCACCTCGGCAGCCCGCCCGGCGGCCTCGTGGTCGTCGTCGCCGTCGCCCGACCAGGGCGCGAGCACGCAGAGCCCGCCGGGGTCGTCGGAGAACCCGACGATCTCGCTGATCGCGGCCACCACGTCGGACTCGGCCTCGGCGACCCCGCCGTCCGGCAGCCCGAGGCGGTGCCGGCGCACCACCGAGAGCCCGAGAGCCCGGTACGCGGCCTCCGCGGCCGCCTCGTCCGGGTCGGTGTCGGAGTCGTCGGGGTCGTCCCCACTCGCGCCGCCTGCGCCGCCCACGTCGTCCAGGGCCCCGGCCATGAGGTCGGCCAGGGTGAACGCCGGGGCGGGGTCGGGGGCCGGCTCGCCGACGGGGGCCGGGGTGCACGTCCGCGTCGGGCGTTCGGTGAGGCTCAGCACGTCGACCTCGGCGTGCCGCGACCCGAGGCGCCGCAGGAGCCCGCCCGCGGCGCGGATCTCGTCGCGTGGGTGCGGTGCGACGACGACGATGCGGCGGCAGGACCGCAGGGTGAGCGGCCGGAGCGCCTCGAGCGCCGACCACGGGGCGCGCACGCGACCGGCGCCCGCCGTCGCAGCGTCGGAATCCGTGTCGGAGTCAGCCACGTCGCTCACCTCCCCGCCCGAAGTCTGACGCAAGGATCTCGCCCGTTCGGAGCAGCAGCCCGGCGCAACGCCGAGCGGTCCGGCCCGGGATGCGAGCGGTCACGGCGCGCATCGGTTCCTCCCCCGTCCTCCGTCCAGGATGGCGCGGCCGGGTGAGGTCGGGCCGACGGCGATCTCACCGGGGAGCGACCACGCGGTGACGGGAGGATGTCGACTCGTCCGACACGGGGTCATCGACGGATGAACGACCGAAGACCCCGGACCCTGCTCGTGCCCCCGGTGGGACTCGAACCCACACCGCAGCGATTTTAAGTCGCCTGCCTCTGCCGATTGGGCCACAGGGGCTGTGCGGCGACCCTACTGCGCGAGGCCGGCCGCGCGGGCGGCACCGGCCAGGACCTCCTCGAGCATGGCCGGGGTGAGGCGGCCGGTGAAGGTGTTCTGCTGGCTGACGTGGTAGCAGCCGAACAGCTCCAGCGGCCTCCTCGCGTCCCGGGGCCGAAGCGTCACCGCCACCCCGTGGCCGAACCGCGGCCGGGGCCGGGGGACGACCCACCCGGCGTCGAGCACGGGCAGCAGCGCCTGCCACCCGAACGCCCCGAGGACGACGACCGCCCGCACCCCGGTCAGCAGGGCCAGCTCGCGCTCGAGGAACGGCCGACAGGTGTCGCGCTCGGCCGGGGTCGGCTTGTTCGCCGGGGGCGCGCAGCGGACCGGCGCGACGATGCGCACCCCCGCGAGCTCCAGCCCGTCCCCGGGCCACACCGCGGTCGGCTGGGACGCGAGCCCGACCGCGTGCAGCGCGGCGTAGAGCACGTCGCCGGAACGGTCGCCGGTGAACATCCGGCCGGTGCGGTTCGCGCCGTGCGCGGCCGGGGCGAGCCCGACCACCGCCAGGCGGGCGTCGGCGGGCCCGAACCCGGGGACCGGCCGACCCCAGTAGGTCTGGTCGCGGAACGCCGCACGTTTCTCGCGGGCGACCTGCTCCCGCCACGCCACCAGGCGCGGGCAGGCCCGGCAGTCGCTGATCTCCGCGTCGAGGTCGAGGAGCGCGCCCGCCGTGCTCACCCTGCCCGGCTCGCCCGGGCGCACTCCCGCGCGATCCCGTCGAGGATGTCGTGCTCGGAGACCACCAGCTCGGTGATGCCGGCCCGCTCGGCCAGCTCCTCGGCGAGCACCCGCACCACCAGCGAGCCGCCGCCGATGACGTCGACCCGCCCCGGGTGCATCGGCCCGAGCGCGGCCCGCTCGGAGCGCGGCATGGCCTCCAGGCGCAGACAGGTGTCGCGCACCTCGTCCAGCCCGAGCCGGGCCAGGTGGATCTTCTCCGGCGCGTACGTGCGCAGCCCCATCGCGACCGCGGCGATCGTCGTCGCGGTGCCGGCCACCGCCACCCACGTCTGCGCGTCGGAGACCGCCACCGCCTCGAACGCCGGCGCGAGCGTCTCGCGCGCGAAGGCCTCGGCCTCGGCGACCTGCGCGGCCGACGGCGGGTCGTCGTGCAGGTGCTTCTCGGTCAGCCGCACGCACCCGACGTTCGCCGAGTACGCGGCCGCCACCTCGGCCGCGACCGCGTCCCACGTGCCCGCGACCAGTTCGGTCGACCCGCCGCCGACGTCCGCGACCACGGCCGGGCCCTCGTCGGGATCGAGGTCGGCGACGGCGCCGGAGAACGACAGCCGGGCCTCCTCCTCCCCCGTGATCACCTCGGCCTCGACCCCCAGGAGGTCGCGCACCATCGAGAAGAACTCGTCGCGGTTCTCCGCGTCGCGCGTGGCGGAGGTGGCGCACAGCCGCACGGTGGGGGTGGACGTGCGGCGCAGCATCTCGCCGTAGGCGAGCAGCGCCTCCTTCGTGCGCGCGAGCGACTCCGGGGCGATCCGGCGCGTGGCGTCGACGCCCTGCCCGAGGCGGTTGACCCGCATCTCCCGGTGGACGTCGGTCAGCCACTGCGACCCGTCCTCGCGGACGGTGACGTCGGCGACGAGCAGGCGGATCGAGTTGGTCCCGCAGTCGATGGCCGCGACGCGCGGCATGGGCGCTCCCTCCGGCGGTGGACTCGCGCGGGAGGTTACCGGCCGGGCCCGGTACGGGCGGGGCGTGGGACCGGCTACCGGGCGGCGGACGGCGGGTGTCGCCGCCCGGTAGCCGGTCCTTCGCGCCACGAGGTCCGGCGGAGAACCTCGCGGGCCGGTGGGCCGTCCGCACCACCGGGGAACCGGGTCGCCGTCGTGCGGCGATGTGCCCATCGTGGCCCCTGGAGCAGGGTCGGAGCAATCCGGAACCGGTTCCGACACCGGGCCGTGTCGCGGGATCACCCGTGTCGTGCGCCGCCGCGACCCTGAGTGCGGCCCGCGGTGTCCGACCGAGGTGTCGGAAACCACGGACCGGTCACGGTGACTCCGGGATCTCCACGCACCGCCCCGACGCCCACCACTCCGGCAGCATCGCGAGGGTCTCGTCGCCGACCGGGTTGACGCCCGGACCGTGGGCCAGCGTGTGCGCGACGTGCACGTGCAGGCACTTCACCCGGTCCGGCATGCCGCCGGCGCTGACGTCGGTGCCCAGCGGTTCGATCGCGTCCCGCTCCGCCAGATAGGCCTCGTGGGCGGCCCGGTAGGCGGCCGCGAAGCCGGGGTCGGTCCCGAGGCGCTCGGTCTGCTCGCGCATCACCCCGTCGGCCTCGAGCGTGCCGATCCGCGACGTCAGGCGGGGACAGGTCGCGTAGTACAGCGTCGGGAACGGGGTGCCGTTCTCCAGGCGCGGCGCGGTCTGCACCGTCGACGGGAGGCCGCACGGACAGCGGTGCGCGATCGCGCGCAGGCCGCGTGGCGCCCGGCCGATCTGGGCGGCGATCGCCTCGCGGTCGCCCTCCTGCACGGGTTCCATCACTCCGGGACGCCCGCTCCCGTCCCCAGCGTGCCGCGGGCGACGCGGGTGTACCAGGGCAGCTCGGCCTCGGACGGGGCCAGCGCGGCGTCGGACTCCGCCGGCGCGCGGTCCGCGTCGCCGGGCAGCTCGACCCGGTAGGGCGTCTCCCCCGGCCGCGCGTACCCCAGCCGGGCGCGGGCGAGGGCCTCGACGTGGGCGGGGTCGTCCATGGCCGCGCGCTCGGCCCGCAGCTGCGCGGCCTCGGCGTCGAGGCGTTCCTGCTGCACGGCCACCGCGGCGATCTCGTGGCGCTGCGAGACGTAGTTGCGCAGCGGCACGGCCACCGTCAGCGCGAGCGCACACACGACGACGGCGAGCAGCGCCGCCCGCCGTGCCGTCGACAGGCCGAGTGCGCCCCGGGTCGCGTGGACGGCCCGGGCGGCGGCCTGCGCGGCGGCCGGGGTGCCCGCGCGGCGTCCGGACAGCGGGTGGCGGCGCAGGGCCGCCCGCTGCGGGTCCCGGCGCGGTCCCTGCCGGGCCCGCTGCCGGCCCCGCGCACGGGACGCACCCGCACCCGTCGTCGTCGGGACGGAACCCGTCGACGACTCCTCGGGTGCGGGGGCGGCCATGCGCTGCTCAGGCCTCCGGGTCGAAGCGCGGGAAGGCGAGGTCGCCGGCGTAGCGGGCGGCGTCGCCGAGGTTCTCCTCGATGCGCAGGAGCTGGTTGTACTTCGCGACCCGCTCCGAGCGCGCCGGGGCACCGGTCTTGATCTGGCCGCAGTTGGTGGCGACCGCGAGGTCGGCGATCGTGGTGTCCTCGGTCTCGCCCGAGCGGTGGCTCATCATCGAGCGGTAGCCGTACTGCCCGGCCAGGCTCATCGCGTCCAGGGTCTCCGAGAGCGTGCCGATCTGGTTGACCTTGACCAACAGCGCGTTCGCCGCCCGGCGCTCGATGCCCTCCTCGAGCCGCTCGATGTTCGTCACGAACAGGTCGTCGCCGACGATCTGGACGCGGTCGCCTACGTCGGCGGTCATCCGCGCCCAGCCCTCCCAGTCGTTCTCGCCGAGGGGGTCCTCGATCGAGACGAGCGGGTAGGCGTCCAGCAGCTCGTGGTAGTAGGAGCTCATCTGCGCGGCGGAGCGCTTCTGGCCCTCGAAGGTGTAGGTGCCGTCGGCGAAGAACTCGCTGGCGGCGACGTCGAGGGCGAGCACGACGTCCCGGCCCGCGGTCAGCCCGGCCTGGCCGATCGCGGTCAGGATCAGGTCCAGCGCCTCGCGGTTGTTCGGCAGCGACGGCGCGAACCCGCCCTCGTCGCCCAGCCCGGTCGAGAGCCCATTGCGCTTCAGCACCGACTTCAGCGCCTGGTAGACCTCGGCGCCCCAGCGCAGGGCCTCGCGGAAGGTCTCGGCCCCGATCGGCGCGACCATGAACTCCTGGATGTCCACGCCGGAGTCGGCGTGGGCGCCGCCGTTGAGGATGTTCATCATCGGCACCGGCAGCACGTGCGCGTTCGGTCCGCCGACGTAGCGGAACAGGTCCAGCTCGGCGGACTCGGCCGCCGCCCGGGCGACCGCCAGGCTCACGCCGAGGATCGCGTTCGCGCCCAGGCGGGACTTGTCCGGGGTGCCGTCGAGGTCGATCAGCTTCTGGTCGACGACCCGCTGCTCGGTGGCGTCCATCCCGACGATCCCGGGGCCGAGCTCGTCGAGCACGCCCGCGACGGCCTTCTCGACGCCCTTGCCCAGGTACCGGCCCTTGTCGCCGTCGCGCAGCTCGACGGCCTCGTGCTCCCCGGTGCTCGCCCCGCTGGGGACGGCCGCGCGCGTGAGCGTGCCGTCGTCCAGCGCGACCTCCACCTCCACCGTCGGGGTTCCGCGGGAGTCGAGGATCTCCCGAGCGCCGACCTGCTCGATGACCGCCACGGGTGTCCGCCTCCAGGATGTCGGTTGGGTCGGTGGCCGGGCGCCGATGCTAACCGCTCCGCGAGCGTGATCGAGGTGCGCCACGCAGCGTCACGGTGGGCGGCGGTCCGGGTGTCCGCTCTCGCGCCGGGCGCGATCGGGTCCTACCGTGCGGGAATGTCGTCGCCGAGCTCGTACCCGGAGTCCGGAGTCGGTGCCTTCCGCCGGGCGGAGGACCTCCTCGAGCGCCGACGACCCCTGGATGCGCTCAAGGCGCTCGGCACCCTGCCCGAGACCGAGTCCGAGGCCGCCTCGGTGCAGCTGCTGGCCGCCCGTGCCTACCTGGCCTCGGCGCAGCTGCGGCGGGCCGAGGCGGGGTTCCTGCGCGTCCTCGAGCTCGACCCGGCCGACCACTACGCCCGCTTCGCCCTCGGCCGGTGCCTGCAGCGCCAGTCGCGCCTGGAGGAGGCCCGCACGCAGCTGCGGATGGCGGCGGCCATGGACCCGCGCCCGGAGTACCAGGAGGCCCTGGGCGAGGTCAGCGCGTCGATCGCGTACCGCCGCGGGGCGTAGCTACGGCGCGGTGCTGTTCGCGTACGCCTGGGCGGCCGCGTAGACCCGGCGGCCGTACTCGTCGGAGTAGTTGTAGGACAGCACGGCATCGCGCCAGCCGGAGCCGGTCGCCAGGTCCCGGCCGCCCGCGCAGAGGTACCGGCCCGCGGCGAGAGCGGCGTCGAACACGTTGTTCGGGTCCGCCCGCCCGTCGCCGTTGCCGTCCGAGCGCCACCGCGACCACGTCGAGGGGATGAACTGGAGCGGGCCGACGGCGCGGTCGAGGGTGGGGTCGCCGTCGAGCAGGCCGCCGTCGGTGTCGGTGATCGTCCGGTTGCCGCTCGTGCCGTCCAGCGGGACGCCGATGATCCGCGGGGTGACGTCGCCGCTGGGCGCCACCTGCGCGCCCCGGTAGCGGCCGTGGTTGGACTCGATGCGCGCGAGACCCGCGATCGTCACCCAGCTCAGGCGGCAGCCCGGGTCGAGCTTCTTCATCGACACGTCGGCCATCCCGTAGGCCTGCAGCGCCGTCGGCGGGATGTTCGTGCGCGGGGCGAGCCCGGTGGCCCACGCCGAGATCGTGGGGGCACGTCCGGGTGCGGGGGCGGCCTCGACCCCCGGGAGCAGGGCCGACGGCGGGGCCACCGCATTCGGCTGCCCGACGGTGTCCAGGTCGACCTGCGCAGGAGCCACTTCGAGCGCCGGGATCTCCTCGGCGCCCGCGTCCGTCCGGCCGAACTGGCTGCGCTGCTGCAGGACGACGACCGTCCCGACGACCGCCGCCACCAGCACCAGCACCAGGGCGAGCCGCCCCAGCGCCGCGGTGTGCTTCCTCGGCGGCTCCTTCGGCGTGCTCGGCGCGGGCGGCCCGCTCGTCGGAGGCCTTCCCGACGGCAGGTCGGATGCCTCGGCCGGCTTAGGCCGCGGGCGCGGGCTCGGCGTGGGGCGCGCGGCACCGGTGGAGGTGGCGGTGGCCGTCGTGCCGGTGCCGGGGGCAGGGCCGGCGGTCCGGCCGCCCGTCGGTCCATGATCACCGGAACCGGGAGGATCCGAGGCCTGAGCACCCGGATCCTCGTCGTTCCGGCGATCTTGGACGCCGGAGCCCGTCAGATCTCGCGGATCCGGCCGCGGAGCCCTCGGATCCGCTCCATCGCGTGGATGCTGCTGCGCGGTCCCGGCGCCGGCCGCCGCGGTCGGCACCCGCAGCCCGCGGGAACGGCGACGGGGCCTGGCCGCGGCCGTCGTGCCGCTGTCCGCCGGGTCCCCGGTGTGCTCGTCCGCCGCACCCGTTCCGGCCGCACGCTCGGGGCGAGGGCCCGCAGCACCGGCGACGGTCGCACCCGCGGCGTCGGGAGGCGGCGCCTCGTCGACCCGGGGCGCCGGGCCGAGGTCGAACCAGCCGCCGCCCGACCTGTCGTCGGGAACGGGGAAGCGGTCGGTCGCCGTGTCCTCCGGCTCCGGACGACGCATCGGTGTGGTCACGTCGTCGGGCTCGCCGTCCTCGCCGGACGGGCCCGCTCCGCGGTGGGAGTCGACGCTCGTGCTCATCGCGGGGAAGGTTACGGCCCGGTCTCAGGCCTCCAGCAGGGGCTGGCCCCAGTAAGCGCCGTCGGCGAGGCCCGGCGGACAGGCGAACACCGCCGACCCGGTGTGCTCGATGTACTCCATCATCCGGTCGTGGCGGGCCAGCGCGCTCTGCATCGGCACGAACTGGCGTTGCGGGTCGCGCATGAACGCGAGGAAGAACAGGCCGGCGTTGAGGTGCCCGGCCCCGTCGCTGCCGTCCACGAAGTTGTAGCCGCGCCGCAGGATCCGGACCCCGCCGAGCGACGAGGCGGAGGCCAGCCGGATGTGCGCGTCGTCGGCGATCAGCGGCGACGTGAGGTCGATCGGCGCGAACTCCTCGGTCGCGCCGATCGGCGCCCCGGTGCCCTTGGTGCGGCCGGTGAGGGACTCCTGTTCGGTGAGCGACGTGCGGTCCCAGGTCTCCACGTGCATCCGGATGCGGCGGGCGACGAGGTAGGTGCCCCCGGTCATCCAGGGCGGCCCCTCGGAGGCGGGCACCCAGACGTGCTCGTCGAGCGCGGCTTTGTCCTCGGCCTTGAGGTTGTTGGTGCCGTCCTTGAACCCGAACAGGTTGCGGTGGGTCTGCTGGACGGTCGAGGTGGACGACGTCCGGCCGAATCCGAGCTGCGACCAGCGCACGGCGGTCGTCCCGAAGCCGGTCCGGACGAGGTTGCGCACGGCGTGCACGGCCACCTGCGGGTCGTCCGCGCACGCCTGGATGCAGAGGTCGCCACCGGAGAGCGCCGGGTCGAGCTGGTCGCGCTGGAACGGCGGCAGCTCCGCGAGGGCGGCGGGACGCGGGAGGCCGAGCTTGTCGAGCAGCGACCCGCCGATCCCGAACGTCAGGGTCAGCGACGCGGCGGGCAGGTCCAGCGCCTCGCCGGTGTCCGACGGCGGGGCCGCCGGGTTGCGGTTGACCGCCCCGCCCGGAGCAGCCTCGGCACCCGCCGTCATGCGCTCCGCCGCCGTCGTCCACCGCTTGAGCAGGGCGACGACGGCGGGGCGCAGGATCGGGCCGGTGGCGGTGACGTCCAGCGCGACGAAGTGCAGGCGGTCCTGTGCGGGCGTGACGATCCCGGCCTGGTGGACGCCGCGGAACGGCACGGTCGCCTGACCGGGGGCCGGGTCCTCGGCGCCCGAGCTCCCGGCCAGGTAGCCGCCCGCGACCCCCGCCCCCACGAGCGCGGTCCCGGCGCCGGCCGCACCGAGCAGCCGGCGCCGGGAGAAACCGCGCAGACTCATGCCGCGATGATCCCCGCGACCTGGCTGACGGGCTCGCCGACGGCGTCCACGGCCTCGGTCATCTTCCGCGTGTCGTCGGGTGTGAGCTCGGTGTAGAGCTTGAAGCCGTCCCCGGCGCGGTAGTTCTCCAGCAGCGCGTCCAGGGCCGCGAACCGCTGGTCGAGGGTCTGGCCCAGGACCGGGTCGCGCTGGTCGATCACCGGGCGCAGCGCGGACACGGCGGCCTGGGAGCCGTCGACGTTGGCGCGGAAGTCCCAGAGGTCGGTGTGCGAGTACCGGTCCTCCTCGCCGGTGATCTTGCCCGTGGCGACCTCGTCGAGGAGTTCCTTCGCGCCGTTCGCCAGCTGCAGCGGGGTGAGCTGCACGGTGCCGACGCGGGACTGCAGGTCGCGCACGTCGGCCATCAGGCGGTCGGCCATGGCGGCCGAGTCGGGCTGCAGGCCGGTGACCCACAGGTCCTTCTCGAGGCGGTGGTACCCGGTGAACTCGACGCCCGGGTCGCGCTCGTCGTCCTCGCGGCCGTCGATGCGCGGGTCGATGTCGCCGAAGGACTCGGCGACCGGCTCGATCCGCTCCCAGTAGGTGCGGCTGACCGGGAACAGCGCCTGCGCCGCGGGCACGTCGCCGCGCTTGACGGCCTCGGTGAACTCGCCGGTCTTCGTCACCAGCGCCTCGGTCTGGGACGTCGTGTAGCGCTGGTAGCCCGCGACGGCGGCCGCCAGGGCCGCGTCGCCCTCCACCGCCGCGGCCGCGTTGCCGGTGACGGTGAACGGGGCGCGGATGCCGTCGCCGACCATGCCGGGCTTGCAGGCGGTGGTGTAGGTGCCGCCCTGCGGGACCTCGACGGTGAGCGGGCGGGTGAGGCCCGGTCCGATGTTCTCGACCTCGCCGATGATGCGGTCGCCGGCGCCGTAGACGTAGAACTCGGTGACCTTCGCGCCCGTGTTGCGGATGCTGAACGCGAGGGTGCCCGCGGGTGCGGACGTGGCCGAGAGGCCGCAGGCGGTGTCGCTCGCGGTGACCTGGATCGGGCCGGGCTGACCGGGCGCGGTCTCCGGGGCGGCGGTGCTGGTGCAGCCGCCGACGACGACGGCGGCGAGGGTCGCGGCGAGCGCGGCGAGGGCGGGGCGTGCGGACACGGTTCTCCTGTCGGGGACAGCGGATCGATCGGGGAGGGGAGTCAGGCGGCGCTCGAGGCCGCGGCCTCGTCCGCCGCCGGCGGCGGGGTCGCACGCCGGGCGGGGAGGAGGAACAGCGTCAGGACGACGGCCACGTAGGCGACCCAGACGACCGCCTCGAGCACCGTGGTCTGCGGGGAGAAGTTGAAGACGCCCTTGAGGAGCGTCCCGTACCAGGAGTCCGCGGGGACCGCGGTGCTCACGTCGAAGGCGAGGGTGTACAGGCCGGGCAGGATGCCGGCCTCCTGCAGGTCGTGGACGCCGTAGGCGAGGATGCCCGCCGCGACGAAGACCAGCAGCACCCCGGTGACGGTGAAGAACCGTCCCAGGTTCAGGCTCAGCGCCCCGCGGTAGATCAGGTACGCGATGGCGACCGCGATCGCGATCCCGATGAGGAAGCCGACCAGCGGGCCCGTCGTCGAGCCGGCCGCCTGGACGGCGGCGAAGAAGAAGATCGCCGTCTCCAGCCCCTCGCGGCCGACGGCGAGCGCGGCCATCACGACGACCGCCGCCGGCCCCATCGCGATGGCCTTCTCCAGGCCGCTGCGCAGCTCGGTCGAGATCGAGCGGGCGGCCCGGCGCATCCAGAAGATCATCCAGGTGACGAACCCGACCGCCACGATCGACAGGCCGCCCCCGAACGCCTCCTGGGCCTCGAAGGTCAGCGCCTGCTCGGTGAGCGTGAGCACGAGGACGACACCGATGCTGACCGCGATCGCGGCAGCGACACCGAGCCACACCCGGGGCAGTTCGCGCCGGCGGTCGGTCTGAACGAGGAACGCCACCAGGATGCTGACGACGAGCGAGGCCTCCAGCCCCTCACGCAGACCGATCAGGGCGTTGCCCAGCATGTTCCGTCCGTCCTCACCCTCGAAGGTGAGGCGAGGCTAGCCTTCGTCGTCAGGCGGCGGAAGCGCCAGGGTTCACCGTGACTTCACGAGACCGACCTGTTGCGCAGCGCGACGCCAGAGCTCGACATCGCGGGACGAACCGGGCGCGACGGCCTCCAGCTCGCGGACCCGGGTGGCGAACGCCACCGCCGCGGCACGCAGCTCGCCCTCCGGGTCGCCCCCCGGGCCGGCAGCCGAGACGACCGCCGCGGCGACCTCCGAGTCGGTCGCCGCGAGGGCCGCCAGGACGTCGTCCGGGACCCCCGCCCGCCGTGCGCGGCTGACGTACTTGGCCAGCAGGGCCGCCGCGGGCTGGGCCTGCGCGACGCCGTCCAGCACCGACGCGCGGCGCTTCTCGGCGGCCTTGAGCTCCTCCCACCGGCGGTCCTGGTCGGAGGCGGTCGCGACGGTCTCCCCGTCGGCGAACACATGTGGGTGCCGCCCGACGAGCTTGGCGACGAGCTCGGCCGCCACCGCGTCGACGTCGTACCCCTCGTGCTCGGCCGCCACCCGGGCGTGGAACAGCACCTGGAGCAGCACGTCGCCGAGCTCCTCGCGGGACGCCTCGACGTCCCCCGCCGCCAGGGCGTCGTAGAGCTCGTAGGTCTCCTCGACGAGGTAGCGCAGCAGGCTCTCGTGGGTCTGCTCGGCGTCCCACGGGCAGCCGCCGGGCGAACGCAGCCGGTCCATGACCGCGACCGCCTCGAGTAGTTCCGCACCGGCCGGGGCCTGCGGGTCGCGGGCCGCGACGAGGACGACGGCCCCGTCCGGCACCGACCCGTCGTCGGGACGGGGACGGGCTCCCAGCTCCGCGGCGAAGCGGGCCGCCACCGGCGCCGGCAGCGACGGGTCCAGCAGCACCGCGGTCGCGGCCGCCACCGTCCGCACCGCGCTCGCGGGGAGGACCGCGCCGAGCCGGGGGTCGACGGGGACCGTGCTCAGGGGGCGGTCGGGCGGGAGGGTCACGGCGCGGTCGGGGGGAACGTCACGGTGGGTGCGAGCGGCGTGATCGAGCCGGCCGCGGCCGGCGGGGCGACCACGCGGACCTGCGTCGGGTCCCAGGTGCCGTAGCGGGGGTCGACCTGCACCCCGATCTCGGCGGCCACCGGCTGGATCGCGCGCAGGCCGAACTGGGTCATGGTCCGGGTGTCGACCAGCGCGGCCGGCACCGTGTTGCCGCTCGGCGGCGGCGCGGACAGCGACCGGTCCCGCACACGGACGACCGTCCAGGGCTGCGTGGTCGGGTCCGGCTTCGGGGCGCCGGGCGTGGTCTCCTGCTGCGGCGCCGAGACGCTCACGGTGCGTCCGGGCAGGCCGAACAGCAGCGACGAGGCCGTGCGGACCTGCTCGCCGGGCTGGGTCGTGCCCGGCCGCAGCGGCGTGGCGACGATGCGCGCCTCGTCGGGCAGGGTCGCGAGCGGGCCGAGCCCGGGGTCGACGGCGAGCCGGTCGGCGGCGCGCTGCGCGGTGGCCTTGTCCGGGAACGTCCCGACGTCGACGGTGACCGCGAGCCGGTCGAACTGCCGGCGTCCGATCTCGGCGACCGCGATCTGGTCGAAGATCAGCTCGCGCACCGTCTCGAGGTCGTACCCCGAGGACGCCGCGACCTGCGCGCCGCCCGACGCCTGCACCCGCTGCTCCACCTGCGCGGGGTCGACGACGATCCCCTCGCGGCGGGCGGCCTCGAGGACCACCTGGTGCAGGATCGCGGTGGTCAGCAGGTCGCGGCTCTGGTCGGCGAGGGTGTTCGCGTCGAGGCCGGAGCTCGGTCGGCCCTGCTGCTGCGCCTGCTGGGCGAGGGCCTCCGCGAGCGTCGGCGCCGCCGTCGCCAGCCGCCGGTCCACCAGGTCGGACGGGATCGTCGCGGTCCCGACGACGGCCGCCGTCCCGGCGCCCACCCGGGGGCCGGTCGCGGTGGAGCAGGCGGTCAGGGCGCTCAGCGCGACCACGGCGATGAGGATCCGGCGCAGCACGGCCGACACCTTCTCATGGTCACGCGACCCGGACGCGCGCCATCCACCCGTGGGCGGCCCCGATCGGGTCGTCCGGGTGCGCGGCCAGCGCCACGGCCAGCAGCAGCCGCGCCTGCCAGGGCGAGAGGTCCCCGCAGAACAGGGCGCCCGCCCGGGCCAGCTCCGCCCCGCCGCCGGCGTAGAGCCCCTCCACCGCGCCCGCCCCGGTGCGGCTCGCGACCGCCACCGGCACGCCCCGCTCCAGCAGCTCCCGGGCCTTCGCGACGACGGGCGGGGTCGCGTTGCCCGCGCCGAAGGCGGCGATGACGACGCCGCGCGCCCCGGCATCGGCTGCCGCGCTGATCGCGTGGTCGTCGGCGCCGACGTACTGGGCGACGACGTCGACGCGGGGCAGGGTGTCCGGGGGTGTGGCGAGTCCGGTCGCCGGGGCGATCGCGTGCTCGCGGACGTGGTCGGCGTCGACGCTCGCGAGCGGGCCGCGACCGGGCGCGGCGAAGGCGGCGAGCGCCTCGGCGTGGACCTTGCGGGCCCCGACGGCAGGGAGCACCTCGCCGGCGAACGTGACGGTGACGCCGGGACGGCCGTGGGCGGCCCAGCGCAGGGCGGCCGTGAGGTTGCCCGGACCGTCGGGGGCCGGGTCGTCGAACGGCCGTTGGGCCCCGGTGATCGTCACGGGCGTGACGCCGTCGTGGGTGAGCGCCAGGAGGACGGCGGTCTCCTCCAGGGTGTCGGTGCCGTGGGTGAGGACGACGCCGTCGTGGTCCGCGCAGGTCTCCCGGACCGTCCGCGCGAGGGCGGCGAGCTCGTCGAGGGTCGCGGCGAAGCTCAGTCGCCCGGCGGCGTCGACCGGCGTGACGTCGGCGTCGGTGGCGGCCGTGGCGAGCAGGTCCTGCGCCGTGGCCCCGACGGCGCGCCCCTCGGCGGTGGCGCGGGTGGCGATGGTGCCGCCGGTGGCGAGCAGAGCGAGTCGCGTCACGCCCGGCACCCTAGGCGGGCGATGGGCGCGTCAGGGCCGCGGCAGCCGGGAAGCCAGCCTGGTGACGTCCGACGACGAGCGTTCCGGCCAGACTCCGTTCGAGAAGCGTCCCGCCGGGGACCAGGGCAAGACCACGGGTGGTCGGTCGCGGGTGCCCACCGGCGCGATCCTCGGGGGCTTCCTCGCCCTGCTCGTGGTCCTCGGGGTGATCCTCTTCGTCGGCGCCTCGTGCGGCGCCGGCGGGGGCGGGAACGGGCAGACGACCGGGACGATCCTGCTGCTGGTCGCGAGCCTCTGAATCGCGACCCCCTCCCCGCGCCGAGGGCTACACCAGACAGGTCCCACGCCCCGGGAACCTGCTCCACGTCGCACTCGCGATGTGCCCGGGCTCCTCTAGACGGTCGCCGGGACCGCCGCGGCCGGCCGCTCGCCGTACAGCGCGACGAACAGCTGCTCGCACCACGCCAGCAGCTCCAGGTCGCGCAGCGGCGCCGCACCCATCTTGACCGGGCCCTTCTGGCCGCCCGCCCCTGACTGGCCCTCGGTCGGCTTCGGCAGCGACAGGGTCTGAGACGCGGCCTTGAGCTGCGCCCGCGGGTGCAGGCGCTTGAGCCGCATCTGCGCGGACTCGGGCAGGTCGACCGGGGCGAAGCGGATCAGGTTGCCCTGCCCGGCGACCTCGGTGATCCCGTACCGCCGGCACGCCTGCCGGAACGCGGCCACCGCGAGCAGGTTCGTCACCGGCACCGGCGGCTCGCCGTACCGGTCGACCAGCTCCTCCTTGACCGCGTCGAGCGCCGCGGCGTCGGCCGCCTCCGCGATCTTGCGGTAGACGTCGAGGCGCAGGCGCTCGGTATCGACGTAGTCGTGCGGCACGTGGGCGTCGATGGGCAGGTCGACGCGCACCTCGGCCAGCGGCTCGTCGGCGTCGGAGCCCGCGTCGGTGTGCGCCTTGAACGCCTCGACGGCCTCGCCGACCAGCCGCACGTAGAGGTCGAACCCGACGCCCGCGATGTGCCCGGACTGCTCGGCGCCCAGGATGTTGCCGGCCCCGCGGATCTCGAGGTCCTTCATCGCAACGGCGGTGCCCGCGCCCAGCTCGGAGTGCTGCGCGATCGTCGCCAGCCGCTCGTGCGAGGTCTCGGTCAGCGGTTTGTCGGTGGGGTACAGGAAGTACGCGTAGCCCCGCTCCCGGCCGCGGCCGACGCGCCCGCGCAGCTGGTGGAGCTGCGAGAGGCCCAGCGTGTCCGAGCGCTCCACGATCAGGGTGTTGGCGTTCGAGATGTCCAGGCCGTTCTCGACGATCGTCGTGCAGACCAGGACGTCGTGCTCGCGCTCCCAGAACTCGTTGACCGTGCGCTCCAGGCGCTCCTCGGCCATCTGTCCGTGGGCCGTCGCGATGCGGGCCTCGGGGACGAGCCGGCGCAGCTTCGCAGCGGTGTCGTCGATCGACTGCACCCGGTTGTGGATGTAGAAGACCTGCCCGTCGCGCAGCAGCTCGCGCCGGATCGCGGCCGCGACCTGCTTGTCGTCGTAGGAGCCGACGTAGGTCAGCGTCGGGTGCCGCTCCTCGGGCGGGGTGAGGATCGTCGACATCTCCCGGATGCCGGCCAGGCTCATCTCCAGGGTGCGCGGGATCGGCGTCGCGGACATCGACAGCATGTCGACGTGGGCCCGGAGCCCGGTGATGTGCTCCTTGTGCTCGACGCCGAAGCGCTGCTCCTCGTCGATGACGACGAGCCCGAGGTCCTTCCACGTGATGCCGGTCTGCAGCAGCCGGTGGGTCCCGACGACGACGTCGACGGCCCCGTCGGCCAGGCCCTTGATCGTCGCGTCGGCCTCCTTGTTCGGCGTGAACCGCGACAGGCCCTTCACCGTCACCGGGAAGTTGCGCATCCGGTCGGTGAACGTCTGCAGGTGCTGCTGGGCCAGCAGCGTCGTCGGGACGAGGACCGCGACCTGCTTGCCGTCCTGCACCGCCTTGAACGCCGCCCGCACCGCGATCTCGGTCTTGCCGTAGCCGACGTCGCCGGAGATGACGCGGTCCATCGGGACCGCCTTCTCCATGTCGGCCTTCACCTCGTCGATCGCGACCGCCTGGTCGGGCGTCTCGGTGAAGGGGAACGCGTCCTCCATCTCCCGCTGCCACGGCGTGTCCTGCGCGAACGCGTGACCGGGCGCCGCCTGCCGCGCGGCGTAGAGCTGGACCAGGCTCGCGGCGATGTCGCGGACGGCCTTACGGGCCTTGGACTTCGTCTTGGACCAGTCCGAGCCGCCCAGCTTGTTCAGCGTCGGCAGCTCCCCGCCGACGTAGCGGCTGATCTGGTCGAGCTGGTCGGTCGGCACGAACAGCCGGTCGGACGCCTGCCCGCGCTTGGAGCTCGCGTACTCCACCACGAGGTACTCGCGGGTGGTCGCGGCCTTGCCGGTGCCGGTGGTCCGCTGCGTCATCTCGACGAACTTGCCGATGCCGTGCTGCGCGTGGACGACGAAGTCGCCCGGCTGCAGCGTCAGCGGGTCGACCGCGTTGCGGCGCTTGACCGCGGCCCGCTTGGTCGGCGCGTCGCCGCCGGTGCTGCGGGCGCCCGTGAGGTCGGCCTCGGTGACGACGACGAGCCGGCTCGCCTCGGCCACGAACCCGTCGCCGAGCCGGCCGCGGGTGACGACGATGCTGCCGGGCCGCGGCTCGGCGGTGCCCGACACCACGGGCACCTCCTCGCCGACGAACTCCCGCAGCTGCTCGACCGTGCGCTCCGCGGTGCCGGCCGCCGGCACGACGACGAGCGCCGCTCCCCCGCTGGCGGCGTGGGCGCGCAGGTCGACCGCGGCCTTCTCCCAGTCGCCGCGGTAGGAGTCGACGCCCGCGATCCCGGTGCGCACGACCCGGACCCTATCGGCGTGCTGGCCCCATTCGCGTAATGTGCGGGTGTCGTCCTCGAGGTCGGGGTCGGTGGCGAGGCTGGAGAGCGTCCACCACGGGACGCCCGCGGCGGCGGTGGTCGCACGGACCGCGCCGAGGTCGCGGTAGGCCGACCCGCCGAGGTCGATCGGGGCGCGGCCGTCGGTCGAGTCGGCGGCGACCAGCCAGCTGGCCTCGAGGAACTCCTGCCCGGTGCGCACGAGGTCGGCGGCGCGCCGGGCCACCCGCTCCGGGTGGCAGACCACGACGGACCCGCCGTCGGGGAGGAACTCCGGCAGCAGCCGCAGCTCACCGGGCAGCAGCGCCGGGATCAGCGACTCCATGCCCTCGGTGGGGATGCCCGCCGCGACCTTGCCGAGCAGCTCGCCCAGCGCCGCGTCGTTCCCGTGGACCGCGTGCAGCTCGGCGGCGCGCTCCCGGACCTCCGGGGTCAGCAGCAGCTCGCGGCACGGCGGCGCGACGACCTCGGTGGGCCGGGCGTGCGAGTCCGGGAGCGAGCGCTGGTCGGCCACCGAGAAGCAGCGCATCTCGGAGACCTCGTCGCCCCAGAACTCGATGCGCACCGGCGACTCGGCGGTCGGCGGGAAGAGGTCGACGATGCCGCCGCGCACCGCGAACTCGCCGCGCTTCTCCACCATCTCCACGCGCGCGTACGCGAGGCCGACCAGGCGCTCCGCAAGGTCGCCCAGCTCGATCTCGACGCCCTCGGCCAGCACGACCGGCTCGAGGTCGCCCAGGCCCGGCACCAGCGGCTGGATCAGGCTGCGGGTGGCGGTGGTGACCACGCGCAGCGGCGCCTCGCCGGGGTGCGCCAGCCGGCGCAGGACGTCGACGCGGCGGCCCACGGTGTCGGCCCGAGGCGAGAGCCGCTCGTGGGGCAGCGTCTCCCAGCTGGGGAGGTAGGCGACGGTGTCCGGACCGAGCAGCTCGCCGATCGCGGTCGCCAGGTCGTCCGCCTCGCGCTCGGTGGCGCAGACGACGAGGGCCGTCCGCCCGGCGCCGCGCTCCGGGTCGGCCAGCGCCGCGGCGAGCAGGGGGCGCAGCGCCGTCGGGCCCTCGACGGCGGCGTCGCGTGCGGCGGCGTCGACGACCTCACGCAGACCGGGATCGGCGAGGACGGCGGTGGCGAGACCGGACAGCACAGCGGGAGAAGACACCCGGGAACCCAACTCCAGACCAGGCGGGGAGGACCGACGACCAGTCTACGAGAACACCCCGACGATCACCGGCGTTCCCCGGGCGGACGAGACGTGGGCGACGATGGGACCCGTGGCCCGCTCCGATCCCGCCCCGGACCCCGACACCGGCCGTGCCGGGTGGTCGGCCGGGCAGCGTCGGCGGGGCCGCGACCGGGACACCCGTCGTCGGGAAGGCCCGGACGACACGCGGGAGGAGCCGCCGCCCACCCGCCGCCTGACCGGGCAGGACGACGACGATCCCGGCCCCCGCAAGATCACCGTCACCCGGGTCGCCGCGTGGCGGACGCGGAACCTGACCCGCGCCGGGGTGCGGGCCTTCCACCGCGCCGCGTCCGCCGACGGGGCCGACCGCTCCGGGCTCACCGCGCTGACCTACGCGTGGATGGCCAACTACGCCTCGGACGCCACGCTCGCGGTCGCGCTCGCGAACACGCTGTTCTTCTCCGCGGCCAGTGCCGAGTCCAAGGACAAGGTCGCGCTCTACCTGCTGATCACGGTGGCCCCGTTCGCGCTGATCGCCCCGGTGATCGGCCCACTGCTCGACCGCATCCAGCGCGGCCGCCGCTGGGCCCTGGCCATCTCGACGGCGGGCCAGGGGGCGCTCGCCGTCGTCCTCGCCCTGTTCATGGACACGTGGGCGCTCTATCCGGCCGCACTCGGGATCCTCGTGCTGTCGAAGTCGTTCGGCGTGCTCAAGGCGGCCGTGACCCCGCGGGTGCTGCCGCCGGGGATCACGCTGGTGACGACGAACTCGCGGCTGACGGTGTTCGGGCTGGTGGCCTCCGGGGTGTTCGGGGCGCTCGCGGCCGGGGTGTCGTACCTCTTCGGCTCGCCGGGGGCGGCGTGGCTGACGGCGGGGATCTGCGGGGTCGGGGTGTGGCTGTGCCTGCGCATCCCGCGGTGGGTCGAGGTGACCGAGGGCGAGATGGAGACGGTGCTCATCCCCCGCCCGCGGAGCGGAGCGGAGCCGGGCCGTCGAGACCGTCCTGAGAGTCGTCACCCGAAGGCCCGGATGAGCGGCCACGTCGTCACCGCGCTGTGGGCCAACGGGACCATCCGGGCGCTGACCGGGTTCCTGACGCTCTTCGCGGCCTTCGTCGTGAAGGCCGAGACGGAGGGGACGCCGGGTCGTCAGCTGCTCCTGCTCGGTGTGGTCGGCGCGGCCGCCGGGGCGGGCGGGTTCCTGGGGAACGCGCTCGGGGCGCGGCGTCGCTTCGACCGGCCGGACGTGCTGCTGGTCACCGCGCTGTGCGCCGCCCTCGCCGCGACCGTGACCGCCGCGATCCTCGTCGGGCTCGTGACGGCGGCCGTGGTCGGCCTGGTCGGGGCCACCGCCTCCGCCCTGCTCAAGGTGTGCCTGGACGCGGTGGTGCAGCGCGACATGCCCGAGGCGGCCCGGGCGTCGGCGTTCGGGCGGTCGGAGACGATCCTGCAGCTCACGTGGGTCTTCGGCGGCGCGCTCGGGGTGCTGCTGCCGCCCACGTGGTGGATCGGCTTCACCGTGATCAGCGTGGTGATCGCGATCGGTACCGTGCAGACCGTGCTCATCTCGCGCGGCCGCTCGCTCCTGCCCCGCCGGTCCGCCTGATGGTGACCCGGCTGCGGGCCGTGCCCCGCTGGGTGTGGGTGGCCGTGGTGGCGATCGTCGTGGTGGTGGCCGCCGTCGTGACGGTGCTGGTGCTCACCTCGGGGCCCGACGACCCCGGTGACGTGACCTTCACCGCGGCCGGCGTCGCGGTGGACGCCGAGCCGACGGTGTACTGCGACCTGCTGGTCACCGACTGCGAGACCGACCCGTCCGCCGTCGCGACCCTGCCGTTGCCGGCCGGGGTCGCGGTGGACCTCACGGTGCCGGACGCGGTACTCGCGACGCCGTGGCAGGTCGCGTTCACCTATCTCGACGAGAACGGCGCCCAGCAGAGCGGGCGCAGCCAGGTGTTCGCGCCGAACGCCCGCCCCTCGTTCCGGCTGGAACTCCCCGACACCCGGTGGCGCCTCGAGCGCGTCGAGGTCCAGCAGTTCGGGGCGAGCGAGGTGCAGACGCCGCAGGGCAGCCTGTTCTCCACCCGCTCGACGTGGGTCCTCGCCGCGACTCCTTAGGGGTCAGGCCGCCGCCGGGCGGTCGTGGACCCGGGTGAGGAATCCGCGGACGTCCCCGACCACCGTGTCGAGGTGGCTCTCCAGCAGGAAGTGCCCACCGCCGGGCACCAGGTGGATCTCGGCGTCCGGGAGGTCCCGCGCGAACGCCCGGGCGCCGGCCGGACCGAAGATGTCGTCGCCGGCGCCCCACACGGCGAGCAGGGGGACCTGCGTGGCCCGGAACCACGCGTGCAGGTCGGGGTACAGGGGCGGGTTCGTGGCGTAGTCGCGGAACAGGGCCAGCTGGATTCGCTCCTGGCCGGGCCGGGAGACCTCGGCGTGGTCTTGCGTCCACGTGTCCGGGTCGACGCGGTCGGGCTCGGCGACCCCGTGCAGGTACTGCCAGCGGATGGCGTCGAGGCCGAGGGCGGCGCGGACGGCGGCCTCGTGGTCCGGCGTCGGGTCGTCGGCGTAGGCCCACACCGGGGCCCAGAATCCGGGGACGAACCCGTCGTCGTAGGCGTTGCCGTTCTGGCTGATCACGGCCTCGACGGCAGCCGGGTCGCGGAGGGCGAGCCGCCAGCCGACGGGCGCGCCGTAGTCCTGCACGTAGATCGCGTAGCGGCGCAGACCGAGCTGGTCGAGCAGCCCGGCGGTGACGTCGGCCAGCGCGTCGAACGACCAGCGGAACCCGTCGGCCGAGGGGGCGGCCGAGCGTCCGAACCCGAGCATGTCGGGCGCGACGACGTGGAAGCGGTCGGCCAGGGCCGGGACGAGGTGGCGGAACATCCGCGAGCTCGTCGGGTAGCCGTGCAGCAGGACGAGCGCGGGCGCGCCGACCGGGCCGGACTCCCGGTAGAAGATCTGGTGCCCGTCGACCGTGGCGTACCGGTGGTGGACCTCGACCATGACCTAACCTCCATCGAACGTTTTGCCGGTTGCTCCAGACAAGCCCGTCCGCGCTAACCTGTCAAGGAGGCTTTGGTGGTGAGGAGGTGGCGGTGGACGTCGACCTGATGGCCGACGGGGCGCAGATCGGGGAGGACGCGCTGCTCGAGGCGCTGAACAGCACCCCGATCGTCGACGGCGCGGCGACCGATCGCTGGGCCGACGACGCGGTGCTGGCCGGCTGGTCACGGCAGCACGGCGGGTCCGGGGCACCCGACGAGCTCGACCGGCTGCGGGTCGTGCGCGCGGACCTGCAGGCCGTGGTGTCGGGTTCCCGGCCCGCGGACGTGCTGGACCGGCACCTCGCGGGGGTCACCGCCTCGCCCGCCGTCGCCGACGGCGCGGTGACGTGGCGGCTGGACACCACGTCACCGGTCGTGCGGCTCGTCCTGGCGTGGAGCGACGCCGCGCACCGGTGGCCGGGACGCCTGCGGCCGTGCGCGAACGACGAGTGTCGGCTCTACCTGCTCGACCGCAGCCGACCGGGCAACGCCCGGTGGTGCTCCATGCGGACCTGCGGGAACCGCCTCAAGGCCCGTCGGCACCACGAACGGACGCACTGAGGCGGCTCCGACCCGGTCAGCCCTCGAGCTCCCGAGCGACCGCGCGCACGACCTCGGCGAGCCGCTTCGTGTTCCGGCGGTCGGGGTAGCGGCCGCGCCGGAGGTCGGGCTGCACCTTCGCCTCGAGCAGCTTGATCATGTCGTCGATGAGCCCGTGCAGCTCGTCGGGCGAACGGCGCTTGGCCTCGGCCACGCTGGGCAGCGGGTCGACCAGGCGGACCTGCAGGGCCTGGGGCCCGCGGCGCCCCTCGGCGATCCCGAACTCCACGCGCTGCCCCGACTTCAGGGCCTCCACCTCACGCGGCAACGACCCCTTGGGGACGTAGACGTCGGCCCCCTCCTCCTGGGAGAGGAACCCGAACCCCTTCTCGGCGTCGTACCACTTGACCTTGCCGGTCGGCACCGCGCTCACCCGTTCTCTCGTCGACGAGAACGCGCCCCGGCAGCGTGCCGGAGCGCGTCACACCATCGTATCCCGCACGGGTGATCGGGTCGCCGGAGATCAGGAGCGGCCCGTCGTTCCGAGCGACGGGGCCCTCCGGTCGGGTAGACGGGCCGTGGGCGCCCACCGCCAATCGGCGCACGAGCGAGCGAAGGGCCCCATCGCTCGATCTACCCGACCCATGGGGCCCTTCGCTCAACACGGGTCACCAAGATCCCGAGCCGGAGCGCGGACCGATCGGTCCCCGCCCCACTTCGCGCGGCGGAACGAGATCTTCGCCTTCCCGACGGCGGGTCCGGGTCAGCCGTGCAGCGGGGCGTAGTGCCCGGAGAACAACGCGGCCTGCAGCTCCCCGCGGCCGGACGCGCCGAACTTCGCGAGCACGGCCTTCACGTGGTCCTGCACCGTCCACTCGGAGAGCGCCAGCCGTCGGGCGATCTGCTTGTTCGAGCGTCCCCGGGCGAGTTCGCCCAGCACGTCCTGCTCGCGGGCGGACAGGCCGCGGGCCCGCGCGACGACGTCCGCGAGCCGGGACGGCCGGATCGGGTCGACGACGACCGCCGTCATCGTCCCGAGGTCGGTCGGGGCGAAGGTCAGCCAGCGGCCCGACGGCGTCGGGGCCGAGACCGGGCCCGCGCGACCGGCTCCCCGGCGCGCCGCGAGCAGGGCGGTCACCGCGGCCGGAAGCTCGGCCCCCTCCAGCAGGACGCGGGCCTCCGGGCTCACCTCCGAGACCGTGCCGTCGGGGCCGCACAGCACCAGTCCCGACCCCTCGACGTCGTGCGCGGCGACCACCGCGTCGTCGTCACCCTGCGCGCGGGCCCGGGTCATCGCGACGCGCAGGGCCAGGGCCGCGGGACGCCCGAGCCGGGAGGCTGCGGCCACCTCGTCGCCGGTGAAGACCCCGCCGGCGCGCAGGAGGTCCACCACACCCCACGCGGTGCGCCCGTCGTGCAGCACCAGCCGGAGGTGATCGGTGAAGCCCCGCGGCGCGAGGACCTCGCGGTGCCGCCGGCTGCGGGCGGGGTCGCCGCCGGTGGCGTCGTGGACCGTGCCGACCAGCGCCCCGTCGGCGAGGTCGGTGTAGCGCAGGACCTCCCGGTCGTCCGCGAACTCGGACGCCAGCACCTCGCCCTCGAAGACCGGGTCGCGGTCGGCGCCGTAGAGCCGGCAGGAGGTCGTCATGACGGTCGCCGGGTCGACCGTGGCCCACACCGCGAGGTCGTGGCCGACGATCCGCGACAGGGCCGCCGCCGCGTGGTCGCGGACGGCCACGTGGCCCGCCGCGGGATCGAAGGTCGTCACGGTGCGTCCCCCCTGAGACTGGGGATGGGCTCCCCGACCTCGTTCTTACTACGTTCGAGAGGTCAGCGACACACCACGAATCACACGGAGTACACGATGTCCGAGACCTTTCCTCTCATGGGCGCCCGCGCCGTCGTCCTCGCCACCGCCGACGAGACGCACGGCGCCTGGGAGCAGTTCGAGCTCCGCCTCGGACCCGGGGCCCGATCACCCCGCCACACGATCGCCGCGGACAAGCTCTTCCACGTCGTCGACGGCACCGTCACGGTCCTCGTGGGCGAGCAGGAGCGGTCCGTGAGCGACGGACCGGCGTTCGTCCCTGCCGGCACCGCGCACTGCTACCGCAACGACTCCGGCGAGGACGCCCGCATGGTGGTCACCGTGACCGGCCGTGGGCAGATCGACTTCCTGCGCGGGATGAGCCGGCTCACCGCGGACGGCCCGCCGGACCCCGCCGCCCTCGCCGAGCACACCGCCGCGCACGGGGTGACGCTGCTGCCTCCGTCGTCCTGAGCGAAGGGCCCCTTCGGTCGGATGGACGGGCCGTGGGCGCCCACCGCCAACCGGCGCGCGAATGAGCGAAGGGCCCCATCGCTCGATCTACCCGACCGATGGGGCCCTTCGCTCAGTACGGGCCGGTCGCAAGCTACGCCGTCGGGCTCACGTTCCGCAGGCCGAGCAGCTTGACGGAGGTCTCCCGCATCTCGACCTTGCGGACCTTGCCGGTGACGGTCATCGGGAACTCGTCGACCACGTGCACGTAGCGCGGGATCTTGTAGTGGGCGAGCTTGCCGGTGGCGAACTCACGGACGGCCTCGACGGTCAGCTCGGAGACCCCGTCGCGCAGGCGCACCCACGCCATGAGCTCCTCGCCGTAGCGCTCGTCGGGGACGCCGATCACCTGCGCGTCGAGGATGTCGGGGTGGGTGTAGAGGAACTCCTCGATCTCGCGGGGGTACACGTTCTCGCCGCCGCGGATCACCATGTCCTTGATCCGGCCGGTGATGTTGATGTAGCCCTCGTCGTCCATCACCCCGAGGTCGCCGGTGTGCATCCACCGGGCGCGGTCGATCACCTCGGCGGTCTTCTCCGGCTGCTCCCAGTAGCCCAGCATCACCGAGTAGCCCCGGGTGCACAGCTCGCCCGGTGTCCCGCGCGGCACCGTCAGCCCGGTCTCCGGGTCGACGATCTTCGACTCGAGGTGCGGCCCGACCCGGCCGACGGTGGACACGCGGCGATCCAGGGAGTCGTCCGCGCGGGTCTGGGTGGACACCGGGGAGGTCTCGGTCATGCCGTAGCAGATGGTCACCTCGGTCATCCCGAAGCGCTCCACGACCTGCTTCATCACCTCCACCGGGCACGGCGAGCCGGCCATGATCCCGGTGCGCAGGGCGGAGAGGTCGTAGGAGTCGGCGTCGGGCAGCGCGAGCTCGGCGATGAACATCGTCGGGACGCCGTAGAGGGAGGTGCACTTCTCCTCGGCCGCCGCCTCGAGGGTCAGCTTCGGGTCGAAGCCCGGCGCCGGGATCACCATCGTCGCGCCCGAGCTGGTGCACGCGAGGTTGCCCATCACCATGCCGAAGCAGTGGTAGAAGGGCACCGGGATGCAGACACGGTCGACCTCGGTGTAGCCGCACAGCCGGCCGACGAAGTAGCCGTTGTTGAGGATGTTGTGGTGCGAGAGCGTCGCGCCCTTCGGGAAGCCCGTGGTCCCCGACGTGTACTGGATGTTGATCGGGTCGTCGGCCGAGAGCTCCGCCTGCCGCGCCCGCACCCGCTCGACGTCACCGGAGACGAACAGCGCGGTCCACTCGGGCGAGTCGGTGATGACCACCGTCTCCAGCCCGGCGCAGTTCGGGCGGACCGTCTCGATCATCTCGGCGTACTGCGAGGTCTTGAACGACCGCGCGGCCACCAGCATCCGCACCCCGGACTGGTTCAGCACGAACTCCAGCTCGTGGGTCCGGTACGCCGGGTTGATGTTGACCAGGATCGCGCCGACCTTGGCCGTCGCGTACTGCAGCAGCGTCCACTGCGCGCAGTTCGGCGCCCAGATGCCGACCCGGTCGCCGATCGCGATCCCGAGGTCCAGCAGCCCCAGCGCCAGGGAGTCGACCTCGGCGACGAACTCCGCCCACGTGTAGCGCAGCCCCTGCGCGCGATCGACCAGCGCCTCGCCGTCGGGGACGCGGGCGGCCGTGCGGTCCAGGTTGTCGCCGATGGTGTCGCCGAGCAGGGGCTCGTCGGAGATGCCGGACGCGTACGACGGCACGGTGGGGACGGCGGGGGCGCTCACCGGGGGTGACCTCCATGACGGGTTCGATCGTGGTCCGCCTCACGATCGCACCCCGCACCCGATCGCGGGAACCCTCACCGCCCGCCGTCGGGAACCCGCTGGGACCATCGGCGACCGTGACCGCCACCCACCCGCAGACGACGGCGAGCGCCGACGGCGCGACCCTGGACGAGTACGACGGGGCCGTGACCCACCTGGTGGACACGCTCGCGGCGATCGACGACGACGGCTGGTACTCGACGATCGAGGTCGTGCGCCCGTGGTCGTCGGTGAACCCGCGGCTGACCGGCGAGTTCTCCCGCACCACCGCGATCCGGCGCTATCTCTGCCGCGAGCTCGCGGCGCTGCTGCGGGCCGGCGCGCGCATCACGGTGCGCCCGGCGCGGCCCGCGCTCGCCTTCGACGATCCGGCGTTCTTCGACGCCCTCGACGAGGACCGCGTCGACGCCCGCTCGAAGAAGCTGTTCCTGTTCGGCCCGGAGCGCATGCAGCTCTCCGTCGACCGGCTGGGCCACTACACCGGCACCTCCGCCGAGGCCTTCCAGCGGCACGTGCTGTTCACCAACTACGCGATGCACGTCGAGGCGTTCCTGGAGCGCTGGCCGGACGCGATCCGGCCGGACCACGACGTCCAGATGCCCGCCTACCACCACACCCGCCCCGAGGGCGACGGCGTCTCGTTGGTCAACATCGGGGTCGGCCCCGCGAACGCGAAGACCGCGACCGACCACGTGTCCGTCCTGCGCCCGGACACGATGATCATGATCGGGCACTGCGGCGGCCTGCGGAACCACCAGCAGAAGGGCGACTTCGTCCTCGCGACCGGCTACCAGCGCTTCGACCACGTGCTCGACGAGGTGCTGCCGCTGAACGTCCCGGTGATCCCGAACCACCGGCTCAACACGTTCCTGCTCGAGGCCCTGGAGGACGCGGGCGCGGAGTACCGGATCGGCACGGTGCACACCACGGACAACCGCAACTGGGAGCTCAACCAGAAACTGACGCTGGCGGCGATGCAGGCCAGTCGCAGCGTCGCCGTCGACATGGAGTCGGCGACGATCGCGGCGAACGGTTTCCGCTACCGCGTCCCGAACGCGACGCTGCTCTGCGTCTCGGACAAGCCACTGCACGGCTCGCCGAAGCTGTCCGTGGACGCCCAGTCGTTCTACGAGACCTCCAAGCGCCAGCACCTCGGGATCGCGCTCGCCGCCCTCGACCGCGTGCGCCGCGAGCACCCGGGCGGGCTGCCCGGCCAGGAGATCCGCTCGGTCGACGAGCCGCTGTTCGGCGGCCCGTCGGACGCCTAGGATCCGACGAACGTCGGTCCCCGTCCCGACGACGGAGGGTCGCGGACCGGGTCCGGGGCGACCAGCATCGTCGTCGTGACCGCACTGCTGCTCCTGCCCCGCAGTGCCGCCGACCTCGTCCGCGGCCGCACGGTGGCGGCGTCCGTGCTCGGGGTCGGCCTGGGCCTCTGGGCCTGGTTCGTCGCGTTCCTCGTCGTCCTGGGCTTCCTGCGCGGACCGCTCTACGGGTTCGTCGTCCCCGGTCCCTACGACGACGCCTGGGGCGGCCCGACGCTCGCCGGCGCCTGGACCGTCCACGCCCTGGTGTGGGTCGGGGTGCTGGTCGCCGCGCTGGCGATGTGGTGGTGCCTCGCCCGGCTGCACGCGGCGGTCGTCGAGCACCTCGCGGGTTCCCGACGTCGGGTGTGGTCGGTACCCGTCGCCGTCCTCCTGCTGGTCCTCGCCGTCGGGTTCGTCGTGCTGTTCGTGCGGCAGCTCTGAGCCGCGGGCCCGGCCGGAACGGAACGAACGGGTCGTTCGTCACGCAAGAAGGTGACGAACGGCCCGTTGGTGCCGATCGGGGTGGGGTCACCTACCGCCCGGCCGGGTGTACCTCGACCTCGGCCGCCTTCACCGCGAACCAGACGTCGTCGCCGGGTTCGACGCCGAGCTCGGCGACGGCCGCCGGGGTGACGTCGGCGGCGAGGCCGTCGACCCAGTCCGGCCCGCCGTCGGGGACCCCGGCCCGCAGCCGCACCAGCTCGCCGTGGGGTTCCATCGCGGCCAGGCGCACCGGCAGCACCGTCCGCGGCGAGCCCTTGGGCGGGTCGGCGAACACCGCGACGGAGGCCGGGGCGAAGAGCGCCACCGCGGGCTCGCCGTCGTCGACCGGCTCCGGGTGCGTCCCGCCGATCACCCTGCCCTCGGCGGTCCGCAGGCCCTCGCTGCACGAGCGGCCCGGCACGAGGTCGAGCCCGGCGATGCGGGCGGCGAACGCGGAGCGGGGCCGACGCAGGACCTCGGCGGTGGGGCCCGACTCGACGACCCGGCCCGTGTCGAGGACGACGAGGCGATCGGCCAGCACGACGGCGTCGAGCACGTCGTGGGTGACCATCAGCGTGGTCACCCCGGCGACCCGGACCACCCGGCGCAGCAGGGAGCGCACGGCGGGAGTCACGTCGACGTCGAGCGCCGCGAACGGCTCGTCGAGCAGGAGCAGGTCCGGCTCGCACGCCAGCGCCCGCGCGATCGCGATCCGCTGCGCCTGCCCGCCGGAGAGCTCGGACGGCCGGCGGTCGGCGAGCGCGGTCGCGTCGACCATCGCGAGCCACCGGTCGGCGGTCTCGCGCGCCGCCCGTCGTCCGGCGCCGGACGACCGTGGTCCGAAGGCGACGTTGTCGCGCGCGCTCAGGTGCGGGAAGAGCAGTGCCTGCTGGCTCAGCAGGCCGACCCGCCGCCGGTGCACCGGCACCCCGTCCAACGCCCGCCCGCCGAGCACCACCGACCCCCGGTCGGGCGGGTACAGGCCGGCCAGCGCGCCCAGCAGCGTGGACTTCCCGGCCCCGTTGGACCCCAGGACCGCGACGACCTCCCCCGGCTCCACCGTGACCGCCACGTCGAGGACGAACGACCCGCGCCGCACCCCGACGTCCGCCTCGAGCCGGCTCACCGCAGATCCCGCGTGCGGCTCACGACGATCACCAGGATGGCGACGACGACCAGCACCAGCGACATCGCGACGGCGCCGTCGAGATCGCTCTCGGACTCCAGGTAGATGTAGAGCGGCAGGGTCCGCGTGGTGCCCTCGAGCGAGCCGGCGAACGTGATCGTCGCGCCGAACTCGCCGAGCGCGCGGGCGAAGGCCAGCACGCTGCCCGACATCAGACCCGGGAGCACGACGGGCACCGTCACCCGCCACAGCGTCGTGATCGGCGAGGCGCCGAGCGTCGCGGCCACCGCCTCGTAGCGCTCCCCCGCCGTGCGCAGCGCCCCTTCGAGCGACACCACGAGGAACGGCATCGCGACGAAGGTCTGGGCCAGCACGACGGCCGGCGTCGAGAACGGGATCGTCACCCCGAACTCGCGGTCGAGCCAGCCGCCGACCGGACCGGTCCGGCCGAACAGGAACAGCAACGTGAGGCCCCCGACGACGGGTGGGAGCACCAGCGGCAGCAGCACGACCGAGCGGATGAACGGCAGCCCGGGCAGGGACGACCGCGCCAGCACCACCGCGAGCGGCCCGCCCAGGACGAGGCAGAGCACCATCGTCGCGAGCCCGGTCTCCAGCGAGAGGCGCAGGGCCGCGAGCGCCGACGGCGTCGTGACGAGGCCGAGGAAGTTCGGCCAGTCCACCCGGACGACGAGCCCCGCCACGGGGATCGCGACCAGGAGCCACCCCAGGGCCGCCGGCGCCCACAGGAGGCGCGGGACCGCGGTCATCCCCGTCGCTCCGCTCGCCCCGGACCGGTCACTTCGTGACGAAGCCCGCCTGCTGCAACGCCGCGGTGCCCTCCGGGCCGCGGACGAAGTTCACCCAGTTCTGCGCGAGGTCGGCGTTCTGCGAGCCGGTCACCACGCCGATCGGGTAGGACTGCACGGCTCCCTGGGCGCTCGCCTGCGGGAAGTCGACGCCCTGCACCTTGCCCTGCGCGGAACGCACGTCCGTGACGTAGACGAGGCCCGCGTCCGCGTTGCCGGTCTGGACGCGGTTGAGCACGCCCTTGACGTCCTGTTCCTCGCTGGCCGGGGTCAGGGTGACGCCGGCGGCCTTCTCGGCCGCCTCGGCGGCGGCACCGCACGGCACCGCGGGCGCGCACACCACGGAGATGACGCCGGGCCGTGCCATGGCGGCGAGGTCGGTGATCTGCTTGGGGTTGTTCGGCGCGACCGCGATCTGCAGCGAGTTCGTCGCGTAGACCACCGGCTCGCCCTGGATCTTCCCGGCCTGCACCGCGGTCTGCATCGTCCGCGAGCTCGCCGTGGCGAGGACGTCGGCCGGAGCGCCCTGCACGACCTGCTGGGCCAGCGAGTCCGAGCCGCCGAAGTTGAACGTCACGGTGGTGCCCGGGTTCGCGTTCTGGAACTCGGTGCCGAGCTGCTGGTAGACGCTGGTGAGCGACGCGGCCGCGGACACCGTGAGGGTGCGGGCCGGCGCCCCGGCCTGACCACCGGCCTGCTGCCCGGACCCCGCATCGGATCCCCCGCACGCCGTCAGGGCCAGCCCGAGCACGGCAGCGGCGCCGGCCATGAGCGCGGAACGGAATCGGGTGCTCACGCGGTCCCTCCAGGGGTCTCGACGATGATGTGGGTGGCCTTCACGACGGCCACCGCGAGCGAGCCGACCTCGAGGGACAGCTCGTGCACGGCCTCGGTGCTCATGAGCGACACGACCCGGTGCGGCCCGCACTGGATCTCCACCTGCGACATGACCTTGTCGCTCTGGATGTCGGTCACGAGCCCGACGAAGCGGTTCCGGGCCGAGCGCCCGACCCCCGAGGGGTCGGGGGTGGCGTGGGCCGAGGCCCGCGCGAAGGACGCCAGGTCGGCTCCGGCGATGACCTTGCGGCCGCTGGAGTCGGTGTCGACCGGGAGGGACCCGCTGTCGGTCCACCGGCGCACGGTGTCGTCGCTGACACCGAGCAGCCGGGCGGCCTCGGCGATCCGGAAGTGCGTCACGGAGCGGCAGTGTAGGACCGCAGCTACGGCTGCGCTTACCCGATCGGGGTGCATCTCACGAGTCGCGCACCGGACCACGCCGTGAGCAGGCGATCACCACTCTCGCGATCGGGGTCCGGCGGTGGGAGAGTCGGATCGTGGACTTCGCACCCAGTGCCGCGGCGGCCGACTACACGAAGCGGATGCGCGCCTTCCTCGAGGAGTCGATCCTCCCGGCCGAGGCCGAGTACGACGCGTTCCGCGACGAGCGCCGGGGCACGCCCGCCGAGCACGAGCTCCCGCCCGTCGTCGAGACCCTCAAGGCCGAGGCCCGCGACCGCGGGCTGTGGAACCTGTTCCTGCCCTCGGAGTCGGGGCTGACCAACCTCGAGTACGCCGCGGTGGCCGAGGTGACCGGCTGGTCGCCGGTGATCGCCCCCGAGGCGATCAACTGCCAGGCCCCGGACACCGGCAACATGGAGACGCTGCACCTGTTCGGCACCGCCGACCAGAAGCAGGACTGGCTGGCCCCGCTGCTCGCGGGCGAGATCCGCTCGGCGTTCGCGATGACCGAGCCGGCGGTCGCGTCCTCGGACGCCACGAACATCACCACCGAGATCCGCCGCGAGGGCAGTGGGGATGACGCGGAGTACGTCGTCAACGGCAAGAAGTGGTGGTGCTCCGGCGCCGCCGACAGCCGCTGCGCGATCTTCATCGTCATGGGCAAGACGGACCCGGAGGCGGCCAAGCACCGCCAGCAGTCGATGGTGCTGGTCCCGCGCGACACGCCGGGCGTGCACATCACCCGCGCCCTGCCGGTGTTCGGCTACCAGGACCAGCACGGGCACTGCGAGATCGAGTTCCACGACGTGCGGGTGCCGGTGTCGAACCTGCTCGGCGAGGAGGGCGGCGGGTTCGCCATCTCCCAGGCCCGCCTCGGCCCCGGCCGCATCCACCACTGCATGCGCCTGATCGGGATGGCCGAGCGCGCCCTCGACGCGATGGTGCGCCGGGCCAACGAGCGGGTCGCGTTCGGCAAGCCGCTGGCCGACCAGGGCGTGGTCCAGCAGCAGATCGCCGAGAGCCGGATCGAGATCGACCAGGCGCGGCTCTACGTGCAGAAGGCCGCGGACCTCATCGACAAGGTCGGGTCGCGGGGCGCGGCGAGCGAGATCGCGGCGATCAAGGTGGTCTGCCCGCGGATGGCGTGCGGCGTGATCGACCGCGCGATCCAGGTGCACGGCGGCGGCGGCGTGTCCGACGACTTCCCGCTGGCCTCGGCCTACGCGTGGGCGCGCGCGCTGCGCCTGGCCGACGGCCCGGACGAGGTCCACCTGCGCTCGGTGGCCCGGGTGGAGATCAAGGCCCGAGCCTGAACACCCCCAGCGCCCAGGCCCGGCCGACCGCCTCCGCGCGGTCGGTCGCGCCGAGCTTGCGGAACAGCCGCGCCGCGTGCGACTTCACCGTGGCCGCGGACAGGTAGAGCCGTCGGCCGATGTCGGCGTTGGTCAGTCCGCGGCTCACGCCGATGAGGACCTGGACCTCCCGGACCGAGAGGTCCAGCGACCGCTGGGCCGGGAGGTCCACCAGGACGCCCTCGTCGGCGGGGGTCAGCAGGTCCCGGGCGGGGGCGGTGCCGGCCGCGACCGCCGCGAGCGTGCGCGTCATCGCCCGCGGCGCGTCCCAGCGCAGGTAGCCGACGGCTCCGGCCGCCAGCGCGTCCGCGACCACGGCCGGGGCGTCCGACGGCCCCGCGACCAGGACCGGGACGGCGGGCGCGGCCGACCGCACGTCGGTGACCGCCTGCCCGGCCGCGGCTCCCCGACCGACCCCGAGCACGACGACGTCGGCCGTACCGGCCGCAGCGCGCGCGAGGACGTCGTCCAGGTCGGCGGCCACGACGACCTCGGCCTCCCCCGAGGCCCGCAGCAGCAGTTCGAGCCGGTGGCGCGCCTGCTCCCGCTCGTCGTGCACCACGCAGGTGCCCCCCATCGCGCGGCTCCTTCACACGATCGTGTCGTCGCAGTACCTCTACCGGGCGACGCGTGAACCGGCCGGTTGCCGCACCGACGATCACGACATCGGTGTAATTCACCCGCTCGGTCATCACTCACGTGCGTCACGCCGTGCACGTATTGCACACAACGCACCGCCTCGTTCTCATGATCGTCGTGCGTGGTGCGAAGCGGGTCGCGGTGGTCGTGGCGGTGGCCTCGGTACTCCTGGCCCTTCCCCTCGTCCCCGCCCCGGCGCAGGGGGTGCCCACCGGCGAGACCTGGGGCGCCGAGCTGGCCGTGGCCGATGGGGACGACGTGGACGTCGTGGCCGGCGAGGACGCGATCGCCCTCGCGGACACCGGCCCGCGCGCGACCACGTCGGGTCCTGCCCCCGCCGAGGGCACGCTGCTGCTCGCGCCGCGCCGACTCGGGGCGGTCGCCGACCGGGTGTCGGCCGCGGTCACGGCGGACGCGCCGGGCAGCTCGCAGGTGCTGGTCGCGGTGCGCGGCCTGCGCGACGACGGGTCGTGGTCGGAGTGGTTCCCGACCGGTCGGGAGGGCCCCGCGCAGCTCCCGGCCCCGACCCTGCAGGTCCAGGTCCGCGTGACCCTCGTCGCCGGCGACGGCGGGCAGGGACCCTCCCTGCGACGACTCTGGCTCACGGCGGACGCGACCCCGACCCCCCGACGGCTGGCTCGCACCACACCCGCCGCCCCGTTCGGTGCGCGCGTGTTCGCGACGCGCATCGGCCTCGTCGGCAACACCACCGCCAACGGCCACCGCATCGTCGACGACGACCGCTTCGTCGCCCTGCCCTCCCGCCGCGGCCTGGCGCCCGAGGGGACCGGCGACTACACGGTCCGGGTCTGCGCGGACAACGGTCGCTGCACGTGGGCGCCGGCCTGGGACGTCGGGCCCTGGAACGTCCGCGACGACCACTGGAACGCCGAGCGCGAGTCCTTCCGCGACCTCCCCCGCGGCCTCCCGCAGGCGCAGGCCGCGCGGGACGGCTACGCCGACGGCCGCGACGGTCTCGGCCGCCGGGTCGCGAACCCGGCGGGCATCGACCTCGCCGACGGCACCTTCCGCCGCGACCTCCGCCTCGAGGACAACGCGTGGGTCGACGTGGCCTACCTCTGGACCGGCACCGGCCCCACGGGCACCGCCGGCGAGGACGTCCTGACCGTCCGCGCCGCCCCCCGGCCGGACGCCCCCGACGTCGGCACCGTCGCCCCGCGCTCCCGCCTCCCGGTCGAGTGCGCCACGACCGGGCCCGCCACGCAGGCCCTCGCCCGGTCCGAATGGTCGAGCTCCGCTGCGCTCCGTCTCCCCGCGGCTCCCGACGGCGGGCGCTGGGTGCGGCTCGCGGCCGACCGCTACGTCCCCGCCGAGGCCCTGGAGGTGCCCGATGTCCCCGCGTGCTGACCGCCGTCGGCGGTGCCTGGTGTGCGCCGCCGGCCTGCTGCTCTCCGGCGCGGTCACGGCCGGGACCGCCCTGGCGGCACCGTCGATCGTGACCACCGAGCCCGGCGAGAGCTGGGCCGCGGAGCTCGCGATCGAGGGCGGCGACGACACCGGGGTGGTGCTCGCCGACGGCGCGGTCCGGCCGCTCCCGGGCTCCGGCAGCCGGCCCGAGGGTGTGCTCACGGTCGCGCCCCGCCGCCTCCTGCGCCCGGCCCGCGAGCTCGCCGGCACCGTCACCGCCGACCGGCCGTCCGGCACCGAGGTCGACCTCGAGGCCCGCGGCCTCGACCGCGACGGCCGGTGGGGACCGTGGCAGGCCGTCCGCGACCGCGCTCCCGCGCGCTTCGCCGACCCCACCTCGGAGGTCCAGGTCCGGCTGGTGCTCCGCGGCGCCGCCGACGGCTCCGCCGTCCCGGCCGCCCGCGGCGCCTGGCTCACCGCGGTCGCGTCGCCGGCGGACCCGCCGCCGTCGAGCTCCGGCTCCTCCAGCACGTCCTCGACCACCACATCGGCCACGACGACCACCACCACGACCCGTCCGGACGAGCCGTCGTGTTTGCCGCTGCCGACCGCCCTGCCGGTCCCGCTGCCGGTGCCCTCGGTGTGCGTGCAGCCGCTCACCATCCCGACGGACCGCCCCCGTCCCGAGGCGCAGCGGTTCGCGGCGGCCCCGCCCACACCGGGCTCGGCCACCGGCCTGATCTGGGACGGCGCGATCGCCACGAAGGGCCTCGGCGGGTTCAAGGACACGCCGTGGAACATCACCGACGACGCCGAGGTGGAGGTCGTCGACGGCCCGGCGAAGACGATCCGGTTCACCGTCCCCAGCGGCTCGGAGCGCGCGGAGGTCGAGCCCGACGTCGACGAGTTCGACGAGGGCGACACCCGCTTCTTCCGCCTGACCTACACGCTGCCCCCGTCGTTCCCGACCGATCCCGGCGGCTTCCAGCTCGCCACCCAGTGGAAGAACGACGGCACCGGCTCCCCACCGCTGGAGCTGCGCATCGAGGACGGCGAGTTCCGGCTCGGGGGCGGGTTCGGCCGTCCGGGAGGGTCGGAGCTGTTCGCCACCGACATCGCGCCCGCGGTCACCGGCCGGCCGGCGGACATCGTCGTCGGGATCGTCTTCTCCTCGGACCCCGCGAAGGGCCGCGTCGACGTCTGGCTCGACGGCACGCAGCGCCTGGCCGGGTTCCGTCCGCCGGGCGGCACGCTGTACGAGGGGCGGCGCAGCTACTGGAAGGTCGGCCTGTACCGCGACAGCGGGAACTCCGGGACCGCCACCGCCGACCTCGGGGTGGCCCGGCTCGGCGAGACCTACGAGGCCGTGGCGGGGGCCGGACCGGCGCCGAGCACCACGACGTCGCCCTCGTCGAGCCCGTCGAGCACCTCCACCCCGCCGTCGCCGACGAGCCCGACGCCGACCGTCGTGGCGACGGCCCCGGCCGGTCCCTGACCGCGCTGGACCACGACCGTCGCCGTGCCCGGCGCCGGTCCCGGCCGCACCGCCTCGGGTGGCAGCACCAGGACCCCGTCCCGCCGGGCCAGCACCACGTCGACGTCGACGGGCAGCCCGATCCGCGCCGAGTCCGGGAGCGGCGCCGCGATCGACACCGCGTAGCGCCCGTCGGGACCGGGCGCGGGCGCGACCGCCACGACCTCGCCGCGCCGCCGGGCGGTCGCCGCGGGGTCGGCGCCCGGGGTGCCCGCACCCGGCGTCACGAAGGCGGTCCGTCCGGTGAGGACCGAGGCGACCTGCGCCGGTTCGAGCCCCACCCGCACCGCGAGCGCGGCGAGATCCGCGATCTCGACGGCGGGCGGCGACCCGGCGGTCACCCGGGTCCCGGCCTGCACCCGCACGGCGGTGACGGTGCCGTCCTGGGGCGCGCGCAGCACCCCGGCGTCGACGACGCGCCGGGCCTCGGCCAGGGCCGCCCGGTCCGCGGAGAGCGTCGCGTCCAGCCGGGCGAGGGCCACCGGATCGGGCACGGGCGCGGCGGCCGCCGCGTCCCGGGCCTGCTCGTCGGCGGTCACCGCGGCCGCGGCGGCCTCCATCCGGGGGCGTGCGGCGCGGTCGTCGAGCGTCGCGAGCACGTCACCGGTGCTGACCACGGCGCCGTCGGAGACCTCGACGGTCGCCACCACCCCGTCCACCGCGAAGCCGGCGGCGGCAGCGGTGCGGCTGACGACGGTGCCGCCGGTGTGCGCCTCGGCGACGACGCTGCCACGCCCGACCGGGACGGTCTCCACCCGCGGCGGGGCGTCCGCGCCCAGGGCCAACCCGCCCACCACGACGACCACGGCGAGCAGCACGAGGGTGGCCACGACGGCCCGGCCGCGCCGGCGTGGGCGTCGGGCCGGGGGCGACGGGGTCCCGACGACGGCCACTCCCGTCACGCTAGTGACCGCACCTCGCCCGTCCGTGGAGGCGGACACCGTTCGGCGTGTCACCCGTGTGGGCGAGAGCCCGCCACGGTGACGGGCGTCGGCCACCTGCCCGATCGCAGAGTTCCGCCGCACTCGCGCCGCAGGTGCGAGGACCGGCGATCACCTGCGTCCGCATCTGCGGATCACCACTCCCACCTGCGGAGATGCTGCTCACCCACACCCGCGCGACGCGGTTATCGTGGCGGGCGATGACCATCCTCGACCTCGGCGTCCCGTCCGTCCCGGGGCCGCCGGACACCACCACGGACCGTCCCGACGACCCCCGGCTCACCGACCGCTACGGCCGGATCGCCACGGATCTGCGCGTGTCGCTGACCGACCGCTGCAACCTGCGCTGCACCTACTGCATGCCCGCCGAGGGCCTGGAGTGGATGCCGACCGAACAGGCCCTGACCGACGACGAGGTCGTCCGGCTGGTGCGGGTCGCCGTCGAGCACCTCGGCGTCCAGGAGATCCGCTTCACCGGCGGCGAGCCGCTGCTGCGCAAGGGCCTGGAGGACATCGTCGCCGCCACGGCCGCGCTCGCCCCGCGGCCCGACATGTCCGTGACCACGAACGGTCTCGGGCTGACCCGGCGGGCCCGCGGGCTCGCGGCCGCCGGGCTCGACCGCGTGAACGTCTCGCTGGACACGCTGCGCCCGGAGCGCTTCGCCGAGATCACCCGCCGCGACCGGCTGGGCGACGTGCTCGACGGGCTCGCCGCCGCCCGTGACGCGGGCCTCGGCCCCATCAAGATCAACACCGTGCTGATGCCCGGCCTGAACGACGACGAGGCGCCCGACCTGCTCGCCTGGGCCCTCGCCGAGGGCTTCGAGCTGCGGATCATCGAGCAGATGCCGCTGGACGCCGGCCACTCCTGGCAGCGCGAGCGCATGATCACCGCCGAGCAGATCCTGGCCTCGCTGCGCACGCGGTTCGACCTGCGCCCCGACCCGGCCGAGCGGGGCGGCGCGCCGGCGGAGCGGTTCCTCGTCGACGGCTGGGAGCGCCCCGGGGGCGGACCCGCCCGCGTGGGGGTGATCGCGTCGGTCACCCGCCCGTTCTGCGGGACCTGCGACCGCACCCGCCTCACCGCGGACGGCCAGGTCCGCACCTGCCTGTTCGCTCGCAGCGAGAACGACCTGCGCGGGCTCCTGCGCGGCGGCGGCACCGACGCCGAGATCGCGGCGGCGTGGCGCGTCGCGATGTGGGGCAAGAAGCCCGGCCACGGGATCGACGACCCCGGGTTCCTGCAGCCCGACCGTCCCATGAGCGCGATCGGAGGATGATGACGAGCTCCCTCGGCACCCGCACCGTCACGGTGACCGTCCGCTACTTCGCCGGGGCCAAGGCCGCGGCCGGACGCAGCACGGAACCGATGACGGTGCCCGTGGGCACCACGATCGCCGCCCTCGTCGAGGCCGTCGCCGCCGACCACGGCGAGGCCCTGGTGAAGGTGCTGGCGGCGTCGTCGTTCCTGCTCGACGGCACGGCCGTGCACTCTCGGGACGAGGTCCTCGCCGACGGCGCGGTCCTCGACGTCCTGCCGCCGTTCGCCGGAGGCTGACCAGCACTGAGCCGAACGAGTGGCTTGCTCGCCGCTCGTCGTCACGCTCTGCTACCACTACGGGCATGAGCCGCCTCGCGCCCGTCGTCCTGATCGCCCTCGTCGTCCTGTTCGGCACCGCGTGTTCCGGAAGCGCGGAGCCACCACCGCTGCCCGACCTCGGACCGGTGGCGATGACGGGCGATCCGCGGACGGCGGACGCGTGCGCGCTGCTGGACCCGCAGCTGTTCACCGGGGTTATCCCGCCGTCGCCCTACCCGGGCGTCGGTGACGCCGTCGGCTCCTGCCGTCTGATCGGCCAGGCGGAGCCCTACCGCCCGCAGAGCGTCGAGGCGTCCTTCGCCACCGAGCGCTCGATGACGATCACCTCCACCGAGCCGCCCGAACCGGCGGGGACCGCGACGATCCTGCGCCCGCAGCCCGCGGACGACGTGTGCCGCCGGGCCGTCCGGCTCGTCGACGGGACCTACGTGATCTTCTCGGGACGGACCATCTCCGAGCAGGCCCGCATCGGCGCGGAGGGCGGACCGCCGCCGGTCGCGGACTGCCAGGTGGCCGAGCGGGCCATGCGGTTCGGGCTCGTGCGGCTGGAGGACGCCGGCGTCACCCACGGCCCCAGCCACCAGCCGGAGTCGGTGCTCGAACGCGCCGACGCCTGTGCCGCGCTGGGCGACCCGGCCGCCCGACTCGGCCTCACCGACCCGCCGCGCTACGTCGGGTTCGCCGACCGGCACTGCTTCGTCGGGACCCCGTCCTACGGTCAACCGGTGGCCTGGCTGGACTTCGTGGCCATGGACACCCTGCCGCCGTTCCCCACGCCGCCCGACCAGCGACCGGAGGTCCGCCCGGGGCTCGAGGGCCAGCTCTCGCGCTACCCCGGCCAGTTCGGGACCGCCTGCCAGGTCCTCGTCCCGTGGAACATCACGAACTACTACGTGCGCCCGGGCCCGAAGCAGTGGGAGGTGGTGCGCATCGTCGTCGAGCTCCCCGAGGTCGGCACGAACCGTGCCTGCGACCTGGCCGTCCAGCTCGCCCGGGAGTCCGTGCCCCGGCTCCCCGCACCGCGCACGTGAGGATGCCGCGGGGTCAGAGGTCCGCGGTGAGGTAGCGCTGCAGGGTCGGCCCGTAGGCGGCCACCAGCGTGGCCGTGTCCGCCGCCCGCAGTTCCGGCAGCTCGACGACCTCGCGCGCCACCAGGATCCCGACCACCTGGGACGCGCAGAGCTCGGCCCGCAGCCGTGGGCGGTCGACCTCGATCGCGGTCGCCACCGGGTCGAGCACGGCTCCCGTCAGGAACTCCCGGAGCATCTGCGCAGCCGGCGGGTGACCGACGGCCGAGCGCAGCAGGGCGATCATCGGGTTGGCCGGCCCGAGCCGGGCGAAGGTGACGAGCAGGGTCCGCACGAGGCGCTCGCCGAGGCCGTCCACGCCCTGCTCGAGCATCCGCGCCACCACGTCGGCCGGGTTGAACGGGAACGCCATCGCGCTCGCGAACAACCCCTCCTTGGTGCCGAAGTAGTGGTGCACGAGGGCGGGATCCACGTCGGCGGCCGTCGCGACCGAGCGCATCGTCGTCTCCCGGAACCCCTGCTCGGCGAACCGTTCCCGGGCCGCGCCGAGGATCGCCTCGCGGGTGCCGGAGTCGCCGGGGCGCCGCCCGGCCGCCCGCTTCGCCATGGCGTCACCCTAGCCGAACTCATTGGCCGTTGAATTCTGCGCGGCCCGGTCGTACCGTGACCCCGAGAGGAATTCATCGATCAGTGAGTTAGGGGGCGGGCGCGATGGAGCGCACGACGTGCTGTGTGGTCGGGGGCGGCCCGGCCGGCATGATGCTCGGGCTGCTGCTGGCCCGGGCCGGGGTTGAGGTCACGGTGCTGGAGAAGCACGCGGACTTCCTCCGCGACTTCCGCGGCGACACGGTCCACCCGACGACGCTGGACCTCCTCGACGACCTGGGGCTCGGCGAGCGCTTCGCCGCGCTGCCCCAGAGCCGGGTCGAGGAGGTGGCCTTCCCCGTGCGGCCGGTGGAGCCCGCGACGGCGGTCGGCAGCGGGGAGATGCTGCGCGTCGGAGACTTCACGCGACTGGCCGCCCTGGGCGTGCGCCACCCCTACGTCGCGATGGTGCCGCAGTGGGACCTGCTCGACCTGCTCGCGGACGAGGCCGGGCGCGAGCCCACGTTCACGCTGCGGATGAGCACCGAGGTGACCGGGCTGCGGCGGGACGGCGACCGGGTGACAGGGGTGCACTACCGCACCGCCGACGGCGTCGAGGGCGAGATCGAGGCCGACCTCACCGTCGCCGGGGACGGCCGGACCTCGACGGCCCGGGCGGGCGTCGACCTGCCGAGCACCGAGTACGCGTGCCCCATGGACGTGTGGTGGTTCCGGCTCCCGCGGCACGCGGGCGACACCCTGACCGCGCTCTCGCCCCGCATGGGCGAGCGCCGCTTCGGCCTGCTGATCCCGCGCGAGGACTACTACCAGGTCGCATACATGACGCCGCCCGGCTCGGACGCCGCCCTGCGGGCGCGCGGGCTCGAGGCGTTCCGGGCCGACGTCGCGGAGCTGATCCCGGAGTTCGCCGACCGGATGGACACGATCACCTCGCTGGACGAGGTCAAGCTCCTGTCGGTCAAGCTCGACCGGCTGCGCCGCTGGCACGTCGACGGCCTGCTCTGCCTCGGCGACGCGGCCCACGCGATGTCGCCCATCGGCGGCGTCGGCATCAACCTCGCGATCCAGGACGCGGTCGCCGCGGCGACCCTGCTCGCCGCGCCGCTGCTGCGCGGTCACGTCCGGCCCGACGAGCTGGCCGCGGTGCGACGGCGGCGGATGCTGCCCACGGTGCTCGTCCAGACGCTGCAGCGCCTGATGCACCGGGCGATCCTGAGCCCGGTGCTCGAGGGGCGCCGCACCGGACCGCCCGCCGCGGTGCGCCGGCTCATGGCGGCCGTGCCGCCGGCGACGATCCTGCCCGCCTACCTGATCGGCGTCGGGTTCCGGCCGGAGCGCGCTCCCGCCTTCGCGCGCCGCGAGCCGGTCGCCGCCCGCGGCTGAGCACCCCTTTCCGCGGCCCGTCGACGTGCGGTGGGATGTCCGGCATGCGTCGTTGGGCGGCGGTGGCCGTCGTCGTCGTGACCCTGCTGCTCGGGGCCTGCTCGACGGCGGCCCCGGCTCCCCCCGGGCGCCCGCCGGCGGCGCCGCTGCCGGAGGTCCCGCTCGGCCCGCTCACGCTCACCGGCGACCCGCGGGCGGCGAACCCGTGCGACCTGCTCGACCCGCGGTCGTTCGGCGCCTCCTGGTACCCGGTGGCATTGTCCGGGGACTCCGTCGGCTCCTGCCGCATCCAGGGCCGCGCCGCCGACGACCGCCTGCAGGCCCTCGAGGCGGTCTACGACTCCGAGGCCGCCACGACGTACACCTCCGGCGAACCCGTGCGGCAGCTCGGCGCCGCGAGCGTGCTCAGCCCGACGCCGTCCGACGACGTCTGCCGTCGGGTCGTGCGCCTCGTCGACGGCACCCTCGTGGTGTTCTCCGGGCGCGGCCAGGCCGGCTCGCGGTGGGTCGCCGACTGCGAGGGCGCGGAGCGGGCGATGCGCGCCGGCGTGGCCACGCTCGCGGCGCGCGGCATCACCTACACCCCCGGCTGGTTCGCCGACCGGTCGCTGGTGGCCGCCGACGCGTGCGCCGCGCTGGGCGACCCGGCGCCGCTGCTCGGCGTCGTCGACCCGCCGCGCTACCCCGGCTTCGGCGGGTGGCGCTGCCTGGTCGGGGAGCCGCTGCCCGGGCGCGCCGTGGCGTGGACCGACTTCGTCGTCATCGACGACTACGCCCCGATCCCGGCCGGGCGGTCCACCACGGTCGGGACCACGCCCGCCGTCGTGACCTCCTACCCCGGCCAGTTCTCCCCCGGCTGCCAGCTCTACCTCGACCGTGGCCCGGTCGGCCCGCCCGAGTACCGGCAGCGGCAGATGGTGCGCGTGACCGTGGAGCGCCCGGCGCCGGCCGAGGTCAGCTGCGCCCAGGTGGTCACGGTGGCCGAGGGCGTGGTCGCCCGCCTGCCCGCCTGACGCGCAACACCCGCCGTCGGGACGGTGTTCGAACGGGTATGAGCGTGGTGCACGAGACACGGATCGGGCCGCTGTACCTGGCGGCGTCGGGAGCCGGGCTGAGCCTGGTCGGGTTCACCGAGCCGGAGACCGACGGTCCCGACGACGAGGCGGTGCTGGACCTGGCCCGCCAAGAGATCGACGCCTACCTGGACGGCGGGCTGCGGGAGTTCACCGTGCCGGTCGACCTCTCGGGGACCTCCGGGGCGCACCGCCGGGTGCTGGCCGGGCTCGACGACGTCGGGTGGGGCTCGACGATCACGTACGGCGCGCTCGCGACGAAGGTCGGGCTGCCGCTGTCGGACTCCCGGCGGGTGGGCGGCGCGATGGCACGGAACCCCGTGGCGATCGTGGTGCCGTGCCACCGGGTGGTCGGCGCGGACGGCTCGCTGACCGGCTACGCGGGCGGGCTGGGGACCAAGCGGACCCTGCTCGACCTCGAGGCCGCCGACGTCATGCTGTTCTGAGCTTCGTCACACTCGCCCCGCTCCTCCGGATCACCGGGTAGTCGTTGCGTATAGCAACGACTCGAGGAGGAGTTCATGGCGCCCCGCGCCGACGTCGAGGCCCACCTGCAGGCGTTCGCCGAGCACGCGGAGGACCTCGCCCTGGTCCACCACGACCGGCGCATCACCCACGGCGACCTGCGCGACGCGGTGTTCCGCACCGCGCGTGCCCTCGACGGGCGGGGCGTCGGGCCCGGCTCGATCGTCGTGCTCCTGGGCGGCAACGAGCCCGAGGGCATCGTCGCCCGCTTCGCGGTGAACCTCCTGGGGGCCGGGGTCACCCAGCCCTACGCGGGCCTGTCCCCGGAGTCCCGTGGGCGCATCGTCGCCGACGTCGACGCCGCGACGATGCTCGTCGTGCCCGGCCACGAGCGGGACGCCGACGCGGTCCTGGAGCACGCTCCGCCCGTCGACCGCGTCGTCCTGGACGAGGGGCTGACGGCCGGGTACGGCGCCGACCCGGTCGCGTGCCGCGCCCGGCCCGGGGACGTCGAGCAGATCCGCCACACCGGCGGGACGACGGGCCACCCGAAGGGCATCACCTACACCTTCGCCCACCACCTGCGGATGCTCTCCCACACCTGGCGCCCGTCGGCGGCGGACGACGCCGACGAGCCCGCCGAGCCCGTCCGGCAGCTCGTGTGCACGACGATCGCGCACGCCGCGGGCGGCATCGCCGACCGCACGCTCGCCGTCGGCGGTGCGGTCGTGCTGCTCGACGGCTTCGACCCCGCCGAGGTGCTGGCGACGATCGAGCGCGAGCGGATCACCGACCTGTGGCTGCTCCCGCCGCTGCTGCACCGCCTGCTCGACCACCCCGACCTCGACGACCGCGACCTGTCCAGCCTGCGCACCGTGATCTACGGCGGGGCGCCCGCCGTGCCCGCCCGGACCGCCGAGGCGGTCCGCCGGATCGGGCCGGTGTTCGTGCAGTTCTACGGCCAGACCGAGGCGGGCGGCATCAGCGTGCTGACCCGGGAGGAGCACGAGGACCCGTCGCTGCTCGGCACCGTCGGCCGGGTGCTGCCCACCACGGAGCTGTCGGTCCGGGGTCCCGAGGGCGAGCCGGGTGAGCTGTGGGTGCGCACCGGCATGGAGTTCGACGGCTACTGGAAGCAGCCCGAGCTCACCGCGCGGACGCTCGACGCCGACGGCTGGATGCACACCGGGGACGTCGGCTACCTCGACGACCGCGGCTACCTGCACGTCGTCGACCGGCTCGGTGACGTCGTCGTGGTCGTCGGCGGGCACGTGCACACGCCCGAGGTGGAGAACGTCCTCGTCGGGCACGACGGCGTCCGGGAGGCCGCGGTGTTCGGCGCGCCGGACGACGACGGGTCGGAGGCGGTCCACGCGGCCGTCGTCACCGAGCCCGGCGCGGCGCCCGACCCCGCCGAGCTCACCGACCTCGTCGCGCGGCGGCAGGGACCGATGTACGCGCCGGCCGACGTCGGGTTCGTCGACGAGATGCCGCTGACCGACGCCGGGAAGGTGGACAAGAAGGCGCTCCGGGCGCGGCTCGCGGCTCAGTAGTCGGGCATGGTGTTGACCGCGTGGTCGAGCGCGGCCCACAGGTACTGCGTCGCGTAGGCGCGGTAGGGGCGCCAGGCCTCGGCGCGGGCGACGAGGTCGCGGTCGCGCTCCGGGAGCCCCAGCTGCTTGGCGGCGACCCGGATGCCGAGGTCGGAGGGCAGGAAGGCATCGGGGTCGGCGAGCGCCCGCATGGCGACCGAGTCGACGGTCCAGGGGCCGATCCCGCGCAGCGCCCCGAGCTGGTCGCGGGCGTGCGGGCCGCGCAGGTCGACCGACCCGTCGGCGAGGGCGGCGACCAGGCCGTGCAGGGTGCGCTTGCGGCTCGCGGGCATGCCGAGTTCGTCGTCGGTCAGGGCGGTGAGCTGGTGCGGGGTCGGGAAGAGGTGGGTCAGGCCCGATCCGGGCGGGGCGAGGCCCTCGGGCAAGGGGGTGCCGTGGGCGCGGACCAGGCGGGCGGCGTGGGTGCGGGCGGCGGCCGTGGAGACCTGCTGGCCCAGCACGGCGCGGACGGCGAACTCGTCGGGATCCGGGCTGCCCGGCACCCGGCGGCCCGGCGCGGCGTCGACGAGCGGGTGCAGGACCGGGTCGGCGCGCAGTGCCCCGTCGACCGCGGCCGGGTCGGCGTCCAGGTCGAGCAGGCGCCGCGCGAGGCGGACCGCCTCCGCCCCGTCGTCGGGATCGCCGCGGATCTCGGCCTCGACGACGCGGCCGACCGGCGGCGGCAGGCTCACGACGGCGGGTCCGTGCGGCAGCCGCAGCGTGCGGCGGTAGGCACCGCCGGACCACTCCTCGACCCCGGGGACCGCCGTCGCGACGAGGTGACCGTAGAGGTTGTCGGGCCGCAGGGGCTCCGTGAACTCCAGCGCCGCGCGCACGACCGCCACGGCGCGAGCCTTACACGTGGTCGACCGTGGACGCCCCCTGGGCCGCCGACGCGCAGTGGGCGCAGCAGTAGAAGCGGCCCTCGACCTGGTGGCCGTGCCCCATGATCATGACGCCGCAGTGCTCGCAGCGGGGCGCCATCGCGTGCATGGCGCACTCGAAGCTGTCGAACGTGTGCGTCGCCCCGGCGGCGGTGATCTGGAACGCCATCTCGTAGTCGTTCCCGCAGGTCTCGCAGACGGCCATGGTGGGACTCCTTCGTCGTCGTCGTCGTCGATCGGAGCGTCCCGGCTGCCCACCCATGCGCATGCGGCAATCCCGTGGCGCCGTCCGATGGATCCACGACCCCGGGTGCGGCGCGGTCCTAGCGTCGCGGCCATGAAGCTCCAGCCGTTCGCCGTCGGGATCGTCGTCGCCGACATGGCCGCCTCGCTCGCCTTCTACCGCTCGCTGGGCCTGGACGTGCCCGACGAGCCCGCGCCGCATGTCGAGGTCCCGTTCGGCGCACTCCGCCTGCTCCTCGACACCGAGGAGACCGTGGCGTCGTTCGACCCGTCCTTCACGCCGCCGACCGGCGAGGGCCGGGTGGGCCTCGCGCTCGAGTGCGACTCCCCCGCCGACGTCGACGCCGCCTACGAGCGGCTGGTGGGCCAGGGGTACCGCGGCCACCTCGCCCCGTTCGACGCCGTGTGGGGGCAGCGCTACGCCTCGGTGCTCGACCCCGACGGCGTGGGGGTGGACCTGTTCGCCGCCTCGTCCTGACGTCGCGTCGAGTGCAACACCAGGCATGCCGACGGGCCTCGAGAGCTGCCAGGTGCAGCACTCGGCGGGGCGGGGGCGCCTACCCGAGCGCCGTGGGCGCCCGTCCGGTCAGCGCCCGCGCCTCGCGGGACAGGTGCTGCTGGTCGACGTAGCCCGCGGCGGCCGCCGTGTCCGCCCAGGAGCTCCCTTCCCGACGACGGGCGAGGGCCCGTTGGAGCCGCAGGACCCGGTGCAGGTGCTGCGGTCCGTACCCGAACCGCACCCGGCACCGGCGCTGCAGCGTGCGGGCCGAGAGCCCGACCTCGTCGGCGATCGCCGCCACCGGCACGCCCCGCGCGGAGGCGTCGAACACGTACCGGGCCCACGGCCCGTCGTCGGGCAGGTCGGCCATCCGCCGCCGCAGCCACGACCCGACGTCGGGAACCCGCCCGACGACGTCGGCCAGCGGCACCGTCCGCCCGACCAGCTCCTCGGCGGGCACCTCGAGCACCAGCGACCCGACGCCGTGCGAGAACCGCACCCCGCGGAACCGACCGACGGTCGCGTGCTCGCGGGCGACCGCGTCCGGCCCCGCGACGACCGCCTCGCCGTCGGGCCGCACGATCACGTCGAGGCAGCCGTCCGGGAGGATCAGCGAGGGCCCGGCCGCCTCCCGGACCCACGGGTGCGCCACCGTCACGCGACCACCTCCAAGTCCACCAGGATGCCGTGGTGGTCCGACGGCCACACCCCCTCGGCGCCCGGGCCGTCGCCGAACACCGCCGTCCCGGCCACGCGCAGCGGCACCGAGCCGCGCCCGGCCCCGAGCAGCACGTGGTCGATCCGGGAGGGAGGAGAGCCGCTGGGGGCGACGTACGGGTTGGCCGGGGTCCAGGTCGGCTCGTCGGGGTCGGCGGCCCAGCGGCGGGTGTTGACGAGGACCAGCCCCGGCTCCGCGGGCGCGGTCAGGTGCCCCTCGACCAGGCGCATCTCGTCGGAGGCGGCCTCGGCGTTGAAGTCGCCGACGACCAGCGGGGGCAGGTCGGTCGGGTCGGCCGCGACCACGTGCCGCGCGATCGCCCGGACCTGCTCGCACCGCTGCGCGGACCCGGTGACCGACGACGTCAGGTGCGCGCACTGCACCTGCCACGACCCGGCCGGGGTGTCGACCGTGGTCCCGAGCAGCACCCGCCCGGTCCCGGTCAGACCCTCGAGGTGCCGCGGCCGCACCGGCCAGCGGGCGAGGACGGCGTTGCCGATGCCGTGGTCGGTGCGGACCCGGGAGGTCCACGACGACGGGTCCGGCGACGCCCCGAACACCGCGTGCATCCCGAGCTCGGCGGCCAGCTCGGTCGCGAGGTCGGTGTCGCCGTGCGACCAGACCTCCTGCAGGCCGATCACGTCGGCGTCCACCGCGCGCAGGGTCTCCAGGATCGCCGGGCGTCGCCGGTCCGGCTCCCCGAAGCGCCACCACAGGTTCCAGGTGGCGACGCGGAGCCTCATCCGGTACCCCCGGGTCCGGCTCCGCTGCGCTCCGCGTCCCTGACCACCTCGGTGTAGCTGCGGAACCCACCCACCGACTCCGCCGCGAGCACCGCGTTGCCCACCGCCCGCGTCACCGCGTCCGCCCCCGCCGTCAGGAGCGCCTGGATGCCGCCGAGGTCGGGCGCGGGCCGGTCGCCCGTCGCGAGCCCGAACAGGGTGTCGCCGTCGGTCATCCCGTGCACCGGGCGGATCGCGCGGGCGAGCCCGTCGTGGCCCACCGCGGCGAGTTTCGAGCACTGCGCGACCGACAGCGTGGCGTCGGTCCAGACGACGCCGATCGTGGTGTTCAACGTGGGCGGGGCCGCCGCCGCGGACAGCCGCCCGAGCAGCGCCGACCGGTCGTCGGGAAGGGGCGGGGGTGTGCGGTCGTCCGTGGTGAGGTGCCGCGCGGCCCACAGCTCGCCGGTGCGCGGATCCACGGCCGACCCCGCCGCGTTCACGACGACGAGCGCGGTCACCTCGCCCGCGTCCGTCGCCACGCCCGCCGTCCCGACCCCGCCCTTGAGGCCCCCGACGACGGCGCCCGTCCCCGCTCCGACGACGCCCATCGGGGACGGCCCCTCGACCGCGGCCGCGTAGGCCGCGGCACCGAGGGCGGCGTCCGGCCGGCGGCGGAAGTCGCCGCCGCGGCCGAGGTCGAACACCACCGCGGCAGGCACGATCGGCACGACCTCACCGGGGCCGCCCACCGGGAACCCGATCCCGGCCTCCCCCAGCGCGTCCATCACCCCCGTGGCGGCCGCGAGCCCGTAGGCCGACCCGCCGGAGAGCACGACGGCGTGCACGCGGTCGACGAGCGTGCGCGGGTCGAGCGCGTCGGTCTCCCGCGTACCGGGGCCGCCGCCGCGGACGTCGACCCCGGCGACCGCGCCCTCGGGGCCGGGGAGCACGACGGTGGTGCCGCTGAGCGCGCCGGGGCCGGACAGCGCCGCGTGGCCGATCCGCATCATCAGATCGTCCCCTCCTCGGCGAGCTCCGCGATCTCCGAGGTGGAGAGCCCGAGCTCGGCGTAGACCTCGTGGTTGTCCGCCCCGAGCCGCGGCCCGGCGCGGCGGACGCGGGCGGGCGTGCCGGCGAAGGTCGGGACGACGCCGGGCCCGAGGACGTCCTCGTCCAGGCGCTCGTCGTGGTGGGCGACGATCATGTCGCGCGCGAGGAACTGCTCGTCGGTGACGACCTCCGCGATCGTGTTCACCGGCCCGACGATGACCCCGGCCTCGTCGAGCAGCCGCCGCACCTCGTCCGCGGGCTTCGAGGCGACCCAGTCGGCGACGATGCCGTCGATCTCGTCCTGGTTCCGGCCGCGGGCGACGTGGTCGACGAACTTCTCGTCGGTGGCGAGCTCCGGGAGCCCCATCGCCGCGCAGAGCCGTCGGAACACCGTGTCCTGGTTGGCGGCGACGACCATCCACAGCCCGTCGGCGCTCCGATAGATGTTCGACGGCGCGATCCCGTCCAACCGGGTGCCACCGGGCCGGCGCACGCGGCCGAGCTTGTCGTACTCGGGGATGCAGGACTCCAGCACCGACAGGCAGGCCTCGGTGATCGCGATGTCGACGACCTGTCCCTTCCCGGTGACCGAGCGGGAGTACAGCGCAGCCAGCACGCCCTGGACCGCGACCATCCCGGCCAGCGAGTCGCCGAGCGAGACCGCGGTGCGGGGCGGCGGCTGGTCGGGGTAGCCGTTGATGCCCCGCAGGCCGCTCATCGCCTCGGCGACGGAGGCGTAGCCGGGCTTGGACGCGTACGGGCCGGTCTGGCCGTAGCCCGAGACGCGCCCGAGGATCAGGCCGGGGTTGACCTCGGCGAGGACGTCGAAGCCGAGGCCCCAGCGTTCCAGGGTGCCGGGACGGAAGTTCTCGACGATGACGTCGGTGCGCGCCACGAGCTGCAGGAACAGCTCGCGCCCCCGGCCACTGCGGGGGTCGAGGGTGATGCAGCGCTTGTTGCGGCCGATGACGGTCCACATGAAGTGCTCGCCCCGGTACGCGCCCTGGCCCCACTCGCGCAGCGGGTCGGGGCGGCCGGGCGGCTCGATCTTGACGACGTCGGCGCCGTAGTCGCCGAGGATCCGCGCCGCGAACGGCCCGGCAATGATCGTCCCCATCTCCAGCACCCGCAGCCCTGCCAGGGGTCCCTCGTCCATGGTCGACATCCTGCCCCGTCGTCGGGACCGCGGAACGAGCGAAGGGCCCCTCCGGTCGATCTACTCGACCGAGGGGGCCCTTCGCTCAGAACACGATCAGCGCCGGGCGAGCCGGATGATCAGCAGGATCAGCGCCAGCACGCCGACGCCGGCCGCGACCGGCACCAGGCGCTTGGTGAGCGCGTCGGACGAGGCGTCGAGCAGGTCGATGGCCTCGGCCTGCTGGCGCTTCGGCTTCGGGGCCGACTGCACCGGGCGCGGGCCGGCACCCGAGGCGGGCGACGCACCGGGGACCGCCGCGGTCTCGTCGGCCTTGCGGGCCTCGGCGACCGTGGAGGCCATCGGCGCCGCCTCGGGCGCACCGGACCCGGCCGCGACCGGCGCCGGCGAGGCCGGCTGCGACACCGGGGTGGCGGCGCCGGACACCGGCTCCGCGCCCGAGGAGACCGGCGCGGCCGCACCGTTCGACGTCGAGGCCGAGGCGGGCGCGGCCTCCGGAGCCGGGGCGTCCGCGAACTCGTCAGCCAGGCACGAGGCGAACTGCCCCAGGATCTTGTCGCCCACGTCGGACATCACGCCGCGGCCGAACTGCGCCGGCTTGCCGGTCACCTGCATCTCGGTGAGGACGGTGACCTTCGTCGAGTTCGCGCCCTCCTCCGACATCGTCAGGGTGGCCTTCGCCGAGGCGGTGCCGTTGCCGCGGGAGTCGCGTCCCTGGGCGTCGACGACGATCTTGTGCGCGGTCTTGTCGCGCTCGACGAACGTCCCCTTGCCCTTGTAGGTCATGGAGATCGGGCCGAGCTTGACCTTGACCGTGCCGGTGAAGTCGTCACCGTCGGCGGAGGTCAGCGTGGCACCGGGGAAGCAGGGCGTGATCTTCTCCGGGTCGTTCATGGCGTCGTACACGGTGTCGATCGCGACCGGCACGGTGAAGGAGTTCTCGAGTTGCATCTACGCCTCCAGGCGAGTGGGTGGACGCACGTGAGGCCCGCCCCGAGCAGGGACGGGCCTCACGGTAGGGCTGTCGGCCGAGCGTGTCAGCCGGCCGCGGCGAGCACCGCACGTCCGGTGAGGACCTTCGCGAGGTGCTCGCGGTAGTCCGACCCGGCGTCGGCGTCCGACGTGGGGCTGGTGCCCTCGGCGGCGGCCTGCGCGGCAGCGCGGACCGTCTCCTCGCTCATCGTCTGCCCCACCAGGGCCGACTCCACACCCCGCGCACGGACGGGCACGCCTGCCATGTTGGTCAGGCCGATGCGGGCGTCGGTGATCGAACCGCCCTCGACCTTGACCGCCGCGGCGACGGCGACGATCGACCAGGCCTGCGCGACCCGGTTGAACTTCTCGTACCGCGCGCCCCAGCCCGTGTACTTCGGGAAGCGGATCGCGGTCAGGATCTCCTGCGGCCCGATGGCCGTCGTGAAGTAGTCCTGGAAGAAGTCCCCGGAGGCGACGGTGCGCTCCCCGTCCGGGCCGGCGACGACGAACTCGGCGTCCAGCGCGAGCGTGGGCGCCGCGAGGTCACCGGCCGGGTCGGCGTGCGCCAGGGCGCCGCCGAGGGTGCCGCGGTGGCGGACCTGGAAGTCGGCCACCGTCTTCGTGGCCTCGCTGATCAGCTTCACGTGCTGGTTCAGCAGGTCGTCCCGGGTGACGTCGTGGTGGGTCGTCATGGCCCCGACGACGATCTTGTCGCCCTCCTCGCGCACGCCGCGGAGCTCGGCGATGCCGCCGAGGTCGACGACGAGCGACGGGTCACCCATGCGCAGCCGCAGGACGGGGATGAAGCTCTGGCCGCCGGCCAGGATCTTCGCGTCGTCCCCGCCGTCGGCGAGCGCCTGCACGGCCTCCGCGACCGACGTCGGCCGGACGTAGTCGAACGATGCCGGGATCACAGCGCGCCTCCCTGGTTCTTCACCGAGTCACTCTTGGCCATGCTGCCGAGGCCGGCGCCGGGCGAGGCGACGTTCGCCTCGTCGGACTGCGCGCCGGTGCCCTTGGCGGAGTTGAGCGCCGTCCACACGCGGTAGGGCGTGGTCGGCATCTCGATGTCCTTGACCCCGTACTGCCGCACGGCGTCCAGGACCGCGTTCACGACGGCGGGGGTGGAGGCGATCGTGCCCGCCTCGCCCACGCCCTTGACACCGAGCGGGTTGGTCGTCGACGGCGTCGACGTGTTCGCGGTGTCGAAGCTGATCAGGTCCGCCGCCGAGGGCAGCGTGTAGTCGACCAGCGTGCCCGAGAGCAGGGTCCCGGACTCGTCGTACGGGGCGTCCTCGAAGAGCGCCTGGGCGATGCCCTGGGCGAGCCCGCCGTGGACCTGCCCCTCGACGATCAGCGGGTTGATCACCGTGCCGACGTCGTCCACGCAGACGTACTTGTACAGCTGGACGAACCCGGTCTCGGTGTCGACCTCGACCGCGCACAGGTGGGTGCCGTGCGGGTAGGAGAAGTTCTCCGGGTCGAACGTGGCGTGGGCGTCGATGTCGGGCTCGATGCCCTCGGGGTAGTCGTGGGCCGCGAACACCGCGAGCGCGATGTCCTGGATGCCCACACCCTTGTCGGTGCCCTTGACCGAGAACTTGCCCGCGGTGAACTCGAGGTCGTCCTCGGAGGCCTCGAGCATGTACGCCGCGATCGGCCGGGCCTTCTCGACGACCTTCTCGGCCGCCTTGACCATGGCGATCCCGCCGACCGCGAGCGAGCGCGACCCGTAGGTGTCCAGCCCGCGGTAGGACGACTGGGTGTCGCCGTGGAGGATCTCGACGTCCTCGAACGGGATGCCCAGCTTGTCCGCGATGATCTGCGAGAACGCGGTCTCGTGGCCCTGCCCGTGCGGGCTGACCCCGACGACCACCTCGGCCTTGCCCGTGGGCAGCATCCGGATGGCCGCGGTCTCCCAGCCACCGGCGCCGTAGTCCAGCGAGCCGAGCACGCGGGACGGGGCGAGGCCGCACATCTCGGTGAAGGTCGAGATGCCGAGGCCGAGCTGCTTGACGTCGCCGCGGTCGCGGCGCTCCTGCTGCTCGCGGCGCAGGCCGTCGTAGTCGAACATCGACATGGCCTGGTCGGTGGCGGCCTCGTAGTTGCCCGTGTCGTAGGTCAGCGTGCTGACCGTGGTGAACGGGAACTCCTCGTGCTTGATCCAGTTGCGCTTGCGCAGCTCCATCGGCTCCATGCCGAGCTCGACGGCGACCTCGTCCATCATCCGCTCGATGCCGAAGGTGGCCTCCGGCCGGCCGGCGCCGCGGTAGGCGTCGGTGAGCGTCTTGGTGGTGAAGACGTTGGTGCAGTCGAACCGGTAGGCCGGGATCTTGTAGATCGCGTTGAACATGAACGCGCCGAGGATCGGCACGCCCGGCCCGACCAGGCCGAGGTAGGCGCCCATGTCCGCGAGGAGCTTGACGTCCAGGCCCTTGATCTCGCCGTCCTTGGTGACGGCGACCGTGAGGTCCTGGATCTGGTCGCGGCCGTGGTGGGCCGTGAGCAGCGACTCCGAGCGGGTCTCGGTCCACTTCACCGGCTTGCCCAGCTTCTGGGCCACCAGCAGGGTGACGACCTCCTCCGGCGCCACGGCGATCTTGCCGCCGAAGCCGCCGCCGACGTCCGGCGCGATGACGCGGACCTTGTGCTCGGGGAGCCCGAGGGTCAGCGCCAGCATCGTCTTCAGGATGTGCGGCACCTGGGTCGACGACCACATGACCAGCTGCTCGCCGGTGGGGTCGACGACCGTGGAGCGCGGCTCCATGAACACCGGCACCAGGCGCTGCTGGCGGAAGCGGCGCCGGACGACGATCTGGTCGTCGGCCTTCTCGGCCGCCGCGATCGCCTCGGACGCGGACCCGCCGGAGCCGGCCTCGCCCGAGTCGAACACCCACTGGGCGTTCTCGTTGGTGCCGAGCTCCGGGTGGACCAGGGTGGCGCCCTCCTTGAGGGCCTCCTCCATGTCCAGCACCGGCGCCAGCTCGGAGTAGTCCACCTCGACCAGCTCGGCGGCGTCCTTGGCGGCGGCCGCGGTGCGGGCCACGACCACGGCGACACCCTCGCCGGCGAAGTTCACGCGGCTGCCGGCCAGGGCCGGACGCTGCGGGGACTTCATGTCCTTGGTGATCGGCCACGCGCAGGGCAGCTGGACCGCGTCGGCCCCGATGTCGGACGCGGTGTAGACCGCGACGACGCCCGGGACCTGCTTGGCGGCGCTGGTGTCGATGCTGCCGATCTCCGCGTGGGCGAACGGGCTGCGGACGATCGAGAGGTGCAGCAGGCCGGTGATGGCCTGGTTGTCGGTCCACCGGGTGCGCCCGGTGATGAGCCGACGGTCCTCCTTGCGGCGCCGGTCGCGCCCGATCTCCTGCGCCGGGGCGCTGTTCTCGACCGTGGTCATCAGGCACCGCCCCCGGCGACCGAGGACGTCGCGGGCTGCGACGCGGCCGAGCCCGGCTTCATCTTCTGCGCCGCGTCCTGGACCGCGCGGACGATGTTCTGGTAGCCGGTGCAGCGGCAGAGGTTGCCCTCGATGCCCTCCCGGACCTCCTGCTCGGAGGGGTCGGGGTTGTCGCCCAGCAGGTCGATCGACTGCATGATCATGCCGGGCGTGCAGTAGCCGCACTGCAGGGCGTGGTTGTCGTGGAACGCCTGCTGGACCGGGTGCAGCTGACCGTCACGCTCGAGGCCCTCGACGGTGAGCACCTCGCTGCCGTTGGCCTGGACGGCCAGCACGGAGCAGGACTTCACCGACAGGCCGTCGAGGTGCACGGTGCAGGCACCGCAGTTGCTGGTGTCGCAGCCGATCACCGTGCCGGTCTTGCCCAGTCGTTCCCGCAGGTACTGCACGAGCAGCATGCGGGGCTCGACGTCGTCCTCGTAGACGAGGCCGTCGACGGTGGTCCGGATGCGTGCCATGGATTCACTCCTCACACACGCCCCCGTCCGCGTCCCGCGGGTCGAGGAGGCGAGCACGTCGTCGTGGTGGTGGTCCGTCGGGGCGCCGCCGGTGTGGGCCGGAAGCGCACGACGATGCCGTCACGCCCGTCAGCGTGGTGGCGGCCACATCACACCCCCGTGATCGCCGACGCGCAACGCCCGGCCGGGGTGCGTCGGGTGTGACCTCCGGTGCAGGTCAGGTCACTGCGGGGCGCTCGATCCGAAGATGCGGATCACTGACCCCGAGAGCACCGCAACTGCGTTCCATACAAGCGCCGCGCTTCCGGGCCGCCACCGACTGGGGCCGGAAATCGGGCGGTCCGGACAGCAGGCGGACCTGTCCGATCGGACAGGGTGGGGTTTCGCGCCGATCTCACACCCGTCCGCGCGCCCACCGGTGGTACATCGGGGCGAGCTGCGGGACGTCGAGCAGTGTCGCCGCCCGGTCGCGCTCGTGGTGGTAGATCGTGAACACCTCGCCGAGGGTGACGCCGTGCGCGGGACGCCCGAGCACCTCGATGCGGTCGTCGGCGGCCACGTGGCCCGTCGTCACGATCCGGAGGTACGCGCCCGGGCGGACCGCGGCGATGAACCGACGGGGCATCGTCGGGTCGCCGGAGTGCAGCCCGAGCTTGAAGCAGGGGATGCGGGGCTGGGCGACCTCGAACTCGGCGGACCCGACGCGCCAGCGCTCGCCGACCACGGCGTCGCGCAGGTCCAGACCGGCCGTCGTGAGGTTCTGCCCGAAGGTCTGGCGGTCGACGTCGCGCCCGAGCTCGGCGCTCCACCACGCGACGTCCTCGGCGGCGTAGGCGTACACGGCCTTGTCCGGACCACCGTGGTTCTCCCGGTCCGCCTGCTCGTCGCCCTCGAGGTGCTCGGCGTGCACCGCGACGGGCCCGTCGAGGAGGTGCTTGGCGCTCGCCGTGAGCGTCCGGCGGTCCTTCGGCCCGGCGATCTCGACGGCCCGCCCGGCGGCGACGGACAGCACCTGCGGCTCAGCCATCGGGTCCCTTCCCGGAGAGGTCCGGCAGCAGCGGGGCCGGCGTGCGGTGGCGCCACGCGCCCCACCACAGGCCCGCGCCGTAGGCCAGGTCGTCGGCACGGTGCGCGGCGACGTGCAGGGCGGCGTCCAGCGGCCCGGCACCTCGGTCGCGGAAGCGCCACCAGTCCGCCAGGCCCTCCGCGAGCGCCGCGACCACGACCGCCCGCCGCACCCGCCGGCTCGCGAGCGCCGCCACCGCCGCGACCGGCCACCAGTGCCGGGTCAGGGCGCCGGCCGCCTGCCACAGGGCGCCGCCGAGGCCCCACGGCGCCAGCACGAGGGCCAGGGGGACGGGGCCCCCGACGGTGTCAGCAGTGCGGCCATGCTGACACCGGACGTCACATTCGTGGGGGGTACGAGCCGCTCGGAGCACCATCCACGGCTCCCCGGGCTTGCGGAGTCCACGGGCCAGCCGGGCGGTCGCGACCAGCGTGACCGCCCCCGCCGCCACCGTCGACCACCGTCGCTGCACCCCGAGCAGCGTCACCGCCGCCGCGGTCCACGGCGCGAGCGCGACCGGCGGGACGCGCCGCGGGTGCTGCCGGGCCAGCGGCGCCGCGCCGGTGCCGTAGAACGCCTTGCGCGCCAGCCACGCCCGGACCGCGGCCCGGTGCTCGTGGGCGACCCGCGCGGCCGGCTCGTAGCGCAGCCGCCACCCGGCCGCGGCGATCCGCCACACGAGGTCGACGTCCTCGGCGACCGGCATGTCCTCGCGGAACCCGTCGCCGAACGCCTCCCGCCGGACCACGAGCGCAGCGCTGGGCACGTAGGCCACCCGGGACCGGGCGGTCACGGGCGCCGGCCGCGCGCCGAGGTCCAGGGACGACCGCCGCCGCTCGTAGCGGGTCACCGGGTTCTCCGGGCCGCCGTCCGCCCAGGCGACGATCCGCGGGGCGACCGCGCCGACGGCCGGGTCGCCGAGGTGCGCGAGCAGGGTGTACAGCCACCCCGGCTCCGGCACCACGTCGGAGTCCAGGAACGCGACCACCGGGGTCGTCGACGCCCGCGCGCCGGTGTTCCGCGCCGCCGACGGACCCCGCGACGCCTCGTGGCGCACCACCCGCCCGCCGTGCCGTCCGACGACCTCCTCGGTCCGCGCCGGCTCGTCGGACCCGTCGTCGACCACCACGATCCCGCCCAGCCCCGGGGCGGTCGCGACGACGGCCGCGAGCAGCCGGTCCAGCTCGTGCGGCCGGTCCTTCACCGGCACGACCACGGTCACCTCGTCCGGCGCCGGACCGCCGCCCCCGACGGGGTGCGCCACCCCCGCGTCGGAGAGCAGCCGGGCGAGCGCGGCCGTCGTCGCGTTCCCGACGACGAGCTCCGGCCCGGTGAGGTGCTCCCGCGCGGCCGCGGAGAGCCGCAGCACCCGCGGCGGCGACCCGCCGATCCACGTCGCGCCGCCGTCGACGCGCCACGTGCGGGGATCGGGGCGGACGGTCCAGCCGTCGGGCAGGCGCGGGGTAGTCATGGCGGACCGCGAGTCTAGGCGGGCACGTGGCCGGGCCCCCGGTGTCCACGGCCACAGCAGAGCCCGGGGCCGGCCGCGCTGGACGTCCGTGCCGATCGCGCCCGCCTCGCCCACCGCCGAAAACCGCGGGATGACTTCCAAGGGAAGCCGAGAGTGGTGCGCGATCCCAGCGCGCTACGCCGCGGGGCCCGGGCCGGAGGGCCGAGAGGCCCTCTGTCCGCACGAGCGGGTGCACCTCGAGGCGCCACGCGAGCACGAAGCGCACGCGAAGCCTAAACACCCGGCAATCGTCGACATCAGGGAGGCCTGGAGGAACATCGCCAGGCCCTACGGGCACGGCTCTTGCAGGCGAGCCGACGGTGATCGGACTCGATCACGAATTCCAGGTAATGGTCCGGGGATTCACCAGCTTGCCCGTCGTCTGGTCGGTCGGTGGCGTCCCCGGACTCTGCTGCACTGGGTTACCCCACTGGTCCACACCCTCCCACCGTCCTCCCGCAAAGTGCACCGGGTCAGTATGGCTCCCGAGTGCACCCGAGATCCGGTCGATCTGCGCATCGGTGAGCGTCGACTGGTCGATCCCCGCTCCCACCAACAGGTCGGTCAGCTGCCCGAAGTCCAGTCCTGCCAGCCCGTGCTGAGCCAAAATACTCAGCACGTCGGCGGAATCGCCTGCCCCAAGCAGCGCGTTCAGCATCCCGTCATCGGCCATGTCTTCCTCAGTTCCCGCGCGCCTCACGAACCTTCGACTTGCCTTCGTCGAAGGAGCGGTTGAATTCTGCCTTCATCTGCTGGGGGGACATCTGCTGGTCCTGCTGGAAGTACTTCTTGGACGTGAACCCGATGGCGTACGTGACTGCACCACAGAGGACGGCATCGAGGGCCATACCGGCCGCCGTCGCGCCACCCATCGTGATAACGCCCGCGCCCTTCATGACCTCTACGAAGAACTTCATTCCGATCGTGAGAGCGAGCGTCGTGGCACCGACCGACATGAAGATCTGCTTAATGATCTTCCCGGCGCCCTCGTGGCTGACACTATGTCCGTAGATGGCGCCCAGCGCGACGACGAGGACCGATGTCACTCCGAGGAAAGTCCAGATGTTGACGCCGAACGGGACAGCGCCCAGTCCGGTGTTGAGAGCAACGGCGGCCCAGATGGCTGCGTCAGCCTTCGTGTTTCGATCCTTCTTCTGCGCCACCGCCGCCTCGATGCGCTCCCGCGCGATCTCACGTGGATCGACCGGCATGTCGCCCCAACCCTTCGACAATGACGGGGCGCGGCGCCGCCGTTCGATACCTGTGACGCTAGGTGTCGACGTTGGGGAAACCTTGGCCGGAGCCTGACCATCAAGTGATGGCATTCGCTAAGGTTCATCAACACCGTCGCAGGGGGTGACGTGGAGGGCCGGATCGCCGTCCTCGGGCGCGTGCGCCTTCTGCACGACGGCGTTCCTGTGCGCCTGCCCGGCCAGGAACGCATCGTGCTCGCTCTACTGGTCGCGGCCGGGCACGCGGGAGTCGGACGCGACGAGATCATCGACGCCCTGTGGCCGGACGCCGCTCGCCCCCGGTCTCTCCCCCCGGTGATGTCCCACCTACGGGGCTTCCTCGCGCCAGTCGGACTCCGCGTGACCGACGGTCGCGGTGACCCCACCCGCCGTCTGGAAGCCGAGCCGGGCCGAGCGGTCACCGTCGACGCCGTCGAGTTCGAGACCCATGTCGCCACGGCCGAACGCGCCCTGGACAAGGACCCGGCCGCCGCTGCGCATGCCGTACAGCGCGCAGGCGCGCTTTGGACGGGAACCCCGTTCGACCTCGGCGCGACTGAGCCACCCCGTCGGGTGCGGGTCGCCCGGGCACGACTCCTCGACCGCAGGGACGCCCTTGTACGCACTTGGTCCAGGGCCGGGCTGCGCACAGGTACGCACGATGTCCTCCACCAGGTCCACCTGCTCGAGGACCGACCCGACGGGCCCGACGACGAGGACCTGTGGCTGCTGCGTGTGGTGCGCGCGCTCGCAGAGCGCGGTCCCCGCGGCGCCGACTCGTTGCTCGACAGTCGGTACCGGGCGACCGGTCGCTACGACGATCCCACGCTCACCCGCGGCGTCGACCTCGTGGCGCTGGCCGAACAGGGAGTCGTGATTCACTCCGCCTCTTCCGGTGACTCTCCGCCCTCGCCGGACGCCACCGAGTTGCACCGCCTAGTCGCTGAGGCGGCCGCACACCCAGGCACGGGACCCAGGGTGCAGCACCTGACGGCGGAGCCCACCGCTCTCGTACCCTCCATCATCGAGGCCGCGCAGGCGTTCGGGGTGATGGTGGTTGACGCCGTCGGGAGCCGGCCGAAATCAGCGCTCGCGGCGGGACTGTGGAGTCTCCTGCTGCGCGACCGGACCGTGGACCTCTCCGGCTGGGCGGCGCTGCGCGGAGGGCGCGATGACGTCGGGGTCGGGGTGCTCGGCGGGCTGATGCAGCGAGCGGCGCAACGTTTCCGGCTCCTCGTAGTGATAGACGGGGCCGCGTCCATCGAACTCGTCGACCACCTATTGCAGCGGCGTCACAACGCGACGCTGTTGGTGGTCATGCCGGAGGCACCGCGGCCCACTGCCCCGGCGTCTCGGACGGCCCACCCTGGATCCTGGTTGACCGCAGCGGCGGTCGTCGAATTCGAGGGTCGCATCGATCCGATCCTCGTCGGGCGGGTGCTGGCCGACGAGGAGGGACCGTCCGCCAACGCCGACGCCGGGTTCGCGGCCGCCGTCGCCGCCGCGATTGTCCTGGTAGAGGACGGCGTCCACTTCCGCGACGACGCCGCCCGCGCCGCTGCTCTGCGCTTGGCTTGGGCCGACCCAGCGAGGGCCCGCCGTCTGCACCGTAACGCTTGCGTACTACTCCAGGAGGGGACCGACGACGACGTCCGACGCGCCGAACACGCCTGGCAGGCGCGGCCGCTGCTTCCCGACGACAGGGTCGGTCGGCTCTCGCTCGCGGCGTGCAGGGCCGCGCGGCAAAGCGGGGCCCCCGACCGGGCCGTGGACCTCGCGCGGCGCGCGCTCGCCCTCGACGTCGAGCCGAGGACCCGGATCGGGCTCTTGATATGCGTGGGCGATGCCCACCACGACAGGGGCCGCATGAGCGCCGCGGCCGACGCCTTCGACGCCGCGAGGGAGGAGGCGGACCGGCTGCGGCACCTCCCGTCGTCGTCACCCGAGCAGGAGGACTGGGGGCTCACCTGGTGGGCCGAGGCCACCCTGCGCTCGGCGCGGCGCTGGTCGGACCCGGGTCGGGAGGACAGGGCGCAGATCGAGCGGCTCACGCACCTGTGCGAGGCGCTGGCCGACCGACCCACTCACCGCGACCAGTGGCTGCGCGCCTGCGCGCACCTCGCGCACAAGTCGACGATGGCCCTAGCCGGTGGTTCCACGGGCGACGGCGTGGTCCTGGCGGAGAAAACCCTGGCCGCGCTCAACTCGGCGACGCCACCCGAGACGGCCTGTGATGTGCTCGTCGAGGCCCGCTGGGCCCTGTTCGACCACGCGACCCCAAGCCGTGGCCGAACGCTTAGCACCGACCTCGCCCTCCGCGCGCTTTCCGCGGACTCGGTGCACTTCCTGGGGGAGGCCCACGTCTGCGGCGTGGTGGACCTGCTCCGCCTTGGCGAGCTCGACGGCGCCCGCGGCCTCGTCGAGGTACATCGTGACCTCGTCCGACGGCACCGCCATGGGCTCGGCCCCTGGCTCGTGTCCGCACTCGACACGTTGTTCGATCTGTGGGACGGACGGCTCGACTCTGCAGAGGCTCGACTCGAAAGCGACGAGCCGTCCGACGACGCCTCGGACTCGTTACGGCAGACCTGGCTCGGGCAGTGCTTCTGGTTGCGTCGCGAGCAGGGCCGGTCAGACGAGCTGCTGGCCGGAGATGTCGGTCGGCTGGTGGATCGGCGACGCTTCTTCCCCGTCTGGGCGGCAGGTGCCGCCCTCCTGCAGGCCGATGTGGGGCTCGGCGGTCCGGCCGTCGATGGGGTCGAGGCCCTGGTGCGCGCAGCTCCGGGCTTTCCGGTCCACGGGTGGAGCGTCCCTACCCTCGCCCTGCTCGCCGAGACCCTGGACGTGCTCGACCGGCGACGTGCTGCGCCGGCGGCGCGCCTTGGCCACCTCGCCGCGGAGGTCGACCGACTCCTGGCACCACACTCCACCGAGACCGTGCTCGCAGGGTGGCCGACGGTCCTGCTCGGACCCGTCGCGCGGTTCCGCGCGCTGCTGGCGCTCGTTATGGATGAACCTGGACGAGTGCCGGACCTGCTAGACGACCGCACGCTGGTGACCCTGCCGGCCCACCAACGAGCGTGGCTCCAGCTCTCGCGTTTACGTGCGCTGGACGCGATGGGCGAGCCGGGCGCGGCGGAGCTGCTCGCGGACGCCGGTGCCGTCGCCGACCATCACGGGGCGGTGCTGCTCGGTCGCGAGCTCGATGAGTTCCGGCGGCAGTCGTCCATCCGGGCCTGACGTCGACTCGGTCGGTCAGCTCGTTCGCGCGAGTCGGCGATCGCGTCACGCAGGGATGGCCGCAGGACGGGCCACGTATCGTTGCGCCAGCCTGCGCGTCGACGAGGCGCAGCCGCCGGGCCCTTCCCCACTAGGGTTGGCGCATGGCCGACGAGCCGGACCACCGGGACATGCGGGCGGGCGACCGCGACCGCGAGGCCGTCGCCCAGCTCCTGCACGAGGCCCACGGCGAGGGCCGGCTCGACCTCGCCGAGGTCGACGAACGGCTCGTCACGGTCTACGCGTCCCGGACCTACGGCGAGCTCGAGGCGGTGGTCACCGATCTGCCGGGGGCCGCGCTCCCGTGGGTCACCCGCGCGCCGGCACCCGTCCCCACGGCGGACATCCCGGTGCTGACCCTGACCGCGAACATGGCCTCGGAGAAGCGGGTCGGGGTGTGGGAGGTGCCGCCGCACATCGTCGCCGTCCCGTCGGCCTCGGACGTGAAGCTGGACTTCCGCGAGGCGATCTGCCGGCACGAGCGGGTGCACATCGAGGTCCACGGCAGCATGGGCTCGCTGGTGCTCATCGTTCCCGACGACTGGTCGGTCGACACCGACGGCGTCTCCTCCGGCTGGGGCAGCGTGAAGAACCGGCACCGCGGGCCGGCGGGCCCGGGCAAGCCGACGATCGTCGTGACCGGGAAGGCGGGCATGGGCACCGTCAAGACCCGCGGCCCGTACTTCTACGAGTAGAGCGCACCGACCACCGTCAGGCGCAGCTGTTCGCGCAGCTCGCCGTCGCGGGCCGTCGGGTCGACCACGTGCGCGGTGCACACCCGGCGCAGCGCGCGCTCCAGGTCGGCCGCGCGGTCGTCGGGAAGGTCCGGGCGCATCCGCCGCACCGAGCGGACCATCCCGACGAGCTCCGTCGTCATCGCGTCCTCGAGCGCGCCCTGCAGGACGTCGATCCCGAGCTGCCCGGCGGCGTCGACGGACGGCCGGACCCAGCGGTCCACGGCGTCGGAGAACCCGTCCAGGGCGCGCGAGACGAGCTCGACCGGTCCGACGTGCCCCCACCGCGCCTGGAAGTCGGCGCAGGCCCGACCGAGGTTCTCCGGGGCGAGCCCGTAGAGCAGCAGGGACCGCTTGCCGTCGAAGCGGTGGTAGAGCCCGCCGACCGACAGGCCGGCGGCGCGGGCCGCACGCGCCATCGTCAGTCGCCGCGCCCCGCCGTCGGGGATCAGCGGGACGACCGCGGAGAAGATCTCCCGCCGCCGCAGCACGACGTCGTCGGCCGGTCGGCCGCGGGCTTTCCCGAACGACGGCGCCCCTTCCTCTCCGGAAGTCGCCGCGGGCTCGCTCGTGAGCAGCGGGACGACCGACGCTGAGCGGGACACGCGACGAGCGTTCAGGACGGAGGGGACGGATGTCCAGCAGGGACGACGTGGAGGTCGCCCGGGAGCTCTACGCGGGCTTCGCGGCGCGGGACATGGCCGCGGTGGGGGCGCTGCTGCACCCCGAGGTGCGGGTGGAGCAGGGGGGCGGGCTGCCGTGGTCGGGCACGTACACGGGTCCGGCCGGTGTGCAGGCCTTCCTCGGCGCGCTGCTCGCACACGTCGACTCACGGGTCGAGATCGGCGAGCTGTTCGCGGCGGGCGACGCGGTGGTGCAGGTCGGCCGCACCCGCGGCACGGCACGGGCGACCGGACGGTCCTTCGACGCCGCCGAGGTGCACGTGCTGCGCGTGCGCGACGGATCGATCGCGTCCTTCGAGGCGTTCGTCGACGAGGCGGAGTTCGACCGGGTCCTCAGCTGAGCCGACCGTGCTCGTCGACCCGCCAGTCGGCGAGCGCGGCGCGCAGGGCGGCCGCCATGACCGCGACCGTCTCGGCACCCTCCGCGCCGCTCGCCCCGGTCGGGTCGCCGAGCACGCCGTTGCCGCTGACGTCGCGGACCGACCCGGCCCGGATGGCCGCCATCAGCTCGGCCAGTGGAGCAGTGTTGCCGGACGCCGCGAGGTCGGCGCGCACGTGCTCCGGGGCCAGCGACAGCATCACCGAGGTCTCGTGCCGCCCGGCGTGGGCGTCGGCGCCCGGTACCCCGCAGGAGTGCCAGGCGACGTCGCGGCCCTCGTACCGCAGCAGCGTCGTCGCCGTGACCAGAGCGGGCAGGTTGCCGCCGTGGCCGTTGACGAAGCACAGGCGGCGGGCCCACCGGCACGCGGAACGGCCGGTCTCCACCAGGACGGCCGCGAGGGTCTCGGTGCCGATCGAGATCGTGCCCGGGAACCCCTCGTGCTCCCCGGATGCCCCGAAGGCGACCGGCGCGCTGACCGGCAGCCCGAGCCGTCCGGCCACCGTCGTCGCGACCGTGGTGTCGGTGCCGAGCGGCAGGTGCGGTCCGTGCTGCTCGGTCGCCCCGACGGGGACGAGCAGCAGGTCCGTCCCCGCGCACTCCTGCGACCGCGCGTTGCTGATCTGCACCGCCCCAGGGTGTCAGGCCACCACGACGTCCCCGGTCTCCAGCAGCGACTTGAGGTTGGACAGGATGCCCGGCCACCCGCCGGAGACGCCGCGCAGCATCTCGCTGCCGGGCACGAAGCCGTCGTGGACCACGGTCAGCTTGACCGCGTCCGGACCGGCCTGCTCGATCTCGAACGCGACCCGGCTGATCGGCTCCTGGCGCAGGCGGGGGAGGTCGTCGTCGGAGAAGTCGGAGAACTCCACCATCTCCGGCTGGTAGTTGTGCCAGGTGTAGGCCAGGCGCCGGGGCCGGTCGGCCTCGAGCACGTGCTGGTCCCAGTCGTGCGCGGGCTCGCCGGTCATGCTCCAGCGGACCGGCGAGCCGACCGTCCAGTCGGACTCCGGGCCGCCCCCGCCGTAGTAGCGGCGGACGAACTCGGGGTTCGTCAGCGCCTCCCAGAGTTGCTCGGCGGTGGTGCGGATGTAGGTCACGTAGACGAACTCGGTGGTCGTGTCGGTGGTCATGGCGGGCTCCTCCAGGGCTCGTTTGAGGTCGGTCAGGGCGTCGACGCGCGATCGGTCGAAGGTGCGGATCCACCGGTCGGCGATCTCGCCGAGCGGGGCCGGGTTGAGGTGGTGGTGCTTCTCGCGGCCGACGCGGCGCACGACGACCAGGCCGGCCTCCTCCAGCACTGCGACGTGCTTGGCCACGGCCTGCCGGGTCATGTCGAGGCCCGCCACCAGGTCGCCCAGCGTCCGCCCGTCGCGGGCGTTGAGGGCGTCGAGCACGTGGCGACGGCTCCGGTCGGCCAGGGCCCGGAACACCGCGTCGTCGTCGCGCACGACAGGGAACCTATCGGTTCCCTGTTGAGTCAGGCAACCCTACGGTTACCTGACGGCTCGCGCGGCGTCGGTCCCCTCACGGATCGCGGCGGCCGCGTCGCGGGGAGCGAGGACGTCGCCGACGCGGGTACCGACGAGCTCGATCTCCGCCGGGACGGCGGGACCCGCGTGCACGATCGCGTCGGCGTCGAGGGGCTCGAGGGTGTCGGTGGGGTGGTGGAGGATGCCGTCCCCGAGCAGCACGCGGTCGGTCAGCAGCTCGATCCCCAACGCGTCGGCCCGCCGCCGCCACCGTTCGCGCTCCAGCAGGGGGCCGAGGCCCTCCGCCGCGACCATCCCGCTCGTCATCAGCCGGACGCGCGCCCCGCGCCGCGCGAGCAGTTCGGCCACGCTCGGTGCCGCGGGACCACCGAGCTCGTCGACGACCAGGACCCGTCCCGACGGCGAGGCGGTGCCGGTGAGCACGTCGGTGACGTCGATCGTTCCTGACGGCGGGTCGGGGCGGGCTCCGGTGGCGACGATGACGACGTCGGCTCCCTCGCGAGTGCGACACCACGCAGGATCCGCGGCCCCGGAACCTGCGTCACGTAGCTGTCGCGGCGGGCCGCCGTCCGGGCCGCCGACCTCCTCCTCGCGAGTGCGACACCACGCAGGATCCGCGGCCCCGGAACCTGCGTCACGTAGCTCTCGCGCGTCGGTGCGGAGCGAGATCCGCACGCCGGCGTCCCGGCACCGGCGTGCCAGGTCGGCGACGGCGAGCGCGAGTTCCCCGCGCTCCGGGGCCGCGGCGGCGAGCGCGAGCCGCCCGCCGAGCCGGTCGGAGCGTTCGACGAGGTCCACGTCGTGGCCCCGCTCCGCCGCCTCCGCCGCGGCGGCGAGCCCGGCCGGTCCGCCGCCGACCACCAGCACCCGCCGTCGGGGACCGGGCGCCGGGACGGGGACCGACTCGCGGCCCGCGTCCGGGTTGACCACGCACCCGAGCCGCCGGTTCAGGCCGACCGCCGCGATGCACTCCTGGTTGCACCCGATGCAGTGCCGGACCCGGCGGCCGGCCAGCGCCTTCGTCGCGAACGACGGGTCCGCGATCTGCCCGCGGACGACGCCGACGAGGTCGCAGGCACCGCTGCTCAGCGCCCGTTCGGCCTGCTCGGGCGTGGTGTACCGACCGACCCCGATCACCGGGATCCCGGTGCCGGCGAGGGCGGCGCGGACGGCGCTCGGCACCGGCTCGGCGTAGCCGGCGGGAACTCCCATGGGCGGTTCGATCAGCGGCAGGGTCACGGTGGCGACCCCGACCGCGGTGTTGACCACGTCGACCAGGTCCGCGATCCGCGCCGCGACCCGGGCGGCGTCGGCCGCGGTCAACCCGCCGTCGAGACCCTCGTCGCCCTGCAGCCGCACACCCAGGATCCCCCCGCCGACCTCGGCACGGACGGCCGCGAGCACCTCGCGCAGGAACAGCACCCCGTCGCCGTACCGGTCGGTGCGGTGGTTCGTCAGCGGCGAGAGGAACTGCCGCACGAGCGAGGCCTGCGAGCCCTGGATCTCGACGCCGTCGAAGCCGCCGGCGACGCAGTGCCGGGCGACGGTCGCGAAGCCCTCGACGACCCGGGCGATGCCGGCGTCGTCCAGGGCGACCGGGACCTCGCGGAACATCGGGTCCGGCACCGGGCTCGGGGCCTCGACGACCGTCCGCGCGTAGAGCGACGACGACTGCGCGCCGTTGTGGCCGACCTGCGCGAGCACCACGGCGCCGTGGGCGTGCACCGCGTCCGTGATCGCGCGGTAGCCGGGGACGACGGCGGGATCGGTGCCGAGGACGGCCTTCTCGTAGGGCCGGTCGAGGGCCTGTTCCTCGACGATCACCAGCCCGGCACCGCCCTGCGCCCGGGCCGCGTAGTACGCCGCGTGCTGCGCGCTCGGACGGTTGTCCTCGGCGGCGTTCGTGAGGTGCGCCGGGAAGACGATCCGGTTCCGGACGACCTGTCGGCCGACCCGGATCGGCTCACCCAGCACGGAGCATCCCCTCGGCGGCCCGCCGGCCCTCCCGGATCGCCTCGGCGACGGTCCGCGGGGCGCGGGCGTCGCCGATCGCTCCGGGGTGCGTGGGCGCGGGCAGGCGCGGGCCGGCGTCGACGAGGGTCCCGACGAGCGTCCGGCGCGTGCCCGTGACGACGTCCGCGACGACGACGTGGTCCGGGTGGCGCTCGACGACACGGTGCTCGAGGACCCGCTCGACCCCGACCCGCTGGAGCCGGCCGTTCGCGCCCACGAGGTCGGCGAGCTGCTTGCCGGCGACCTGGTCGGGGGTCACGAGCGCGACGGCCCGGTACTGGGCGAGGTGCTCGGCGAGGGCGACCGCGGCCCCGTCGCCGAGCGGGTCGTCGAGGACGACGGGACCGTCCGGCAGCGGCGCCGTCCCCCGCACGACCGCGGCGATCGGGAGACCCGGGCGAGGAGCGTCGAGTCCGCCGGTGGCGAACAGCACCGACCCGCCGTCGGGAAGATCCGAAGATATCCCGAGCTGCATCGACACCCCGAGCCGCACGACCTCGTCGACGAGCCAGTCGGCGAGCCCGGCGAAGCGGTGCCGCCCGGGGAGGGTCGCGATCGCGCGCAGGAGCCCGCCCGGCTCCTCGTCGCGCTCCACGATGCGCACCGCCCGGCCCCCGAGCGCCAGCGTGCGCGCCGCCTCGAGCCCGGCCGGCCCGGCGCCGACGACGAGCACCTCCGGTGCGGCTACCGATGTCAGCAGTGCGGCCATGCTGACGTCTGACGTCACATTCGGACCCGGTACGGGCGCCCCGACCGCCGGTTCGACGGTGCACGCGATCCGCGGGTTCCGGACGTCGCGGACCCGGCACCCCTGGTTCGTCAGCACGCACGGGCGCGGCGTCCTGCCGTCGCGCACGGTCCACACGAGCGTCGGGTCGGCGATCTGCGCGCGGGTCATCTCGACGAGGTCGGCGATGCCGTCGTCCAGCGCCGCCTGCGCCTGCCCCGGGTCCACGACGCTCCCGGCCAGCACCACCGCACAGCGACCGGCGACCACCGACCGCACCGCCGCGCACTCCTCGGCCAGGAACCCGGTCGGGGTGTGGGCGTCGGGCCGCGTCGCGCCCACCGACATCGCCGACCCGCGCACCGGCACCACGTGGTCGACGAGGTCGGCGACCCGGTCCACCGTCTCCAGCGCCTGCTCGAGCGTGATCCCGGCCCAGGGCGCGAGCTCGTCCACGCACAGCCGGACGCCCACCCACGCGTCGCCGACCGCGTCCCGCACGGCGCGCAGTACGTCGACCAGCACGCGGTCGTCCGGCGTCGGACCGCTCAGCCCCGAGCCGAACTGCCGCAACAGCGAGTACTGCCCGGCCTGGACCTCCACCCCGCCGCACCCGGCGTCGACGGCCGCCCGGGCCGCCGTCGCGAACGCCTCGACCACCTCGTCGGTCTCCGCCGCCGACAGCGGACGCGGTACCACCCGGGTCGCCGGGTCGGGGACCACCGCAGGAGCCCGCGGCAGCGGTCCCCGCGACTGCGATCCCGCGTGCCCCAGGCCGGCCAGCACCAGGGCCGGCGAGCACGCCGCGGCGATCGCCGCCCACCCGTCCCGGGACTCCGACGCGAGCGGGGCGTACTCGTAGGGCCGGTCGTCGGGCGTCACGGACGCGACCTCGGTGACGACGACACCCGCGCCCCCGGCCGCGCGGGCCCGGTAGTACCCGACGTGCTCCGGGCCGAGGCGGCGCGCGAGGTTCGTCGCGTGCGGCCCGAACAGCACCCGCGACGGCAGGTGCCGGCCCCGCACCTCGCAGCCCGCGACGAGGGAGTAGCCGGCGGGGGATCCCGAGTAGTCGGCGCCCGATCTGCTCGGTCCGTCCGGGTCTACCGGCACGACCCGCCGCCCGGCCAGGCTCCCACCATGGACACCGCGCCCCGCCTCCTCGTCGTCGCCGCCCTCACCGTCGAGGGTCTCGCCATCGCCGGTCTCGTCCTGGCCGTCCTCACCGGGCCGGAACCGTCGATCCTGATCCCGGCCGTGTTCGGCGTGGCCGCCGCGTCGGTGCTCACCGTCCTCGCCCTCACCCACCTGGCCCGACGGCGCCTCGTCGAGGCGTTCGGGCAGGCGACGACGAGCCTCGTCGTCGCCGGCGCTCACGGCCCCCACCGCCATCACGACGGCGGGTCCGGGCACGACGACGGATGGTGGCAGCCCGCACCGCACCACGACGCGTACGGCGGCGGGTACGACGGCGGGTGGGGCGGCGGGTGGAGTGGCTGCGACGCCGGCTCCTGGTCCGACCACGGCGGGTCCGACAGCGGTGGCAGCTGCACCTCCGACTCGGGCAGCAGCAGCTCCGACTCCGGGAGCTCGGGCAGCTCCGGCGACTGATCGTCGCCGCCCGGGCACGCGCCGCGACGTGTGTTGTCCCGGGACGTCCGGTTCTGGCACCGTGCGTCCGTGCTCGTGCTCCCCCGTCCCGGACCGCGAGCCGCGGGGGCCCGGTGAGCGCGGTCGCGACCTCCCGGGCGTGGCCCTTCGTCGGCCGCGCGGAGCCGCTCGCCGTCGCGGACGCCGCCCTCGACGCCGACCGCGGGGTCCTGCTGGTCGGACCGGCCGGCGTCGGGAAGACCCGCACCGCCGGGGAGCTCCTGGCCCGCCGCGCCGCCGCGCGCGACACCGTCCGGCGTGCCCTCGCGACCTCGGCGACCGTGGACGTCCCGCTCGGGGCCCTCGGCCCCCTCCTCCCGCCGTGGGGTGACCGCAAGGGCGAACCCAACCTCGTGCAGTGGGCGGCGCGGGCGCTGGTCGCCCGCGCCGAGGCGGGCGCTCGGCTGGTGCTCGGGATCGACGACGGGCACCTGCTGGATCCGCTCTCGGCCGCCGTCGTCGGCCAGCTCGCCCTGACCCGGTCCGCGACGGTCGTCGTCACCGCCCGCTCCGGCGCGCCGTTGCCCGACGCCCTCGCCACGCTGCGGCGCGAACGCCTGCTGGAGCGGGTGGAGCTGGACGCCCTCACCCGGCCCGAGGTCGAGGAGCTCGTCGCCGCCTCGCTCGGCGGGCAGCTCGACGGTGCCGCCGCCTACCGGTTGTGGCACCTCACGCGCGGCAACGCCCTCTACGTCCGGGAGCTCGTGTCCGCGGCGTGCCGCCACGGGACGCTGCGCCCGCTCGACGGCGTCTGGGTGTGGTCGGGGGACGCGCCGACCCACGGCCTGGACGACGTCCTCGACGACCGCCTCGGGGCCCTGCCGCCCGAGGACCGCGACGCGCTGGAGCTGCTCGCCTTCTGCGAGCCCGCCGGGACGGACCTGCTGGCGTCGCTCGTCGACCCGGCCGTGCTGGACCGCCTCGACCGCTCCGGGCTCGTCGTCTCCGAGCAGTTCGGGCGCCGGATCGACCTCCGCCTCGCCCACCCCCTCTACGCCGAGCTGCTGCGCGGCCGGGCGAGCCCGTTGCGCGTCCGCGCGCTGAACCGTCGCCTCGCCGACGCCCAGGAGGCGATCGGGACGCGGCGCGCCCGCGACCGGCTGCGGCTGCTGCTGTGGCGGCTGGGCGCGGCCCAGTCCGTCGACCCGGCCGAGCTGTGCGAGATCGCCGAGCGCGTCCTGCCGGGCGACCCGGCGACGGCGGGCCGGCTCGCGGACGCGGCCGTCGAGGCGGGCGGCGGGTTCGACGCCGGCTTCCTGTCCGCCCGCGTCCTCCTCGCCGCGGGCCGGGCGGACGAGGCCGAGGCGCTGCTCGCGACGCTCGAGGCGGACACCCCCGACCGCGGGGTCCGCCTCGCCACCACGCGCGCGCAGAACCTCTTCTACGCCCTCGGGGCCCCCGAGAAGGCCGCGGGTGTCCTCCGCGAGCTGGACGCCGGCGGTCTGGACACCGACCGGCAGCTGACGGTGCTGCGGGCCGCGGTCCTGTCCTACGAGCGCCGCTACGTGGAGACCTGGGAGCTGCTCGCACCGCTGCTCGTCGACGTCGACGGCGGCGACCCCACCACCCTCTGGGCCTGCGTCGTCGGCGTGACGGCGCTGCGGGGCTGCGGCCGCTTCGACACCCTCGCGGCGCTCGCGACCCGGGGGCTCGCCCTCGCCGCCGCCCTCGCCGACCGTGCTCCCGAGTGGCAGCGGATGCACCTCGCGATGGGCGAGGTGTCCGGCCACGCCTTCGCCGGCCGCTTCGCCGAGGGCGTCCGCCTCTGCGAGCAGCGCTACGAGGAGGCCCTCGACGCCGGGCTGACCGGAGCGAAGATCGTCCTCGGCGGCTTCGGCGGCCTGGTCCTGTTCCTGTGCGGGCAGGTCCGCACGTCGGCCCACCGGCTGCGCGACGCGACGGCCGGGGTGCGGATCGGTGCCGCACCGCTCGTCCCCGTCCTGCGGGCGGGCCTGGCCCAGTCGACGGCGCTCGCGGGCGACGTGACCGCCGCCGAGGCCGTCCTCGCGGAGCTGGGCGACCCGGACCCCGAGTACGCCCCCTGGATCCACATGGCGCGGGCCTGGACGGCCGCCGCCCGCGGCGAGCTCGCCCGCGCCGTCCGCGACATGACCGCCGCCGCCGACGCCGCCGAGGAACGCGACGAGCGGCCACTGACCTTCCTCATGCTGCACGGCCTGGTCCGGCTCGGCGTGAGCGACGACGCGCTCGTCGAGCGGCTGACCCGGCAGGTCGACGGGGTCGAGGGCGAGTACGCGCGCGCGGCCCTCGCGCACGCCCGCGCCCTCGCGGCCGGCGACGGGCCCGCCCTGGACGAGGTCGTCGAGGTCTTCGCGACGGGGGGTGGACTGCTGCTCGCCGCCGAGGTCGCGGCACACGCCGCAGCCGCCCACCGGCGGGCGGGGCGGGTCGCCGCCGAGCGGGCCGCCGCCGCGCGCGCCCGGACCCTCGCCGCCCGGTGCGAGGGTGCCCGGACCCCGGCCCTGGACCTGCTGGACGCCCCCGACGACCTCACGCCCCGCGAACGGGAGGTCGCCCGGCTCGCGGCCCGCGGCCTCACCAGCCGCGCGATCGCGGAGGGCCTCACGCTGTCGGTCCGGACCGTCGACAACACCCTGAGCAGCGTCTACGCGAAGCTGCACGTCGCCGGTCGGCGCGAGCTCGCGACGATCGACCTCGGGGCCTGAGTAGTCGTCCGCGACGGCCGGTCGAGGCGAGTAGTGCGCTACTCGGGTCCGGGCGCGGAGCGCTGCCCAGACTCGTCCCCGGACGGCGGGGACCCGCCGACCTCGAACCGGCGAGAGCCTCCGGGAGGCACCCCATGACCGCATCGCTCCACCCCACCGAACACCCCGTCCCGCACCGGCCCGACGAGTCCCCGCGCTTCGTGGCCTGGGGCCGGAGCGTGCGGGGCGACCTCTGGGTCGACCAGCACGGCATCGCCCACCACCTCGCCGACGGCGACCGTCCCCCGCACTGGCCCCAGGTGCCCGCGACGGCGCGGCCCGGTCGTCCACGGCCCACCCGGACGCGGGCCCGTACCGGCGTCGCGATCGTGGCCGCGGGCCTCGTGCTGGGGAGCCTCTGCGGAGGGGTCGCGCTGATCGCGGGGGTCGGTTCGTCCCCGCCGGCGGCCGTGGTCTCCCCGGCGGTGCCGACGCTGCCGGAGGCACCGGTCGCGCCCGCCCCGCTCGTCGGGCCGCCGGCCGTCGAGGCACCCGCCGGCGCGGTTGCCGTGCCGGTGGCTCCCGTGCCGGCCGCGCCTGCGGCGCCGGCGGGCGGCAGCGGCCCGCCGTCGGGAACGGGCGGTGGGGGCGGATCGCCGTCGTCCGGTGGTGGCAGCGGGTCGGGCGGCGGCTCGTCCCAGCCGCCGATCACGATCCCGAACAAGCCGAAGCCACCGCTGACCATTCCGAACAAGCCGAAGCCGCCCCTGACGATCCCCGGCCGGAGCGACGACTGAGGGGTCACCCCGGCGCCGCGACGCGGGGATCGCGGCGCCGGGGGAGTCTCTGCTCGACGGGTCGAGCTCCGCTCCGCGGTGTCTAGTGGGCGCGGATGCCCGCCGGCAGCCGGCGCCCCTCGCCGGCGAGCGGATCGGTGTCGCACGCCTTGTCCGGGCGACGCACGGACAGCGTCAACGGCACCGGCCCGCCGTCCTTGCGCGGTCCCCGGGTCGTCTTGTGCGAGTGGTCCAGCGAGGGCTTCGGGATGACGGTGTCCATCTCCAGCTTGGCCAGCGCCACCTCGCCGTTACCCAGCACGCACTCCGGGTCGGGCCCGTCGAGCGGGAGCCCGGTGAAGAACTTCGCGGCCATGCAGCCGCCCTGGCAGGCGTCGTAGTGCGAGCACTTGGTGCACGCGCCGCCGGACTGCGGGCCGCGCAGCTCGGCGAACAGCTCCGAGTCCTGCCACACGCCCTGGAACCCGCCCTCGGACCGGACGTTTCCGGCGAGGAACTGGTCGTGGATCGCGAACGGGCAGGCGTAGACGTCGCCGACCGGGTCGATCAGGCACACCACGCGCCCGGCGCCGCAGAGGTTGAGCCCCGGGAGCTCCTGGCCGAATGCCGAGAGGTGGAAGAACGAGTCGCCGGTGAGGACGTCCTCGCCGCGGGCGACCAGCCAGTCGTAGAGCTGGCGCTGCTGCTCGCGGGTCGGGTGCAGCTCGTCCCACGAGTCGGCGCCGCGCCCGGACGGCCGGAAGCGGGTGATCCGCAGCTGGGCGCCGTAGCGGTCGGCGATGGCCTTGAAGGCGTCGAGCTGGTCGACGTTGTGGCGGGTGACCACGACGCTGATCTTGAACTGGCCGAAGCCCGCCTCGTACAGGTTCTCCATCGCGCGGATCGCGGTGTCGTACGAGCCCGGTCCGCGGACGTGGTCGTTGACCTCCGCCGTCGCACCGTCGAGCGAGATCTGGACGTCGACGTAGTCCGTCCTCGCGAGCTGCTCCGCGCGGGCCTTGTCCAGCTTGACGCCGTTGGTGGAGAACTTGACGCCGACGTCGTGGGCGATCGCGTAGTCGAGCAGCTCCCAGAAGTCGCTGCGCACGGTCGGCTCGCCGCCGCCGATGTTGACGTAGAAGACCTGCATGCGCTGCAGCTCGTCGATGACCGCCTTGCACTCGTCGGTCGAGAGCTCGCGCGGGTCGCGGCGCCCCGAGGACGACAGGCAGTGCACGCACGAGAGGTTGCAGGCGTAGGTGAGCTCCCAGGTCAGGCAGATCGGGGAGTTCAGGCCGTGGGTGAAGTGCTCGACGAGCTTCACGTGTCTCGCCTCCTGATCGTGCCGGCGTCCGCGAGGCCGGCGAGGGCCCGCAGGTACTGGTCACGCTGGGTGGTGGGGACCTCGGCGGTCTCGAGCGCGCCGTGGACGTCGTGGTGGTGTTCGAGGGCCTGGACGACACGGACCAGCGGCTTGGTCTTGAGGAACGACAGCCGGCGGGTGTGGAAGTCGTAGACGAGGGCGCCGAACGACTCCGGCCGCACCGAGACCGACGACGAGAGCCGGTACGGGAGCGCGGGGTCGAAGGCGCCGGTGGAGGCCTCCAGGGACGACGCCGTGGAGGCCTCCACCGGAGCCGCGGTCATCAGTAGACGCCGCACATGCCGTCGATCGAGACCTCCTCGACGAGGGTCTCCTCGACGAGGGGGGTCTCCTCGTGCGTGGGCTCAGCCATACCGACCTCCTGCGTTCGACCTCCGGACAGCGACGGACGCTAGTTGGCACTCGGTGCCATTCACACTGTCCGATCAGCGGGGGCGTGAGCGCGGTCTCGTTTGCTACGCGCGTGGAGAGCGCGGTCACGGACGGGGGACACTGTCGTCGTGACCTCTGCCACTCGAACGCTCCGGGCCCGCCATCTCGAGGCGGTCGCCCTGGAGATGTTCACCGTGCGCGGGTTCGACGCGGTCACCGTGGACGACCTCGCGGCGGCCGGCGGGGTCGGGCGCCGCACGTTCTTCCGGTACTTCCCGACGAAGCTCGACGTGGTCCTCGGCCAGCTCGACGACGCCCTCGCCGGCCTCGTCTCCGCCCTCGCCGCGGTGCCGGGCACCGTCGACCCGACCTCGGCCGCCCGCCGGGCGTTCCTGCAGGTCAACGCCTACTCCCCCGACGACGAGCCGGTGCTGCGGCGGCGTCTGACGCTGATCGAGACCGTGCCGGAGGTGGGCGCCCGCGCCGCCGTGCGCTACGAGGGATGGGAGCGGGCCCTGGCGGCCGACGCGGCCGCGCGGTGGGGCTGCGCACCCGGCGAGCTGCGGCCGCAGGTGTTCGCGCGCGTCGTGGTCGCGGCGATGCGCGGGGCGTTCACGGTGTGGCTCGCCGCGCCCGACGCGGAGCTCGAGTCCCTGGTCGTGGCGGCCTTCGACGACCTCGCGCGGGGGTTCGGGTGACCTCCGATCCGACCGCATCGATCGACGTCGACCCGTCGTCGCCGGTGGCGCCCTACGAGCAGGTGCGGGCATCGGTGACGGAGCTGGTGCGGACCGGGGTGCTGCCCGCCCACACGCGACTGCCGGCGGTGCGCCGGCTCGCGGTGGACCTCGGACTGGCCGCGAACACGGTCGCCCGGGCCTACCGCGAGCTCGAGGCGGCCGGTGTGGTGGAGACCCGTGGTCGCCTCGGGACGTTCGTCGTCGAGTCGTCGGAGGGCCCCGACGAGGCCCGGGAGGCCGCCCGGGCCTTCGCCGGCCGGATGCGCGAGCTCGGGGTGTCGCCGGAGCGCGCGCTCGATCTGGCCCGGGCGGCGCTCGCGGACGGCTGATGCCGGCGGAAGGCCTGCACCCGGACCTACCAGGGCACCTCGGCGCGGTCCTCCCACAGCCGGCCGGTGGGCGGCGGGTCGGAGAGGGTCGCGGTGCGGCCGGCCAGCCAGATCGCGGTGTCCGCCCCCTCCGCGACAGAGCGCGGAGCGTCCGGGCCACCCATGTCGGTGCGGCAGTGCCCGGGGCACGTGGCGTCGACCAGCACGCCCTTGCGCCCGTTGCCGAGCTCGTGGGCGAGGTTGCGGGTGAGCGCGTTCAGCCCCGCCTTCGCGACGCGGTACGGGGCGAGCCCGCCGGCGTTCCCGGGCCCGCTCATCCGTCCCAGGCACGCGGTCACGTTGACCACGCGGCCGGAGCGCCGCTGCACCATCCCGGGCACGAACGCCGAGACGAGCGCGAACGGGGCGTCCAGGTCGACGTCCCGCACCGCCCGCCAGTCCTCCAGCGAGATCTCCAGCGTCTTCGAGCGCCGCGCGCTCATCACCGCGGCGGCGTTGACCAGCACGTCCACCTCGCCCACCCCGGCGACGCCGGCCGCGATCGCGTCCACGGCGGCGAGGTCGAGCGGCAGCGCCTCGACCCCGTCGGGCACCGCCGAGCCGGGCCGGGCGATCCCCACGACCCGCGCACCCGCCGTCACCAACCCGAGGGCGATCTCCCGCCCCAGCCCACGGCTGGCGCCGGTCACCACCGCCGTCCGACCGGAGAGGTCCGCACTGTCCACCCCGCCGAGTTCCCGCGGATCGCTGGACGAACCCCGCACCCCTGTCGCAAGATTCTGGCAACTGCATCGCCGAATCAGGGCCGCACGAAGGGCAGCCCCCGACACTGCCCGAAGGTCCAGGTGATCTCCCCGCTCCGTGAACGGGATCACGCGTCTCCTCTTACCCGTGACCTGGCGCACGCCTAGCGTCCGGCCGGACGAGGGACCGGCTGACCACCAGCGGGTCCTCACCCGACGACGAGAGGATCGCGATGCAGGTCGACGAGCTGCTCAAGCCGTTCCCCATCAAGGAGTTCCACCCGTTCCCGCGGGCGCTCCTGGGACCGGGCTCGCACGAGCTGATCGGCCCGGAGGCCCTCAAGCTGGGCTTCAAGAAGACCCTGATCATGACGTCGGGTCTGCGCGGCACGGACATCGTGCACAAGATCAGCGAGTCGATGAAGTGGCACGGGGTCGAGACGGTCATCTACGACCAGGTCGAGTCCAACCCCAAGGACTACAACGTCATGGACGCCGTGAAGCTGTACCAGGAGAACTCCTGTGACAGCTTCGTCTCCATCGGCGGCGGCTCCTCCCACGACGCCTGCAAGGGCGCCCGGGTCTCGGTCGCGCACGACGGCCGCAACGTCAACGAGTTCGAGGGCTTCAACCAGTCCGAGAACCCGAAGAACCCGCCGCACATCGCGGTCTCTACGACGGCGGGCACGGGCTCGGAGACGAGCTGGGCCTACGTCATCACCGACACCACGACCGACCCGAACAACCCGCACAAGTACGTCGCGTTCGACGACGCCTCGGTGACCACCCTGGCGATCGACGACCCGGTGCTCTACTACGACTGCCCGATCGACTTCACCGCCCAGTGCGGGTTCGACGTGCTCGCGCACGCCTCCGAGCCCTACGTGTCGCGGCTGAACTTCCAGCCGAGCCTCGGCAACGCCCTGCGCGCGATCGAGCTCACCAACGAGCACCTGCGCGAGGCCGTGTGGAACGGCCAGGACCTCCCCGGTCGCGAGGGCATGATGTACGCGCAGTACATCGCCGCCCAGGCGTTCAACTCCGGCGGTCTCGGGATCATCCACTCGATCTCGCACGCGGTGTCGGCCTTCTACGACACCCACCACGGCCTGAACAACGCCATCGCGCTCCCCCGCGTGTGGGCGTTCAACATGCCGGTGGCCTACAAGCGCTTCGCGAAGATCGCCGAGGCCATGGGCGTCGACACCACGCACATGACCGACGTGCAGGCCGCGGAGGCCGCGCTCGCCGCCTCCATCCGGCTGCTCCGCGACGTGGGCATCCCGGAGAAGTTCACCGACGTCACCCAGGACTCGTACTCGAAGAACCGGCTGGGCCAGGGCCCGACCAAGTTCTACGAGAACGAGAAGACCATCACGGGCAACGACGCCGACGTGGACCGCATCACCAACCACGTCCTCGGTGACGCCTGCACCCCGGGCAACCCGAAGGAGTGCACCTTCACGACGGTGCGCCCCGTGGTCGACCACTGCCTCAACGGCGACCTGGACGACCTGCTCAGCTGATGTCCCATCTCGGTGCCCGGTGGGTCGGCCTGCGGCTGGCCCACCGGGCACCGGCGTGTTTACCTTCGATCGACCCGTAGGAAGGACCCCGCGTGACCAGCACGTCCGATCAGCCCACCACCGACGCGACCGCGACGTTCGAGTCGGTGGACGACGTCGTGGAGGCACTGGCCGCCCAGGGCTACATCGCCGACCGACGACTGGCCACGACCGTCTTCCTGCTCACGCGGCTGGAGAAGCCGCTCCTGCTCGAGGGCCCCGCCGGCGTCGGCAAGACCGAGCTGGCGAAGATGCTCGCCGTCGCGACCGGCCGCCGCTTCCTGCGCCTGCAGTGCTACGAGGGCCAGGACGAGACCAAGGCCCTCTACGAGTGGGACTACGGCAAGCAGCTCCTCTACACCCAGATCCTGCGGGAGAAGATCGGGCAGGTCGTCGAGGACGCCCCCGACATCCCCACCGCGGTGGACCGGATCGGCGCGCAGGATTCGGTGTTCTTCTCCGAGCGCTTCCTCGCGCCCCGCCCGCTGCTCGAGGCCATCCGGTCCGACGAGCCGGTCGTGCTGCTGATCGACGAGGTCGACCGCGCCGACGAGGCCCTCGAGGCCGTCCTGCTCGAGACCCTCGGCGAGTTCCAGATCTCGGTGCCCGAGGTCGGGACGTTCGCCGCGGAGAACGCGCCCTACGTGATCCTGACCAGCAACAACACGCGTGACCTCGCCGCCGCCCTCAAGCGGCGCTGCCTGCACCTGTTCCTGGACTACCCGACCGCCGAGCGCGAGCTGGAGATCGTGCGCTCGAAGGACACCGGGCTCCCCGAGGCCGCCGCCCGCGAGCTGGTCGAGGTGGTCCGCGGGCTGCGCGAGCTCGAGCTGCGCAAGGCGCCGTCGATCTCGGAGACCATCGACTGGGCCCGGACCCTCGCGGTGCTCGGCGTCGACGAGCTGAACTCGCAGATCCTCTCCGACACCGTGTCCGTCGTCGTGAAGTACGACAAGGACGTCCAGAAGGCCCTCGGCGCGCTCCCGAACCTCGTGGACCCGAACGCGGTGGTCGACGACGCCCACGGTCACGGGCACGGCCATGGACACGGCCATGGCCACGGGCACGACGACCACGGCACCAACGGCCACTCGCGCGGCCCGGCGGTCGTGCACGACGAGGAGGACGGTCCCGACGGCCGCGCGGTGCGGGCGGCGAAGGACGAGCCCGGCCGGCACGCCGGCGTGTACGGGGCCCCGGGTCGCGAGGCCCAGGAGGCGGCCCGCTCCGGGGACAACCCGACCCGGTCGCGCTCGGTGAGCTCCTCGCAGGGCAACCGGTCCTTCGGACTGGGCAAGAAGCGCGCCCTGTAGTCCCCCGGAGCAGCACGAGAGGAGGGCCCCGTCGTGGAGGCCACCATCCACCGCTTCGTCCGGCTCCTGCGCATCCGCAACGTCCGGATCTCCACCTCGGAGGTCCTGGACGCGATGCACTGCGCGAGGGAGCCCGGCGTCCTCGCCGACCGCCCGACGCTGAAGGCCGCGCTGCAGGTGTCGCTCGTCAAGGACATCCGCGACGAGGCGACGTTCGAGGAGATCTTCGACGCCTTCTTCGCGCTCGTGCGGATCGGCAAGGAGGACACCGGCCACGGCCACGGGCACGGCCACGAGGACCTCTCCGACGGCGGCGAGCTCGAGGACTTCACGCTCTCCGACGAGCCGGCCGAGACGCCCGAGCAGGGCCACGACCACGGCAAGCCGGTGGACATCAAGGAGTTCTTCGACCCGGAGGACATGGCCCAGCAGTTCAACCTGCACCAGGAGGCCAACAAGATCGACCTGGCGTCGATGACCGACGAGATCGTGTTCTCCAAGGACGGCGCGACCGACCAGACGAACACCACCGAGAAGGTCCAGATCGAGACCGACCGCCTGCACGGCGGCGGGCTGCCCGGCGACATCGCGACCTCGTCGGGCACGAAGGTCGACGCCGACCTCAACGTGGCCCAGCAGGAGGCCCTGCTGGGCTGGCTGCAGGGCGTCGAGGACGGCATCGACGACGAGGGCGACGAGACCGACGCGATGGCGCTGCGGCGCCGTCTGGCCGGGATGCTGGAGAACCTCCCCGAGGCGATCAAGCGGCACCTCGAGCGGCTGATGGAGCTCGAGCAGCGCATCGTCGACGGCGGGCACGCCGACGAGGAGGCGCACAAGGCCGAGGTCGACCGCGCGCAGGAGCACGAGCGCCAGCAGCTGGAGGACTCCCTGCGCCGGCTCGCGAAGACGCTGCACGGTGCCCTGACGCACCGTCGGCGCCAGTCCCCGCGCGGCCGTATCGACGCGGGCCGGACGATGCGGCGCAACATGCGCTTCGACGGCGTCCCGTTCACCCCGGTGACGGTGAGCCGCGCCGAGGACAAGCCCCGGCTGGTGATCCTGGCGGACGTGTCGCTGTCGGTGCGCGCCACCGCCCGCTTCACCCTGCACCTGGTCCACGGTCTGCAGGACATGTTCGGCCAGGTCCGCTCGTTCGCCTTCGTCGGCGACCTGATCGAGGTCACCGACCTGTTCAGCGACCACACCGTGGAGGACGCGCTCGGCCTCATCTTCGGCGGGGACCTGCTGGACGTGGACGCCAACTCCAACTACGGGCAGGCGTTCGGCGACTTCCTGGAGGACCACGCGTCGGCGGTCAACCGGCGGTCCACGGTGATCGTGCTCGGGGACGGCCGGGGCAACGGCAACGACCCGAACATCGAGGCCTTCGCCGAGATCGCCCGGCGGGCCCGCGAGACGATCTGGCTCACCCCGGAGCCGCGCTACTCGTGGGGCCTGGGGGCCTGCGACCTGCCGCAGTACGCCGAGTTCGTCGACCGCATCCGTGTCGTCCGCGACCTCACCGGGCTCTCCGAGGTCAGCCACGACATGGTGGCCGAGATGATCGGCCGGTGACGCTCACCCCCGCGGCGGGCTCGCTGCGGATCGACCCGCTGGCCCCGGGACACCCCGGACGCTGGGAGAACGGCCCGGTGGTGGTGTGTCACCTCGACCGGGCCGCCGTCCCGGTCCGCCTCGCCGAGGGGCGTGCCCCGGAGCTCGTGACGCCCCGGTTCGAGGTCCACCGCCTCGGCGACCGGCTGCTCGTGCTCCACCGGTTCCGGCCCGACGAGCTCGACGACGACGTGTCGACGGTGGTCGCGGACGAGCTGGGGGGCGTCGTCGACTCGGCACCGCTGTTCGAGCGGGTGGTGACGGGGATCGTGCGCTCCACCGTGCTGGACCCGCTGACGGCGTGGTCGACGTTCTACGCGAACTCCCTCGCGGTGCTGCGCCACCCCGGTCCGGGCGCCCGGCCCGGGGGGCTGCCCGAGGCGTCCCTGGCGGGCTTCGCGCCCGTCCACGCGCGGGCCCTCGACGAGGTGGTGGGGACGACGGTGGCCGACCTCGGGTCGTGCTTCGGGTTCCTGCCGCTGCTCATGGCCGAGCGGGGCCTGGACGTGGTCGCGACCGACCACACCGTCGGGACGATGACGCTGCTCGCGGCCGTCGCCCGGGCCGGGGTGGTGCCGCAGGCGGCGTCACGGGTGCGGACGCTCGCCTGCGACGCCCGGGCGGTCCCGCTGGCCGACGCCTCGGTGGACACCGTGACCGCGATCCACCTGCTCGAGCACCTGCCCGAGGAGGCGGCCGCCGTCGTCGTCGACGAGATGGTGCGCGTCGCCCGCCGCCGGATCGTGGTGGCCGTGCCCTACGAGGAGACCCCCGACCCCGTCTACGGCCACCTGCGCCGCTTCACCCCGGACGACCTCGTCGCCCTGGGCGAGCGCACCGGCCTGCGGTTCCGGGTGGACGAGCACCACGGCGGCTGGATGTGCGCGGAGAGGTGACTTCGTCTCGTGTGAGCGACGCTCACATCGGACAGCCCTGACCCCGCGCCGCCTGCTGCGGGTCCATCCGGAACATGGGGCCGGTGTCGGTCGGCTCGTCGTAGTAGCGGTGGAACACCGGGGTGAGCCCGCCCGAGATCGGCGGCACGATCCAGCTCCAGTCGACCGGGCACGTGCGCCCGGCCTGCTCCTCGCGCTCCAGGTGGCGCAGGAAGCGCTGCGACTCGCCGTGGTGGTCCGCCATCGACACGCCGGCGCCGTCGAACGAGTGCTGCACCGCCAGGGTGAGCTCCACCGCCGCGCGGTCGCGCCACATGGTGCGGTCGTTCGAGGTGTCGAGGCCCATCTTCTCGGCGACCTCGCGCAGCATGTCGTAGCGGTCGGCGTCGGCGAAGTTGCGCGCCCCGATCTCGGTGGCCATGTACCACCCGTTGAACGGTGCGGCCGGGTAGGAGACCCCGCCGACGTCCAGGCGCATGTTGCTGATCACGGGCAGCGCGTGCCAGCGCAGGCCCAGGTCCGCGAACCACGCGTGGTCGGGGTGGGCCACGTCGACCTCGAGCACCGACTCCGTCGGCACGTCGAAGAACTGCGGCCCCTTCTCGGCCCACTCGCCGCCGCCGGAGACGACCAGCGGGAGCACGTCGAAGCGGCCCATCGGGGAGGGCGGCACCCAGCCGAGCGAGCGGGCGTGGTCGGTGAACCCGACGTAGCGCGGGTCGCCCAGCACGCGCCCACCGGTGCGGTAGCCCGCGTAGCGGATGAGCTGTTCGTTCCAGATCCGCGGCCCGGGGGTGGTCGGGGTGTCCGGGGCGAAGATCGTCACCGTCGAGCGGATGCGGCCGCGGCGCGTCGCCGCGTCGAGGTGGCCGACGCACTCCGCGGCGACCTCGTCGGGCGCGACGACGTGCCGGCGGTCGCGCAGGTGCAGGCTGCGCCAGTACAGGCGACCGATGCAGCGCGCGGAGTTCCGCCAGGCGACGCGGGCGCCGAACGTGAGCTCGGCGGTGGTGTGGACGTAGGTGCCGGTGCGGGCGATCTCGTCGCGCACCGCGGCGATCCGGTCGGCCAGGGGGGTCGCCGGGGTCTCCGTGCCCTTGACCGTCGTCGCACCCGGTTCCTCGGACTCGGCGTGGAAGAGGCGGAGGAACTCCTCCGCCTCGTCCGGGTCGACCGCGGCGACGCCGGTGGTCCCGGCGGCGGGCGCACCCCACGACGTCGGCGTCGCGGCCGGGTCGGGCGCCTGCGGCACCGGGCGGGGCCGGGGACGGGGCCGGTCCACGACGACGGCCGGCGCACCGGCCGTCGGGGGTGCGGCGGCGAGCGGGGCCGTCGCGACGCCCGGATCGGCGACCCGGGCGGTGGGCACCGTGCCCGCGGGCTCGTCGGCGGGGGCGGGCGTCCCGCCCGCCGGTGTGGTCACCGCATCGGCGTCGGACGAGTTCCCGACGACGGCCATCGTGGCCATCCCGCGCGCCATGCCACCTCCGTGTGCTCCGAGGTCCTGCGTCCCGCCGCCATGTGCTCCGGCGACATCGTCGACAGACTGGTCAAACCGTCGTCGGTGACGACGTCCGAGCCGGACCCCCGCGCGCCCGGACACCATCCTGACCGAGGCTCCCGGTCGATGGATCTAGCCGTTCGGACTCACATCATCGGCGGTCCGGGTCCATCTGCTGGACCGTCCGGCCCAATTGACACCCGCCCGTCGCATCACACGATCGCCCCGCGGGCCGACCGCCCCTCCGGTGACCGATCCCGGCGAACCGGACGCGCGGGCGCGCGCACAGCCCCGGGACCTGTCACTCCGGCCCACTGTAGGGGGTCGCCCGTCGCTCCTCGGAGGGTGGGAGTTCCTCACCGTCCGTCACTCGTTGGTGCTCTCCGTGTCGGCCCGGCGCGACCGCGGGCCGGTCGCTCTGGCACGCTGATCGACGACCGGCAGTAGTCGTCGCGGGAACCGAGCGTGACGAGACCGACGGTGGGAGGCACGAGTGAGCCGAGCCGGACGGGGCCGCACCGGTGGTGCGGGTCCCTCGGGAGGCAGGCGTGGCGGCCGTACGCGCGCCGGCGACCTGCGCGAGCGCGCGGACGAGATGGCCGCGCTGCTCGACGAGGCCGCTCCACGCGCGCGCCGCCGTCGCCGCCGCAGCTCGACCGCCCTGCCCGCCGCGGTGGCGGCGTTCGGTGCGCTGAGCGTCGGCGGCGTGGGCCTGGCCCTCGGCCTCACGCCCACCGGCACCGAGGGACTCCTGCCCGCGGCGCCGTCGCCGGCCCTCGCCGACCCGGTCACCGAGCTGCCGACCACCTCGGCGGAGGGCGTGGCCACGACCACGGCCGACCTCGATCCCGCCGTCGCGGGCGCGGACCTCATCCGGCCCGACGACGGCCGGCTCGAGCGGGCCCCGGCCCGACCTGCCCCGACGACCGCCGAACGCCCCTCCTCGACGAGCTCGGCCGCGCCGACGACGACCACCCGGAGCCGCCCGACGACGACGCGGTCCACCACGCCGCGCCCGTCGAAGCCGCCCCGGCCCACGGTCACCCGCTCGGCCACCCCGCGCTCGAGCGCCACCCCGACCTCGTCGGCCTCGACCCGCCCGATCGCCGAGCGCTCGGCCCTGCCGGGGACGACCGCGCCCGAGGACGACGAGCCGACCACGACCGCCTCGACGACCGCGCCCGACACCCCGGACACGGCGGACGACACCGACGAGTAGGCCCCGGTCGGCGGGGAGAGCGGTCGGCTTCCCACGTCCAGTGACCGTCGCCGGGTGATCGGTCGCACGACCGTGGAGCGGGCGTCGCCGTTCACCGGCCGTGGCCGTACGCTGACCGCACGGTAGGCCACCCTCCACGATCGGGGGCGGACGCGGAGTAGCGTCGCGGCCTAGTGCCCACCGCAGGGGTGGCCCGGGCGGGGGGGCGAGCGAGTCATCGCGAGATGAGGAGTCGACCGGACGTGACCGCAGCGAGGAACAACGGTCCTGACGCGGGGCGTCACGGCCCCGCCGGACCGGCGGGTCCTCCCCGCGACGGCACGGCCGGGGAGTTCCCCGGGAACTGGGGCGCCGCAGCGCTCGACCGGTCGGCGGTGTCCGGCCGGGAACCGTTCGGCGCCGGACCATCCCGGTGGTCCGACCTCGGATCGTCGGGACGGGGATCCACACTGGGGTCCTACGACCCCGACGACGCCGTGTTCGACATCGCCGACGACCGGCGCGACGACGGGACGACGATGAGCCATCCCTCCGGCCGCGGGGCCGTGCCCCCGCCCCCGGCCCGCACCACCGCCTTCCCGCCGCCGTCCCTGCCGACGGCACGCTCGGAGTCGGGCCACCACGCCGAGAGCCGCTCCACCGGCGGCTACCGCGGTGATGGCTACGAGACCGGCGGCTACGAGACCGGCGGCTACGAGACCGGGGGCTACGCCTCCGGCGGCTACGGCTCCTCCGGGTACGAGACCGGCGGCCATGGCTCGTCCGGCTACGAGACCGGGGGCTACGGCTCCGGCGGTGGTGGCTACGAGACCGGGGGCTACGCCTCCGGCGGCTACGGCTCCGGCGGCTACCAGCCCGCCGACCACGCCTCGGGCTCGTACGGCTCGACCACCTACGGCTCCCCCGGCCACGACGCCGGCGGCTACGCCCCCGAGTACGCCCCCGAGTACGGCTCGGGCTACGGGTCGTACCGCGACGAGCCCGCCCGCACCACCGCCATGCCGGCCCACCAGGTCCCCGAGGGCGTCGGTCTCCCGACGCCGCGCGAGGCCGCCCCGGCCTCGAACGACGCGACGGACATGGTCGCGACCATCCGGGCGAGCTTCGAGGCCGTCGCGCACCGGACCGACGAGCTGACCCAGCTGTTCTACGGCTGGCTGTTCCGGATCGCCCCCGAGACCCGCGAGCTGTTCCCGGTCACGATGGAACTGCAGCGCACGCGCCTGCTCCGCGCGCTCATCCACGTCGTGCAGATGGTGGACCGGCCCGACGAGCTCAACGTGTTCCTGCGCCAGCTCGGCCGCGACCACCGCAAGTTCGGCGTCATCGGCGAGCACTACGACAAGGTCGGCGAGGCCCTGCTGGGTGCGCTGGGCGAGATCGCCGGGCCGGCATGGACCCGCGAGGTCGAGCAGGCCTGGGTCGGCGCCTACGGCGTCGTCTCGGCCTCGATGCGCGAGGCGGCGGACGCCGAGCGCGGGCCCGCCGTCTGGATGGCACGGGTCATGGAGCACCGCCGGGTCGCCCCCGACCTGGCGATCGTGCGGGTGCAGACCAGCCAGCCGGTCCCCTACCTCGCGGGACAGTACGTCTCCGTGGAGACCCCGCAGCGCCCGCGCATGTGGCGGTCCCTGACGCCCGCGAACGCGCCCGGCCCGGACTGCGTGATGGAGTTCCACGTCCACACGGTCCCGGGCGGCTGGGTGAGCCGGGCGATCGTGTCGCACGCCCGCGTCGGCGACGTGTGGCGCATCGGCCCGCCGATGGGCCAGATGACGCTGGACCCGCGCTCGCAGGCCGACCTGCTCATGGTCGCCGGCGGCACCGGCCTCGCCCCGGCCCGCGCCCTGATCGAGCAGCTCATGGTCGACGGCTCCGACCGGAAGGTCGCGCTGTTCGTCGGCGGGCGCACGTGGAGCTCGCTCTACGACATCGACACGCTGCGGCGGATGGCCCAGGACAACCCGTGGCTGACCGTCGTCCCGGTCGTCGAGGAGGACGGCCGCCGCTACGGCGCGGAGACCGGCACCCTCGGTGAGGTCGTGGCCCGGTACGGCGCGTGGGCGGACCGCCAGGTCGTGGTCGCGGGGTCACCGCCGATGGTGCGCTCCACGGTGTCGGCGATGCTCGACGCCGGGACACCGTTCCTGCAGATCCACTACGACCCCTACCACACGGACTGAGCCGCGCGACCCGTCGTCGGGAAGGCCCTTCCCGACGACGGGTACTGCTCAGGCCTGCGCGGCCTGGCGCTTGTCGAGGCTCAGCGACACCTCGGGCGAGCGGACGAGGGTCTGGTAGACCACGCAGTACCGCTCGGTGAGCTTGTGCAGCGTGGCGAGGGTGTCGTCGTCGGCGTCGGTGTCCAGGTCGAACGACAGCCGGATGTCCTTGAACCCCACGGGGGCGTCCTTCGCGACGCCGAGCGTGCCCCGGAAGTCCAGGTCGCCCTCCGCGTGGATGGTGCCGCCCCGGACCTCGACGCCCATCGACGTCGCGACCGCCCGCAGGGTGACCCCGGAGCAGGCGACGAGGGCCTCGAGGAGCATGTCGCCGGAGCAGAGCAGCTCCCCGGTGCCGCCGGTCGCGGGGTGCAGGCCGGCCTCGACCATCGCCTGCGCGGTCTGCACGCGGCAGGCGATCCCGGATCCGTCGAGGTCGCCGTCGGCCTTCAGGACGACGACGGCCGACTCCGGGTCGTCACGGTACTGCTGCTTCAGAGGGCCCTGGGTCTCGGCGAGCGCTGCCTTGTCCATGATTCGAGTCTGCCTGCTCGTCCCGGTGCCCGCGAGGGCGGCAGAGGAACACGGCGATCGCCCCGAGCAGCGAGAAGGTCCCGGCGACGAGCACCGCGTCGTCGAAGCCGCCCAGCAGCCCCGCGGGGCCGGGGGGCAGCCCGGGCCGGGTCGTGACGACCGCGACGACCGTCGTCCCGATCGCGGACCCGACGTAGCGGGCGGTGTTGTTGGCGCCGCTGCCCATGGCCGCGCGGCCCGCGGGCACGCTGGCGACCGCCTCCCGGCCGAACGCCGCGTTCAGCACCCCGGAGGCGACGCCGGCGACGAACAGCCCCGGGACGAACCGCCACACCGAAGAGTCCGGCGCCGCGCCGAGCAGCAGGGCCTGACCGGCCGCGACCACGAGCAGCGACACCGCCATCTGCAGCCGTCCGCTGATCGAAGTGGGCAGCCGGCGGGCGAGCAGCGAGGTGACCACGCTGGTCACCGACCAGGCCAGCAGCATCACCGCGGCGGTGAGCGCGGACGTGCGCAGCCCGCGCTCGGCCACGCTGAGCAGCACCGACGTGGTCGAGATGATCCCCATGCCGGTCGCCAGCGCCGCGAGCATCATCGCGAGGAAGCGGGGTGAGCGGAACAGCGCCGGATCGAGCATGGGGTCCCGGCGCCGCCGTTCGACCAGCAGCCACCCGCCGAGCACGAGCAGGCCGCCGACGACGAGGCCGACCGGCGCCGGACGGAACACCCCGGTGCGAGCCTCCACCAGGCCGGTGAGCAGGAGCGCGATCCCGACGGCGAGCAGGGCCACGCCGGGCAGGTCGAGCGGGCGGGGCGTCGCCGCCCGCGACTCCTCGACGCCCAGCCGCGCCGCCACGGCGAGCCCCACCGCGAGCACCGCCTCGATCCAGTACTCCGCGGTCCACCCCGCGAGCGCCTCGCTGCCGGTGGCGAGGAGCGGCCCGACCGCGATCCCCGCGCCGAGCGAGGCACCCCAGATGCCGCTGGCCCGGGGGGCGTGCGGCGTGCCGGCCGGGAAGGCGTGTCCGATCAGCCCCAGACTCGCGGCCACGAGGGCGGCGGCCCCGACCCCGGCGACGATCCGGCCGGCCACGAGCACCGCGGTCGAGGGCGCGACGGCGCACAGCACGGAGCCGACGGCGAGGACGACCGCACCCAGCACCAGCGCGCGGCGCCGCCCGAGGTCGTCGGCCACCGCGCCCGCGGGGAGCAGCGCGACCCCGAGCCCGATGCTCATCGAGCTGAGGATCCACGCCTGCCCCTCGGCGCCCGCCCCGAGGGCGGCCGCCGTCGCCGGCATGGTCGCGAGGGTGGACGTGAAGACCACGAGCGCGAGGAACGTCGCGGCGGAGGCGATGACGAGGGTGGCTCCGGACCCGGACGCGGAGCGCCGCGGAGCTGGACCGTCTGGCTGGGACCGCACGGTCCGGGACGCTAGCACGGCCCGGTTCGGTCATTGAACTAGACTGTCGGCCGTGCCTCTCGGACAGGGCTATCCCCGGCAGGACTGCGCGATCGCCCGCGCCCTGGAGCTCGTGGGCGACCGCTGGACCCTGCTCGTGCTCCGCGACTGCTTCTTCGGCGTGCACCGGTTCGCCGACCTCGTCGCCCGCCTCGACGTCCCGCGCGCCGTGCTCACCGACCGGCTCGCGCGCCTCGTGGAGGCCGGTCTGCTCGTCCCCGACGGCCGGTCCTACCGCGTGACCGAGGCCGCCTGGCCGCTGTGGCCCGCGCTGCGGGCGCTCGCCGCGTTCGGCGAGCAGGCGCAGGCGGAGTCCGGCGGGTCGGTGCGCCGGTTCGCCCACGCCGGGTGCGGCACGGACACCACCGCCGACGGGTGGTGCCCGACCTGCCGGATCGTGCCGCCGCCCCCCGACCTGGTGGTCCGCGCGGTCGGCGGGCCGGGCCGCCGGGACGACGCCGTCAGCGTCGCCCTCCGCGAGCCGCACCGCCTCCTCACGCCGCTGCCCTGATTCGGGGCGTCACCAGCCGGTGCCGGCGACCTGCCGGATCGGGGCGTTGCACCGGTTGAACAGGTTCACGACGGCGATCCACAGCAGCAGGGCCGCCCGGCCCGGCTCGTCGAACACGCGGGTCACCTCGGACCACAGCGCGTCCGGCACGGCGTCGCCGGCGTCGGCGAGGCGCGTGACGTGCTCCGCGAGCTCGAGCGCGACCCGCTCCTGGTCGGTGAACCACGGGGCCTCGCGCCAGACGCCGACCGTGGCGAGCCGCTCCTCGGACTCGCCCGCCGCCCGCGCGTCGCGGGCGCCGCCGTGGACGCACGAGGCGCAGCCGTTGATCAGGCTCACGCGGAGGTGGACGAGGGCCAGCAGCGGCTCGGGGAGGCCGCCGGACCGGACGGCGGCGACCAGCCCGCCGATCGCCTCCCCCACGCCGGGCAGCAGCGCGGCAGGATTCGCCATCCGGGCCTCGACGGTGACGGGAGAAGTGGTGGTCATGACGGCTCCTCGGTGTCGGATCGCCGGTCACATCGTGCGGTGCCGGTCGGTCATGGACGTGACCCCCGAGACGCGAAGGATGTGACAGCCATGAGCCGGCCCACCGATCTGGCCGACCGTTTCTCCGCCCACCGCCCCCACCTGCTGGCCGTGGCGGGCCGGCTGGTCGGGCCCGACGCCGCCCAGGACGCCGTGCAGGAGGCCTGGCTGCGGCTGGCCCGCCAGGAGGACCCGGACGCCATCGAGAACCTGGGCGGCTGGCTCACCACGGTGGTCGCGCGGATCGCGCTCAACCAGCTGCGGGCCCGCCGCCCCGAGGTCGAGGAGCCCGAGGACCTCCCGGACGAGGCCGACGACGCCGAGTCGCTCGTCGTCTCCGCCGACGCGGTCGGGCCGGCGCTGACGCTCGTCCTGGACCGGCTGGCGCCCGCCGAGCGACTGGCGTTCGTGCTGCACGACGTGTTCGGGCTGCCGTTCGAGGAGATCGCGCCCGTCGTGGACCGGTCGGTCGCCGCGACGCGCCAGCTCGCCAGCCGGGGGCGCCGCCGCGTGCGCGGGGACGCCCCGGCCGAGGGCCGTGCCTCCGCCGAGGTGGTGGCGGCGTTCCTCGCGGCGGCCCGCGACGGCGACTTCGGGGCCCTGCTGCAGCTGCTCGACCCGGAGGTGGTGCTGCGGGCCGACCCGGTGGCGGTGCGCGTGGCGACGGCCAACGTCGGTCGCGGGGCGCCGGCCCTCGCACCCGAGGTCACCGGGGCGGACGCGGTCGCCCGCGTCTTCGCCGGACGGGCACGGGCGGCGGTCCCGGTCCTCATCGACGGCCTCCCGGGCCTCGCCTACGCCACCCCGAGGCGGACCGTGTCGCTGTTCCGCTTCACGGTCGTCGACGGCGTCGTCACCGGGGTCGAGCTGGTCGGCGACCCGGCGACGATCGCCGCCACCGACGTCGTGTTCACCGGGGAGGTCTAGATCAGGCCCATCTTGGAGGCGGCGTAGACGGCCTCGGCGCGGCGGGAGACGTCCAGCTTGCGCATGAGGTTGCCGACGTGGAACTTCACCGTCGTCTCCGAGATGAACAGCTCCCGCCCGATGGTGCGGTTGCTCATCCCGCGCGCGAGCAGGCGCAGGACGTCGAGCTCGCGGCCGGTGAGCGTCTCGCCGTGCGGCTGCTGGCCGTTGAGCGAGCGCACGACCGCGGCCGCGGAGCGGGAGTCGAACGCCGACTCGCCGCGGGAGACCGCGCGGATGGCGGCGATCAGCTCGGTGGTGTCGACGTCCTTGACGACGTAGCCGCGGGCGCCGGCGTGCACGGCCTCGACCACCAGCCGGTCGTCGAGGAAGGTCGTCAGCACCAGGACCCCGACCCCCGGGTGGGCCTGGGTGAGCTGGCGGCACAGCTGCAGGCCCTCGGAGTCCGAGCTGGTGGAGAGCTTGAGGTCCAGCAGCACGATCGACGGCCGCTCGTGGGCGACGACGGCGAGCGCCTCGGCGGCGCTGGACGCCTCCCCGACGATCGCGAGCTGCGGTTCGCGCTCGAGCACCGAGCGCAGGCCCTGCCGGACGATCGCGTGGTCGTCGACGAGCACGATGCGGACCTCGCCGCGTCGGACCGCCGCGCGGGCGGGGATGCGGATGTCGGTCATGGCGTGCTCCCAGGGTCGGACGGTCCGTGGGCATCCTCGCCCGTGGAGGGGGTCGCCGTCCCCGTCGTTGTTGACGGTTCTGGTCCCCCGATCGGCAGCGGGACGCTCACCTGCACGCGGATCCCGCCCTGTCGGGCGCGCTGCACCGCCAGGGTGCCGCCGAACTCGCGGGCCCGCTCGGCCATGTTCGCCAGCCCGCGGTGCGAGCCGTCGATGTCGTTGGCCGCGGACACCCGCAGCGAGCGGCGGACGTGCTCGGGGTCGCCGCACCCGTCGTCGGCCACCGAGAGCACGAGCCGGTCCTTGCGGAACGAGAGCCGGACGACCGCGACGTTCGCCTGGGCGTGCACCGCCGCGTTGAACAACGCCTCCCCCGCGACGCGGAACAGCGAGCGCTCCGCCGCCGAGGGCAGCGACACCGGACGCCCCTCGATGCGCACCTCGACCCGGAGGTCCGAGGGCATGTGCACCGTCGAGAGCTCCTCTAGCATCGCCGGCAGCGTGCGGTGGCCGTGTTCGCCGGAGTGGTTGAGCGCGTAGATCGCGGACCGCAGCTGCTCGACGGCGCGGCGCGTGAGCTGCTTGGCGGTCTCGAGCCGCTCGCGCTGGCCCTCGTCGCGGATCTCCGAGCGCACGACCTCGATCTGCATGCCCGCCGAGAGCGCGTACTGGGTGACCGAGTCGTGCAGCTCGCGGGCGATGCGGTGGCGCTCGGAGTCGAGCACCTCGCGCTGGCGGGCGACGGTCAGGGCGTCGCGGGTGCGCTGGAGCTGCTCGTTGCGGGCGGCGAGGTCCTCCGCGTGCCGGCTGGCCTCGTCGTAGAGGCGCAGCGTGCGCTGGTGCAACGACGAGTTCTGCAGCGCGGCCGCGGTCTGGCTCGCGAGGACCCGCAGCACCGAGGCGTCCGTGGCGTCGATCCGGCGCTCCACCCCGGTCCACGCCACGATCTCGCCGACCACGGCCCCGTCGAGCCGGACCGGCACGTGCAGGTGGTGGGCGTCGTGGGGGTGGTGCGACCCCGCGCCGGGCCCCGGCTCGACGTCGGCGGCCTCGTCGTGCTCGCCGTGGCGCACCGCCTGCAGGTGCCGCAGGACGAACGGCGGCAGCTCGGACCCGGCGTCCTCCGTGTCGACGGGGACCTCGACGAGGTCCGGCCCCAGCACCAGGTGGCGCGGCGAGGCCTCGGGGAGGGCGCCGTCGGCGAGGGCGAAGACGACCCAGTGCGCGGTCAGGTGCTCCGAGGCCGCCTCGGCGACGGAGCGGACCAGCGTGCCCGGGCCCTCCGTGGTGCGCACCAGGGCCCGGCTGATGCGGTCGAGCGCGTGGATGACCCGGCGCAGGCGCTCGGCCGAGGCCAGGTACTCGACGTAGAAGGACGGCTTGCCCGAGCGGATCCCGGTGAGGAGGTCGAGATCCGGGGCGTCGGGGATGCGGTGCTCGGTCACGTGCCCTACAGGGCCTGCCGGAACAGCGCCTCGATGTCGTCGCGCGTCGCCTCGCGGGGGTTGGTCGACAGGCAGGCGTCGGCCATCGTCATCGTGGCCAGCTTCTCGACGTCGGCCTCGGTCACGCCGATCTCGGCCAGGCCCTTCGGGACGCCCAGCTCGTCGGCGAGCCGACGCACCTCCACGGCCGCCCACTCCGAGGCGTCCTCGGCCAGCGCCTGCGACCACCGTCCGCCGACGGCGTCGGGGAAGCCCAGGGCCTGGGCGATGGGGACGAAGCGGGCCGGGTCGGGCTCGGCGTTGAAGCGCACCACGTGCGGCAGCAGGATCCCGTTGATCACGCCGTGCGGCAGGTCCAGCAGGCCGCCGACCTGGTGGCTCATCGCGTGCGCGGCGCCGAGGATCGCGTTGGTGAACGCGAGGCCGGCCTCGAGGGCCGCCTGGGCCATGAACACCCGCGACTCCTGCTCGAGCGGGTGGTCCATCGTCCGCTCGAGATGCCCGCCGACCAGCGAGATCGCCTGCAGCGCGTGGTGGTCGGTCAGCGGGTTGTGGGCCCGGGAGACGTAGGCCTCGATGCCGTGGGTGAGCGCGTCGAGCCCGGTGGCGGCGTTCAGCCAGTCCGGCATCGTGGTGAGCAGCTGCGGGTCGACCACCGAGACGTCGGGGACGAGCGCCCGCCCCAGGATCGTGATCTTCGTGTTCCGCAGCGTGTCGGTGATGATGCAGAACTGGCTGACGTCGGCGCCGGTGCCCGACGTCGCGGGCACCATCACCATCGGCGGGATGGGGTTGACCATCCGGTCGACGCCCTCGAAGTCGGTGATCGCACCGCCGTTGCCCGCGAGCAGGGCGATCCCCTTGGCTGCGTCGATCACCGACCCACCGCCGACCGCGACGAGGACGTCGCAGCGCTCGGCGCGGTAGTGCTCGTGACCCGCGGCGATCTCGTGGTCCTTGGGGTTCGGGGTGACCCCGCTCCAGACCGACGGCCGCATGCCCGCGTCGCGCAGGTGCCGGCCCAGCTGCTGCGGCCACCCGGCCGCCAGGAGGCCCTCGTCGGTGACGAGGAGCGGCCGCCGCGCGCCCAGCCGGGCGGCGGCGTGGGCGGCCTCGGAGAGCGACCCGGACCCGAAGACGATCTCGGGGACGTGGAACTTCGCCAGGCGGGGCGGCTCGTGGCCGGACTGGACGTGGCCGCGGCCGGCCGAGTCACGGACGGGCGCCGGACGGGCGCCGGACGCCACCTCGGCCTCCGTCTCCGGGCCGGCCTGCCTCCGGCACACCACCAGAGACTCGCCCGCACGGGTCACGGAGTCGACGAGGACCACGCTGCCCCCTCCCACCGCCATCGGTTGCTCGGTGTAGGCCACGTTACAGACGGATGCGGCCGTTCGGCAGCCTCGGCGGAGATCGTCCGGGCTACCCCCGAGTAGGTCGCACGTCAGCGTGAACCGGAGGTCAGCTCCGCCGCCTGGATGCCGGGTTCGACGTTCGAGTCGCCGTGGATCGGGCCCTCGCGACCGGAGAGCGGGGTGCCGTCCCCGCCCCACTGCCGGGCGATCATCTCCGCGGCGATCGACACCGCGGTCTCCTCCGGGGTCCGTGCGCCGAGGTCGAGTCCGATCGGGCTGGACATGCGGTCGAGCTCGGTGTCGGTCACCCCGGACTCGCGCAGCCGCTCCAGCCGGTCGAGGTGGGTGCGCCGCGACCCCATCGCCCCGATGTAGCCGATCTCGGGCAGGCGCAGCGCCACCTCGAGCAGCGGGACGTCGAACTTCGGGTCGTGGGTCAGGACGGCGAGCGCGGTGCGGGAGTCGATCCGGCCCGCCTCGGCCTCGGCGGCGAGGTAGCGGTGCGGCCACTCCACGACCACCTCGTGGGCCTCCGGGAACCGGCTCGTCGTCGCGAAGACGGGGCGGGCGTCGCACACCGTCACGCGCATCCCGAGGAAGTTCCCGATCCGCGCGACGGCGGCGGCGAAGTCGATCGCGCCGAAGACGATCAGGCGGGGCGGCGGCGCGAACGACTCGACGAACACCCCGAGGCCCTCGCCGCGGCGCTCGCCGTCGGTGCCGTAGGTGACCAGCGTGGTGCGCCCGGCCGCGAGCAGGCCGCGGGCGTCGTCGCGCACGGCGTCGTCGAGCCGCTCGCTGCCCAGCGTGCCCTCGACCCGGTCCGGCCAGACGACGAGGCGGCGGCCGACCCCCGGCCCGGACACGATCGTCGCGGTGGCCACCGGCCGGTGCTCGCGGACCGCCTCGGCGATCTCCCCGAGCTGCGGGTAGCTCTCGCGGTCGACCTGCTCGACGAACACGTCGAGGATGCCGCCGCAGGTCAGGCCGACCGCGAAGGCGTCGTCGTCGGACACGCCGTAGCGCTGCAGCGTCGGGTCCTCGCCGCCGAGGACGTCCGAGCCCAGCTCGTAGACCGCGCCCTCCACGCACCCGCCGGAGACGCTGCCGACGGCCTGCCCGTCCGAACCGACGAGCATCGAGGCCCCGGGCTGGCGGGGGGCGGAGCGGAAGGTCCCGACGACGGTGGCCAGCGCGGTCGGGCGTCCCTCGGTCCACCACCCCTCGAGGGTTCCGAGCACGTCACGCATCGGCGAGCACCTCCGTGAGTTCCTGCAGGGTGGCCAGCGAGTGACCGGCCAGCAATCGGTCAACGTGCGGGAGGGCCGCGGCGATTCCCCCCTGCACCGGCTCGTAGCCGCGCTTGCCGGCGTGCGGGTTCACCCAGACCACGGTGTGGGCGAGGCGGGCCAGCCGGGACATCTGCTCGCCGAGCAGGTCGGTGCCGCCGCGTTCCCAGCCGTCGGAGAACACGACGACGACCGCGCGGCGGGCGACGCCGCGCTGTCCCCACCGGTCGAGGAACGCCGCCAGCACCTCGCCGAGCCGGGTGCCGCCCGACCAGTCCGGGATGGCGGACCCGGCGTCGCGCAGCGCGCGCTCCGGGTCGCGCTGGCGCAGCTCGCGGGTGACGCGGGTCAGCCGCGTGCCGAGGGTGAAGGTCTCCACCGCCTGCGGGGTCCGCCGGGTCAGCACGTGCGCGAACCGCAGCAGGGCGTCGGCGTAGGGCGCCATCGACCCGGAGACGTCGAGCAGGATCACCACCCGGCGGGGCCGTTCCCGGCGCTGCTTGCGCGCCAGCCCGGGCACCTCCCCGGCGTGGCGCAGCGTCGCGCGCAGGGTGCGGCGGGCGTCGGCCTCCCCGCGCCGGTCGGGCCGGCGCCGTCGGGCGCGGCGGCGGGGCGGGTCCGGCGTGAGCAGCGCGAGCATCCGTCGCAGGTGCTCGCGCTCGCCGATCGTCAGCTCCGCGATGTCGCGGTCGCGCAGCACCTCCTCACCGGACGCGGCGACCTTGAGCTCGGGGACGTCGTCGTCCTCCTCGCCCTGCCCCGACCGCTCGGGCGGGTTCAGCGCGGCGATCGTGGCCGTGCGCGGCTTCGGCGGGGCGGGGCGCCCCATCCGCTGCTCGCGCGGGTCGGAGGAGAACCAGGCGTGGAACGCCTGGTCGTAGCGGGCGACGTCGTCGGGGTCGGAGCACAGCGTCAGCCGCCCCGCCCAGTAGGTCGCCACCTCGCTGGCGACGTCGACCTCGCGCAGGGCCCGGAGATAGGTGGCGGTGCGATCGGGGGTGACGGGCACCCCCGCGTGCCGCAGGAGGCGGGTGAAGGCGACGAAGTCGCGCAGCACGGCGTCGTCGTCGGGCACCGTCGACAGCGAGTCGACGATGCCCGAGGCGAGCACCGCGCCGGCGTGCGGGCGGGGAGCCGGCCCGTCGGTGCTCCCGCCCCGGTCGGCGGTCGTCATGAGGCGAGCAGGGCGTCCAGCGCGTCGCGGGCCCGGTCGGCGTCCTCGCGGTACTTCAGCACCGCGCCCAGCGTCGTCGTCGCCGACTCCAGGTCGAGGTGGCGCGCGCCGATGAGCTCCAGCGCCGCGGCCCAGTCGAGCGTCTCGGCCACGCCGGGCGGCTTGAGCAGGTCGAGGCCGCGGAGCCGGTGGACGGCCTGCGCCACCTGCTGCGCGAGCTCCTCGGACAGCTGCGGCATGCGCGAGCGCAGGATCGCCACCTCGCGCGCGAGGTCGGGGTGCTCGAGCCAGAGGTACAGGCACCGCCGCTTGAGCGCGTCGTGCACCTCGCGGGTGCGGTTGGAGGTGAGCACCACCAGCGGTGGGGTCTCGGCCCGGACGACCCCGATCTCGGGGATCGTCACCGAGTTCTCCGCGAGCACCTCGAGCAGGAACGCCTCGAACTCGTCGTCGGCGCGGTCGACCTCGTCGACGAGCAGCACGCTCGGCGTCGTCTGGAGGGCCTGCAGCACGGGGCGGGCGAGCAGGAAACGGCGGTCGTAGAGGGAGGCCTCGACGGCGTCGGCGTCCAGGGCGCTGCCCGAGGCCGAGGCGGCCGCCTCGGCGGTGCGCAGGTGCAGCAGCTGGCGCGGGAAGTCCCAGTCGTAGAGGGCCTGCGCGGCGTCGATCCCCTCGTGGCACTGCAGCCGGACCAGCGGCGCGCCGAGCACCTCGGCGAGGGCCTGGGCGAGGGCCGTCTTCCCGGTGCCGGGCTCGCCCTCGCAGAACAGCGGCCGTCCCATGCGCAGGGCGAGGAACGCGGCGGAGGCGAGACCCGCGTCGGCGAGGTACCCGGTGCGTTCGAGGGCGGCGGCGACGGCGTCGGGTCCGTCGAATTCGGTGGCGGCTGTCACCGGTTCATCGTCCCTCACGCGGGTCGGTGCTGCTCAGGTTGCAGTGGCACACGACGCAGGCGGGCCCGCGACCACCGTGACGAGAGCGACACATCGACCCTGAGTCACAACCGTGTGACATCTGCCTGAACATGGTGTCACGCCGCGTTGACCTGCAATAACGGCGAGCAGGAGCCGTTACAAGTCGCCGATGGGGTGAATACCCGGAATCTGAGAGAGGCTTGAAAGAACCTGTGTGCTCCGTACCGTTCGCTCTCGGCCGTCTCGAGAACGGCCATCGACCAGCCCCGAGGTCGCCGCGTCCGACGCCCGTCCAGCGGCCCCGGGTGACCCGATACGAGAGGTGCGGACCGGACGGGCCGAGCGAGCAGAGGCATGGTGCGCCCACGGCGTACCCACGGTGAGGCCGCGTGGAACCGGTCGACGATCCGTCGGGGAGATCACTCCCGGCCGACTGCATCGTGGGGCGCGGTGCGACGAGAGAGGTCATGCTTCGTAGTTCCGAAGAGTCGCTGGCGCGCGCCCTCACCCGACGGGCGGCCCAGCTGACGCTGGTCGGCGCGCTCGCGGCCACCCCGCTCGCGTTCACGGCCGGCACGGCATCCGCGGACACCGACTGGGACAAGCTCGCCCAGTGCGAGTCCAGCGGCAAGTGGTCGACGAACACCGGCAACGGGTTCTCCGGCGGGCTCCAGTTCACCCCGTCCACGTGGAAGGCCTTCGGCGGCTCGGGCAGCGCCCACAACGCCAGCCGCGAGGAGCAGATCGAGGTCGCCGAGCGGGTCAAGGCCGAGCAGGGCATGAACGCCTGGCCGACCTGCTCCAAGAAGACCGGTCAGACCTCGAACAAGTCGAACGGCGACAGCGGTTCGTCGAAGTCCGGCTCGTCGTCCGGCTCGTCGTCCGGCTCGTCGTCGTCCAAGAAGAAGGGCGAGGCCGCGGCGATCAAGGCGCCGGCCCCGTCCGCCGTCGCCCCGGCCGGTGGCTACACCGTCGCCTCCGGCGACACCCTCAGCTCCATCGCGTCCGCGCACGGCGTGAGCTGGGAGCAGATCGCGCAGCGCAACGCGATCGCCGACCCCGACACGCTGGCCGTCGGGCAGCAGCTCGCCCTGAGCTGACCTCTCCGCACCACGACCCCCGCCGGTTCCCCGAGCTCCGGCGGGGGTCGTCGTGTGTGGGTCAGCGCTGGTCCGTTGCTGACACCTGACGTCAGAACGGCGCCACTCGCGCATCGCCGGAGGCGACGGCCTACGGGCAGTTGACCCATTCCTCGGAGCCGTCCGCGAACTCCTGGCGCTTCCACACCGGCAGGCGGCGCTTCACCTCGTCGACCAGCTCGCTGCACGCGTCGAAGGCCTCGCGCCGATGCTCCCCCGCGACCGCGCACGCCAGGGCGACGTCGCCGATCGCGAGCGGGCCGACCCGGTGGGACACCGCGATCGCGGTGACGCCGGAGAAGCGGCCCGCGACGTCGGCGGCCACCTCCTCCACGACCGATCCCGCCGACGGGTGGCCCTCGTAGTCGAGCGTCCGGACCGAGCGGCCGTGGTCGTGGTCGCGCACCACGCCGGCGAACGTGACGACCGCCCCGCTGCGCGGCCCGTCCACCAGCGCGGCGTGCTCGGCGACGTCGAGCGGCTCCTCGCCGACGGCGGCCCGCAGCACGACGGCGCGGGTGCTGGGTGCACTCACCGGTGGTCCCCTCCCTGGATCTGGTCGACGGCGTGCTCGAGCACGGGCTCGAGCACCGCCAGACCGTCCTTCACCCCGCCCGGCGACCCGGGCAGGTTGACCACCAGTGTGCGCCCGGCGACCCCCGCGACGCCGCGGGACAACATGCTCGTCGGCACCGTCTCCGCCCCGGCCGCGCGGACGGCGTCGGCGATCCCGGGCACCTCGTAGTCGAGCACCGTGCGCGTGGCCTCCGGGGTGCCGTCGGTCGGCGAGATGCCGGTGCCACCCGTCGTCAGGACCACCTGGACGCGGTCGGCCACCGCCGCCCGCAGCGCGTCCGCCACCGGCTGCCCGTCGGGCACGACGACGGCGTCGTCGGCCGACCAGCCCCGCTCCCGCAGCCAGGCGACGATCAGCGGACCGCCGCGGTCCTCGTACACCCCGGTCGAGGCCCGGTTCGACGCCGTGACCACCCGCGCCCTGCGCAACGGCTCGTTCATCGCCGCCCTCCCCGTCGCTCCGCCCGCGTCATCGCCCCTCCGGCCTGGTCCAGACGCCCGACCGGCCGCCCTCCTTGCGCTCCAGCCGCACCCCGTCCATCGTCGCGGCCGGGTCGAGCGCCTTCACCATGTCGTGCAGCGCGAGGCCCGCCACCGAGACGGCCGTCAGCGCCTCCATCTCCACCCCGGTGCGGTCCGCGGAGCGCGCCGTCGCCGCGATCCGCACCTCGGACTCGCCCACCTCGAGGTCGACCGTGACCCCGGCGAGCGGGATCGGGTGGCACAGCGGGACGAGGTCGGGCGTGCGCTTGGCGCCCATGATGCCCGCGATCCGGGCGGTGGCCAGGGCGTCGCCCTTGGGCACGGTGCCGTCGCGCAGGGCCGCGCACACCTCGGCGGTGGTCCGCAGGACGCCGCTCGCGGTGGCCACGCGCCGGGTGACCTCCTTGTCGCCGACGTCGACCATGCGCGCGGCGCCGGTCTCGTCGACGTGGGTCAGGTGGCGGTTCACGCGTCCTCCTTCTCCGCGACGCCCTCGGCCGACTCGGCGCCGGCGTCGAGCGCCTCCTGCACCGAGGACGGCTGCGCCTCCCCCGCCTCGCCGACCTTGCGCACCGCGGACGCGACCGCGGGCGACACGGTGGAGTCGAAGACGCTCGGCACGATGAACAGCGGGTTCGGCTCGGACACGACGTCCGCGATCGCCGCGGAGGCGGCGAGCAGCATCGCGTCGGTGATCCCGCGGGCCTGGGCGTCGAGCAGGCCGCGGAAGATGCCCGGGAAGGCGAGCACGTTGTTGATCTGGTTCGGGTAGTCCGAGCGTCCGGTGGCCACGACGGCCGCGTGGTGCTGGGCGATGCCGGGATCGATCTCCGGGTCGGGGTTCGCGAGCGCGAACACGATCGCGTCGTCCGCCATGCCCCTGATGTCGTCGGCGTGCAGCAGGTTCGGCGCCGAGACGCCGATGAAGACGTCCGCGCCGGGCAGGGCGTCGTGCACGTCGCCGGTGCGGCGCGCGACGTTGGTCTGCTCGGCGACCCATCGCAGCGACGGGTGCAGGCCCTCCCGGTCGGGGTGGATGATCCCGTCCACGTCGACCGCGATCAGGTCCGCGGGCCCCAGCGGCAGCAGCAGCCGGATGATCGCCGACCCGGCCGCCCCGACCCCGCACACCACGATGCGGCAGTCCTCGGCCCGCTTGCCCACCACCCGCAGCGCGTTGCGCAGCGCCCCGAGGACGACGACGGCGGTGCCGTGCTGGTCGTCGTGGAAGACGGGGATGTCCAGCGAGTCGCGCAGCCGGGCCTCGATCTCGAAGCACGCGGGCGCGGCGATGTCCTCGAGGTTGATGCCGCCGTAGGCGGGCGCGAGGATCTCCACCGTCCGGATGATCTCCTCGGTGTCCTGGGTGTCCAGGCACACCGGCCAGGCGTCGACCCCGGCGAAGCGCTTGAACAGCGCCGCCTTGCCCTCCATGACCGGCATCGCGGCCGCGGCGCCCAGGTTGCCGAGCCCCAGGACCGCCGAGCCGTCGGTGACCACGGCGACGGTGTTGCGCTTGATCGTCAGCCGTCGCGCGTCGTCCGGGCGGCGGGCGATGGCCTGGCAGACCCGCGCGACGCCGGGCGTGTAGGCCCGGGACAGGTCCTCGCGGGTGCGCAGGCCGACCTTGGCGGTCACCTCGATCTTCCCGCCGAGGTGGACCAGGAACGTGCGGTCGGAGACGTTGCGCACGCGCACCCCGTCCAGGGCGTCGAGCGCGTCGGTGATCTCCTCCGCGTGCCGCTCGGACAGGGCGTTGCAGCTGATGTCGACGATGATCGAGTCCGCCCGGGACTCGACGACGTCGAACGCCGTCATGACGCCGCCGACGCGCCCGACGGCGACGGCGAGGTCGCCCGCCGCGGTCGCGCTCGCGGGCGCCTCGACGCGTGCGGTGATCGCGTAGCCGGGTCCGGGGACCGCCACTGTTCAGCCCTCCTGCGCTCTAGTCCGATGCCAGCCGGGCCAGATCGGCCGGGGTGTCGACGTCGTCCCGGGTGGCGACGTCGCCGACCTCGACGGCCCGCACGTCGTCCCGCCCGGCAAGGTAGCCCCGTGCCCCGACGTCGTCGTGCGCGGCGGCGGCCACCGCGGCCAGGTGGTCGCGGCCGAACACCACCGGATGGCCCGGCCGGCCGTCGTAGCCGCCGCGGACGATGCTGCCGGGCGTCGCGGCCGCGGCGACCCGGGCCAGGGCCTCCGGGCCGATCCCGGGTGTGTCCACGAGCAGGACCAGGACGGCGTCCGGGTCCCCCGGGAGGCCCGCGAGCCCGGCGCGCAGCGACTCGCCCATGCCGCGCTCCCACGCCTGCGCGGGGACGACGACGGCCGCCGGGTCGGCGTCGTGCACCGCTGCGGTGACCGCGTCGGTGGCCGCCCCAACCACGACGACCCGCGGGTCGCACCCGCCGTCACGAAGGGCCCGGAGCGACCGCGCCACGAGTGGTTCGCCGTCCAGCGCGACCAGCGCCTTGGGCGTGCCCATCCGGCGCCCGGCCCCCGCCGCGAGGAGGAGGCCGGCGACGGCCATCAGCGATTGATCTCCGTGTGCGGGTGCTCGTAGCCGAGCTGCTCGGCCGACAGGGGGAACTCGGTCTCGCCGAACGGCGACGCCGCGCCCTGCGTGGGGGCCATGAGCTCGGTGATCGGGTGCCCGCCGTCGACCTGGGGCCACCACGGGTCCTGCCGGGGCTCCATGGCCTTCTCGCTCTGGTCACCCTCGCTCTGCGCTGCCACCGGTTCCTCCCTGGTCGCGGTTCCCGGGCCCCAGTCTGCCGCATCCGGGGCCCGCGCAGCGAGGTGGACCGCCCCGGCGATCAGCAGCGATTAACCTGGTAGGGATGGCCAGGACCCTCCTCGAGCACCTGCGCGCCCAGGACGACGCGACCCTCGGTGCGCTGCTGCGTGCCCGCCCGGACCTGGCCCTGCCCGCGCCCGCCGACACCGGCGTCGTCGCGACCCGCGCCGGCGTGCGCACCTCGGTGGGCCGGGCCTGCGAGGAGCTCGACGCGCTGCACCTCGCCCTGGTCGACGCGCTGCTGGTGGCCGAGGCCGACCAGGCGCCGGTCGATCCGGGCGCCGTCCTCGGGCTCCTCGGCGCCGACGTGCCGGCCACGGCCGGACGGGCCGCCCTGGAGCGGCTGCGGACCCTCGCGCTGGTCTGGGACGCCGAGCACGGCCGCGGCTCCCCCATCCGCGCCGTGCCCGCCCTGCGCGACACCGCGCGGCGCCACCCCGCCGGGCTCGGCCGCCCCGCGCCGGAGGGATCGGTGCTGCGGGACGGCGACCCCGCGGCGGTGATGGACGGCCTGCCCGACGACGAGCGCGCGGTCGTCGACGCCCTCGACCGCGAGGGCCCGGTCGGGCGCAGCCGCGCGCGGGACGGCGACGAGGGGCCGGTGCCGCGGCTGCTGGCGGCCGGCGTCCTGCGCCGGATCGACGACGAGACCGTGGAGCTCACCCGGGAGGCCGGGCTGGGCCTGCGCGGCGACCGGCCGCTGGGGCCGATCGTCGCCACCGACCCGATGCCGGCGCCGACCACCCACGAGCCCGACACCGTCGACGCCACGGCCGCCGGGGAGGCCCTCGAGACCGTGCGGCGCGCCGAGGGTGTGCTCGCCGCCTGGTCGGCCGCCCCGCCCGCCGTCCTGCGCTCCGGCGGGCTCGGCGTCCGCGACCTGCGCAGGCTGGCCAAGCAGCTCGACGTCGACGAGACCGCGGCCGGCCTGCTCGTCGAGACCCTCGCCGCCGCGTCGCTCGTCGCGGTCAGCGAGGAGGCGGACGCGGTCTGGTGCCCGACGACCACCGCCGACCGCTGGCTCACCTCGCCGCCGGAGACGCAGTGGGTCGCGCTCGCCCGGGCGTGGCTGGAGATGCCGCGCCAGCCGTCGTCGATCGGGCAGCGCGACTCGATGGACAAGCTCGTCGGCCCGCTCTCCGACGAGGTCCGGCGGCCGTGGGCCGCGGCGGTCCGCCGCCGGGTGCTCGCACGGCTGGCCGAGTTCGACGACGGGGACGGTCCGGCCTCCGTGGACGCCCTGGTCACCTCGCTGGCGTGGCGGGCGCCGCGGCGCGGCGGCCGGATGCGCGACGAGCTGGTCCGCGCGACCGTGCGGGAGGCGACCGCGCTCGGCGTCGTCGCCCTCGACGCGATCACGACGGCGGGTCGCGAGCTGCTGCGGGTGCCGCGGCGGCCGGACGACGACCCGGACGCAGCCGCGGCGGCCGCGCTGCGCCCGGCCATGCCCGAGCCGGTGGGCCACGTGCTGCTGCAGGCCGACCTCACCGCCGTGGCTCCGGGGCGGCTGGAGCCGGAGCTCGCGGCGGCGATGGACCGGGTCGCCGACGTGGAGTCCGCGGGCGGCGCGACGGTGTACCGCATCAGCGAGGGCTCGCTGCGCCGCGCCCTCGACCTCGGGTGGACCGCCGCCGAGGTGCACGCGCTGTTCGCCGAACGTTCGGCGACCCCGGTGCCGCAGGGGCTGACCTACCTGGTCGACGACGTCGCCCGGCGCCACGGGCGGCTGCGCGGCGGATCGGCCGCGTCGTTCCTGCGCTCCGAGGACGAGGCGCTGATGGCCGAGGTGATGGCGCTCCCGGCGGCGGGGTCGTTGGAGCTGCGGCGCATCGCGCCCACCGTGGTCGTCTCGTCCGCGCCGCTGGCCGAGCTGATGGACGCGCTGCGCGGCGCGGGGCTCTCGCCGGTGGCCGAGGACGCCGACGGCGGGGTGCTCGACCTGCGCCCGCGCGGGCGCCGCACCGCCCCGCGCCGTCCGGACCGGGCGGGCGCGAACGGCTCGCCGTCGCTGTCCGAGGACCAGGTGGCGGCGCTGGTCGCCCAGCTGCGGGCCGGCGACAAGGCCGCGACGGCGGCCCGCGGGTCGGCGACCGTGCCCGGCTCGACCCGCCAGACCGCGTCGGCCACCGTGGCGGTGCTCGCCGACGCGGCCCGGACGGGCCGCACGGTGTGGATCGGCTACGTCGACGCCGCCGGGACCGCCTCGCAGCGGGTCGTGCGGCCGCTGCGGGTGGGCGGCGGGCTGCTGGAGGGCACCGACGCCGCGGTCGAGTCCGACGACACGGGGCCGGGCTCGGCGGTGTCGTTCGCCCTGCACCGCATCACCTCGGTCAGCGTGCTGACCGAGACGTGAGGGCCTCGCGTCACGCCCGCGCGCCCACCGCCCACACCTGCATCGCGTGCTCCACCAGCGCGATCAGGGTCTCCTTGGTCGACTCGCGGTCGCGGGCGTCGACGGTGACGACCGGCACCGCCGGGTCGATGGCGAGCGCCTCGACGACGTCGTCGAGCGAGTGCGCCAGGACGCCGTCGAAGCAGTTCACCCCGAGGACGTAGGGCAGGTTGCGGTCCTCGAAGAAGTCGACCGCGGCGAAGCAGTCGGCCAGCCGCCGGGTGTCCACCAGCACCACGGCGCCGATCGCCCCGCGGACCAGGTCGTCCCACATGAACCAGAACCGGTCCTGGCCCGGCGTGCCGAACAGGTAGAGGATCAGGTCCTCGTCCAGCGTCACGCGGCCGAAGTCCATCGCGACGGTCGTCGTGCGCTTGTTCGGGACCGCGGTGAGGTCGTCGACGCCGGCGCTCGCGTCGGTCATCACCGCCTCGGTGGTCAGCGGGTCGATCTCCGAGACCGAGCCGACGAAGGTGGTCTTGCCCACCCCGAAACCCCCGGCGACGACGATCTTGGCCGACGTGGTCGTCGGGACCGCCTGCTCAGAGCCGTCGTAGTCCACTCAGCACCCTCTCCATCAACGCCATGTCCGGGGTCTCCCCCGTCGACGAGGCGGTCTCGTGCACCACGATCGATCCGTGCGCGGCCATGTCGCCCAGCAGCACGCGCGCCACCCCGAGCGGCAGGGACAGCAGCGCCGCGACCTCGGCCACCGACCGGGGCTCGACGCACAGGTCGGCGATCATGCGGTGCTCGTACTGGACGACCTGGGCCGGGTCGCGTCCCTGGGCCGTCGTCGACAGCAGGGCCTCGACCGCCAGGTCGTACGCCGGCCTGGTCCGGCCGCGGGTCCACGCGTAGGGCCGCACGAACGACGCCTCCGGCGGCTCGTCGCCGCGGCGGGGGCCGTCCGGGTAGTCCGGTGCCACGAACTCGTGGCGGCCCGGGGCCTGGATGCCGCCCGGCGTGGTCGGCGGCAGGGCCGGGTCCCCGTGCGGGAACAGCGGTGCCGAGAGCGGGGCGAAGCTCGTCGTCGGCGTCCCGCCGGGCGGGGTGCGGTGCGCCCCACCGGCGCCCTCCACGTGTCCGGCGTCCTCGGCGTCCAGCCGACGCGCGGCGTCGGAGTCGGCGTCGGACCCGGCGTCGTCCCGGCGGCGGCGCCGGAAGAGTCCGCGCCGCTCCCCCGCCCGGCGCGGCGTCCCGCCGGTGATCCCGTTGAGGACCTCGGCGAACGCGTCGTCCGGTCCCTGGGTCACCGCGGGTCACCTCCCCCCGGCCGTCTCACCGGAACCCCGATCCCTGCAGCTCCGCGCGCAGTTCGGGCGTGAGCAGCTGGCCGACCCGGTCGACCAGCAACGTCATCTCGTAGCCCACGAGTCCGATGTCGCAGTTCGGGGCGGCGAGCGTGGCCAGGCAGGAGCCGTCACTGATCGACATCAGCAGCACGATGCCGCGCTCCATCTCGACGACCGTCTGCACCACCTCCCCCGCCTCGAAGCAGCGGGCGGCGCCCTGGGTGAGGCTGACCAACCCGGACGCGACCGCGGCGAGCTGGTCCGCCCGGTCCCGCGGCAGGCGGTTCGACGCGGTCAGCAGCAGCCCGTCGGCGGAGACGACCACGGCGTGCGCCACGCCGGGCACCCGCTCGGCGAAGTTGGAGACCAGCCAGCCGAACCTGCTGGGCTGCGACTGGGGTGCCGTCACTGCTCCTCCTCGATGGCGTTGGGGGCGTCGTCCGCGGCGGCGGGCCCGCCGTCGGGCGACCGGGTGGCGCGGGTGCGCCCGTCGGCGACCCCGCGTTGGTAGCTGGCGAGCCGCCCGCGGACCGCGTCCGCGCTGCGGCGGGTGGCCTCGCCCGGGCTCGCCGGCACCGGGGACGGCCCGGGACGGGCGCTGCCCGGGACCAGGTGGGCGCGCGGCCGGCGCCGCGGCAGGCCGGACTCGGTGATCCCGGCGTCGACCGCGGTGAGCGACGGTGCCCCCGCGTCGAAGCCGCCGCGGCCGGTGTCCGCCCATTCCGGGTCGAACGTGTCCGGGGCGTCGGGCTCGGCCTCCCGGAACCACACCGACGCGACCTCGTCGAAGATCGGCGTGCGTTCGCGGTTCGGCAGCACGGCAGCCGGACGGCGGGGGAGGCTCCCCGCCGGGGTCCGCGTCGGGAGCCCGCCCGTCCCGTTCGTGCCCGGGCCGGGGAATCCGTTGGTCCCCAGCACGTCGGCCTCGTCGGAGGTCGGGGCGTGCCCGTTCGTGCCCGGCCCGTGGGCTCCGTCCGGGGCAGGGGCCGGCCGGGGCGGGGCGTCGGCCGCGAGGGCGGGCGCCGGGGTGTCGTCCGCGGGGGCGAACAGCTCGTCGGCCTCCGCGGCCGGCACCTCGTCGCCCTCGGAGGCGGGCCGGGGCCGCAGTCGCGGCGCCGAGCCCGGCCGCAGCAGGGGCCCGCCCTCCGGCCGGCGTCGCTGCGCGAGCGGGCGCAGCGACCGCCGGGTGGGACGGGCCGGGAGGTCGTCGGCCGGCTCCGCCGAGGGGTCGTCGACCTCGCCGTCCGGGGTGGTCGGCCCGGCGACCGCCGCGTCGACCTCGTCCGGGGTCGGCTCGTGGTCGGGCTCGTCCGCGCCGCCCGCGGGCTCGTCCTCCTCGACGACCGCCTCGTGCACGCCGGTCGTCGGCCCCGTCGGGACCGGGCCGTCGACGACCGGCTCCGGAGCCTCCGGGTCCGGCGTCCCCGCCGCGACCTGGTCCGGCTCCTCGGCGCCCGACCCGGTCGGGACGGGCGGGGGGACGACCTCCGCGCCGTTCCACATCGTCGGTTGCGGCGCCGGGGGCGACCCGGCCGGCCGGGGACCGCGGTCGCGGGGCGGGCCCCAGGGCGCGGGCCGCGGCCCGCCGGGGGGCGGTCCCGCGGGGCCCGGGGGCATCGGCCGCGGCGGCATCGGGCGGCCGGGAGGGCCGACCAGCGCTCCGTCGGGCGCACGCTCGCCCCAGCCCTGCGGCGGAGCGGGCGGCGCCGCGGGCCCCTGCGGCGTCGGGCGCGGCCGCGGACGGCCGTCCCGGACCGGGGCCGCCGGGGGTGCGGCGTCCGGGCGGAACCCGTGGCGGCCGGGCGGGCCGGCGTCGTCGACCTCCTGGGTCTCCGACCCGGCGGGCTCCTCGGCCTGCTCCTCGGCGGGCCCGCGCCAGGCGTGGGCCGCGACGGGCCGCTCGGGGACCCCGGCCGGCTGGTTGTCGGATCCGGGGCCGCCCTGGCTCCAGACGGTCACCCCGTCGTCTCCGCCGTCCCTGGCGGCGCCGACGGTCGCGACGCGGTCGTCGTCCTCGTCCTCGTCGTCGGGCTCGGGGGCGTCGTCCTGCGGTCCGGTGACCCCCGCCGGCGGCTCCGGTGGGGGCGGCGTGGCGCCGGGGCGAACCGGGCGGCGCGGGAGGGCGGCGGCGAGCGCCCCGCTCAGGCCGTTGCGCCGGCCCGGCTGCTCGTCGGCGGACGGCTCCGCGCCCGGGACCGGGTCGCCCGGCTCGGGAGCGGTCGACGGGGTGATCGACGGCGCGAAGAAGGTGGCCGCTCCCGCGACCCCGGCCGCTCCCACCGCCGTGGATGCGGTGGATGCGGTGGATGCGGTGGCCGCGGACCCGCGCGTGGCGGCGGTGCGGCGGGGCAGCTCCGGCCGGTCCTCGCGCGGCTCCTGGCGGGGGATGCCCGGACCGTCGGGGCGCGTGCCCGCCCCGGTCGAGCCCGGGGAGCGGACGGGCAGGCCGGTGCCGCCCAGGGCGCGGGTGGACCGCTGCCCGCCGCCCGGCCGGCCCGTGGGCGTCCCGGAGAGCACCGCGGAGGACGGGATGCGGACCGCCGCGACGACCCCGCCCTCGTCGCCGGCCCGCAGGGTGACCCCGATCCCGTGCCGGACGGCCAGGCGCCCGACCACGAACAGACCCATGCGGCGCGAGGCGGACACGTCGACGGTGGGCGGCGAGGCCAGGCGCTGGTTCGCGTCGGCGAGGTCCTCGTCGGTCATCCCGATGCCGTGGTCGGCGATCTCGAGGACCACCGCCCCGTCCGGCTCCGAGCGGGCCGTGACGTCGACCCGGGTCTCCGGCGCCGAGAAGGCGGTGGCGTTCTCGAGCAGCTCGGCGACGAGGTGCACGACGTCGGCGGCAGTCCGCCCGAGCAGTTGCACCGAGGGCGGCGGGGCGAGCTCGACGCGCTGGTACTGCTCGACCTCGGAGGCCGCGGCGCGCAGCACGTCGACCAGCGCCTCCGGTCGGCCGCCGCGCCGCGCGAGGTCGGTGCCGGAGAGCACCAGCAGGTTCTCGGAGTTGCGGCGCATGCGCGTCGCGAGGTGGTCGAGCTGGAAGAGGTCGCCCAGGGCGTCCGGGTCCTCCTCCTTGTTCTCCATCTGCTCGATCAGGCGCAGCTGCCGGTCGACGAGGGCCTGCGAACGGCGGGAGAGGTTGACGAAGATGCTGTTGAACGCGGACCGCAGCCCGGCCTGCTCCGCGGCGAGGCGGACCGCCTGCTCGTGGACCTGGTCGAACGCGCGGGCGACCTGCCCGATCTCCTCGCGGGTCTCGATCGGCGTCCGGGCGACCTCGGCCTCGGGCGCCTCGCCCTCGCGCAGGCTGCGGACCGCGTCGGGCAGCCGGCGTTCGGCGACGTCGAGCGCGGTGCGGCGCAGCAGCCGCAGGGGGCGCAGCAGCGAGCGCGTCACGAAGAAGACGACGGCCGCGCCGGCCATCAGCGCGAGCAGGAGCACCACCGACGCGATCCCGGCTGCGTTGCGGGCGTTGTTCTGCAGCGACGCGGCGTTCGCCTGGAGGCGCTCGCGGAGCTGGTCGGAGACGCCGGTGACCCGGGTCTGCACTGCCGCGGAGGCGGCGTCCCAGTCCTGCGCGGAGACCTGCGGCGGCAGCCCGGCGCTCCCCCGGCCCAGGACCACCTGGGCCAGCCGGTCGCGCTGGTCGACGTCGGGGCCGACCACGGCGTCGGCGAGGGCGGCGTTGTCGGTGCCCACCGCGCTGCGGAACTCGTCGACGGCGATCGTGCGGCGCAGCGTCGCGTTGCGCGCCTGGTCGATCGACGGGGCGTCGATGCGCCCGCCCGCGATCGCCGCCGCCACGACGGCCTGCACGTAGGCGTCCTGCTCGCGCACCACCGACAGCGCGTACAGGCCGTTCGACAACCCCGCGATCGACGGGTCCGCCGCCTCGCGGGTCAGCGACTCGTCGAACGTGAGCACCGCGGTCGTCGCGTCGGTGTAGCGGGAGATCGCGCCCGCCGGGTCGACGGCCCCGGCGCGGACGTCGTCGCGCACGCGGTCGAGGCCCTCCACCGCGGAGAAGGCCTCGCGGTAGGCCGAGCGGGTCTGCTCGTCCACCGAGTCGGCCGACCCGTAGGCGCTGCGCAGCTGGGCCAGCCGGTCGTTCGTCGCGTCCACGGCCTCCTGGACCGGGCCGAAGCCGCCGGCGCGGTTGGTGGCGAGCAGCACCGCGGCGGCGCGGCGCTCCGCGTCCAGGGCCCCGAGCAGGGCGGTGTTGTTGCTCTCCAGGGCGACGGCCTGCTGCACGCCGTCGTAGGAGCTGGCCTCCTCGGTCTGCTCGACGATGCGCAGCACGCCGAGGGTGATGACGAACAGCGTCGGCACCAGCAGGACCGCCGCGAGCTTGACCGGCAGGCTCCAGTTGCGCAGGGCGAGCCGGTCGCCGCGCGGGGGCCGGGCCGGCGGGTCGGGCGCCCCGCCGCGGGCCTCGCCGCGCGCGTCGGTTCGACGGACGGGAGCGGTCACGCGATGGTCCTTCCCCTTGCACCGGTCGGTGAGTCGCCTGCCGCGGACACGCGCCCTCGAACGGACGCCTGCTCCACCCTCAGTAGTTGTTCATGGGCTACACTGCCGTCGGATCGGCCACGGCGGCGCTCTGCGGGTGACGGGGTCACCCCGGTCGACGAGCGGTCGTGTGCACGGAGTGCACGCCGCAGGGCAGTGGGTCGCATCGCTGGTCCGTCGCATGGTGGGCAGGGTGGCCGTGCACGGGCACACGCGCGTGGCCCGCGACGGCCCCGTCGAGTGGTGGTTCACTCCTCGGGGCGGGTGTCGGTGATGCGGGAGTGTATCCGTCCACCCCGACGAGATCATCTCCCCGTCGCCCCTCCGACCCCCTCCGAGCGGCGTCGATCACGTGACGTGGCAGCTCGGCGCCCGCGGCGGAAGCGCGAGCCGCTCCCGGACCGCGGAGGGGACAATGGACCGCGGCGGCCCCGCCCGCCGACCACCCCGCGAGACCCCTGGAGGCCGGACGCCGTGAGCACCCCCGGGACCGGACCGCTGATCGTCCAGTCCGACAAGACGCTGCTGCTCGAGGTCGACCACGCCGACGCCGCGGCGGCACGCACCGCCATCGCGCCGTTCGCCGAGCTCGAGCGCGCGCCGGAGCACGTGCACACCTACCGCGTCACGCCGCTCGCCCTGTGGAACGCGCGCGCCGCGGGCCACGACGCCGAGCAGGTCGTCGACGCACTCGTCAGCCACTCCCGCTTCGCCGTCCCGCAGAACCTGCTCATGGACGTCGTCGAGACGATGGGCCGCTACGGGCGGCTGCAGCTGACCAACCACCCCGCCCACGGCCTCGTCATAGTGTCGTTCGACCGCGCTGTGCTCGCCGAGGTGATGCGGAACAAGAAGATCGCCCCGCTGCTCGGCGAGCAGATCGACGACGACACCGTCATCGTCCACCCCTCCCAGCGCGGGCTGCTCAAGCAGACGCTGCTCAAGGTCGGCTGGCCCGCCGAGGACCTCGCGGGCTACGTCGACGGCGAGGCGCACCCCATCGAGCTCGACCAGGAGGACTGGGAGCTCCGCGACTACCAGGCCGCTGCCGTCGAGGGCTTCTGGGCCGGCGGCTCCGGGGTCGTCGTGCTGCCCTGCGGCGCGGGGAAGACGCTGGTCGGGGCGGCCGCGATGGCCAAGGCCAAGGCGACCACACTGATCCTCGTCACGAACACCGTCGCCGGGCGGCAGTGGAAGCGCGAGCTCGTCGCGCGCACCTCGCTGACCGAGGACGAGATCGGCGAGTACTCGGGCGAGCGCAAGGAGATCCGCCCGGTCACGATCGCGACCTACCAGGTGATGACCCGCAAGACCAAGGGCGAGTACCGAGCGCTCGAGCTGTTCGACTCCCGCGACTGGGGCCTGATCATCTACGACGAGGTGCACCTGCTGCCCGCGCCCGTCTTCCGCATGACCAGCGACCTGCAGTCCCGTCGCCGCCTCGGGCTCACCGCGACCCTGGTCCGGGAGGACAACCGCGAGGGCGACGTCTTCTCGCTGATCGGGCCGAAGCGCTACGACGCGCCGTGGAAGGACATCGAGTCGCAGGGCTGGGTCGCGCCGGCGGACTGCGTCGAGGTCCGCGTGACGATGACCGAGAACGAGCGGATTGTCTACGCCACCTCGGAGGCCGACGAGCGCTACCGGATGTGCGCGTGCGCGCGGACGAAGATCCCGGTGGTCCGCTCGATCCTGGAGCGCCACCCCGACGAGCCCGCCCTCGTCATCGGCGCCTACATCGACCAGCTCGAGGAGATGGGCCAGGCGCTCGACTGCCCCGTCATCCAGGGGTCGACGACGAACAAGGAGCGGGAGAAGCTCTTCGACGCGTTCCGCCGCGGCGAGCTTCCCCGACTCGTCGTCTCGAAGGTCGCGAACTTCTCGATCGACCTGCCCGAGGCGTCGGTCGCGGTGCAGATCTCGGGGACGTTCGGGTCCCGCCAGGAGGAGGCCCAGCGCCTCGGGCGGCTGCTGCGCCCGAAGGGCGACGGCCGGCAGGCGCACTTCTACTCGGTGGTCTCACGGGACTCCGTCGACGCCGACTACGCCGCGCACCGCCAGCGGTTCCTGGCCGAGCAGGGCTACGCCTACCGGATCGTCGACGCCGACGACATCCTCGGCCCGCCGGTGCCCGAGGTCGACTAGCGGCCGTACCAGGGCACCTCGCGGCGGGCGCCCGGGATCGGGGTGGTGGCCGTGGTCGGCCCCACCCCGAAGGTCCGCGGGTCGTCCACGTCCACGATCCGGCGGCCCAGCGGGGTCAGCGACACCGGGATCAGCTTGAGGTTGGCCCACGCGAACGGGATGCCGATGATCGTCACGGCCAGGGCGATCGCGGTGACGACGTGCCCGATCGCGAGCCACCACCCGGCGACGACGAACCACACGACGTTGCCCAGCGTCGACCCGACACCGTGGTCGGAGCGCTTCTCGAGGCGCTGCCCGAAGGGCCACAGGGTGAACAGCGCGATGCGGAACGACGCGATCCCCCACGGGATCGTCACGATCAGCACGCAGCAGATGACGCCGGCGATCACGTAGCCGATCGCCATCCACACCCCGGCCAGCACCAGCCACACCAGGTTCAGCAGGATCCGCAGGGCTTCCATGTGTCCAGGATGCCCGGATCGGCTGAGAGCCCCCTGAGCCGCGGCGGGAACTATTTTCCCGACGTCGGGTCGGGTCAGGTCAGCACGCGGCCCTTCGTCTCCGGCAGCGTCAGGATGATCAGGAACGCGATCACCGCGCCCCCGGTGACGTACCAGAAGAACAGCTGCGGCTGGCCCGCGCCGGAGAACGCCGCGATCAGCAGCGGCGCCGTGCCGCCGAAGAGGGCGACCGTGAGGTTGTACCAGGCGCCGATGCCGAGGGCGCGCAGCTCCGTCGGGAAGATCTCGCTCATGATCGCGGGCGCGATCGAGGAGAACACCGCGTAGAGACCCAGGCCCACCGAGAACACGACGATGAGGTTGATCAGCGGCGGGCGGTCGGTGATGAGCAGGCTCAGCGGCACCGTGAGCACGGCGAACGCCGCCGACCAGATCAGCATCTGGGGCTTGCGCCCGAACCGGTCGGCACACGCTCCCATCGGGTACTGGAGCACGATGAACACGACCGTGCCGATGGACAGCGCGAGGAACACGTCGCTGCCGGCGGCCTCGCGGAACTGCACCGCGTACGGGGTCAGGGCGCTGAAGAAGGTGTAGTAGCAGAGCGTCGAGAGCAGCGTGAACCCGAAGAGCTGCAGGACCGACCGCGGGTGGTGGGTCAGCGTCCGCAGCAGCGGGTTCTTCGTCGCCTTGGCCTTCTCCACGTTCTCCTCGAACTGCTCGGTCTCGGTGAGGCTGCGCCGCAGCCAGAGCCCGACCAGACCGAGGACGCCGCCGACCACGAACGCGATCCGCCATCCGTACGACTCCAGGTCGGGGCGCGACAGCGTCGAGGTGAGCAGCAGCCCGAGCAGCGACGCGGCGAGCAGCGCGACGCCGGTGGAGATGTAGAAGAAGCTGGAGTACCGGCCCCGCCGGTTCGGCGGCGCGATCTCGGCCAGGTAGGCGCTGGCGTTGGACACCTCGCCGCCGAGTGAGAGCCCCTGCGCGATGCGGGCCAGCAGCAGGAGGATCGGCGCCAGCCACCCGACCGCGGAGTACGTCGGCAGCACCGCGATCACCAGCGACCCGCCCGCCATCAGCAGGATCGTCACCAGCATCGCGAACCGGCGCCCGCGCAGGTCGGCCAGGCGGCCGAGGACCACACCGCCCAGCGGGCGGAAGAAGAACGCGAGCGCGTAGGTCGAGGTCGTCCCGATCAGCGCGAGCGTCGAGTTCGACCGGTCGAAGAACTGCGAGGAGAAGTAGACCGCGAACGTCGCGTAGATCGTCCAGTCGAACCATTCGACCGCGTTGCCGATGCTGGCCGCGACGAGCGTCCGCACCGGCAGCTTGTGACTCTCGGTCGACGCCGGGTCGGTCGCCTGGCTCATGCGCGCTCCCTCACGGTGGTTCGTCGGGCACGCACGGTAGGTGATTCGTCCGCTTCCGGCCAGACCACGTCGCACGGGCCGGAAGACGACGAACGGGCCGCACCCCCGCAGGGGTACGGCCCGTCGTCGAGAACGAGCAGGGACTAGAAGTCCATGCCGCCCATGCCGCCCGTCGGGTCGGCGCCGGCACCGGCGCCCGCCTTCTCGGGCTTGTCGGCCACGACGGCCTCGGTGGTGAGGAACAGCGCGGCGATCGACGCGGCGTTCTGCAGCGCCGAGCGGGTGACCTTGGCCGGGTCGATGATGCCGGCCTTGATCAGGTCCTTGTACTCGCCGGTGGCGGCGTCGAGGCCCTCACCGGTGTTGAGCCCACGGACCTTCTCGGCCACGACGCCGGGCTCGAGGCCGGCGTTGTGCGCGATCTGCTTCAGCGGCGCCTCGAGCGCGGTGCGCACGATGTTGGCGCCGGTGGCCTCGTCCCCGTCCAGCCCGAGGCCGGAGAAGACGTCACCGGTCGAGGCCTGCAGCAGGGCGACGCCGCCGCCGGCGACGATGCCCTCCTCGACCGCGGCCTTGGCGTTGCGGACCGCGTCCTCGATGCGGTGCTTGCGCTCCTTGAGCTCGACCTCGGTCGCGGCACCGGCGCGGATGACCGCGACGCCGCCGGCGAGCTTGGCGAGACGCTCCTGGAGCTTCTCGCGGTCGTAGTCGGAGTCCGAGCGCTCGATCTCCGAGCGGATCTGGGTCACGCGACCCGCGATCTGCTCGGCGTCGCCGGCACCGTCGACGATGGTCGTCTCGTCCTTGGAGACCGTGACCTTGCGGGCGCGGCCCAGGAGCGTGAGGTCGGCGGTGTCGAGCTTGAGGCCGACCTCCTCCGAGATGACCTCGCCGCCGGTGAGGATCGCCATGTCGGCGAGCATCGCCTTGCGGCGGTCACCGAAGCCGGGGGCCTTGACGGCGACCGACTTGAAGGTGCCGCGGATCTTGTTGACGACGAGCGTGGCCAGGGCCTCGCCCTCGACGTCCTCGGCGATGATCGCCAGCGGCTTGCCGGACTGCATGACCTTCTCCAGCAGCGGGAGCAGGTCCTTCACCGACGAGATCTTCGAGGACATGAGCAGGACGTACGGGTCGTCCAGCTCCGCCTCCATCCGGTCCTGGTCGGTGACGAAGTAGGGCGAGATGTAGCCCTTGTCGAAGCGCATGCCCTCGGTGAGCTCGAGCTCGAGCCCGAAGGTCTGCGACTCCTCGACGGTGATGACGCCTTCCTTGCCGACCTTGTCCATCGCCTCGGCGATGAGCTCGCCGATCTGCGGGTCGGCGGCCGAGATCGAGGCCGTGGCGGCGATCTGCTCCTTGGTCTCGACCTCCTTGGCGGACTTCAGGAGCGCCTGCGACACCGACTCGGTGGCCTTCTCGATGCCCTTCTTGAGGGCCATCGGGTTCGCACCGGCGGCGACGTTGCGCAGGCCCTCGCGGACGAGCGCCTGGGCGAGGACGGTCGCGGTGGTGGTGCCGTCACCGGCGACGTCGTCGGTCTTCTTCGCGACCTCCTTGACGAGCTCGGCCCCGATCTTCTCCCACGGGTCCTCGAGCTCGATCTCCTTCGCGATCGAGACGCCGTCGTTGGTGATCGTGGGGGCGCCCCACTTCTTCTCCAGGACGACGTTGCGGCCGCGCGGGCCGAGGGTCACCTTGACGGCGTCCGCGAGGCTGTTCATGCCCCGCTCGAGGCCGCGACGGGCCTCCTCGTCGAACGCGATCATCTTGGCCATGCTGGGTGGTCCTCCGATGAGAGACACGTGTGCTCGGCCAGGCGGTGCCCGCGACGGACGACCGGCTCCCTTGCGCCGGTCTCACCGTCCCGACCTGGCACTCGACACTACCGAGTGCCAATCGCGAGTCTGGCACTCGGGTGGGGTGAGTGCAAGCCGCTCAGGTGAGCGCGAGGACCAGCACGACCACCAGGGCGACGACCGCCCCGACCGTGATCGCCCCCGCCAGGACCAGCCCCCGGGACGTCCGGCGCGCGAACGGCCCGAAGTCGCTCGGCATCGACGGCGGCTGGGTCCGGCGTGGCGGCGGCGCGGTGCGCGGCGGCACCGGGGCGCGCGGCGGCAGGCCCCCGACGACGGGTCCGCGTGCCGGCGGGCGGGGACGCCCGGGCACGCCGTGAGGGGAGGATCCGGACGTCCTGACCGGGTGGGGGTTCCCCTCGCGCGGACGTGGGGGCTGGACGGCGGGCGCGGGACGGCGGGCCAGGGCGGACCGGGCCCCGGCGACGAGCTCGCGGGCGCTGGCCGGACGCTCCGCGGGGTCGAGCGCGAGGGCCCGTCGCAGCACGTCGTCGATGCCCGGCCCGACCCCCGGCACGACGCCGGCGAGGTGGGCGTCGATGACCTCGGTGACCGACCCGCGGTACGGCGGCTGCCCGGTGAGGCAGGTGTGGAGCACGCAGCCCAGCGAGTAGAGGTCGGTGCGCGCGTCGACCGGCTCGCCCCGCAGGTGCTCCGGGGCGGCGAAGGTCGGGGAGCCGAGGAAGTCGCCGCCGCGGGTGCGGTGGCCGGTGGCGCCGCGGTGGGTGAGGCCGAAGTCGGCCAGGTAGGCGTGGTCGGCCCCGGAGGACGCGCCGCCGATCAGCACGTTGGCCGGCTTGACGTCGAGGTGGACCAGGCCGTGGCCGTGCACCGCGTCGAGCGCGTCGGCCACCTGGTCGAGCAGGCGCAGCGTGCGCTCCGGGGCGAGGGGACGGCCGCCGACCAGGGTGGCGAGGTCGGGTCCCTCGACGAAGCGCATCGCGATGTAGAGGTGGCCGTCGACGTCGTCGGTGTCGTAGAGCGGCACGACGTGCGGGTGGTCGACCGCGGAGGTGTTGCGTGCCTCGTCGCGGAACCGCTCGCGGAACTCCTCGTCGCGGGCCAGCGCCGGGTCGATGACCTTGAGCGCGACGACGCGGCCCAGCCGCGAGTCGGTGGCGCGGTAGACGGTGCTCATGCCGCCGCGGCCGATGACGCCCTCGACGCGGTAGCGGCCGAGCGAGGACCCGGTGAGGTCCTCGATCGGTGTCTCGCTCCGGGTCACGGCGACGAGGGTAAGGCGCGACCCGCGCCGCCCGGGGCCGGACGCGGCGGGACGCCGGTGCAGGGGCCACGATGTCGGCCGTGAGTGCAGCGGCGGGACAGGGTGGACACGGTGGACACGCGGGTCACGGCCACGACCACGGCGACCCGGCCGCGATGCGCCCGGTGGAGGAGCACGCGGCCGCGGTCGCCGCGCTGATCCGCGCCACCGGGACCGAGACGGTCGCCCTGGCGCGGGCGCGGGGCCGCGTGCTCGCCGCCGACCTGGCCTCGCCGGTGTCGCTGCCGCCCTTCGACAACTCGGCGATGGACGGCTACGCCGTGCGCGCGGCGGACCTCGCGTCGACGCCGGTGACCCTCCCGGTCCCGGAGGACGTCCCCGCCGGCCGGGTCGACGGCCCTCCGCTCGCCCCCGGTACGGCCCACCGGATCATGACCGGGGCCGCGCTTCCCGACGGCGCCGACGCGGTGGTGCAGGTGGAGTGGACCGACGGCGGCCTGCCGGGCGACGCGGTGCGCGTCGACCGTCACGTCGAGGCCGGGCAGAGCGTACGGCGCGCCGGCGACGACGTCGTCGCCGGTCAGGTCGTGCTCACGGCCGGGACGGTGCTGGGCCCGGCGCAGATCGGCCTGGCCGCCGCGGTCGGGGCACCCGAGCTGACGGTGCACCGCCGGCCGCGGGTGCTCGTGCTCTCGACCGGCTCCGAGCTGGTCGCGCCCGGGCAGCCCCTGCGCCACGGGCAGATCCACGAGTCCAACGGTCCGATGCTCGCGGCCGCCGTCGAGGACGCGGGCGGCGAGGCCCGGCTCCTGCGGTTCGTGCCGGACGACGTCGACGAGTTCCTGACGACGCTCGAGGCCGCCCTCGCCGAGCCGACCGACCTCGTCGTCACCTCCGGAGGCGTGAGCGCGGGTGCCTACGAGGTGGTCAAGGACGCCTTCGCCACCCGCGGGATCACCTTCACGAAGGTGGCGATGCAGCCGGGGATGCCGCAGGGAGCAGGGCGCTACGCGGACCGGGTCGCCGTCGTCACCCTGCCGGGCAATCCCGTCAGCTCGCTGGTGTCCTTCGAGGTCTTCGTCCGCCCGGCCCTGCGCCGGGCGGCGGGTCACCCGCACCCCGACCGCGCCCGGGTGTGGGCGCGCGTCGCGGAGGACCTGCGGTCACCCGACGGGCGCCGTCAGTTCCGACGCGGCCGCCTCGACCTGGACGGCACGGTGACGCCCGTCGGCGGCGCGGGCTCGCACCTGCTGGCCGCCCTGGCCCACGCGGACTGCCTGTTCGTGGTGCCTGCGGAGGTCACCGAGGTGGCGGCCGGATCCGAGGTCGAGGTGTGGCTGCTCGACGGCTGACCCGGGTGCGGCCGCCTGAACCGGTCCCGGGCCGCCGAGCTGGGCGGAAGCCACCGTTCGAGTGCTCTCGCTGGGCCGGACGCGGGAAAGGGACTTGGAGGCCCGGGGAAGATCGGGCACCATGTGTGAGAACTCTCATGCCGGCGTCGCCGGTCGAGTTCACCCCGGGTAGTCCGATGGCGGATCGCGTGACGATCACCGTGGACCAACCGCTTGTCGCTGGGGAGCGGACGAGCGGTTCTCGCCGGGGTCGCCGTCTCGGGGGATGGCGGCCCCGGCTCCACCCGGAGCGGGCCGATAGATTCGGTCAGGTCCGTCGTCGACGCAAGGGATGGCCGTGCCCGTTCGCTCCCCCGCCCCTGGCGACCCCGCCGCGACGGCGCACGAGGTGTTGCCCACCCCGCGGCGCAACCCCGTGCTGCACGCGGTCGACCTCGTGCGCGAGACGTTGCCGCCCCTGCACCCCGGCGGCGCGCCGGTGATCGGTGCCGTCGCCGCGGGCGCGCTGGCCGTCCGCGCGCTGCGCGGCCGCGGCACCCTCGGGGCGGTCCTGACGACGGGCGCGGTCGCCGCCTTCTTCCGCGCCCCGCACCGCACCACGCCGCGGCGGACGGACATCGCGGTCGCGCCGGCCGACGGCACGGTGAGCGTGATCGGCGACGCCGAGGCGCCGCCGGAACTGATCGCCAAGGGCTTCCCGGCCGGGCCGCGCCCCCGGGTCAGCACCTTCCTCTCCGTCTACGACGTGCACGTCCAGCGGATCCCGGTCGACGGCCAGGTCCTCGCCGTCGAGCACCGGCCCGGCACGTTCGTCTCCGCCGACCTGCCCGAGGCGAGCGAGGCCAACTCCCGCACCGCGCTCTGGCTGCGCGACACCGCCGGCCGCGACCTCGCGGTCGTCCAGATCGCCGGGCTGGTGGCCCGCCGGATCGTCTGCGACGCGCGGCCCGGGGACGAGGTGGCGGCCGGTGAGACCTACGGGCTGATCCGCTTCGGGTCCCGGGTGGACCTGCTGCTGCCGCCCGGCGCCGAGGTCGGCGTCGAGGTGGGGCAGCGCACCGTGGGCGCCGAGACCGTGGTCGCGGAGCTCGGCTAGTGCCCGCCTCCACCGCGCCCGGGGTGCGGCTGCTGCCCAACGCCGTCACGGTGCTCGCGCTGTGCTCGGGCCTGTCCGGGGTGCAGTTCATGGTCGCCGGGAACACGGTGGCCGCGGTCGCGTGCATCGCGCTCGCCGGGGTCTTCGACGCCCTCGACGGCCGCCTCGCCCGGCTCCTGGACGCGACCAGCCGGATCGGCGCGGAGCTGGACTCCCTGTCGGACTGCATCTCCTTCGGTGTCTCCCCCGCGCTGATCCTGTTCCTGTGGTCGCTGAACGACCTGCGGGTCGGGTGGGTCGTCGCGCTCGTGCTCGTGGTGTCGGCGGCGCTGCGGCTCGCCCGCTTCAACACGCTCTCCGACGACACGGAGGCCCCGCCGTTCGCCGGCGAGTTCTTCGTCGGCGTCCCCGCCCCGGCGGGCGCCCTGGTGGCGCTCACCCCGCTGGCCACCGAGCTGCTGCTGGGGCCGGGCTGGTGGTCGGCACCGGTCGTCGTCGCGATCTGGACGGTGCTCTCGGCCGGCCTGATGATCTCGCGCATCCCGACCGCCTCGCTGAAGAGCGTCCGCGTGCCCGCCGCGGCGATCGCCCCGGCGCTGGTCCTCGTCGCGCTGGTCGCGGCCGCGATCGTGGCGGTGCCGTTCGCGCTCTACCCGGTCGCGATCCTGGCCTACCTCGCGCACATCCCCTACGCGGTGTACCGCTACCGGTGGCTGGAGCGGCATCCCGAGGTCTGGCACGTTCCGCCCCGCCAGCGCCGCGCGGTCCGCCGGGCGCACCGCCGCCTCGGGCTGCTGCCGCCACGTCGCCCGCTGCCCCGACGCGTGGCCGGCGCCGCCGCCCGCGCCGGCCGTCGCACGATGAACCGCGACCGGGACCGCAGCCGTCCCGGGCCACAACGACTCGGGGTGCGCCGGCGCCGCCGGGGAGGGGACCAGCCGTGACGACCGCCCCCGAGCAGGTCACCCTCACCGCCCAGCTCTCCACCTCCGCGGTCGACGCCCGGCGCGGGGTCGTGCGCCTGCACGGCGAGGTGTTCGCCGCCCTCGGCCTCGCCGCGTGGGACGCGGTGCGCCTGGTCGGCTCGCGGTCGACGGTCGCGCTCGCCGCACCCGCCGTCGGGATGGTGGCGCCGGGGACCGCGACGCTCGACGAGACCGCCATGGTCAACGCCGGCATCGTCGCCGGCACCACGGTCGCGGTGGAGCCGGTGACGGTGACCGCCGCCCGCACGATCACCGTGGCCGGGTCGCAGCTGGCCACGGCCGCCGTCGCGCCGGAGACGCTGCGCCTCGCGCTGACCGGCAAGGTGCTCAGTCCCGGTGACACCGTCTCCCTGCTCCCCCAGGACCTCGCCCCGGTGCCCGGGGCCGACGCCGTCGGCACCCGGACCCGGCTCGCCGCGGAGCTCGGCGGCACCTGGACCACCGAGCTCGTGTCCGTGGTGGACATCGAGCCCGGCGGGGGCGGCGCCTACGTCGTGGCGCCGAGCACGGTGGTCGGGTGGCGGGACGGCCCGCGGACCGGCGTCCGGGCCCTGCCCGACGACAGGTCGGCCTTCGCGCCCTCGGGGTTCTTCGCGACGGCGCCCCGGACCACCGGTCCGGCCGCGCCCGGTCCCGGTCTCGCGGCGGCGTCGAGCGGGACCCCGGCGGCGGCACCCGCCGTCCCCGCGGCCGCCGAGACACCCGCGGAGCCGACGGTGTCCGTGCCCGACCTCGTGGGGCACCAGGACGCCGCCCGCCGCCTGCGGGAGTGGCTGGACCTGGTGTTCCGCCGCCCGGAGCTGCTCACCCGCCTCGGCGCCGCCGCCCGGCTCGGCGTCCTCGTCACCGGGCCGGAGGGGGTGGGGCGGACCACCCTCGTCCGCGCGGTGGCGGCCGAGGCCGAGGTCGGCGTCGTCGTGCTGGACGCCCCGGCGGCCGCGGCCCTCGAGGCCGGGGCGGCGGCGGAGCGGGTTCGCACGGCGTGCTCCCGGGCGCGCGCGGCGACCGGGCCGACGGTGCTGCTCGTACCCGACGTCGAGACCCTCCTGCCGGCCGCGGACGCCCCGCCGCTCGCGACCGTGGTCCTCGACGAGCTGCGCTCGCTGGTCGCCGACGGGGTGGCCCTGGTGGCCACGGCGCAGGGCGGCGAGGCCGTGGACCCGCGGCTGCGGGCCCCCGACGTCGTGGACCGCGAGCTGGGCCTGCCCGCCCCCGGCGACCGGGAACGGGCGGAGCTGCTGCGGGTGCTGCTGCGCGAGGTGCCGCTGGCGCCGGACGTCGACCTCGGGGCGGTCGGGCTCCGCACGCCGGGCTTCGTCGCGGCCGACCTGGTGGCGCTGCGGCGCGAGGCGGCGGTGCGGGCGGCGCTGCGCGGCGGCGCCGAGGACGACCTGCAGCTCGCGCAGGACGACCTGATCGGGGCGGTGGCGTCGGTGCGTCCGGTGTCGCTGTCGTCGTCCGGCTCGCAGACCCTGCACTCCGGCGGGCTGACCCTCGACGACGTCGGCGACATGGTCGAGACGAAGCAGGCGCTCACCGAGACCGTGCTCTGGCCGTTGACCTACCCGGACTCGTTCGCCCGGCTCGGCGTCGACCCGCCGCGCGGGGTGCTGCTCTACGGCCCGCCCGGCGGCGGCAAGACGTTCCTGATGCGCGCGCTCGCCGGGACCGGGCAGCTGAACGTGTTCGTCGTGAAGGGCGCGGAGCTGCTGGACAAGTACGTCGGCGAGTCCGAGCGGGCCGTCCGCGAGCTCTTCCGGCGTGCAGCCGATGCGGCGCCCGCCCTCGTGTTCCTCGACGAGGTCGACGCGCTCGCGCCCCGCCGGGGCGGCTCCACCGACGCCGGGGTCGCCGACCGCGTGGTGGCCGCCCTGCTGACCGAGCTGGACGGGGCGACCCCGCTGCACGACGTGGTGGTGCTGGGCGCGACGAACCGCCCGGAGCTCATCGACCCGGCGCTGCTGCGTCCGGGCCGGCTGGAGCGCCAGATCTACGTGCCGCCGCCGGACGCCGACGCCCGGGCCGCGATCCTGCGCGCCGCGTCGAAGGCGACCCCGCTGGCCGACGACGTCGACCTGGACGCGTTCGCCGCGGAGCTGGAGGGCTACTCGGCGGCCGACTGTGCCGCGCTCGTGCGCGAGGCCGCGCTCACCGCCATGCGGGCGTCCCTGGACTCGACCGAGGTCACCGCGGCCCAGTTCGAGGCCGCGCGGTCGGCGGTCCGGCCGTCGCTGGACCCGGTGCAGCTGGCCCAGCTGGAGGCGTACGCGACCCGGGGGTGAGCTTGACCCCCGGGTGTCAGCCATGGTCCGTTGCTGTCACCTGACGTCAGGACGGCGCCACTCGCACATCCGCGGGTGGCGCATCCCGGGCGTCAGCCGCCCTTCGCGGCCGTCTGGCTCCAGTTGTTCGTCGCGATGACGATGACGCCGGGCGAGGCGCCCTGGATGCCGGGGAAGCGGGGCTCGGCGCGGATGCCGAACGACGAGGCGAGGGCTTCCGCCGCACCCTGCTCCCCGCTGCCGGGGCGGTAGTAGACGGTGCTGACCGGGATGACGCCCTGGGCGTAGTTGCCGGTCTCGACGACGTCGAAGCCGCGACCGCGGATCTGGCCCGCGGCGGTGTCGGCCAGGCCCTGGATCGTCGAGTTGTTGTAGACGCGGACCGGGACGCCGCCGTAGGACGCCCCGCCTCCGCCACCCGAGCCCGAGCCACCGCCCGGGACGATCGGCGGCGCCGCCGCTACCGGCGGGAGCGCCCCGACGACCGGAGGAGCCGCACCGGGCGTCGGCTGACCGGGCGGCACGGGACCGCCGGGCAGACCGGGCTGGCCGGCGCCGGGCTGTCCCGGCTGGCCGGCGCCGGGCTGGCCGGGCTGACCGGCACCGGGCTCTCCCGGCTGGCCGGGCTGTCCCTCGGTGCCCGGCGCCGGAGCGCTCGCGGGCGGCGGGGACGCGGCCGGTGCGCTCGAGGTCCCCTGGCCGCCGAGGCTGATCAGGCCCACGACCGCGGCGATGGCGGCCACGCCGAGCAGCGCGACCCCCGCGATGCGCAAGCGGGAGGCGCCGGACGCCCCGGGACCCGTCATGACCCTGCTCCCCTTCCGGCGACGACCGTTCGAGGGATCAGGAGACCACTAGCCGGGCTCCACACCGAGCCGACGCGCCGCACGGGCGCGTTGTCGTGTCTGACGCAGGCGGCGGAGCCGCTTGACGAGCATCGGGTCGGCGGCGTGGGCCTCCGGCCGGTCGACGAGCGCGTTCAGTACCTGGTAGTAGCGGGTCGCCGACATGTCGAACAGCTCGCGGATCGCCTGTTCCTTGGCGCCGGCGTACTTCCACCACTGCCGCTCGAACGCGAGGATCTCCCGGTCGCGGCGCGTCAGGCCGTCGTCGGGTGCCGAGGCGTGCCGACCGGCGGAGGGGGCCGGGTCGGTCATCGCTGCAGGTGCGTCCATCACGCTCCTCGGAGTCGTCCCATCGGCCCCCTCGGGAGCCGCCACGCGGAATGACACGGGTGTCATTCGCGTGCCCTCCATTCAACCACGCCCCTCCGACAACACCCTGGCGACGCACGCCGTCACCAGCTCCCACCAGCGCCGGAGCCGCCGATTACGCTGCCCCGCCGTGACCGTCCGCCCGATCGTCGTCACCGGCGAGCCCGTGCTGCACGCCCCGACGACCCCGTTCGCCGACGACGAGTTCGGCACCGACGAGCTCCGCACCCTCGTCGCGGACCTGTTCGAGACGATGGACGCCGCGCACGGCGTGGGTCTCGCGGCGAACCAGGTCGGCGTCGGCCGGCGGGTGTTCGTCTACGACTGCCCGGATCCCGAGCTCGACGGCGAGCGCCGCCGCGGCGTCGTCGTGAACCCCGTCCTGGAGACCGGGCCGGTCCCGGAGACGATGCCCGACGAGGACGACGACGCGGAGGGCTGCCTGTCGGTGCCCGGCGAGTCCTTCCCCACCGGGCGGGCCGAGTGGGCGCGGGTGACCGGCCGGGACGTCGAGGGCGACCCCGTGGCCGTGGAGGGCGTCGGCTTCTTCGCCCGCTGCCTGCAGCACGAGACCGACCACCTCGACGGGTTCGTCTACACCGACCGGCTGATCGGGCGGAACAAGCGCGCCGCGAAGCGGGCGGTCCGGGCGAACGGCTGGGGCGTCCCGGGGATCACGTGGATGCCGGGCGTGGACCCGGACCCGTTCGGCCACTGACGCGTTCCGCCCTCCCCGTGTCGTGAATGCGGCCATGCTGACACTGGACGACAGCATGGCCGCACTGCTGACGCCCCGGGGGGACGTCCGCCCACGACGAACACGGCCGCCGGAACACGTGCAACGGTGTAAGCACGGTGGGGTGGACGAGCTCGACTCCTACTCCCGCACCGTGGTGACCGTCGCCGAGACGCTCGGCCCCGCCGTCGCCGCGCTCGCCGTCGGCGACCCGGAGCGCCCGCGCGGCGCCGGCAGCGCGGTCGTGATCGCCGATCCTGCCGACGGCGCCGGCACCGTCCTGGTGACGAACGCGCACGTCGTGGACCGCGCCCGTAGCGGCCGCGCCACGTTCGCCGACGGCAGCCACGCCGACGTCCGCGTCCTCGGCGCCGACCCCCTGTCCGACCTCGCCGTCCTCGCCGTGCACCCCGACGCCCGGACCCCCGCCCCGGTGACCCTCGGGGACGCGGCCGGGCTGCGGGTCGGGCAGCTGGTGGTGGCGGTCGGGAACCCGTTCGGCCTCGCGGGCAGCGTCACCGCCGGGGTCGTCAGCGGTCTGGGCCGCAGCCTGCCGACGCAGGACGGCCGCGTCGTCGAGGACGTCATCCAGACCGACGCCGCGCTCAACCCCGGCAACTCCGGGGGCGCGCTCGCGGACGCGCAGGGGCGGGTCGTCGGGATCAACACGGCGGTCGCGGGCGTCGGGCTGGGCCTCGCGGTGCCGTGGAACGCCACGACCCGCGCCATCGTGACGAGCCTGCGCCGCGACGGCCGGGTGCGGCGGGGCTACCTCGGCGTGGTCGGTGCCCCGGCGCCGCTGCCGGTCGACGTGGCGCTGCGCCTCGGGCGCCGTCAGGGGCTGCGGGTGGCGGAGGTCGTGCGCGACAGCCCGGCCGCCCGCGCGGGTCTGCGCACCGGGGACCTCATCGTCGACGCCGACCACGAGCCGGTCAGCCAGGCCCGGGACCTGCAGCGGCGCCTCTTCGCGGACGCGATCGGGCGGACCCTGCCGGTCACGGTGCTGCGCGGCGAGGCGATGGTCGACGTGCTCGCGGTGCCGGCCGAGCTCACGGGCTGAGCGGTTGCCCGACCCCGCCCGGCGTGGCACGGTCGGCGACCGAGAGACGCGGGAGCTCGCGCCGGAGGCGGGCTGAGAGGGCGGCCGGGAGACGGCGCCGCCGACCGCCCGAACCTGACCGGGTCATGCCGGCGTAGGGAGTCCGCCCGTGAGCACGAGCCCGCCCGTCGCCCTGTCCATCGCCGGCACCGACTCCGGCGGCGGGGCCGGGATGACGGCGGACGTGCGCGCCTTCGCCGCCTGCGGGGTGCACGGGTCGGTCGCCGTCACGGCCGTGACGGTGCAGGACTCGCTGGGCGTCAGCGGGTTCCACCCGGTCCCGCCGGACGTCGTGGCGGCCCAGATCCGCACGGTCGCCGGCGACATGGGCGTGGACGCGGCCAAGACCGGGATGCTCGCGTCGACGGAGATCATCGAGGCGGTCGTGGGGGCCTGCGACGAGGTCGGGATCGGCTCCGGCCGCATCCCCTTCGTCGTCGACCCGGTGGCCGCCTCGATGCACGGGTCGCCGCTGCTCGCCGACGACGCCCTCGACGCCGTCCGCACCCTGCTGCTCCCCCGCGCGACCCTCGTGACGCCGAACCTCGACGAGATCGCCCTGCTCGTCGACGTCAAGGTGGTCGACGACGCCTCCGCCCGCGAGGCCGCCACGGCGCTGCACGCGCTCGGCGCACGGGCCGTCCTGGTCAAGGGCGGGCACCTGGAGGCGGTCTCGGGCCGCCGTCAGGAACAGTGCGTCGACCTGCTGTCGGTCGACGGGGACCTCCACGAGTTCCGGTCGCCCCGCCTGGACCGCCCCCACACGCACGGCGGCGGCGACTCCCTGGCGTCGGCGGTCACGGCGGGGCTCGCCCGCGGGATGTCGCTGGTGGACGCCGTGGCGCTGGGGAAGCGGTACATCACGAAGGCCGTGGAGCACTCCTACCCGCTGGGCGCCGGGCACGGCCCGGTGTCGTCGCTGTGGGCCGCCGCTCTCTAGCGGGTCGCGTCCACGACGAAGGGGAGATCGAGGCCGAGCAGGACCCGATCCGCCGTCAGGAGGGTGAGCCCGAGTGCGCGCGCCTGGGCGACGAGAAGACGGTCGAACGGGTCATGACGACGGAGGGCGTCCGGCAGCGTCCGGACTCCCTCCGCCTGCTCCGCACTGACGGGGAGCATGGTCAGGCCCTGAGCCGTCAGAGCGTCGACGAGATTCTCCGGCAGATCGAGCCTGCCGAGCATGTGCTTGATCGACAGCTCCCACACCGACGACGCGGACACGTGGACGGCAGCGGCGTCGGCGATCCTGCCGCGGGCCTCGCGTCCCAGTCGCGGATGATCATCGAGGAACCAGAGTGCGGTGTGGCTATCGAGCAGGAGCATCGCCGTCGGACCCTCCGGCCCCGTAGAACATGTCCTCGATCTCGGGGTCGGGCCAGTCGAACGCGGCGTCGTCGTAGCGGATCTGGCCCTTGAGCCCGCCGAACACGACCGGCGTCCGATGGTGCGGCACGAGCTCGGCAATGGGCTCGCCGGCCTTCGAGATGATGACGCGCTCCCCCGCGGCCACCTGCTCGAGCAGGCGGGACAGGTGCGTCTTCGCCTCGTGGATGTTGACGTTGACGGTCATCGCCACCTCCTGCTTAGTCCACTTAGTCTACCTCGGGCGGCCGTGGCATCCTCCGAGCATGGCCGAGACCCCGCCCCGCGCGCTGACGATCGGCGGCTCCGACTCCGGGGGTGCCGCCGGGATCGAGGCCGACCTGCGGGCGATGACGGCGTGCGGGGTGCACGGCTGCGTCGCGATGACGGCCGTGACGGTGCAGAACTCGCTGGGCGTCTCCGGCGTGCACCTGGTGCCGCCGGAGACGGTCGCGGCGCAGGTCCGGGCGGTGGTCTCGGACATCGGCGTGGGCGCCGCCAAGACCGGGATGCTCGCGACGGCGGGGATCATCGAGGCGGTCGCGGGGGTCGTCGACGAGGTGGGGATCGGCCGGGAGGGCACCCCGTTCGTGCTCGACCCGGTCGCCGCCTTGATGTACGGCGAGCCGCTGCTGGCCGACGACGCCATGGAGGCCATCCGCACGCTGCTCTTCCCGCGCGCCGCCCTGGCCACCCCGAACCTCGACGAGATCCGGCTGCTCGCGGGGATCACCGTGACCGACCGCGACACCGCCTGGAAGGCCGCGGACGCCCTGCACGACCTCGGCGCCCGCTGGGCCCTCGTCAAGGGCGGGCACCTGCACGGGTCGCCCGAGGTGACCGACCTCTTGTCCGACGGGACCGAGACCTGGGAGTTCACCGGTCCGCGCATCGACACCCCGCACGTCCACGGAGCCGGCGACGCCCTCGCGAGCGCCACGTGCGCCGCGCTCGCCCGCGGGCTGGCCATGCCCGACGCCGTCGCCTACGCCGAGCGCTACATCCGCCGGGCGGTCGCCGCGTCCTACCCGCTGGGCGCCGGCACCGGGCCGGTCTCGCCGCTGTGGGCGATCGCGGAGTGGGACTCCGTCCCAGGTGAGCACTAAGTGGGCGTATGGGCCCACTTACTGCTCACGTGCGAAGCTCATCGGTGTGCTCGAGGTCCGGCTGCTCGGCCCGCTGGCCGCGTCGCTGGACGGCCGCCCGGTCGACCTCGGCTCCGCGCAGCGCCGGGCCCTGGTCGCGCGGCTCGCGGTCGCGGAGGGCGAGGTCGTCGGCACCGACCGGCTCGTCGACGACCTCTGGGCCGGGGAACCCCCGCCCCGTGCCCTCGCCGGGCTGCAGGCCCACGTCTCGCACCTGCGGCGCGTCCTCGAACCGCACCGGGCGCCGCGCACCCCCGCCACCGTGCTGGTCTCCGCCGCCGGCGGCTACGCCCTGCACGCCGACCTCGACGTCGTCCGGGTCCGCGAGCTCCGGCGGTCCGGCTCGGTCGCCGACCTGCGCAGCGCCCTGGCCCTGTGCACGGGGACGCCGCTCGTGGAGTTCGCCGACGCGGCGTGGGCCGCCGCGGAGATCGAGCGCCTGACCGAGCTGCGCCGCTCCGTCGTCGAGACCCTGGCCGCCCTCGAACCCGATCCGGCCGCCGTCGTGGACCTGCTCACGCCCCACGTCCGTGACGAGCCGCTGCGCGAGGAGCCGGTCCGGCTGCTGGCCCGCGCGCTCTACCGGTCCGGACGCCAGGCCGACGCGCTGGCCGCCCTCGGCGCACTGCGTCACCGGCTCGCCGACGAGCTCGGGCTCGACCCCTCGCCCGCGACGGCGGAGCTGGAGACGGCGATCCTGCGCCACGACGTCAGCCGTGGCCCATCCCTGACACCCGACGTCAGCAGTGGGCCACCGCTGACGCCCCGTCCCGACGACGGGGCCGGCCTGCTCGGGCGCGACCGCGAGACCGGCCGGCTGCTCGCGGTGGCCGACGCGGTCGGCGCCGGGCCGGGCCGGTTCGCGCTCGTCACCGGGGAGGCGGGCGCGGGCAAGTCGGTGCTCGCCGAGCACCTGGTCGAGGTCCTCGCCGGACGCGGCTGGCACACGGTGCGCGGCCGGTGCCCGGAGGTCGACGGTGCGCCCGCCGCCTGGGCGTGGACCGAGGTGGTCGGCGGGCTCGGACGTGCGAGTGGCGCCGTCCTGACGTCAGATGCCAGCAACGGTCCATCGCTGACGGCCACGTCCGGCACCTTCCACGCCGGCCAGACCCTCCTGGGCGCGATCACCGCGGCTCGGCGTTCCCTGCTCGTCGTGCTCGACGACCTCCACCGCGGCGACGAGGAGACGTGGCGCCTGCTGCGCGTGGTCGCGGCGGCCCAGGTCGAGCGGGTGCTGATCGTCGGCACGGCCCGCCCGGACGAGATCCCCGACGAGCTGGTCGCCACCCTCGCCGCGCTGGCCGCCGTCACCGCCGAGCGGGTCGAGCTGACCGGGCTCGACCCGGACGCCGTCGCCGGGCTGGTCGCGGCCGAGCACCTCGAGATCGACGGCGGGACCGCCCGGGCGATCGCGGCCCGCACGGGCGGCAACCCCCTCTTCGTGCGCGAGGTCGCCCGGCTGGCCAGGACGGTCGGGCTGGACGCGGCGGGCAGCACCGTGCCGGCCGGGGTGCGGGACGTGCTGTCGCGGCGCGCGGCCCAGCTCCCCGCCGTCACGCTCTCCACCCTGCGCCGCGCGGCGGTGCTCGGCCGCGACGTGGACGTGTCGGTGCTCGTCGCGCTCGAGGGCGACGACGAGGACCGGGTGCTCGCCGCGTGCGAGGCCGGGGTGGTGACGGGGCTGCTCGTCGAGTCCGGCGCGGACGCGGTCCGGTTCGCCCACGACCTCGTCCGCGAGACCCTCTACGACGAGCTCCCCCGGCTGCGCCGCACGCGCGTGCACGCCGAGGTGCTCGGCGTCCTGGAGACCCTCCACCCGCACGACCACGCCGCGCTCGCCCGCCACGCCCTCGCCGCCGGGCCGGTCGCGGGACTCGACCGCGTGCTCGACCACGTCGACCGCGCGGCCGCGCAGGCTCGCCGGGAGCGGGTGCCGCGCACCGCGGCCGACCTGCTCGCGGGCGCCCTGGGCCTGGTCACCGACCCGCACCGCCGCCTGCGGCTCCGCTGTGCGCTCGCCTCCGCGCACTCGAACGCCGGAGCGGGGTCACCCGCCGTCCGCGAACGCTCGGCCGCGCTCGCCGAGGCCCGGGCGCTCGGCGACCGGGCGGGCCTCCTCGCCGCCGCCACGTGCGTCGACGGACCCGTGACGTTCGCCCTCGCCGAGAACGGCGCGCTGGACGGCCCGCTGATCGACGCGGTCGGCCTGCTCCTGGACGCCGGGCCGGACCAGTCCGACCGGGCGCGGCTCCTCGCGGCCCGCGCGTTCGCCTGGCACCCGCGCGAACCAGAGCGGTCCGCCGCGGACGCCGACGAGGCCCTCGCCACGGTCCCGGACGACCCCGAGCTGCTCTGCCTCGTCCTGAACGCCCGGTTCTGGTCGTTGCTGCGCCCGGACCGGTGGGCGGAGCTCGACGCGCTGGGCAGCGAGCTGCTCGCCGTCGCCGACCGGGCGGGGTCGCTGGGCCACCGGGTCGTCGGGCACCACGCGCGCTTCCTGCACGCCTGCTACCGCGAGGACTTCGCCGCCGCGCGGGCCCATGCCGACACCGCGCTCGCCGAGGCGCCGGACGGACAGCTCGCGGCCACCGTCGGCTGGACGACGATCTTCCGGGCGCTCGAGGCCACCCTCGACGGACGCCACGACGACGCCGAGCGGCTCTACCTCGGCTTCGGCGAGGCGATGACCGCCCGGGGCCTGGCGAACGCCGGGGTGCTCACCCTGGTCGGGCTCGTCGGGGTCCGGCACGCGCAGGGACGGCTCGGCGACCTCGTCGACCTGCTGGCCGGCGAGTACGCCGCGCGCGGCGACGTCGTCGCGGAGCCGTACGCCGCCGCCCTGATCGGCGCCGGGCGCCCCGGGGACGCCCGGCGGGTGTGGCGCCCGGAGCAGCCGATCAGCCGGGACTGGTGGTGGCTGCTCTGGACGGCGCTCCGGGCCGACACCGCGCAGCACCTCGGCGACGCCGACGTGCTGGCGGCCTGCCGTCGCGACCTCGAGCCCTGGCGCGGGCACCTCGCCGGCGCCATGAGCGGGACGGCCACGTTGGTGCTCCGCGTCTGAGTCACCAGCCCAGCAGCGTCTTCTCCCGCCGGTAGCGCGGCAGCAGGAGCTTCATGACGAGCAGCAGCGGCTTCGGGGCGGACGCGGTCATCGTCGCGAACTCCTCGTCGGTCGCGACGTCGACGATCCGCGGGAGGGCGTAGCGGATGCCGGCGCCGCCGCGCTGGGCCGCCTTCTCGACGACCTGCCAGTCGGCCAGGGGCACGTGCCGGCGGATGATCGGGAAGAGGTCGCGCTCCTCCTCGCCGATGTGCTCGTCGAGGAGGTCGGCGAGGTGGGTGAGCCGCTCGGCGAGCACGTCCACGCGCCCGCCCGAGGCCGCCACCGCGAAGCCGGCCCGGATGTCGTCGAGCACCGGGTCCAGCGCGGCGTGGTCGTCGGAGAGCGGGCCCAGGTCCACCTCGGCGCCGGCGTGGCGCTCCAGCACCGGCCACAGCACGTCGTCCTCGGTGGCGTGGTGGTGGTGGATGTCGCGGCACAGACCCTCGATCCACGCGCCGAACACCCGCCGTCGTCGGCCGCTGAGCGGGTCGGAGCCGTCGGCCCAGGCCGCGGCGAGGCCGGCGAGCCGGCGGGCGTCGCGCCGCATGATCCGGTGGGCGATCCGGATGCCGAGCAGGTCGGTGTCGGTGGTCGGGGCGAGGGCGGTGGTGGCGGTCATGACGGGGTCTCCTCTTCACGGGTGGTGACGACGACGAGCCTGGCTGGGCCGACTTGGTGACGACTTGGCGGCGGACTTGGCAGACCTGGTCACTCAGCCGAACAGAGCGCGATCGGCCCGGCGGGCGCGCCAGCCGCGGGGCGCTTCCCGACCACGGGTCGACTCGGGTCGGCACGAGGCGGCCAGCGCGTCGAGGAGTCCGCCGAGCCGCTCGAGCCGCCGGAAGTCGGCCGGGGTGGCGAGGGCGAGGGGGCGCGAGCGGAGGGCGTGCAGGGCCAGGCCGGCCGCGGCCCGCAGGTCCTCGACGAGCCGGACGTCGCCGGTCAGGGATGCGGCGTCGTCGCCGAGCCGCCGGAGCCGGGCGTCGAGCAGGTCCGGCCGGCGCAGGGTCGCGGTGCCGTGGTGCAGGCCGCGGACCAGGTCGGCGAGCCGGACCGCGTCGTCGTGCAGCGCGTGGTGAGCGGGCGTGGGGGTGGACGGGGGCGCCGTGACCGTGGCGACCTGCTGACGTCCGACGTCAGCGGTGGGCCACGGCTGGCGGACGAGCCGCCCCACCGGGACCCGTCGTCGGGAAGGAGCGGGGAGGAGTGCTGCGGTCATGGGCCCGACGATCGCCGGGCCCACTTGTCAGCGACTTGCGCGCTCCGGCCCCGCGATGTGGCGCGGGACGTCGCGTCCGGCCGCGAACTCCTCGATGTCGGCGAGCGCGTCCGCGTACATCGCCTGGTACGTCGCGGCGGTGACATAGCCCAGGTGCGGCGTCAGCACGGTGCGGGGCGCGGACCGCCAGGGAGAGTCGACCGGGAGCGGCTCGGTGCCGAAGACGTCCAGCCCGGCTCCGCCGATGCGCCCCTCCTGCAGGGCCTCGAGCAGCGCGTCCTCGTCCACGATCGGGCCGCGCGAGGTGTTGATCAGGACGGCGTTCTCCGTCATCAGGTCCAGCTCGGCCCGCCCGATGAGGCCGCGACTGCCGCGGGAGAGCTTCATGTGGATCGTGACGACGTCCGCCGTCGCGAAGAGCTCCTCCTTCGACACCGGCGTCACGCCGACCGCCCGGGCGTCGTCCGGGTCGAGGTGGCGGCTCCACGCGACGACGTCCATCCCGAACGCCTGCCCGATCGCCGCCACCGGCTTCCCGATCCCGCCGAGCCCGACGACGCCGAGCCGCCGGCCCTTCAGATCGCGGCCCAGCGTGCGCTGCCACCCGCCGTCGCGAACGCGCTTCTCCTCCTCGGGCAGGTGCCGGACGACCGCGAGGATCAGGGCCCAGGTCATCTCGACGGTCGGCGCGTTGTCGTCGACGCCGCCGGTGCCCGCGACCGTGATGCCGTGCTCCGCGGCCGCGTCCATGTCGATCGCGGCGTTGGCCGGCCCCGTCGTCACGAGCAGGCGCAGGTTCGGCAGCCGGCCGAGCACGTCCGCGGGGAACGCCGTGCGCTCCCGCATCACGACGAGCACGTCGAACGGCTCCAGGGCGGCCACGACGTCGTCGGGCCCGCCGAGGTGGTCGGTGAAGGTGGTGATCTCCGCGTCCAGGCGGTCCCACTCCGCGATCGTCCGGGCGACCCGCTGGTAGTCGTCGAGCAGCGCGACCTTCATGGTCCGCGTATGCCCTGCGGCGGAGGGGCACACACTCCGACGTGAGCCTCCAGCCCCCGCGCACCGCCCTGCTGCTCTACGCCGAGCGACCCGGACGACGGATGGTGCAGGTGCTGGCCGACCTGTGCGTGGTGGTGTGGGCGGTCCTCGTGGTCTCGGCCGCGGTCGCCCTGCACGACGTCGTCCTCACCCTCCAGGCGCCCGGGCGCGGCCTGACCGACGCCGGCGACCGGGTGCGCGGGGTGTTCACCGGGGCCGCCGACGCCGCGGGCGGGGTGCCCTTCGTGGGCGACCGTCTCGCGGGGGCCTTCTCCCCCGGGGTCGACGCCGGGTCCTCCCTGGCCGACGCGGGCCGGGCGCAGGTCGAGGCGGTCGCGGCGATCGCGACGGGACTCGCGTGGCTCGTCGTCGTGGTGGCGGCCCTCCCGGTGGTGACGACGTGGTTCTGGCTGCGGCTGCGGTGGGTGCTGCGGGCGCGGCACGCCGCAGCCGCCCGCGCGCTCGACGTCGACCTGCTCGCGTTGCGGGCGCTGACGCACGGCGCTCCGGGGCGGGTCCGGCGGGCGGTCGGCCCGACCGGGGACGCCGCCGGCGCCTGGCGGCGGGGCGACCCGCACGTGCTGCTCCGGTTGGCGGACGTCGAGTTGGCGCGGATGGGGCTACGGGGCGCCACCGCGGTCACCACATCCGGCGAATCGGTCATCCGAGGAGACCGGTGACACGACGGATCTCACCTGTGTGAGACCCCGCCACGTCCTACCCTCACCCCCGACTGCCAGGCCGGATCGGTCCGTACGGGAAGGTAGGGGGCGTGGTCACCGTGGGCAGGACGGGAGCGGCCGTCGCGCGCGGCGTGAACGCACTGCGCGGCAAGGCGACCGGATTCGTCGCCCGCCACTACCTCGCGTGGCGCTCCCGCCGCGGGCTCGACCCCATGTCGCTGATCCCGGACTACGCGCTCATGCCGCTGCGCCGCGACGGCCTCGACCCGGTGCCCGCGCTGCGCGAGGCCCGGGAGGACCACCCGGTCCGCGACTTCCCGCTGCCGTTCGGGGTCAAGGCGTGGCTCGTGACGGGGCACGAGGAGGCGCGCGAGGTCCTCGGGCGCACGAAGGGCCTGTCGAACGACTTCAACCACCTCATCGGCCGGGCCGGGATCGCCAGCGGCCAGAACCCGGGCGGCCTGGGCTTCACCGACCCGCCCGAGCACACCCGGCTGCGCCGCCTGCTCACCCCGGAGTTCACCGGACGACGGCTCTCCCGGCTGGGCCCGCGGATCGCCGAGATCGTCGACGGCCGGCTCGACGCCATGGCGGAGATGGCCGAGCGCGGCGAGGAGGTGGACCTGGTCCGCGACTTCGCGACCCCGATCCCCTCGCTGACCATCTGCGAGCTCCTCGGCATCCCCTACGACGAGCGCGACGAGTTCCAGGCTCTCTCCACGGCCCGGTTCGACCTGCTCGCCGGCGCCACAGCCGCCTTCGACAAGATCTCCGAGTCGCTGGTGTACCTGCGCGGCGTGGTCGAGCGCCAGCGCGCCGAGCCGGGCGAGGGCCTGCTCGGGATGCTGATCCGCGAGCACGGGGACGAGCTGGACACCGACGAGCTGGCCGAGCTCGCCGACGGGCTGCTCACCGGCGGGCTCGAGACCTCCGCGTCCATGCTGGCGCTCGGGTCGGTGATCCTGCTGCGCGACGCCGACGTCGCCGCGATGGTGCGCGACGAGCCGGACTCGGTGCACGGGTTCGTCGAGGAGCTGCTGCGCTACCTGACCGTCGTGCAGATCGCGTTCCCCCGCTTCGCCACCGAGGACATGACGATCGGCGGGGTCGACATCGCCGAGGGCGACGGGCTGCTCGTCTCGCTCTCCGCCGCGGACCGCGATCCCCGGCTCACGCCGGACCCGGAGGTGTTCGACCCGCGCCGCCCGCCGTCGCCGCACCTGGCCTTCGGGCACGGCATCCACCGCTGCATCGGCGCGGAGCTGGCCCGCATGGAGCTGCGCACCGCCTACCCGGCCCTGCTGCGGCGCTTCCCGGCGCTGACGATGGCGGTCGACGAGCGCACCCTGCCGCTGCGCGGGACGTCGATCGTGTACGGCGTGGACGCGCTGCCGGTGACGCTGGGGTCGTAGCCCGGGATGTCAGCAGTGCGGCCATGCTGACACTGGACGTCACATTCGCCGCAACGTCACTACGCTCCCGGCCGTGACCCCACGCCAGGTGAGCCGCGACATCGTCATCGACGCCCCGCCGTCGGCCGTGTTCGACGTCCTGGCGAACCCCCGCGAGCACGGGCGCTTCGACGGGTCCGGCACCGTCCGGTCGGCCATCAAGGGCCCGGAACGCCTGTCCCTGGGCGACTCGTTCGGGATGAGCATGAAGATCGGCGTGCCCTACACGATCAGCAACACCGTCGTGGAGTTCGAGGAGGACCGCCGGATCGCCTGGCGTCACGTCGGCCACCACCGCTGGCGCTACGAGCTGACTCCCGTGGACGGCGGCACCCAGGTCACCGAGACCTTCGACTGGTCGACCTCCCGCGCGCCCCTCGTCCTCGAGCTGCTGCGCTACCCCGTCGTCAACACCCGCGCCATCGAGCGGACCCTCCCCCGGCTCAAGGCCTACCTGGAAGGGCGTTCCTGACGATGCCGTACGCGCCCCTGGACCCGCTGGAGCTCTACTTCGAGGAGCACGGGGCCGGCGGCACGCCGCTGCTGCTCGTGCCGGGCGGGCACCTCACGATCGAGCTGAACTTCGCGGACGTCCTGCCGGAGCTGGCTTCCCGACGGCGGGTCGTGGCGGTCGAGCAGCAGGGTCACGGCCGCACGGCCGACGTCGACCGCGAGCCGACCATCTCCGCGCTCGCCGGCGACCTGCTCGGGCTGCTCGACCACCTCGGCCTCGACCGGGTCGACGTGTGCGGCTTCTCGCTCGGCGCGATGGCGGCCATGGAGCTGGCGGTGCGGTACCCGGAGCGGGTGGACCGGCTGGTGTTCGCGGGCGGGACGGTGCGCGCCGGCGGCTACCACGCCGAGATCACCGACCCGGAGCGCTGGGCCACCTCGACCCGCATGCCGACGGAGGACGACTTCGCCGCCATGGCGCGCGAGCACGAGCGCCTCGCCCCGCCCGGGGCGGCGGGCATGGAGGCGGTCGGCGCGAAGCTCGGACCCGTCATCGAGGGCTTCACCGGCTGGTCCGACGACGAGCTGGCCCGGGTCACGGCCCGGACGCTCGTGCTGATCGGCGACCACGACTTCGTGACGGTGGAGCACGCCGAGCTCACCCGCGACCTGCTGCCCGAGGCCACCCTCGCCATCGTCCCGAACGCCACGCACAACGGGTTGATGCACCGGGCGTCCGTAGTGGTGCCGCTCGTGGAGGACCACCTGGCGCGCTGACGTTGCGGCGGATGTGACGTTCAGTGTCAGCATGGCCGCAGTGCTGTCACCGGGACGGTGACGACGCCTGCGCCCAGTACCGCCGTGGGATGCGCCCGGCACCCAGGGCGAGCCGGCCCGACTCGACGGCCAGGCGCATCGCGGTCGCCATCGCCTCCGGGTCGGACGCCCGGGTGACCGCCGTGGCCAACAGGACGGCGTCGCAGCCCAGCTCCATCGCCTGCGCCGCCTCGGAGGCCGTCCCGATCCCGGCGTCGAGCACCACCGGGACCGACGCCGCCGCCACGATCATCTCGATGTTGTGCGGGTTGCGGATGCCGAGCCCCGTCCCGATCGGCGAGCCCAGCGGCATCACCGCCGCGCACCCGGCGTCGGCCAGCTTCGCCGCCAGGACCGGGTCGTCGTTGGTGTAGGGCAGCACGGTGAAGCCGTCGTCGACGAGCTGCTCGGCGGCGTCGAGGAGCTCGATCGGGTCGGGCAGCAGCGTGCGGTCGTCGGCGATCACCTCGAGCTTGACGAGGTCGGTCTCCAGCGCCTCGCGCGCGAGCCGGGCGGTCAGCACGGCCTCCGCGGCGGTGTGGCAGCCCGCGGTGTTCGGCAGCGCCTCGATCCCCAGCCGACGCAGCAGCTCCAGCACGCCCGGTCCGCCGCCCGCGTCCAGCCGGCGCATGGCGACCGTGGTCAACGCCGTCCCGGACGCCACCAGCGCCCGCTCCAGCACCGACAGGTTCGCCGCGCCCCCGGTCCCCATGATCAGCCGGGAGCCGATCTCGCGGCCCCCGATCACCAGCGGGTCACCCATGGCCGATCAACCTCCCTGCACCGCGGTCAGCACCTCGAGCACCGCGCCCTCGCGCAGCGACGTCGACGCCCACGACGCCCGCGGCACGACCTCGCCCGACACCGCCACGGCCACCCCGCGCTCGGGGACGCCGTGGACGGCGAGCACGTCGGCCAGGGTCGCGTCCGGCCCGACCTCCGTCACGATCCCGTTCACCAGCACGGTCACGTTGCCACCTCCACGAGCGTGCGGATGTCGTCCGGCACCGGATGACCGGAGAGCACCCCGGCCATCACGTCGGCGGTCAGCGCGGTCAGCAGGATGCCGTTGCGCCCGTGCCCGAAGCACGCCACCAGCGACGAGGGCGCTCCCGGTACCGGTCCGAACACCGGCAGGTTGTCCGCGGTCCCGGGCCGGAACGACGCGGCGGTCTCCTCGAGGGCGTAGTCGCCGATCCCGGGCAGCACGCGCTCGGCGTCGGCGAGCAGGTCGCGCACGCCCGCCACGGTCACGTCGTCGTCGAACCCGACCTCGTACTGCGTCGCGCCCAGCACCAGCCGTCCGTCGTCGCGGGGCACCGCGTACACCGACCGGCCGGAGACGGCGGCCCGCACCGTGTGCGCGGGCGGCGGCAGGGACCCCGACCGGGCCCGCAGCCGCAGGATCTCCCCCTTCACCGGCCGCACGAGGTCGGCCAGTGCGGGGTGCAGCGCCGCCGACCACGCGCCCGCGGCCACCACCACGCGATCGGCCGGGAGCACCCCGGACGCCAGCTCGACGCCCTCGTCGACGACCGCGTGCACGGCCTCCGCGCGCTCGACGACCCCCGCCTGCCGCGCGGCCTCCCGCAGCGCGGCGAGCAGCATCCGGTTGTCGACGGCGAGGTCGTCCGGCACGGCGATCCCGGCCCGCACCGCCGGCCCCAACGCGGGTTCCCGACGACGGGTCTCGCGGCCGGTCAGGCGCTCGGCGTCGCGGCCCCACGCGCGCAGGTGCTCGACGACCCGGTCGAGGTCCTCGCGGTCCGCGGCGTCGACGACCACCCCGAGCGTGCCCTCGGTGCGCAGCCCGACCCGCCGTCCGGACGCCTCCTCGACGGCCGCGGCGAAGGCCGGCCACCGGGCCAGCGAGGCGGCGCCGAGGTCGAGCACCTCCCGCTCACCGGGCCACGCCTCGGTGATCGGCGCGAGCATCCCGCCGGCGACCCACGACGCCCCGGACCCCGGCGCCGGGTCGACCAGGACGACCTCGGTCGCCGCGTGGTCGCGGGCCGCGACCCAGGCCGCCGTCGTCCCGGCCACGCCGGCCCCGACGACCACGATGCGCTCGCCCAGCTCCACTGACGCTCCCTCCCTGCGCCGGCATGACCCGGATCAGGTTCGGCGGTCGGGACCTCGTGGGGCCCCCTCTCAGCCCGGCTCGTCCGGGCTCCCGCGGTTGCCCCGCCAGCCTACGCGCTAGCGTCCGGACCCGATGGACACGCGCGAACGCCTGGCGGACGCCCGCCTCTACCTCTGCACCGACTCCCGCCGCGAGCAGGGCGACCTCGCCGCGTTCGCCGACGCGGCGCTGCGCGGCGGGGTGGACGTCATCCAGCTGCGGGAGAAGGGGATGGAGGCGCGGGACGAGCTGGCGGCGCTCGAGATCCTGCGCGAGGCCGCCCACCGCCACGGAGCCCTGTTCGCCGTGAACGACCGGGCCGACGTCGCCCTGGCCGCCGGCGCCGACGTGCTGCACCTGGGCCAGGACGACCTGCCCGTCGACGTCGCCCGCCGCATCCTCGGGGACGACGTGGTCATCGGACGGTCCACGCACGACGAGGCCCAGGCCCGGGCCGGCGCCGTCGAGCCCGGCGTGGACTACTTCTGCACCGGCCCGTGCTGGCCGACCCCGACCAAGCCCGGCCGCCCCGCACCGGGGCTGGACCTGGTCCGTGCGACGGCCGGAGAGGAGCCGGACCGCCCGTGGTTCGCGATCGGCGGCATCGACCACGACCGGCTGCCCGAGGTCCTCGACGCCGGGGCGACGCGGGTGGTGGTCGTCCGCGCGATCACCGCCGCGGCGGACCCGGAGGCCGCCGCCCGGTCGTTGGCCGACGCCCTCCGGTAGCGGTCAGTTCCCGGTCCCGCCGCCGTCGCCGGGGCGCGGCAGCAGGCTCTGCAGCGGGTTCTGCTGCTGCGGCGCCCGCGAGGTGGTGGTCGACGGGGCGCGGGTGGTCGACGAGGGGGCCTGCGTGCCCTCCTCGTTGCCCGTGCCCTCCTCGGACGACGTCGTCGCCGGGGCGTCGGTGTCCTGGGTGTCCTGGTCGCCGGTCGACTCCGTGGTCGCGGGGGCCGCGGTGTCCTGGCCGAACAGCGAGCCCACGGAGGTCCCGGACGACCCGCCGGAGAGCGGGTGGCCGGTCGCCGACTCGACCGCGAAGCTCGCCAGCAGCCCGATCGCGAAGATGCTGGCCGCGACGCCGCCCAGGGTCGCCCAGGTCTTCCAGCCGAACCGGCGCCGCTTCGGCTGGTCGGCCGCCGGGGCCAGCTGCGTCGGGTCGTCGCCGGGACCGTGCATGAGGTGGGTCGTCGGCTGCCCGCCGGGGGGCGAGAACGGGCCGGTCATCCCCATCCGCTGCGTCGGCCGGGCCGCCGGGCGGCCGTCCGGGCCGAGCGGCGGCACGGCCTGCGTGGGCAGGCCGCCGTCGGGCGTGCGGGAGTTCGGGATCCGCCGCGTGGGGTCGGCGGGCTCGGGCACCGGGCGGCCGGACGCGTCCAGCCGCGTCGCCACGGTGCGCCCGCCCGCGCGCAGCTGCTGCGGCTGGGCCGGCACCACCGTGCCGTCGGGCAGCCGCCGGGTCGGGGCGCCGGGCGCCACGGGAGCGCCGAACGGCGGCGACATCGGCGCACCGCCCTGCTGCGGGGGCACGCCGGGCCGGCCGGGGGCGCCGGGGACGGGTGCTCCGGGCATGCCCGGTCGCGGGGCGCCGGGGCCGGGCCGGGCCTGGGGGCTGCCGACCTCGCCGGTGACCCGCGCCACCGCGTTCGCGACCTTCGGCCCGGCGGCCTGGTTGACCACCAGCCGCGACTTCACCGCGTCGCGGGTGCGCTCCAGCGACCGCTGGTAGAGCGCCGTGCCCACGGTGGAGATCACCGACGCGACCGCCGCACCGCCGATCGTGCCCACCACCCCGAGGAAGGACCCCAGGATGGCCGCCGTCGCGGCGGCGAGGGCGCCGCCCACGATCTGCGGGATCGTCAGGCCGGTCGCCGAGGGCTTCTCCTCCGGCGACGGGTCGGTCGCGGTCGTTCTCGAGGTCGCGTCGGGCATGGCTCCCAGTGCTCGCGGTCCGTCGGGCTCGTCGGGCTGGACGGCCCCTCGAGGCCACCCACGTCGCAGGACGTCTCCACGATGCCAGCGTGGCCCCGTGGTGAGGACGTTCACCCTCGCGCGTGCGCCCGGCGGATCGCCAGACCAGCCGACTGGGCCGGACGGGTCACAGCGACACGGCCGGACCGGCGCGGGATGATCCGGCCATGTCCTGGAGCACCTTCGTCGCCCTGGGCGACAGCTTCACCGAGGGCGTCGGCGACGTCGACCCGAGCACGGGCACCGAACGCGGCTGGGCCGACCGCGTCGCCGAGCACCTCGCCCGCGCGAACCCGGGCCTGCGCTACGCGAACCTCGCCGTGCGGGGCCAGCTGCTCGACCAGATCGTCCACGACCAGCTCGGACCCGCCGTCGCGATGGCCCCCGACCTGGTCAGCATCTGCGCCGCGGGCAACGACCTGCTGCGCCCCTCCTCCCGCCCGGCCGACCTGGCCGCCCGCCTCGACGCCGCCGTCGCGGAGCTCTGCGGCACCGGCGCGGACGTGCTGGTCTTCACCGGGTTCGACACGCGCTCGACCCCGGTGGTCGACCTCGTCGGGCGCCGGCTCGCGACGATGAACGAGCACATCCGGGAGATCGCCGCCCGGCGCGGCGCGAAGCTCGTCGACCTCTGGACCATGGACACGCTCGCCGATCCCCGTGCCCGCGCCGACGACCGGCTGCACCTCAACGCCGAGGGGCACCGCCGGGTCGCGGTCCGGGTCTGCGAGGTGCTCGGGGTGTCCACCGGCGAGGACTGGCGCGACCCGTGGCCGCCGCTCGCCCCGACGCCGTGGGTGCGGCGTCGCGAGGAGGACCTGCGGTGGGTGCGCGGGCACCTCGTGCCCTGGGTGGGACGACGGCTCCAGGGCCGCTCGACCGGCGACGGCCGCCCTCCGAAGCGGCCCGAGCCGGCACCGGTGCGCTGAGCCGCGTCACCAGCTCCGGCCGACGAGGTCCTCGACGGCGTCGGCGAACCGGGCGTGGGCGGTGTGGTCACCGGCCCGGCGGCCGGCCAGCCCCCGCACCGCCTCCTCGGCGACCGCCCCGGCGAGCCGGTCGTCCGGGAAGTACCCGTCCGCGGACGACCCCGGCGCGACGACGACGGGCACCCGGTAGTGCTGCTTCAGCCGGCGCGCCCCGCCCGACCCGAGGGTCCGAGAGCCGGACCGCGTCTCGGGCAGCAGGAAGAGCAGCAGCGGGTAGGCGAACTGTGCCCGGACACCGTGCGCGTGCTCGACCACACGCCCCCACAGGGCCGTACACCCCACGACCCGGCCGGCACCCGCCGACTCGCGGTACAGGCGCGGCAGCTCGTCCATGGCGTACAACCCGCACCGGCACCGCAGCGAGGGCGGCGGGGCACATCCGCGGTGGCAGGTCGCCGTCATCGACCGACGGGGCGGCCAGAACACCGGACGCACCGGCGAGACGAGCAACGGCCCGTCCGGCGTCTCCACCAGGTTCCACACCCGCCAGGCGGCGACCGGCTCCGCGAGGTCCGGGACCGAGGTCACACCCGGGCCGGCGACGGAGCACCGGGGTCGTCGGGCCTCCGGGCCACGACGGGCCCGGGCCCGGGCACCCGGACGTCGGGCCCGTCGGACCTCGGCATGTCCGCCGGGTCGCCGTCGGGCAGGGGGCTCACGACGGGCTCGACGAGGAGCTCACGCACGGGGCGGTCGATGTTCACGACAGGCCTTCCCGCCACTCGAATGGTCTAGTGACGACGCTACCCCGGACGTGAGCGGGCTCACCATCCGCCGCTCGGCCCATTCCCGCGACGGTCGGCGTTCGCCCGGGTCCGGGCCGCGAAGCGATCCCAGAGGGGCGCGGGCAGGTCGTGGCCGAGTCCGGGCACGACCTCGAGATGGGCGTCGGGGACGGCCCGCGCGATCGCGCGGGCGGCGCTCGGACGGACGACCGGGTCGCGGTCGCCGTGGAGCACCAGGGTCGGCACTCGCATCTCGCGCAGGCGAGGGCCGCGCCAGGGGGCCCGGAGCATGCGGGACTGGGCCTGGCCGTCGCGCACGCCCTCGACCGGGACGGCGGAGAGGGCCTCGCGGACACCGTGCTCGTCGAACGGGTAGACCGGCGAGGCGCAGAGACGGGCGACCGCGACGGCGGTCTCCAGGTCGCCCTCCGGGGTGGCCGGGAAGTCCAGCGCGGCGGTACGGCGGACGAAGCCCGGGTGCAGGTGGCGCAGCCCGGAGAGGCGTCCGGCGTCACTCGGCATCGCGCTCATCGAGGTGACGCTCACGACGCGGTGCGGGTGCCGCAGGGCGACGCGTTGCGCGACCAGCCCGCCGAAGGACGTCCCGAAGACCGAGGCGCGGTCCCAGCCCAGGGCGTCCAGTACGGCCACGGCGTCGTCGGTGAGGTCCTCGGCCGTGTACGCCGGCTCCCCACCGCCGAGCAGCGCCCGCCAGGGGGCGGGCCGGGGCGCGCCGGTGAAGCGGGTGGAGGCACCGACGTCGCGCGGGTCGTAGGTCGCCACGCGGAACCCGACCTCGGTGAGGGCGTCGAGGAACCCGGCCGGGTAGGCGAGGCGCCCGCCGCCGAGGCCGGCGACGACCAGGAGCGGCCATCCGGCGGGGCCGCCGTGGTCGAGGTAGGCGAGGTCGACGTCACCGTGGTGCGCGACCTGCAGCGGAGGTGACACGACCGCTCCTTTCGCGTCCTTCGTTCGCGAACGCCGTGCCGGGAAACTAGCCTGCTACGGTCCGGCTTCGCAAACGGTGGTCGCGAACGAGGAGGGTCGAGCGTGCCCACGTCGGTCTGGCTCCGTCCGGAACGCGCCGCGGTCGGACGTCCCGCGCGGCGCAGCCGCAGCGAGATCACCGCCGCGGCCGTGGCCGTGGCGGACCGGGACGGCGCGGAGGCGGTCTCGATGCGCCGGGTGGCCGCCGAGCTGGGGACCGGCGCCGGGACGCTGTACCGCTACGTGGAGACCCGCGACGAGCTGCTCGACCTCATGGCCGATCACGTGACGGGCGAGTACGCGTTCGCCGCGCCCACCGGCGACTGGCTCGAGGACCTGGTCGCGACGGCCCTGCAGGCCCGCGACATCCACCGCCGGCACCCCTGGTTGGCCGATCGCGTCCTCACCGCCCCGGGAACCGGCCCGCACGGCGCCGACCTCGTCGAGCACCACCTGGCGGTGCTGGCCGAGCACCCCGCCGACGACGGCGCCAAGCTCGTCGCGCTCGGCGTCCTCTCCGCGCTGGTCGCCACGTTCGCGCGCGCGGAGCACGCCGGACGCGACCTCGAGCGGAACGCGGAGTACATGGCGCACGTGGCCGCCGCCGGGACGCACCCGCACATCAGCGCCCTCGACGCCCCGCCGCCCGATCCCGCGCACGACCCCCTGCCCGACGTGCTGCGCCGGGTCCTGACGGGGCTGCTGCCGATCGACTCAGGGAGCTGAGCCGCGCGGCTCGTCGTCGGGAAGGGCCTGGGGGGTGACCGGGTGGCGCGGGCCGGGGTGGCCCGGCGGCAGGGCGGAGCGCACCAGCGGCCAGGAGCCGAGGACGCACACGACGACGAGCGGCCAGGTGAGCACCACCTGGGCGATCCCGAGGGCCACGGTCGCGCCGGCCCCCCAGAGCGGCAGGAACACCACCAGCCGCAGCGCGTACTGCGACGCCCACAGCCAGCTGGCCCGGCAGTAGCCGCGCACCAGGTCGGGGTCGGCCCGCCACGAGCGCGGCTTCCCCAGCGCGGCCCCCACGACGAGGCCCAGCAGCGGCCAGCGCAGCGCGATCGACACCAGCCACGCGGTGAGCGATCCGGCGTTCGCGACGATGCGCGGGAGGAAGAAGTCCTGCGCCCGCCCGGTGTAGAGGGCGATCAGGGTCGCGACGACGGCGATCAGCAGACCGACCGCGGCGCCGCGCGGACGCTCACCGCCCCGCCAGCGCACCACCGCGACGACCAGCGCGACCGCCACCGCGGCGAACCCGCCGAGCAGGATCGGCTCCCACCAGCCCAGCCAGGTGCCGACGAGCCACACGACGACGAAGGCGGCCGAGGGGACCACGGCGTCGACGACCCCGCGTCCGGAGGCGGACAGGATGTCCCAGAGCGGGTCGTCCCGGCGGCGCAACACGACCCCAGCTTAGGCTGCCCTCAGCCCTGCTCAATCCCGCAGGACCCCCGCGCCCATCGCCCGGAACTCCGGCGACGGCGTCGACGGGGACGAGACGTCGACCAGCAGACCGTTGGGGTCCGTGACCAGCATCCGACGCCGCCCGTAGAACTGGTCGCGCGGCGGAGCGACGACCGGGATCTGCTGGCGTCGGGCCTCGACGTGCAGCGCGTCCACGTCGTCGACCACGAACGTGAGGACGATCCCCGCGGGGTCGGCCCGGTACGGCGGGGGGACCGCCTCGTGGCCGACCGCCCAGATGCCGAGCTCGCACACCGCGCCGTCGGGGTCCTCCGCGGTGCGCAGGGCGACGTGGAAGTCGCTGTCGAAGGCGACCTCGAACCCGAGCAGCCGGACGTAGAAGTCGCGGGTCTCGGGCAGGCGGTCGGTGAGGATCGTCGGGAACGCGCGGCGCAGCGCCATCGGCAGCCCTCCTGGCGAGCGGGTGTCGCCCCCATCATGGGTGATCGCGCCGCTCAGGCGGTGTCCGCCCCCACCGTGTCGAGCGAATCCACGACGCCCGAGCCGATCGTCACGCCGATCACCGCCCAGCAGGCCTCCGTGAGCTGTGCACCGAGCTGCTCCACCGTGGCCCCGTGCGGCTCGTCGAGCCAGTGCGCCGCGGCGGTGTCGACCATCCCGACCAGTCCCCACGCCAGCGGGTTCGCGACCGCGGGCGGGATTTCCGCACCGAGGGAGCCGTCGACGAGCATCTGCGTGACGTGCGCGGAGACCACGCTGCGCACGTTCGTGCTCGCGGACTCGACCGAGTCCCCGCCGGAGGGCAGCGAGTTGCGCTTGAGGTACAGGTAGACGTTCGCGTGCTCGGAGAGCCACCGCAGGTGCGCCGCGAGCGCGCGCTCGAGCATCTCGCGCGGGCGCCCGGAGGGCCGCCACACCGGCTCCAGCTCGGTGACCAGCCGCTCCACCGAGCGGGCCGCGATGGCCGCCTGGAGGTCGTCCTTGCCGTCGAAGTGCCGGTAGAGCCCGGGCCGGGACACGCCGGCCTGAGCGGCGATCTGCTCGGTGGTCACGTCCGGGCCGTGCTGCTCGATCGCGACCACGGCAGCATCGACCAGCTCGAGGCGCCGCGCCTCCCGATGCCCCGCCCAGCGTCGGGTCCTGCCATCCATGGTCTTCCCAGGGTGCCGCCGACTCGTCAGTAGCACCAACTATGCGAGACATTGTGTACGGGGTACAGTCGGTCACCATGACGATCCTGGACCGGGACGCGACCGCGAGCCGCCTCCTGACCGCCAGCGCCCGCCACACCCTCGACCCGGCGATCGAGGTGGACTGGGAGGCTCCGGTCGACCCGGCGGGCTGGGCCGTCCCGCCGGAGCGGGTGTCGCTGCACGGGACGCCGCTGTGGGACGAGCTCTCCGGCGAGCAGCAGCGCGAGCTGTCCCGCCACGAGGCCGCGAGCCTGCTCTCGGTCGGCCTGTGGTTCGAGGTGATCCTCATGCAGATGCTGGTCCGCCACGCCTACGACCTCGACCTGCGCCGCCCGCACTCCCAGTACGCCCTCACCGAGGTCGGCGACGAGACCCGGCACTCGGTGATGTTCGCCCGCGCCGTCGACGCGCTCGGCTGCCCGGACTACCGCCCGCACGGCCGGCTCCACCGCCTGGGCGGGATCTACGGGCACCTCGGGTCCGGGGCCTCGATGTTCGCGTCGGTCCTCGTCGCGGAGGAGGCCACCGACCGGCTGCAGCGCGAGTCGATGCACGACGAGCGCGTCCTGCCGCTGATGCGGGCGGTCGCCCGGGTGCACGTGGTCGAGGAGGCCCGCCACGTCCGCTTCGCCCGCGAGGAGCTCGCCCGCCTCGTCCCGACGCTGTCGCGCGCCGAGCTCGAGCGGGAGCGGTGGCTGACGGCGCTGGTGTCGACGGAGGTCGTCAACTCGCTGTGGCAGGCGCGGGTCTACCGCAGCGTCGGGATCTCCGGGCGGGTCGGCCGCCGCGCCGCCCTCGCGAACCCGGAGCACCGCGCCACGAAGCGGTTCATGACGGAGAAGGTGCTCGGGTTCCTCGACGACGTCGGCATGGTCGGCGGGTCGTCGGAGCGCGTCTGGCGGCGGGCCGGCCTGCGGTAGGGCTCACCGCCGGAACGTACGAACGGGCCGCTCGTCACCGAAGAAGGTGACGAACGGCCCGTTCGTGGGTTCGGCCGGGGCTCAGTACGGCTTGCCGCCCAGGATCGCCACGCGCTCGGCGACCCGGACGTGCGAGCCGTAGTCGCCCACGGCGTAGTGCTGCGTGGCGCGGTTGTCCCAGAACGTCACGGTGCCCTCGGTCCACCGGTAGCGGACCTGGTACTCCGGGACGTGCGCCTGCGCGAACAGGTGCCGCAGCAGCGCGTCGGACTCCGCCTGCTCCATCCCCACGATCCTCGTCGTGAAGGCGGCGTTGACGAACAGCGTCCGCCGGCCGGTCTCCGGGTGGATCCGGACGACGGGGTGCGTGACCGGCGGGAACGTGTCCTCCAGCTTCTGCAGCTTGTCCGCGTCCAGGAACCGCGCGAACCCGGGCACCATGTCGTGCACCGCGACCGCGTCGTCGATCCGCGCCCGCACCTCGTCGGAGAGGTTGTCGTACGCGGCGCCCATGTCGGCCCACATCGTGTCGCCACCGAACGGCGGCGTCGTGATCATCCGCAGCACCGCCCCCATCGCGGGCGCGCGGCGGAACGACGTGTCGACGTGCCAGATGTTCTCGTAGCTCTGCGGGCCGTCGCCGCCCTTGGCGAACCGCACGACGCTCGGGTCCTCGCCCGCCTCGAGCAGCGGGTTGGTCTCCAGCTCGCCCCACTGCTGCGCGAAGGCGCGCTGCTCGACCGAGGAGAGGTGCTGCTCGGGGAAGAACAGCACCTTCCAGTTCAGCAGCGCGCGGTGCAGCTCGAGGCGCGTCTCCAGGTCGAGCGGCTGCGCGAGGTCGATCCCGGTGACCTCGGCGCCCAGGACCACTCCCACGGGCGTGACGTCGAAACCCGAGTAACAGTGCTCCGGCCCGTCACCCGGCAGGCGCAGCCGGCGCCGGCCCTCGAGGAGGTCGATGGCGGGGGTGGCACGGGGACGGCCCGTGCCCACCTCGCCGGTGGGTCCACCGGAGTCGAGGAGGGTCGTCACGTCCACCGATCTTGCGTGCTCGACGCCGGGTGCACAACCGGTCGGCGTGCGGCGCTCGCCGGTCACCGCGCGACACCCGGTCCGAACACGGAGGACACGCCCGCGACACGGGGAGACGATCACCTGCACGGCACCGGGGGTATGACCAGGCGGAGGAGATCGAACGGTGACCGACGTGCAGGTGGCTCTCCCGGAGATCCCGGTCCGCGTCCGACCCCGGGTGCTGGTGGTCGGACCCGAGGCGTCCGCGCGGGGCGGCATCGGGAGCGTCCAGCACGTCCTGGTGCGCCATGCCTCCGCGCTGGCCGAGCTCGACCTCGTCACCACCCACCGCGACGGCTCCGACCGCGTGCGCACGATGGTGCGCGGCACGCTGACCGCCGCCCGACGGATCCGGACGACCCGACCCGACGTCGTGCACCTGCACGTCTCCCAGCGCGCGTCGGTGCTCCGCAAGGGCGTGCTCGGGATGGTGGCCCGGCGGCGGGGGGTGCCGGTGGTGATGCACCTGCACGGCTCGCAGTTCCTGGACTGGTTCGACGGGCTGCCCCGCCCGGCCCGCTCCGTCGTCCGGACCCTGCTGCGCCCGCACCGGATCGTCGTCCTCTCCGAGACCCTCCGCGCGCCCTACCGCGAGCGGCTGGGCATGCCCGCCGACCGGGTCGTCGCCCTCCCGAACCCGGTGGAGTGGCCGGCTGCCGTCCGGACCCGTGCCGACGGACCGGTGCTCGCGGTGTTCCTCGGGCGGTTCGGCGTCCGCAAGGGCATCTACGACCTGGTGAACGCCTGCGCCCGCCTGTCCCCCGAGCAGCGCCGCCGGCTGCACCTCGTCGCGGCCGGGGACGGCGAGGTGGCGCAGGTGCGCGACGCGGTCGCCGCGGCCGGGGTCGACGACGTCGTCGAGGTCGCGGAGTGGCTGGACCGCGCCGAGCGTGACGACCTCCTGCGCCGCGCCCAGCTGCTGGTCCTGCCGAGCTCGCACGAGGGGCTGCCGATGGCGGTCCTGGAGGCGATGGCGTTCGGCGTGGCGCCCGTGGTCACGCCGGTGGGCGCGCTGCCCGAGCTCGTGCACGACGGCGTCAACGGGGCGGTCGTGCCGGTCGGCGACCCGGAGGCGCTGGCCCGGGCGCTCGCCGACCTGCTGGACGACGACGAGCGGCGCCACGCCCTGGGGGCCCGGGCGCGGGTCGACGCCGAGGCCTACGCGGCGCCGTGCTGGGCGGCGCGGCTGGCGGAGGTGTGGGCTGCGCGCTGATCTCTCAGCGACGGAGCACGAAGAAGTACGGCAGCGAGTCCCGCAGGTCCATGCAGCCGAGCAGCGTCGTGGCGTCGACGCGGTGGAAGACGTCGTTGATCGGCCGCGCGTCGTAGATCATCGTCGCGCTGGTCGTCCCGCGGTACTCCGTCATGCGCAGCCGCGCGGTGTACTTCGTCGTCCCCATCACCGGGCGCCCGAGCGTGATCACCTTGTGCAGCCACGGCTTCCGGGCGGCCTCCGGCAGCGGCAGGTTCATCGGGACGAGCGCGGGGTCGACGGCGAACACGTCGCTGCGGTCGGCGTTCCAGAACAGCAGCGGGTGGACCTCGTCGGCCGAGTCGAAGCGCTTGCCGGCCCACCCGGTGGCGGCGAGGAGGCCGTCCATGGGGTGGCCGGTCGGGAACTCCGACCCCCACCACTGCCCGAGCATCTCCTCGACCGTCACCGGGTCGAGCGAGTCGAACAGCGCCAGGGCCTGGTCGGTGGTGACGGGGGTCCGGGCGAGCAGGGTCGGGAAGTCCTCGACGGCGGTCATGACAAACAGTCTGGCGTGACCGTCAACGCACGTCGAGGGGCTGCTTCACGGAGCGGGCGATGAGGTCGTCCAGCGTCGTGACGAGCGTCTGCGCGGTCCGGCCCACCAGGCCCTCGAGCACGTCACGCAGCCGGCAGAGGTGCGGGAACGGGTCCCGGTGCACGCGGGCGAAGGGGGCGACCGCCAGCGCCTCGGCGTGGTCGATCAGCACCTCCAGCGCCGCCCCGCGCAGTCCCTCGTCGACGAGGGTGTCGAGCTGGACCAGGGCCGTGCGGGCGACCATGCGGATGCGGGTCGCGTCGGACATCACACTCACGTCGAGTGACGATAGAACGACTCAGAGTGATTGGCGCCGGCGTTCACCCGGTCAGGACGGCGTGTGCACCTCGAGGAAGCTCGCGATCGACTCCCGCGCCGCCTCGTTGTACTCCGGGGCCTTCCACCGCTCGACCAGCGTGGCCTGCGGTGCCACCTCCGCGAGCATCGCCGAGGCCGACGCCGGGTGCGGCTCGTCCCCGCCCGCGAACACCAGCAGCGGGACGTCGAGCCGCGCCACGGCCTCGTCGGGAACGCTGAAGAGGGTGTGGTCGGCGCCGTAGAGGTTCTGCCGGAACGCGTCCCAGTCGGCGTCGGAGGCCTCGGGGTGGTCGGCGGCCCGGTCCTTCGCGAAGTCGTCGAAGGTGCCGTGGAAGAGCTCGCGGTTGCCGTCCAGGCCGATGGGCTGCAGCACGACGGCGGCGGCCACGCGGTCGGGTGCGCGCCGGACCAGGTTCGCGATGAACGACCCGCCGATGCACATCCCGACGAGGTGGCACCGCTCGATGCCGAGGTGGTCGAGCAGGGCGAGGTGGTCGTCGGTGTAGCTGTCCCAGCCGTCGTCGGCGGTGACCGGCGCCCACGACTCCCCGGCGTTGCGCTGGTCCATCAGCACCACCCGGTGGTCGCCGGCCAGCGCCTCCGGGACGTCCCACGGCGCCGCGGACCACCACTCGATCGCCGAGCGCAGCCCGCCCGGCGCGAACGCCAGCACCGGGAACCCCTCGCCGCGCTCCTCGTGGTGGATGCGGACGTCCCCGTTCTCCATGATCGCCACGTCCCCGGCTTCCCGACGGCCGGTCGGCGCACGCCTGCGACGCCGGACGCGGTTCACCGGTCGAGCATCGCCCGCCCGAGCGCGTACGCCTCGCGCAGGTCGTTGCCGCGGTAGTCCGCGGCGGCCTCCAGGGCGGGACGCGCGTTCACCGCGACGGTGTGCGTCAGGTGCGCGAAGAGCGGGACGTCCGTGCCCGAGTCGCCGTAGGCCACGCACCGACCCGTCGTCAGGCCGAGGCTCTCGCGCTCCGCGTCGGCCAGCCGGACCTTGTCGGCCGGCGTCAGGATGGCTGCGGGGTCGATCGGGTCGGACCAGACGGAGCCGTGGACGACGTCGATGCCCCGCTCGAGCAGGTGCCGCGCGAAGAACGTCGGCGACAGGGTCACGAGCATCGACCTCTCGCCGCGCGCCGAGATGTCGGCGCACACCTCGTCGATGCCGTCCATCCACGGGGCGTCCGCCACGACCTCGGCGACCAGCGCCGGGTCGAGCTCGCCCCACGCCTCCCGCACCGCCACAGCGAACTCCCAGGGCTCGAGCTCGCCGTCGTCGAACCGTCGTTCCAGGTCCTGGAGGGCCGGCTCGCAGTCGAGACGCCGACTGATCTGCAGCGCCGCGGACGTGCCGCGCAGCAGCGTGCCGTCCATGTCGAACACGTGCAGGGCGCTCACGACGGCTGGTACGGCGGCGCGACGCCCCAGCCCCAGCGCGGGACCGGGGCCTGCTCGACGACCTCCGCGTCCGGCTGCGAGTTGTGCATCGCCAACCGCGTGCCCCACTCCACGTAGCCGACGAAGGCCGCGCGGAACTCGGGATCGTCGGGGAGCCCGGCGTCGTCCGCCGCCCGGCTCATGGTCTCGGCGAAGCGGCGGCGCTGCTCCGGGGTGATGCCCAGGCCGCGGTGGTGGGCGAGCATCCCTCCGGCCCACTCGTACAACGTCGGCGTCACGTGCAACACCGTAATCAGCGGCACCCGTCGTCGTCACCGGGTTTCCGGAGCGAGCGACCCTCCGCCGGGTATCCGCGTCGATGACCGCGCCCGCACGTCCCACCGCCCGTCCGCACAAGGCGTGGGTGCCGAAGCACGTCCGCGTCACCCGGGCCGCGCAGGAACACCCGCACGCCGACGAGATCGTGCGGCGTTGCGAGACGCTGGGCTGCGACGACATCGAGCTGCTCAACACCGACCGGGTCACCGGGGTGAAGGGCGCGACCGAGCGCGAGACCTACGCCCGGGCGAAGGCGACGCTCGCCGTCGTCGTGAGCCCGGACTCCGCCCGCAAACTCGACCCGATCCCGCCGTCGGCGGACTGGCGCGTCGACCTCGCCCGTGGTTGCCCGGCGCACTGCCAGTACTGCTACCTCGCGGGGTCGCTGACCGGCCCGCCGATCACCCGCGTCTACGCCGACCTCGACCGCATCCTGGCCAACCTCGACGGCTACGTCGGACAGGGGCACGTGACTTCGACGAACCTGCAGCGTGCGCACGAGGGCACCACCTTCGAGGCCTCCTGCTACACCGACCCGCTCGGGATCGAGCCGGCGACCGGATCACTCGCCGCCGCCATCTCGCACGTGGGGACGCACGACTGGTCCGGACCCGTCCAGCTCCGCGCGACGACGAAGTTCGCGGACGTCGAGCCGCTCCTCGACCTCCCCCACCACGGCCGCACCCGCCTGCGCTTCTCGCTCTCGCCGTGGCCGCGCTACGAGGGCGGCACCGATCCGGTCGCCGCGCGGATCGCCGCGCTGGGCACGCTGGCGTCGGCGGGCTGGCCGGTCGGCATCACGCTCGCGCCGATCATTCCCGACGGCGGGTGGGAGACGGCGTACTCGTCGCTGCTCACGGGCGTCGCCGCGGTGGTGCCCGCCGACGCCGACCTGACGATCGAGTGCATCACCCACCGCTTCACGCCGGGCAGCCGCGAGACGCTCGAGGGCTGGTACCCGGCGTCGAAGCTGGAGATGGATCCCGACCAGCGCAAGGAGAAGCGCGGCAAGTTCGGGTCGGTGAAGCACATCTATCCCGACGACGTCATGGGTCGGTTGCGCTCCACGATCACCGACCAGATCGACGAACACCTGCCGCAGGCCCGGCTCCTCTACTGGACCTGAGACGCTGTCGGGCGTGTCAACGGTCTGGCCGGTCCTGCACTACGACGACACCGAGGCGGCGCTGCGGTTCCTGGTCGACGTCGTGGGGTTCGACCAGTCGGTCGTGGTGCGCGACGACGTCGGCGACGTGGTGCACGCGGAGCTGGCGTGGCCGGGCGGCGGGACGGTGCTGTTCGGCGGGACGAAGCACGTGGGGGGCGCGCACTCCGGCCTGCGGGCGGGCGCGGTGTACCTGGTGACCGAGGACGTGGACGGCGTCCATGCGCGGCTCGTGGCGGGTGGGGCCGACGTGGTCGCGGCGCCGCACGGGACGGAATTCGGCGCCGGGGGCCCGACCTACGCCTGCTCGGACCGCGACACGGAGGGCAACCTGCTCACGTTCGGCACCTACCGTGGCGCCGCCTGACCACGATCACGAGTTCGGGAGCGACACGCGCAAGATCTGCTGCGACTCGCCCCCGAAGTCCTGATCTTGCTCGGCGTCACGCGGCGGGCAACACGCAGAACTCGTTGCCCTCGGGGTCGGCCAGCACGACCCACGGATGCTGCGGCGCCTCGTCGATCACGGTCGCCCCGAGGCCGACGATCCGGTCGCACTCGGCCCGCTGGTCGCCGTCGTCGGGAACGCGCAGGTCGAGGTGCATCCGGTTCTTGCCCTCGGTCGGCGCCTCGACCGCCTGGAACAGGAGAACGGTGTCGCCGACGAGGGCGACCTCCACGTACGGCGTCCCCTCGGCGTCGTCCCACCGTCGCACGATCTCCGACCCGAGCGCGGCCGCCCAGAAGGAGGCCAGTCGCTCGGGATCGCGCGCATCGACGGCCACCGCGACCGTGCTGAGCCGGGTCGCTGCCATGTCCCCACGGTGGCCGGGATCGGTCAGGACCTCAACTCCGGTCGCTCGCGCCGACCTCGAGGTTGCGGTGCGCCGCGATCACGGTGCCGAGCGCGCGGGAGCCCTCGGAGACGGTGTCGTTGCGCTTCCCGGAGACCTGCTCCACGGCGCCGTCGAGCAGTTCGGCGACCCGTGCGAGGTCCTCCAGGACGCTGCCGGCCCAGTCCTGCGGGTCCTGGTCAGTAGGGCACAGGTCGCGCCCGTGCCGGGTGAGCTGCTCGAGCGCGTCCACCGCGCCCTGGGCGGGGTTCGTTCCTTCTTCAACAGCCATCGGTCCCCGTTGTACGGGACGCCGTCGGGGGTCCGCAGAACGGCCAAGGGCCCACCTTGCCCGTCGCCACTGCGCGAGAGTCGACGGCGGGAGCTCCGTCGCCAGCCCCTCGGCGCCGCCTCGAAGACGACCCACTGCAGCAGCCCGATCCCTGCGCTGCAGCTGGGGCGGAGGCCGGCTGGCCTAAGGTCCTGACCAAGGAGGTGGCCCGTGTCGATGGAGCGAAATTGGGAAGCGTTCGACATCCACGAGGCGAAGACCAACCTCTCCCGGATCATCGAACGGGTCGAACGGGGCGAGGAGGTCGTCATCAGCCGCGCCGGGACCCCAGTGGCGAAGGTCGTCCCGCTCGAGCCGCGTACTCGACGGACCGCCCGCGGTTCGCTGGCCGGTCGGATCGACCTGTCCGCCGGCTGGGACTCCGCCGAGACCAACGCGACGATCGCTCGCGATTTCGGCCTCGTGACCTGAGCGCCGTCGACCTCCTCCGCCTCTGATCGATATCGGGACCGGTAGCCACATCCCCCGCGCCGCCTTCCCGCAGGTCGACGGGCACGGGGGAATGTTGTAGTGACTCGAACTTTCGTGTAGCACTAGCAGGGAGGCGGGACTGCGCGAGCCGAGCGTGGTGACGTCGAGGCTCAGAAGCAGGCGCTGCGCGAGGCGTACCGCGGCGCCGAGTGGAAGGTGCCGCAGCTGCTCGCGGCCCTCCCGGACGCCCGGGACTTCCACCTCGACTCCATCAGCCGCGTCCACGTCGACCGCTACTCGCGCGGGCGGGTCGTGCTCGTCGGCGACGCGGCCTACGGCAACGCGCTCGGCGGGTTCGGCACCGGCCTGACGATCGTGGGCGTGTGTGTCCTCGCGGGCGAGCTCATGACGGCGGGTGGTGACCGTGAACGGGCGTTCGCGGCCTACGACCGGAAGTTCCGCGGCTACGCGAAGGTCGCCGAGAAGGTCAACGCCGGTGCGCTGCTGGCCCCGTCGAGCCGGTCGCGCATCTGGTTGCGGAACAAGCTCTTCTCGGTCGCGCCGCTGTTCACCCGTGTCATGGCGTTGATGGACCGCTTCGCGACCGACATCGAGCTGGAGGACTACCCGTCGTCCGCTCCCGGCGCTACCTCGGTGATCGCGACGGCGCCCGCAACGTCTCCACCGGACTGACCCCGTAGCGCGCCTGGTAGGTCGCCGTGAACCGCCCGTAGTGGTTGAAGCCCCAGCGGCGGGCGATCCGCGACGCCGTGGTGTGGTCCGGGTCGCCCTCCTGGAGGTCGCCGTGCGCCCGCGCGAGCCGGTGGCCGCGGAGATAGGCCATGGGCGACGTCCCGACGTGACGGCGGAACCCCTCCTCGAGGGCGCGCACACTCAGCCCGACCGCGTCGGCGAGGTCGGTGACCGAGACGATGTCCGTCGCCCGGCTCTCGATGAGGTCGATGACGTTGCGGATGTTCGCGGGCTTCTCGGCGCGCCGGGAGTCGGTGAGCCGGTCGGTGTAGTTGTGCGGTTGCGCTCGCAGCAGGCCGGTCATCGCCAGGTTCGCGAGACCGCCCGCCATCACCGGGTCGGCCGTCATCCCGTCCGGCCGGTCCAGCTCGGAGCGCAGCAGCTGGAGGGTGCGCAGGAACGATCCGCCCCGCGGTGCCTCGAGGTCGATGGGGAAGTCGAAGCGCAACGGGTCGACCGGCGCCGCCCCGAGCAGGGTGGACAGCACGCCCTCGAGCGCGGCGGGTTCGAAGCGGGCGGTGACGAGACGACAGTCCTCGCTCCAGTCCTCGAAGAAGACGGGCTCACGCGGCGAGACGACGACGCCGCGGCCACGTGACACGACGACGGAGTCCTGCTCGGACCCGACCCGGAGGTGCCCCACGCCGGCGAAGACCACCACGTGGTAGCCGGGCGGCGGTGCGTAGAGCCGGACGTCCGTGCCCATCTGGCAGTAGCCGAAGTCCAGTCCGGGCATGCCGTTGGTCCACAACTGCAGGTCGAGGCGCTGCGAGCGGTCGGCCACCTGCAGCTTATGCGGGGCGTAGGCCCGCGAGATCGCCGCACTGGCCTCGTCGACATCGCTCGTGCGGACGAGGGTTCCGGCCGGCGGACGGACCTCGGCCAGGATCTCGTGCTCGGCTGATTCGCCCGGCTCCATCGCCGCGAACCCCTCCTCGCTCGTCGGCCACCGAGCCGGCTCGACGTCGGCGATCGGAGTCCGTCGATTCTAGGGCGCGCGCGCTCGACGATAAGCCGGTTCTCGCCGTCGAGCAGCCGATGTGCGCGGACGCCCAGCCGCTCGAGCCGTCGCGCGAGAAGCGGACGTCATCGAGCGAGGAACGGCTTGGTGGGCCCGTCGGGCCGCTCCTAGCGTGATCCGCGCCTCAGCCGGTCGACGATGAACGGAGTTCTTCCCGTGGTGAAGTCGTGGCTCTTCGAAATCTTCAGCTACCCCTACGACCCGGATCCGGCGAAATTCGACCCCCAGCTCTGCAAGGAACTGTACGACTGGAAGCTCGATTCGTGGGTCGCCGCCGAGGACCTGGGGTTCGACGGGGTGTTCTTCTCGGAGCACCATTTCACGCCGTACAGCATCAGCCCGTCGCCGAACCTGCTCGTCGCGACGCTCGCGCAGCGGACCTCCCGGATGCAGCTCGGCGTGATGGCCAACATCACCGCCTTCCACAACCCGCGCCGCCTCGCAGAGGAGGGCGCGATGCTCGACCACCTCACCGGCGGCCGGCTCGAGGTCGGCATGGGGCGCGGCGTCGACGAGCCGGAGTTCCTGCGCGAAGGCGTCAAGATGGAGGAGACCCGCGGGCGGTTCGAGGAGTCCGTGGCGCTGATCCAGACCGCGTGGAAGGAACCGGTCTGGTCCTATCACGGCGAGTACTACCACTACGACCAGGTAGGTATCTGGCCCCGGCCGCTGCGGCCGGAACTGCCGATCTGGGTGACCGCGCTCAGCCCGAAGACCGTGAGCTGGGCGGCACAGCAGAACTTCAAGTTCACGTCGGTCTTCTCGCCGACGGACGAGATGCGCACGATCTTCGAGGGCTACAAGAAGGCCGCGGCCGAGGCGGGCCGCGAGGCGGAGCCCACCGAGATGGGTGTGTGCCGCAACGTGTTCATCGCCGATTCCGAGCAGGAGGCGCGCGATCTCGCCGAGCCCGCCTTCGACAACCTGTTCGCGACGTTCAAGGAGGCCGCGGTCTTCTCGGATCTCGACAACGTCCCCGCGGGCTACGAGCACTACCAGTCGTTCTTCCGGCCGTTCGCCGGCGACAGTGTCTCCTTCGACGCCCTCGTCGAGATCGGGGCGATCTGCGTGGGTACCCCGCAGACGGTGCGGGACCAGATCGTCAGCCAGGTGGAGACGATCGGCTGCGGGAACTTCCTGCTCTGGGGCTCCTTCGGGAACCTCACCAAGGACCAGACGATGCGCTCGTACCAGCTCTACGGCGAGCACGTGGTGCCCGCCCTGCAGTCGTTGACGGTGTGACCGTGGGCGCGGACCTCGCCCTCTGTTGCCTGTCGCACACACCGTTGTTGCGGATCGCGGACCCGGGGGACGACGTGCGGCGTCGCGTCGACGAGGCATTGCGCGAGGCCCGGGAGTTCGTCACGGCCTTCGACCCGGACCTCGTCGTCGTCTTCGGCCCGGACCACTACCAGGGCTTCCGGTACGACCTCATGCCGCCGTTCTGCGTCGGGACGGCGGCCGCGGCGATCGGCGACTACGGGACCACCGCGGGCGACCTCGACGTCCCGCAGGCGCTGGCCGACGATCTCATCGCCTACCTCCTTGAGGCGGACCTCGACGTCGCCGTGTCCGAGACGATGGTGGTGGACCACGGCGTCGCGCAGCCGCTGGACATCCTGTTCGGCCCGTGTCTCGCGACCCCCGTCATCCCGGTCTTCGTCAACTCGGTCGCCGCGCCCCTGGGCCCGATGAGACGGATCCGGCGGCTCGGGCACGCCGTCGGACAGTGGGCGCAGCAGCTGGACCGCAAGGTCCTGTTCGTCGGCTCCGGCGGCCTGTCCCACGACGTCCCGGTGCCGCGCCTGCGGGAGGCCCGCCCGGAGGACGTGGAATTCCTGGTGCGCCGGCGACGCACCCCGGCCGAGCAGCATGCCCGCGAGGACGCGGTCCACCAGACGGGCCGGCAGTTCGCCCGCGGTGAGACCGCGCTGATGGACCTGAATCCCGACCTGGACCGGGAGATCCTCGACAGGCTTGAGGCCGGGGATCTCGACTACTTCGACTCGCTGAGCGTGGACCGGCTCGGCGAGCTGGGCGGCAGCTCGATCCACGAGGTGCGCACCTGGGTCGCGGCGCACGCCGCGCTCGGGACCGTCGGGCCGTACCGGACCGGGTCGTCGTTCTACCAACCGGTCCCGGAGTGGATCGTCGCTTTCGGGATCACCACGGCGCTACCCCGAGGAGAGGCAGGACAGTGATCGAGAAGGAACTCGAGGTGCCGACCGCGGACGGTCCCATGGCCGTCGCCGTACGCCACCCCGACGGCGCGGGCCCCTTCCCCGTGGTGGTCGTCTTCCACGACGGGCCCGGGCTGCGGCCGGACATCTACGACATCCTGACGACGGTGGCGGGCGGCGGCTACTACGCCGTCATGCCCGACCTGTACCACCGGATCGGCCCGAAGATCTCGTTCGATCTGGCGGGCATCGGCGCGGGCCCGGGATCGCCGGAGTTCGAACGGCTGATGGCCGCGGTCGGCTCCCTGTCCGACGACGAGGTGCTCGCCGACACCGCCGCACTGCTCGACGTCGTCGGCGCGGACCCGGCGGCACGCTCCGACACGAAGGGGGTGGTGGGGTTCTGCGTGGGTGCGCGGCTCGCCTTCCGCCTGCTCGCCGCCCGCCCGGACGAGTTCACGGCCGGCTCGACGATGCACCCGTCCTTCTGCGTCACCGAGGAGGAGGACTCCCCGCACCGGAGCGTCGGCGCGCTGTCGGCCGAGCTGTACGTCGCCTTCGGGGCAGCGGACACCCTCGCGTCCCTGGAACACAACAAGCCGTTGCGCGACGAGTTGACCCGCCCCTCGGTGACCGCCACCGTGGAGGTCTTCGAGGGAGCCGACCACGGGTTCATGTTCCCGGGGATGCCCGCGTACCACGAGCACGGAGCCGCCGTGTCGTGGCAGCGCACCTTCGGCCTGTTCGCGCGGGCGTTGGCGTGAGGATCGACGAGCTGACCACGGGTTCGGACACGACGCACCTGTCGACCTGCGGCGACGACGACGGTGAACCGCTCCTGTTCCTGCACGGCACCGGGCCGGGCGCCACCGGCTCACAGGCGTTCCGGCCGATCCTGCCCGCGCTCGACGGGTTCCGGTGCCTCGTCCCCGACCTGGTCGGGTTCGGGCGGAGCAGCCACCCCGAGGACGTGGCGATCGGTCCGGGCCCGTGGTTCGCGCGGCGGGTCGACGCGGTGCTCGCACTGCTGGACGTGCTCGGCCTGCACCGGGTCCATCTGGTCGGGCACTCCTACGGCGCCCGGCTCGCGCTGGAACTCGCCCTCCGCGTGCCCGAGCGCGTCGGGCGGGTCGTGCTGATGGCGGCCGGTGGCACCCCGGTGAAGCCGAACCTCACGACCTTGACCGACTTCTACCGGACCCCGGACGAGGCCGGCATGCGCACCCTGGTCGAGGTGCAGCTCTCGCGCGACGTGCCCGACATCGAGGACGTCGTCGTGCAGCGTCTCGCCGTCGCGCTCCGCCCGGAGGTCCGGCGGTCCTTCCAGGCCGCGACCGGAGCCGGCGACCCCATGCCGATCTACGACGAGACCGTGCTCCCGGGCGTCCCGCACCGGGTCCTCGCCGTGCACGGGAAGGACGACGCGACCATCACCGTCGATGCGTCGCTCTTCCTCGCCGAGCACCTGAGGCGGTCGGACCTGCACCTGTTCGCCGACTGCGGCCACCTCCTGCAGTTCGAGGTCCCGACGAGGCTCGGTGCGCTGGTCCACGACTTCCTGACGGTTCCGTGACCGTCTCCGACCTCGCGGCCCGCCTCGCGACGGCGCGGGCGGACCGCCGGGCCATCCCGAGGCTCACCGACGAGTTCCCCGGGCTCGACATCGCCACCGGCTACCGCGTCCAACGTGAGTCGCGGGCCGGTGCGGGGCCCCTCGCCGGGTGGAAGCTCGGACTGACCTCCCGCGCCAAGCAGTCCCAGGTCGGCGTCACCGCCCCGATCTGCGGCTTCCTCCCCGCGGCGGGTGCGCTCGATCCGGGTGCGCCGTTGGACACCGCGGCGCACATCCAGCCGCGCTGCGAGCCGGAGATCGTCTTCGTCCTCGGTCGCGACCTCCGCGGTCCCCACGTGACCACGGACGACGTCCTCGCCGCGTGCTCCGGGGTCGCCGTCGGCATCGAGGTCCTCGACTCGCGGTTCCTCGACTACGACTTCGACACCGCCGACGTCGTCGCCGACAACACCTCGGCGAGCCGGTTCGTCGTCGGAACCCCGGTGTCGCCCGCCGGCATCGACCTCCGGCTCGTGGGCGTCGTGTGGGAGCACGACGGCGAGGTGGTCGCCACCGCGGCCGGCGCCGCATCCCTCGGACATCCTGCCGCCGCCGTCGCGTGGCTCGTGCGCACCCTGGCGGTCGAGGGCGAGGGGTTGACCGCGGGTCAGGTGGTGTTCTCCGGCGGTCTCACCGCTGCCACCCCAGTCGGCCCGGGCGACGTCGTGCGGGCCACGATCGACCGCCTCGGGTCGGTCGAGCTCCGCTGTCTGTGAGGTCGTCGAGGTTCCCGATGGGTCAGGCGCGCAGGGCGATCTCGGCGCCGGCGGGAGCGCCGTTGTAGGCGTCGACGACCTTGTTGAGCTCGCTCTGGTAGTAGAGGGAGACCAGCCCGAAGACGAAGCACAGCAGCAGGCCGATCCCGGCGCTGCAGCTGGGACGGAGGCCGGCGGCGCGCTGCGCGTCCGCGATCCGGTTGCCGGTGTTGTAGAGCGAGACGAGCGGCGCGACGATCGTCCAGCTGAGGAAGAGCAGGACCAGCATCGGGCCGGCGACCGGGATGTCGCGGCGGCGGTCGAACTCGGCCATCTCGCGGTGGATCTTGTAGTACCAGACGTAGGTGTAGATGCCGAAGGTGATCAGCGGCAGGCCCAGCCAGACCCCGACCGGGTTGCGGCGCTTCATGGCGAGCCCGGTGGGCGCCTGCGGGGCGACGAGTCCGTACGGACGGTGCGCGACCTCGGCGCGGATCGGGACGTGCCGAGGCTGCTGGTACTGCGGTGGGACGTACAGCCGGTCGGTGACGTCCGAGGCGCCGGGACCCTCTTGGGCCGGCGGCGCGACCGCGGGCCGACCCTGCCCCCGAGGCGGAGTCGCGTGGCGACCGCCCTGGCGAGGTGCGGAGTCAGGCGCAGCAGTCATCTCGTGGTTCCCCCGACGGTCAGAGTGGTGGCTCCGTCGTCGCCGGAGTCGTCCGGGTTGTCGCTCGGTTCGCGGTCGTCGTTAGCGGCCGTTCGGGTGCAACGACTCGGTCCAGGAAGCGGGGCGTGTCGGCCCTCGTGGACGAGGCCGCCGACCATGATCGGAACTTCAGTGGCGACACGCCGACGATCTGCGGCGTGTCGTCACTGAAGTGCTGATCTTGCTGGAGCAGCCGACCGCGACCCGCGTTCACCGTCGTCGGGAAGGGCCTGTTGAGCTGGAGCCGGCGCGGGGAATCGAACCCCGGACCTTTCGCTTACAAGGCGAGTGCTCTGCCGATTGAGCTACGCCGGCACTGAGGCACCATCGTAGGCGAGGGCCGGCTCACATCGCCGGTCGCCCGGTCGGTCGACAACGACGCCTGCCCGCCTGCGTCCCACGAGGTGCCAGCGAGATGAAGATTCCCGGCCTCGGACCGCGTGACCACCACGCGCCCGACCCGGACGTCGAAGAAGTGGAGAGTCAGCCCGTGGGGGTGACCCAGCGAGCCCGTGGCGGGCTCCGTCGTCACGTGCCCATCCCGACCGCGGAGGATCTCCGCCGCCGGGCGGCGCTCGACGCGCCGACCGTGCGCGACAACCTCCTACCCGCCGTCACCGGCCCGCAGGTCGCCGACGACGCGCTGGTGCTGCGGGTGCTCGACCTCGCCCTGCGCATCGGCGAGGTCCAGCTCGCGACGGGGGCCGGCGCGGCCGCCGCGCACGACACGATGCTCGCCATCGCCGGCGCGTACGGCCTCCCGACCTGCGACGTCGACATCGCGTTCTCGACGATCACGATGTGCTGCCACCGCGGCGTCGAGGCCGGGCCGGTCACGACGATGCGCAACGTCCGCTACCGCACCCAGGACTACACCCGACTCGCCACGGTCGACGCCCTGATCAAGGACATCGTCGACACGGACTCGCCGATCTCGTCGAGCGAGGCGCTCACCCGGCTCTCGGCCGCCGTCGCCGCGAACCACCCCTACCCGCGGTGGGTCGCCGGGCTCTCGCGGTCGTTCTTCGCCAGCGCGGTCGCGGTGCTCATCGGCGGCGGGTTCGGGGTGGCCCTCGCGGCCTTCCTGCTCACCGGTGTCGTGTGGGGCCTCGCGCGCTGGCTCGGGCGCCACGGCGTGCCGATGTTCTTCCAGCAGGTGCTGGGCGGGGTCCTCGTGACGACGTCGGCCCTGGGGCTCGCCTCCTCGGGCCTCCTGCTCGACTCCCCCAGCCTCGTCGTCGCGACCGGCCTCATCGTCCTGCTCTCCGGGCTGTCGCTGGTCGGGCTCGTGCAGGACGCCATCACCGGGTTCCCGCTCACCGCGGCGGGCCGGGCGGTGGAGGTCGTGCTCGCATCGGCGGGGCTGCTGGTCGGCGTCGTCGTCTCCATCAAGGTGCTCGGGCAGATCGGCGGCGCGGCGGTGTTCTCCCTCGCCCAGGACCTCCCCGAGCTCACCCCGCAGGCCGACGTCCGGTCCCTGATCGCGGCGGCCGCCGCCGGGGTCCTGTTCGCCCTGTCCGCGTACGCGCCGCTGCTGTCGCTCCCGGTGGCCGGCCTCTCGGGAGCGGTCGCCTGGGCGCTCTACGCGTACGCGTTCGGCATCGTGGGCCTGGGGCAGGTGGTCGCCAGCGCTGCTGCGGCCGGCGCGCTCGGGCTGATCGCGATGCTCATGCCGGCGCGGGCGAACATGCCGCCGCTCGTGCTCGTCATCGCCGGGATCACGCCGCTGCTCCCGGGCCTCCTGCTCTACACCGGCTTCGCGCAGCTCGCGACGGTCGGCGAGAGCTCGAACGCCCAGCTCAGCAACGGCAGCCTCGCGACCGGCGCCGTCACGATCCTGCTCGCCCTCACCGTCAGCCTCGGGATCGCCGCGGGGGTGTCGTTCGGCGAGCAGATCGGCTGGCCGGTCTCCCGCCTCTGGCGCCGCCCGCTGACGCCGACCGTCCGTCGCCAGCGCCCCCGGATCTTCTAGCGGGTCCCCGACGACGGGAGCCGGCGCGGCTCCCGTCGTCGAGAATGCGGCTCTTGTGACGTCCAGTGTCAGCATGGCCGCACTGCTGACACCGGCGCGGGACACCCGCTCAGCGCGACGGCGGCGGGCCCGACGTCGCGCGGACCATCAGCTCCGTCGGCAGCAACAGCGTGCGCGAGCGCTGCCGGTCACCGCGGTCGAGCAGCAGCTCACCCGCGGCGCGGCCCTTGTCCAACGACGGCTGGCGCACCGTCGTCAGGCCCGCGCGCTCGGCCGCGGGGACGCCGTCGAAGCCGGTGATCGTCAGGTCGCCGGGCACGTCGCGGCCCGCGGCACGCGCTGCCCGGAGCGCGCCGAGGCCCAGGATGTCCGAGGTACAGACGACCGCGGTCACCTCGGGGTTGCGCTCGACGAGCTGGTCGAACGCGGACCCGCCGGCGGCCTCGGTGTGGTCGAAGCGCTCCACCACGGGCACGGTCGACCAGTCCACCCCGGCGGCCGTGAACCCGTCCCGCAGCCCGGCGAGCCGGCGCCGCTGGACCTCGTAGCGCGCCGAGTCCTGCCGTCCCACCGACGCGAACCCGTCGTTGCGGTCGGTCGACAGCCGCATGCACAGCACGCCGACCCGGCGGTGGCCCAGGGCCGCGAGGTGCTCGGCGAGCTCGACCATGGCGGCCTGGTCGTCGATGCCCACGCGGTCGACGTCCGGGACGTCGGTCGGCTGGTCGCACACCACCACCGGGACGGGCCGCTCGAGGACCGCCGCGAAGTGCTCGTCGTCGTCGGGCATGGAGTAGACGACGAAGCCGTCGACACCGGCCCGCGCGACCGCCCCGACGTCCTCGGCCTCCGGGCTCACCGGCACCAGCAGCAGGCCCGACCCGTTGTCCTCGCACGCGAGCGCCAGGCCCTCGAGGAACTGGATGGCCACCGGGTCGCGGAAGGCGTAGGACAGCGCCTCGGTGAGCAGCAGTCCGACGGCGCCTGCCTTGCGGGTCCGCAGGGAGCGAGCGACCGGGTCGGGGCCGGGGTAGCCCAGGCGGCGCGCCGTGTCGAGCACGCGGCGGCGCAGCGCCGGGGAGAGCTGGTCGGGGCGGTTGTAGGCGTTGGAGACCGTCGTCCGGGACACCCCGAGCTCAGCGGCCAGCGAGGCCAGCGTCGCGGTGCGACGCGTGGATCTCCGCCCCTCGAGTGCCTCTGCCACCTGCGCAACGTAGCGACTGTTTCGATCTAGGGCCACCGCTCGCGTCCGGTTCGTGCCCTCCTCCGTGTCGCGACCGCCACTCGTGCTCGCCCGACGTGGCAGGTCAGCCGACCTGTCGACTGATCGGCTCGCTGCGCACCCGCCGCCGCGCCAGCCGCACGACCGTGCCCCCCGGCCCCGACGCCACGTCGACGTCGTCGCAGAGCGCCCGGGCCAGCCAGAGCCCGCGCCCGCGGTCCTGGTCCAGCGCCGGCGGCACCACGCCGGGGAACGGGTCGGTGACGCGGCCGGTGTCGGCGACCTGGCAGACGACGTCGTCGCCGTCGGCCCAGGTCCAGACGGTGCCGGTCCCGCCGCCGTGCTCGACCGCGTTCGTCGCGACCTCGCTGCACGAGTACACGAGGTCCTCGCCCGCCTCGTCGTCGAGACCCGACGCCCCGACGGCGGCCGCGAGCTGCCGGCGCAGCGGACCGAGGTCCGCCGCCCCGAAGTCCCAGTGCGTCGCGTGCGCCGGCGGCGGGGGCACCGTGACGCCGGGGAGGTCGTGCACGACGTCGGGCGGGGTCCGGTAGTCCGGGTTGCGGTGCTGCTCGCTCAGCGGACCGAGCTCGGGATGGCACTGCACGTAGGCCGGCTCGTCCGCGAGGTAGGCGCACCACAGGGTCACCGGGAGCCGGGCCAGGGCGGCGTCGAGCGCCGCCTCGAGGCGCAGCCAGTAGGCGTCCGGGCGGCCCCGGTGGTCGGCGTGCTCGGTGATCAGCAGGCTCCCGACGCCGAGCCGCGCGGCCTGCGCGACGGCGGTCGCCCGCCGGGCGGCGAGCTGGAACGCGTCCTGGCGGGCGGGCCGGGTGATGTCGAGGAACTCCACCGAGAGCCCGGCGCCCCCCAGCCCCTGGCGCAGGGACTCGGCGGTGGCCGGCTCGAGGGCCACCGTCACCGCGCGGCCCTCGTCCAGGGCGGCCGCCACGGCCGGGGTCAGGGCCGCGCCGAGCGCCGCGGAGTCGGTGTAGGCGATCCCGCGGTGCACGAGTGCGGGCACCGGCATGTCTCGCATGGTAGCGATCACCCGGCCGGGTTCCCGTTCGGCCGATCGTCCGCGCATCGATGCGGCGATCGGATCGCTAGGGTCCCTCCATGACACGCACGGCGGCGCGCGCCCGCCGGTCCGCGGGCCTGGGCCCGTTCACCCGGGTGGCACTGGTCCTCGTCGTGGTGCTGCCGAACGTGATCGGCGCCGGCGTCGTCCTCGTGCTCGCCGCCTGGGTGCTGCCGACCGAGACGCTCTCGCAGGACCCGGGCGCCCTGACCCGCAACCTCGTCGTCTTCGGGCCCTACCTGTTCGTCGCGGTCGTCGTCGGGGCGCTGTGGGGCCACCGCCGGATGCGGGTGCCCGCCCTGCCCGAGGACGCCGACGACCGGGCGCGGGAGAAGCAGTTCCTGCGCGTCCGCCGGGTGGTGCTGCGCGGCCCGCTGCGGCTCGCCCTCGTGCAGACGGTCCTGTGGGTCGTCGCGGCCGCGCTGTTCGTGCTGCTCAACGTGTTCTCGTCCGGCCGGATCGGTTTCCAGGTCGGTGCGACGGTGGTGCTCGGCGGCATCGCGACCGTGTCGATCACCTACCGGCTCGTCGAGGTCGTGCTGCGCTCGTCGGCGCGCCGGGTGCTCACCGAGCGCCCGCCGTCGGGATCGATGTTGCCGGGCGTGCTCATGCGCACCGTGGGCGGCTGGCTGTTCGGGACCGCGACGCCGCTGCTCGGGGTCCTGCTCGCCGGGATCGCGGCGCTGACGATCGGCGGGTACACCCTCGAGCGGCTCGCGATCGTGGTGGTCGTGCTGGCCGGGGTCGCGCTGGTGCTCGGCGGCACGGTGATCACGCTGACCGCGATGTCCACCCACGCCCCCGTGCTCGCGGTGCGGCGGGCCCTCAAGAAGGTCGAGAGCGGCGACCTCGACGCCGACGTCCCGGTCTTCGACACCACCGAGCTCGGCCTGCTCCAGGCGGGCTTCAACCGCATGGTCGACGGGTTGCGCGAACGTGAGCGGGTCCGCGACCTGTTCGGCCGCCAGGTCGGCGAGGACGTCGCCCGGCACGCCCTGGAGAACGACGTCGAGCTGGGCGGGGAGGTCCGCGAGGTCGCGGTGCTGTTCGTCGACCTGGTCGGCTCGACCACCCTCGCCGCCATCCGCCCGCCGAACGAGGTGGTGGAGCTGCTCAACGAGTTCTTCGCGGTCGTCATCGACGTCGTGGAGCGCCACGGCGGGTGGATCAACAAGTTCGAGGGCGACGCGGCCCTGGCCGTCTTCGGCGCGCCGACGGCACTGGACGACGCCGCCGGATCGGCCCTCGCCGCGGGCCGGGTCATGGGGGCACGGCTGGCCGAGGAGGTGTTCGCGTCGTCGGACTCGCTGGGTGCCGGCATCGGGATCTCGGCGGGCGAGGCGGTCGCCGGGAACATCGGCGACCGCCGCCGCTACGAGTACACCGTCATCGGCGACCCGGTGAACGAGGCCGCCCGGCTCTGCGACCTGGCCAAGGACGTCGAGGGCGCCGTGGTGGCCTCCGGGGCGGCGGTGTCCCGGGCGGGCGACGAGGCCTCCCGCTGGTGCACCCACGGGACGCGGCAGCTGCGCGGGCGGACGGAGGAGACGGAGCTGCACGTGCCGGCGCGGCGCGGCGGGCGCCCGACGGCCGGGGTCGACGACGAGGTGGCGGAGTCGAGCGGCGCGTCGCCCGCCGATTCGACCGAAGGCGCCCTCCAGTCGAACTAGCCGCCGGTGGGCGCCCACCGCCAGGTCGCCGTGCCCCGCCGCCCTCCTGAGCGAAGGGCCCCGTCGCTCAATAGATTCGCCGGAGGGCGCCCACCGCCAACGGCGCCGGACCCACCCTGTCGTCGGGAAGGACGTCGATGTCCCAGCTGCCCGAGCCGTTCACGTACCGGAAGATCGACGCCGAGGGGACGTCGGTCAACGTCGCGGTCGGCGGGTCCGGGAGCCCGGTGCTGCTGCTGCACGGCTACCCGCAGACCCACCTGATGTGGCGCGACGTGGCGCCCGAGCTCGCGCGCGACCACACCGTCGTCGTCACCGACCTGCGCGGCTACGGGGCCTCGGACAAGCCGGCTCCCGACGCGGACGCCCGGAACTACGGCAAGCGCGCCATGGCCGCCGACCAGCTCGCCGTCATGCGCACGCTGGGCTTCGACCGGTTCGACCTCGTGGGCCACGACCGGGGCGCCCGGGTCGCGCACCGGCTGACCCTCGACCACCCGGACGCCGTCGCCCGGCTCGCGCTGCTCGACATCGTCCCGACCCGCCACGTGTTCGCGAACGTCGACAAGGCCCTGGCGTTCGGCTACTTCCACTGGTTCTTCCTGGCCACCGGCGGCGACGTCCCGGAGACCCTGCTCGCCGGGGCGCCGGAGTTCTGGATCCGCACGATGGTCGAGCGGCTGCTCGCACCCGGCGTCACGATCGCGCCGGAGGTCATGGACCACTACGTCGCGGCGTTCTCCGACCCGGCCACGATCGCCGCCACCACCGCCGACTACAAGGCGGGCGCCTCGGTCGACCTCGCCGACGACGAGGAGACCTGGGAGTCCGGGCGGCGCGTCGAGTGCCCCACCCTCGTGCTGTGGGGCGAGCACGGCTTCGTCGGGAAGGCCTACGACCCGCTCGCCGTGTGGCGCCGGTACGCGACCGACGTCCGGGGCCGGTCGATGCCCAGCGGCCACTTCATCCCCGAGGAGGCACCGGCCGAGACGGTGGCCGAGCTGCAGGGATGGCTGGCGCGCTGACCCGGAACGTACGAGCGGCCCGTTCGTCACCTTCTACCGTGACGAACGGCCCGTTCGTACGGAACCCGGCTACGCCGCCCGCCGCCGCCGCGCCACCTCGGCCAGTGCGACGCCCGCCGCGACCGAGGCGTTGAGCGACTCGACGTCGCCCGCCATCGGGATCGCGACGGTGCCCGTGCACGTCTCGCGGACCAGGCGCGACAGGCCCTTGCCCTCCGAACCGACGACGAGCACGACGGGGCCGCGCGCGGCGTCCGGGCCGGCGACGGCATCCAGGTCGTCGATCGTCGTCCGGACCTCGCCGTCGAGCCCGACCGTCACGAACCCGTCGTCGTTCCAGGCGCCCAGGGTGCGGGAGAGGTTGGTCGCCCGGCCGATCGGCAGGCGCGCCGCGGCGCCCGCCGACGTCCGCCACGCCACCGGCGTGACCCCCACCGACCGCCGCAGCGGCAGCAGCACCCCGTGCGCCCCGAACGCCGCCGCCGAGCGGATCACCGCACCGAGGTTGCGCGGGTCGGTGACGCCGTCCAGCGCGACCAGCAGCGGCTCGACCCGCGCGAGGTGCGCCGCCTGCCGGGCCTCCTCGAGCAGGTCGTCGGGGTGCAGGTACTCGAACGCGGGGACGGAGAGTGCGAGGCCCTGGTGCACCGACCCGTCGGCCAGCCGCTCGACGTCCGCGCGCGGCACCTCGAGCACGCTGATCCCGCGGTCGCCGGCCGTGCGCAGCGCCTCGCGGACGCGGTCGTCGATGTCGATGCCCTGCGCCACGTGCAGCGCCGTCGCCGGGACGTTCGCCCGCAGGCTCTCGACGACGGGATTGCGACCGACGACCACCTGCGGGCCGTCCGGGCTCTCCCGCCGGGTCGGGGCGCCGCGCCCGCGACCGGCGTTGGTGCCGCCCGTGCCCCCGCCGCCGGTCCGCGACGCGGCGCCCGTGGGTCGCCGGGCCGGGCCGCCCCTGCCCGTCGGGTTCCCCTGACCGGACTTCCCGGTCTTGCCGCCGCCCTCGTAGGCCTTGTGGTTGGGACGGTTCTCCGCCTTGGGCGTCGGGCCCTTGCCCTCGAGCCCCTTGGCGCGGTTGCCGCCGGAGCCCTTCGTCGGGCCCTTCTTCGTGCCGGGGTTGCGCCGCGCACCGGGGCGGCGCGAGTTTCCTGCCATCGCTACTGCTCGTCGTCCTTCAGGGTCCAGACCGGTCCGTCGGGGGTGTCCTCGATCCCGACGCCGGCGGCGGTCAGTTGGTCACGGATCGCGTCCGCGCGGGCGAAGTCCCGGCTCTTCCGGGCGGTGGCCCGCTCGGTCAGGAGGTCGTCGACCAGGGCGCCGAGCGCCGAGCGGGCGCTCGTCCCGCCGGCCGCCTCCGCTCCGGCCCAGTGCGGGTCGAGCGGGTCGAGGCCGAGCACCCCGGTCATCTCCCGGACGGCCGTCGCGGCAGCCAGCGCACCGGCGCGGTCGCCCTCGTCGAGCGCGCTGTTGCCGTGCCGCACCTGCTCGTGCACGGCGGCGAGCGCGGACGGCGTCCCGAGGTCGTCGTCCATGGCGGCGGTGAAGGCGGTGAGGTCGCCCCCGGTGGCGGGCACCGGGCCGATGCGCTCGGCCACGCGCCGCACGAACGTCTCGATCCGTCGGTAGGCCGACGCGGCCTCCGCCAGCGCGGCCTCGGAGTACTCGACCGTCGAACGGTAGTGCGGCGCCACCAGGTAGTAGCGCAGCTCCACCGCGCGGACCCGGTCGAGCACGGCCGGGATCGTCAGCGTGTTGCCCAGCGACTTCGACATCTTCGCCCCGGACATCGTCACCCAGGCGTTGTGCAGCCAGAAGTTCGCGAAGCCGTCGCCGGCGGCGTTGGACTGGGCCCGCTCGTTCTCGTGGTGCGGGAACACCAGGTCCAGCCCGCCGCCGTGGATGTCGAACGACGGCCCGAGGTACCGGGTCGCCATCGCCGAGCACTCCAGGTGCCAGCCGGGACGGCCGCGTCCCCAGGGGGTCGGCCAGCTCGGCTCACCCGGCTTCGCGGCCTTCCACAACGTGAAGTCGCGCGGGTCGTGCTTGCCCCGCGACGCCGCCTCGCCCTGCTCCATCTCGTCCGGCTTCTGCCCGGAGAGCGAGCCGTAGGTCGGCCACGTCCCGACGGCGAAGTACACGTCGCCGGAGCCGTTGTCGCAGGGGTAGGCGTGGCCGGAGTCGATCAGCCGGGAGATCAGCTCGATCATCTCGGTGACGTGCCCGGTCGCCCGCGGCTCCACCGACGGCGGGAGGCAGCCCAGGGCGTCGAACGCGGCGGTGAAGGCGCGCTCGTGCGTCGCGGCCCACTCCGACCACGGCCGACCGGCCTCGGCGGCCTTCGACAGGATCTTGTCGTCGATGTCGGTGACGTTGCGCACCAGGGCGACGTCGAGCCCCTGGTGGACCAGCCACCGGCGCAGGACGTCGAAGTTCACACTGGACCGGACGTGCCCGACGTGCGGTACTCCCTGCACGGTGGCCCCACACACGTAGATCGACGCCCGGCCCTCGTGCTGCGGGTGGAACTCCCGCAGCGCGCGTGCAGCGGTGTCGTACAGGTGCAGGCTCACCAGTCGGATCCTACGGACGGCAGGTCACGGCCCCTGCGCTGCCCTCCGTCAGGTCCTCGACGCCAGGGCACGCGCGATCGCGGCCCGGTCGGCGGGGCGGACCCGGACCACCTCGCCCTCGACCTCCACGAGCATCCGGCCCTCGGCCGCGTCGACCGCGGTGACCGGCCCGACCCGCCGTCGGGAACGGACGTGCGCGCCCAGCTGCATCCGCCGCCGTGGCGGCTCGGCCCGCAACGACGCCAGACGGTTCCCGACGGCGGGTGGCAGGCGGTGGGTGGGCGCCCCGGCGAAGAGGACGTCGGCCGGGACGGTCAGGGCCGTGCCGGGCAGCGGGCGGACGTCGGGGAGCCGGGCCAGGAGGCTCCGCGCGAGGTCGGCGACGAGCTCGGCGGACGTCGCGGCGGGTGGTCGGGCGGTGACGTCGAGGGTCCAGCGGTGGTCCGGGCCGGGTTCCACGACGACGGCGAGCTCGCCCGCGACGGCGGCGAACCACCCGGTCGGGTCGGGGGCCCAGCAGCGCAGGTCGACGTCGACCTCGGGGTGGGCGAGGACGCGGAGGGCGTCGGCGAGGTCGGCGACCGGCACCGGCCCGCCGTCGGGACCGGTCCGGGCCAGCCCGCGCCGGCGGAGACCGCAGAGCGCGGCGTGGTCGGCGGCGTCGCGGGCGGAGAGCGTCGTGCCGTGGTCGGGGACCTCGAGCAGCGGCGGGCGGTCGCCGAGGCCCAGGTGGCGCCAGGCGGCGACGACCGCGTCCCGCTCGAGGTGCATCCGCCGCGCCGGGATCACTCGCCGATCACCGGCGGGGCGACGCGGGGGAGATCGCCCGCGATGGCATCGGGGTCGTCCTCGACCAGGTACGCCGCGCGGGGCAGGCGCTGGTCCCCTCCCCCACCGCCCGCGACGCCGCCGATCGGCGCGAAGGGCAGGGCGCCCGCCGGCGTGGTCGTGGGGCGCGCGGCGACCGCGGGCTCGAGGATCGGGCTGCGGGCGGTGGCGTCGAGCGGGGTCCGGACGGCGGGTGTGGACGGGTTGCCGGCGGGGCTCGGGCTCGGGGACGGGCTGGGACTCGAACTCGGACCGAACGAGGTCCCCGGGACCGGTGGTTCCGCCGACGGCAGGGCCGGGCGGATCGGGATGCGCTCGACGGTCGGGGGTGGCGTCCCGGTCGGGAGCGGGGTCACGCCCGGCGCGCGGGGAATGGTCGTGGGGGCGCCGGGGACGGACGCGCCCGGCGCGGGCGTGACGCCGCCGGGGGTGGGTCCTCCGGGCGCGGCGGTCGTCGGCGTGGCGCCGGTGGGCGGAGCGCTCCCCGGGGCGGTGCTTCCCGTCGCGGCTCCCGCGGGCGCCGCGCTGCCGGGTCCGGTGGCGGCAGGGGTGGTGGCTCTGGGTGCTGTCGGCGGCCCGCCGGCGCCGGGGACCGTCGGGCCGGGCGCGGCCGCTCCCGGGCCGCCCGGTCCGCCCGGGCTGGCTGCCCCGGGTACCGCCGCTCCTGGCGCCGCCCCGGGTACCACCGCTCCTGGCGCCGCCCCGGGTACCGCCGCTCCCGGAGACACAGCGCCCGGCCCGGCGGCTCCGGGTCCGCCTCCGGGTCCGCCCGGGGTCGCGGCACCGCCTCCTGCCACCAGCTGGATCCGGGGCGCCTCCTGGACCGGCGAGGAGAACTGCGGCAGCTCCGACGCCCGCAGCGAGCTGAACTCCTGGTAGCGCCCCATCGCGGCCCGCGCCCGTCGTTCGGCGTCGAGCGAGGAGTTCTCCGCGGAGTCCACGTCCAGGGCGGCGAGCGCCCCGACGCCCTCCCAGGTCTGCAGGGCCACCGGCGGCTTCGGCACGGGCGGGCCCACCGCCGAACGCGTCGCCGCGAGGGCCCGGTTCTGCTCGTGCGACGCGGACCCCACCGCATCGCTGAACGTCCGTGCCTGCTCCGCCCACGGCCCCATCGGCCCGACGGCCCCGCCCGCCGCCTGCGCCGCCACCCCGGTCCGGGTGGCCGCGATGCCCGACGTCGCCCGCTCGACGGACCCCGCCACCTCCCGCAGCCGCGAGGCCAGCGAGTTCCACGCCCCGCCCGCGTCGGTGAAGCCCCCGCCCCGACCCTGCAGCTGGGCGTGGATGTCGGCGTGCGACCGCGCGTCCCAGTTCACGTCGAACACCCCAGGAGGCAAGCACGCCACCGGCCCGCGTGGGGGCCGTTCCGTGGAACCGGGACCGAGCCGTGCACCGAGGGTCGAGCTCCAGGGCCGCCATGTGCGGGGCGCAACGGACCGGTCCGGGGCGAGATCAGCGCGGCAGCAGCAACGCCGTCGCGACGGCGGCCAGGCCCTCGCCGCGGCCCGTCAGGCCGAGACCGTCGGACGTCGTGCCGGACACCGACACCGGGCCGCCGACCGCCTCGGAGAGCACCGACTCGGCCTCCCGACGACGGGTCCCGATCTTCGGGCGGTTGCCGATCACCTGCACCGCGGCGTTGCCGAGGGTCCACCCGTCGTCGTGGACGAGCCGACGCACCTCACCGAGCAACCGCACGCCGGACGCCCCCGCCCACTCCGGGCGGCCCGTGCCGAACACCGCCCCGACGTCGCCGAGCCCCGCGGCCGAGAGCATCGCGTCGCAGAGCGCGTGGGCCGCGACGTCACCGTCGGAGTGGCCCGCGCAGCCGGCTTCGCCCTCCCAGAGCAGACCCGCCACCCAGCACGGCGCGTCGACCGAGAGCGGGTGTACGTCCGTGCCGATCCCGACCCTCACGGCTCGAGCTCCGTGCGCACCAACGCCTCCGCCATCGCCAGGTCCAGCGCCGATGTGATCTTGAACGCCCGGGGATCACCCGGCACGGTGACGACCTCGCCCCCGATCGCCTCGACCAGTCCGGCGTCGTCGGTGGCCCGGAGCTCGCCGGCCGCGGCGTGCGCACGCCGCAGCACCTCGGCGTCGAAGCCCTGCGGCGTCTGGACGGCCAGCAGCCCGGTGCGGTCCACGAGGTCCACCACGTGTCCGTCGGCGTCGACCCGCCGCACCGTGTCGGCGACCGGGATGGCCGGGACGACGGCACCGTGACCGGCGCGGACGGCAGCCACCACGGACGCCACCACCGAGGCGGGACACAGGCATCGGGCGGCGTCGTGCACCAGCACGACGTTCGCGTCCCGCACCTCGGCCAGGCCGAGCGCCACGGAGGCCACGCGGTCGGGCCCTCCGGGCACGACGCGACCCGCCGTCGTCACCTCGGCCATCGCGTCGAGGTGTTCCGGGGGCGCGACGACGACGACGTCGTCGACCACGCCCGACGCGAGGAGTCCGTCGACCGCGCGGGCCACCATCGCGACCCCCGCGACCCGCACGAGCGCCTTCGGCATCCCGGCTCCGAGCCGCAGCCCGGAACCGGCCGCCGGGACGACGGCAGCGACGCCCACCTCTAGGAGGCGAGCACCTGGTCCAGCAGGGACTCGGCGGCCACCTCGTCGGTGCCCTCGGCGAGCGCGAGCTCGCTCACGAGGATCTGCCGGGCCTTGGCGAGCATCCGCTTCTCGCCGGCCGACAGGCCGCGGTCCTTCTCCCGTCGCCACAGGTCGCGCACGACCTCGGCCACCTTGTTGACGTCACCCGACGCGAGCTTCTCGAGGTTCGCCTTGTAGCGGCGCGACCAGTTGGTCGGCTCCTCGGTGTGTGGGGCTCGCAGCACCTCGAACACCCGGTCCAGACCCTCCTGGCCGACCACGTCGCGGACGCCGACGATCTCGGCGTTGTCCGCGGGGACCCGGACCGTGAGGTCGCCCTGGGCAACCTTCAGGACGAGGTACTTCTTCTCCTCGCCCTTGATCGTCCGGGTCTCGATCGCCTCGATGAGAGCGGCACCGTGGTGCGGGTAGACGACGGTCTCGCCGACCTTGAAAACCATGTGTCCTCTAGCCCCTTTCGCTGCCCCCAGGTTAACACGTCCGCGACACGTCGTCGGAGGGGGATTGCACCGTCTTCGCAGGTCAGGGGGTTGACAAGTGGCGCGGGGCCATGCTCCCCGAGGTCGGGAGGGTTGTCCGGCGGCGTGAGAGGTGCCCGTCGGACGCGCCCCGCCGCGCGCGCGGGGGCTAGGGTGACGCCGATCCGAGGCGACGCCCGCTGCGGCGCGCGGCGGAGCCGGGAGCAGAGAATCCGAGGAGGACCACGCGCCATGACCCGCCGACCGACGGGCCGCCCGCGGACCGCGTTGCTCGCCGCCACCCTGCTCGGCGCGGCCGCCCTGGTCCTGTCGGGCTGCAGCGCGGGCGCCGTCACGCAGACCGACACCACGATCTCCTCGGTCTCCGGGACCGAGGGCGCGGTCGGGCAGGTCCTGCTGCGCGACGTGACGATCGACCCGGGCGCGACGCCGGTCGTCCCCGCCGGTTCGGCGGTCACCCTGCGCGGGTCGATCGTCAACCAGGACCTCGCGGACGACCAGCTCGTGTCGGTGAGCACGCCGTACGCGGGTCCGCCCCGCGCCGAGGGCTTCACGACGATCCCGGGCAACAGCTCGACCTTCATCATCGGCGCCCAGCCCGGTCCCGTCGGCCCGCCGTCGCCGACCCAGCCGACCGGGACGATGCGGATCACGCTCCCGGCCGTCGCCCAGGTGCTGCACGAGGGGCCGACCTACCCGGTCACCTTCACGTTCGCGCGGGCCGGCTCGATCACGCTGCCGGTGTACATGAGCTCGACCGGGCCCACCGTCCCGGCCAGCTGACACCCGTTCGCGACGACGGGTCGCGGCGAGGCTGTCGGGGGTTCGCTCTAGTGTTCGAACCGTGAGCACGAAGACCCGCCCCCGCCCCTTCGAGTGCACCGCCTGCGGCCAGACCGCGGCGAAGTGGCTCGGCCGCTGCCCCGGCTGCGGCGGCTGGGGGACGATCGAGGAGGGCCTCCCGGCGACGGCCTCGGTCGGCACCCCCGGCGCGGCCCCGAAGGCGGCCGCGCGCCCGTCGAGCCCCGTCCGGGCCATCGGCGAGGTGGGGCTGGAGTCGGTCGCGTCCCGCCCCACCGGGGTCGGCGAGCTCGACCGGGTGCTGGGCGGCGGCCTGGTGCCCGGCGCGGTGGTCCTGCTCGCGGGCGAGCCCGGGGTGGGGAAGTCCACGCTGCTGCTCGAGGTCGCCGCGCGGCGCGCCCGGGCGGGCGGCACGGTCCTCTACGTCACCGGTGAGGAGTCCGCGGGCCAGGTGCGCCTGCGCGCCGAGCGCACCGACGCCGTCGTGCCGCACCTGTTCCTGTCCGCGACGGCCGACCTGGAGGAGGTCGCCGCGCACGTCGAGGCCGTCGATCCCGGGCTGCTGGTGGTCGACTCGGTGCAGACGGTCGGGTCGGCCGACGTCGAGGGCACGGCCGGCGGCGTGTCCCAGGTCCGCGCGGTCACCTCGGCGCTGGTCGCGCTGGCCAAGCAGCGGGACCTGCCGGTCGTGCTGATCGGTCACGTGACCAAGGACGGCGCCGTCGCGGGCCCGCGCACCCTGGAGCACCTGGTGGACGTGGTGCTGAGCTTCGAGGGCGAGCGCCACTCGACGCTGCGCATGGTCCGCGGGCTGAAAAACCGCTTCGGCCCGTCGGACGAGGTCGGCTGCTTCGAGATGTTCGACGGCGGCATCAGCGAGGTGACCGATCCGACGGGTCTGTTCGTCGGGACGATGACGGGGACGGTGCCGGGCCAGGCGGTCACCGTCGCCATGGAGGGCAAGCGACCGCTGATGGCCGAGGTGCAGGGGCTCGTCGCCAAGGTCGGACCGGAGGGCCAGCCCCGCCGCACGGTGTCCGACCTGGAGTCGTCCCGGGTGCTCAAGGTCCTCGCGGTCCTCCAGCAGCGCTGCCGGGTGTCACTCGCCACGTACGACGTCTTCGCCGCGACCGTCGGCGGGATGAAGCTGCGCGAACCGTCGGCCGACCTCGCGATCGCCCTCGCGATCGCGTCGGCGGTCCGGGAGAAGCCACTGCCGTACGGCACGGTCGTCCTGGGCGAGGTGGGCCTCACCGGGGAGATCCGCCGGGTCCCGGCCACCGACCGGCGGCTCGCGGAGGCGGCGCGGCTGGGCGTCCCGAACGCGATCATCCCGTTCGGGCCGGGCACCGTGGCGCCGCCCGGGATGACGCTGACGCAGGTGGACGACCTCGCGGGAGCGCTCGCGGCCGTCGGGTTGGGGGCCGCTACGACGACGCGATCGTGAACTTCGCGGGGTCGCTGATCGTCCCGTCGAGCCGGGTCAGCAGCTGGTAGGTCCCGGCGGGCACGGCGTCCCGGTCCCCGGGGCAGCCCGGCAGGGAGGTCCGACCGGCCCAGCGCAGCGAGATGACCTGCTCCTGGCCGGGGGCCAGGGTGCGGACGTCCGGATCGCCGCCGGGCGCGCAGTCGTCGCTGCCCCACAGGCCGTCGCCGGCGCTGCGCACCACGGCCATCGCGGTCCGCGCCGGGCCCAGGTCCCGCGTGCAGGGTGCCGTCCCGGTGTTCGTGACGACGAGGCTGAACAGCGGGCGGTCCGCCGCGGCGTAGCTCGACCGGTCGGTCCGCGCGGCGACCTCCAGCGCGGAGTCGGCACACGGACCCGGAGCCGGCGCGGGGGCGCTGCTCGGCGGCGCCGCAGGGGCGGGGGTGGCGGCCCGCCCGAGCCGGGGATCGGTCGACGACGCGCCGAGGAGCGGCGGGGTCGCACCGCCGCTCGGGCCCGCGGGCTCGGCCCCGGGCAGCACCGGCGCCGGCGCCGGGTCGGTGCCCGACGGGGCGGCCGCCGCCGGCGGTGCGCCGAGCTGACCGAGCGCGGCCGAGCCGCCGGGCGGCACCGCCAGGGCGCTGCGGGAGGCGACCGGGGACGGCGGGGCCTCCGCCGGGGTCGGCGCGGCGACCACCTCGTCGGGGTCGTCCGCGGACAGCGCCGCACCGAGCACCCACGTCACGAGGGCGAGCACGAGGACGGACACGATCGCGGCGACGGCCCGCCGCCGCCAGTACACCGACGGCGGGAGCGGTCCCACCGGCTCCAGCATGTGACGCACCGTAGAAGTGGAGTCGCGCAGCGCGATCGCCCCGCGCCGGGCCGGATCCCGAACTCACCCACCCGAGGGGCAGGATCAGCCGGTGCCCGCGCACTCAGCCGTCGCTGACCGGCTCCTCCCCTGGTTCGCCGCCCACGCCCGCGACCTCCCGTGGCGGGAGGACGGCGTGACCGGCTGGGGCGTCCTGGTCAGCGAGATCATGCTCCAGCAGACGCCGGTGGCCCGCGTGGACCCGATCTGGCGGGAGTGGCTCGCGCGCTGGCCCCGGCCCTCGGACCTCGCGGCCGCGCCGACCGCAGAGGTCCTGCGCGCGTGGGGGAAGCTGGGCTACCCGCGCCGGGCGCTGCGTCTGCAGGCGGCGGCCGCCGTCATCGCGGCCGAGCACGGCGACGTCGTCCCGGACGACGTCGACACCCTCCTCGCCCTGCCCGGCATCGGCGCCTACACCGCCCGCGCGGTCGCCGCCTTCGCCTACGGCCGCCGCTGCCCGGTGGTCGACACCAACGTCCGCCGGGTCGTCGCGCGCGCCGTGCACGGCCGGGCCGAGGCCGGTGACGCCGCCGCCCGCGACCTGCCCGACACCGAGGCGCTCCTGCCCGCCGACGAGGCCGAGGCCGCCCGCACCTCCGCCGCGCTCATGGAGCTGGGCGCCTGCGTGTGCGTGGCCCGGGGCCCGCGCTGCGCGGACTGCCCCGTCACCGACCTCTGTGCGTGGCAGCAGGCGGGCCGTCCCGCGTGGGACGGGCCCGTGCGCAGGGGCCAGCGCTGGGCCGGCACCGATCGCCAGGTGCGCGGGCGGCTGCTCGACGTCCTCCGCGGCGCCTTCGGCCCCGTCGACGCACCCGCCCTCGAGGCCGCGTGGCTCACCGACCCCGCCCAGCGCGCCCGCTGTCTGGACTCCCTGCTCGTCGACGGGCTCGTCGAGCAGCTGGCCGACGGCCGGTTCGCTCTCCCGGGCGAGACGTAGGCTCGGGGCATGGCCGTCGTGAAGATCAATGCCATCAAGGTCCCCGAGGGCAACGGCCCGGAGCTGGAGCGTCGGTTCGCCGCGCGCGGCGAGGCGATCAAGGACACGCCCGGTTTCCTGGGCTACGAGCTGCTGCGCCCGAGCGCGGGCGACGACCGCTACTTCGTCTACACCCGCTGGGAGTCCGAGGAGGCGTTCGCCGCCTGGCGCGACGGCGGGGCCGCCGCGGCCGCGCACGCCGGCGAGCGTAAGCAGCCGGTGTCCTCCGGTGCGGACCTCATGGAGTTCGAGGTCGTGCTGTCCGTCGGCAAGCCCGGCGGGGAGTCCTGAGCCACCCCGACGTCGAGCGCGCCGCGGACCTCCTGCGCGGCGCCTCGGCCCTCGTCGTCGCCGCCGGCGCCGGCATGGGCGTCGACTCCGGGCTGCCGGACTTCCGCGGCCCGGAGGGGTTCTGGCGGGCCTACCCGCCGTACCGCCGCCTCGGGCTGCGGTTCGAGGAGCTGGCCGACCCGGAGCACTTCGACGACGACCCCGAGCTCGCCTGGGGCTTCTACGGCCACCGGCTGGCGCTGTACCGCGCGACGGTGCCGCACCCCGGGTTCGACGTCCTCCTGCGCTGGTCGCGCCGCCTGCCCACGCGGGTGTTCACGTCGAACGTCGACGGGGCGTTCCAGGCGGCCGGCTTCCCCGACGAGGCCGTGGTCGAGTGCCACGGCGCGATCGGCACGCTGCAGTGCACCCGCCCGTGCTCGGAGGCGACGTGGTCCGCCGAGGGCCGCGACGTGGCGATCGACGAGGAGACGATGCGGGCCCGCCCGCCGCTGCCGACCTGTCCCCGGTGCGGCGCGGTCGCCCGCCCGAACATCCTGATGTTCGGTGACGGCTCGTGGGTGCCGGGCGTGCACGCGGAGCGGACGGCGGAGCACCGCGCGTGGCTCCGGCGGCAGGACGAGCTCGCCGTGATCGAGCTCGGCGCCGGGACCGCGGTGCCGACCGTCCGGCGGCACGCGGAGCTCGCCTCGGCGGCGTCGGGACGGCTGGTCCGGGTGAACGTGCGCGAGCCCGACGTGCGGCACGGCCGCGGGGTCGGGCTCGCCGCCGGCGCGCGGGAGACACTCCCCGCCCTGGACGACCTCCTGCGCGACGCCTGGACCTGAGCCCGTCACGAGACCGAGACGCCGCCCAGCCGCAGCCCCCGGGCCGCCGCGACCCGCGCCGCCTCCTCGTCGAGCAGGTCGCGGGGCAGCGCCCCGGACGCGGTGACGGCCAGGGTCAGCTTCTTCCCCGACGCCGTCGGTCGCCAGGTCCCGACGACGTCGGTGCCCGCCAGCACCGCGCCCGGGTGCCCGAGCGCCGGCCACAGCGCACGGCGTCGCCCGGCGTCGGGGACGAGCAGGGCGCGGTCACGGGCCGAGAGCAGGGGGTCGAACGGCGGGAGCAGGCGCAGACCCGGCGGAACCGGCGGGTCGGTCAGCCGGTCGACCGCGTCGGGCGCCATCCAGGCGCGGCGGCCCTCGACCCGCACCGCCACGAGTCCCGCCGCCTCCACCGCCGGGGCCAGGGCCCCGGCCGACGTCCCGGCCCACGCGGCGAGGTCCGCGGTGGTCGCGGGTCCGAGCACGCGCACGGCCGCCGTCACGAGCTCGGCCACGTCCTCGGGGGCGCCGACGCCGGACGGGCGGACCCAGCCCGGCGGCGCCGGGAGCGCGCGCAGCGTCCGCCCGCCGTCGAGCGTGATCCCGGCGGGCAGGCCGGCCAGCCGCAGCAGCTGGTCGAACACGTGCCACACCCCGCACGACGGGCAGTCGCGCTGGAGCTCGCGGGGCAGCTCGCGGCTGACCGCCGTCGACACCTCGCCCTTGGTCATCGGGCCCGCGACGACGGCCTGCAGCACCTCGGCCGTCCGGTCGATCCCGGCGAGGGCGGGGAACGCGGCGGACTGCTCCGTGGTCCAGATCAGCCGGGCCATGGCGTCGGTCTCGGAGAGCGGCCGCAGCCGGCGGGCCCACGCGGCGAGGTCCGAGGTGTGCCGGTGGGGGGCGCCGCGATGGGTCCACGCGAGCTCGCCGTCGAGTGCGGCGCCCTCGGGCAGGCGGGCGGCGAGCGCGACGGGGACCGACGACTGGTGGTGCTGCACGCCGAGGTCGAGCACCGCCGCGGCGTCCGCCACCGAGCGACGGTGCAGGCCCTGCGCGTGGATGCGGTACGCGATCGCCGCGTCGCGGGAGACGTCCATCGGGTCAGCCTGCCGGGTCCCGACTGACACCTGCTGTCAGGTCGGGCGATGATGTGTCCCGTGAGCTCCGTGCGTGCCGTGCCCGAGACCACGGACATGCACGGGCAGGACCTGTCGGCCGACGACGCGTGGCACACCACCCGCCGGGTCGGCCTGATGACGCTGCTGCGCACCTCGTTCCTGCGGTTCCGCTACGGCGACGGCTTCAGCCACGCCCGCGCCTTCGCCCTGCAGCTCGCCCTCGCGACCGTGCCGCTGATCATCGCCGGCAGCGGCCTCGCCACCGCGATCGGCGCGGAGTCGGTGGCGCAGGTCGTCGCCCGGACCGTCGTGGCGGTGTCGCCCGGCTCGGGTGACCAGCTCCTGGCCGACGTGGTCGCGCGGGGCGCGGAGGGACCGGCCGCCGGAGGCGACGAGGACGACGACGGGCCGGGCGAGAACCTGGGCGAGCTCGCGGTCGCGTTCGGGCTGGTGACGGCGTTCGTGGCGATGACGAGCGCGTTCGCGCAGCTCGAGCGCGGTGCGAACCGGGTGTACGGCGTGGAGCGGGACCGGCCGGCGCTGCGCAAGTACTCCCGCGCCGCCCTGCTGACCGCGACCGCCGGGACCGCGCTCGGGGTCGGGCTGGTCCTGATCGTCGCGGGCGGGCCGTTCGGCGACGCCATCGAGGAGGTCTACCGCTGGGGCGACGCGGCGGAGACCGTGTGGGACGTCGTGCGCTGGCCGGTCGGCCTCGGAGCGCTGATCGTCGCGGTGACGACGCTGTTCCGGTTCGCGCCCCGGCGCAACCAGCCGGCCCTCTCCTGGCTCGCGCTCGGGGCCGGGCTGACGGTGGCGGTGTGGCTGGTGGCGTCCGGCGCGATCGCGCTCTACGTGTCGGTCTCGGGGGAGTTCTCGGCGACCTACGGCCCGCTCGCCGGGATCATGGTGCTGCTGCTCTGGGCGTTCGTCACCGGCGTCGCCCTGCTCGCCGGGCTCGCGGTCTCCGCGCAGCTGGAGGCGGTCCGGGCGGGCGTGACCGACCCGCTGCTCGTCGACGCCGACGACGACGGGGTCCCGGACGAGCGCGCCGTGACGGGTAGCTGACATGAGCTGTCAGGTGATGGGGTAGGACTGTGGCGTGCGCGCCAGTCGGTTGCTCTCCGCGCTGATGCTCCTGCAGACACGCGGGCGCATGACCGCGCGCGAGCTCGCCGACGAGCTCGAGGTCTCGATCCGCACCATCTATCGCGACATGGACTCGCTCGCCGGGTCCGGCGTCCCGATCTACGCCGACCGCGGTCCCGACGGCGGGTACTCGCTGCTCGAGGGGTGGCGCACCCGGCTCACCGGGATGTCGGCCGAGGAGGCCGACTCACTGGCGCTCGCGGGGATGCCCGCGGCCGCGGCGGAACTCGGGCTCGGGCGGGTCCTCGCGACGGCGCAGCTCAAGGTCCAGGCCGCCCTGCCGGACGAGCTCGCGGAGCGCTCCCGCCGCATCGCCGAGCGCTTCCACCTCGACGCCCCCGGGTGGTTCCGCGAGGCCGACCACGTCCCCACGCTCACGGGCATCGCCGACGCGGTGTGGAACCAGCGGGTGGTGCGGGTCCGGTACGTGCGGTGGGGCGCCGAGGAGGTCGAGCGGGAGCTCGAGCCGCTCGGCGTCGTCCTCAAGGGCGGTGTCTGGTACCTCGTGGCGCAGCCGTCCGGAGGTGGACCGGCGCGCACGTACCGGATCACCCGGGTGCTGGCGCTGGAGACGCTGGACGCCCGCTTCGACCGCCCGGAGGGCTTCGACCTGTTCCGGTACTGGAACGAGGCGTCCGCGGCGCTGACCGCCACGCTCTACCAGGCGGAGGCGGCCGTACGGCTCTCGCCGTGCGCGATGGAGCTCGCGCCCGCGGTGCTCCGTCCGCACACCGCGCGGGCGCTGGCCGAGCGGTCGTGGCCGGTGGACGACGACGGGTGGACCTGTGCGGTGATCCCGATGGAGTCGATCGCGGCCACTCGGTCGGAGCTCCTGGGGCTCGGCGCCGAGATCGAGGTCGTGTCCCCGCCGCCGCTGCGCGAGCAGATGGCGGAGGCCGCGAAGGGACTGGCGGCGCTCTACGGGTCGTAGGGCCGGGTGTGCGTCGCGCACACGGTCCGGGCGGCTCATGCTCTGGCCGGCCGGCGTCGGCTCCCCGCGACAAGGTGACACGGCCGCGGGCGATCGCCCCGACCGGCACGCCGAGTGCGACGTGACGCAGGTTCTGATGCCAGAGAAGCTGCATGGTGTCGCACTCGGCGGGAGACGCTGTGCGCCCCGCGACCGACGATCTCGACACACGGGTGTGAACCGCACTCCGCTACCGTCGGCGGGGACGGCGGACGGGCCGCCGGGGGAACGAGGGCCGACGTGTCCGAACGGGACGAGACGCCGACCGCGCAGGAGCCGGAGCAGCCCCAGCCCGAGCCCGCGGCGCCACCACGGTCCCGGTGGCGTCGGCAGTACAGCCCCGAGGAGATCGAGGCCGCGAAGCAGCAGTGGCGCGACATGCGGCCGTGGGACAGCCCGATGGCCCGTGCCGACAAGGTGCTGATCGGCTGCATGGTCGGTGCCTTCGTCCTGGCGATGACCACCCTGCCGCTGCGCCCGTTCCTGCTCGCCTCGCACCCCACGGCCCTCGCCGCGGTGACCGGCAGTTCGTCGGCCGTCGGCGCCGGGGCGGCGTTCGCCCGGATCGGCCAGGCGGACCTGTGGCTGGTGATCGTCGCGGGCATCGTCGGGAAGATCAAGTTCGACTGGCTGTACTGGTGGGCCGGACGACGCTGGGGCGCGAAGGGAGTCCGGTTCTTCGTCCCCTCCGACCGGGCCGCCCGCTTCGTGGAACGCGTCCGGGCGTGGCCGATGTGGGCGATGTTCCTGGTCGTCGTGGTGGCCGCGCTCCCCGGCATCCCGTCGGTGCTGGCCTACCTCCTGGCGGGACTCGCCGGCCTGTCCCTCGGGGCGTTCCTCGTCGCGAGCGTCGTCGGCGCCGGCATCATGACCGGCCTCGTCGCCGGGCTCGGCTACGCGCTCGGGCAGTCCGCGGTGGACGTCGTGCTGCTGATCGACCGGTACGCGCTGTGGATCAGCCTGTCCATCGCGGTGTTCATCGCGATCTCCGCGGGCCGCGCCCAGAGCAAGCGGCAGAAGCAGCAGGCAGCGGTCGCGGCCACCCCGGAGAGCTGACCAATCAGCGGGAGCGCAGCGCCGCCCAGACGCCCCGGGCCACCCCGGACACGGCGGCGCGGGTGACGTCGGCCCAGTCGAAGTAGTCCCGCCACAGCGTGATGCGCCCGTCGCGGACCTCGAAGGTGCCGCACACCCAGAAGGCGATGCGGACGCGGCCCGCGATCGCGACGTCGGTCCGCTCGGTCAGCACCGTGGTGCCGTTCGCCGCGAGCCGGTGGGTGTGGATCTCGAACCCGGTGAGCGGCCGCGCCATCGACCCGAGCACGCGCAGCGTCGCTGCGCGTCCGTGGGCGGCCGGCAGGGACACGTTCTGGTAGACGACGTCGGGGTCGAGCAGCGCCCCGACCGCGTCGACGTCGAGCCGGGCGAGGGCGGCGAGGAAGGTCTCGACGACCTCCGCCTCGGTGGTCGTGGGAGCGGTCATGCCCCGTCTGTGCCCACGACCCCGGACACACGAACGCCCCAGCCACCACGAGGGTGGCCGGGGCGTCGTGCGTCAGGAGCGGATCAGCCGGCGTCGGCCTGGTCCGACGGGCCGGAGGTACCGGCCGTCGCGACCTCGGGGGTGTCCGGCACCGGGGTGGGCTTGGCCTCGCCCCGGAACGTGAACTTCGCCGACTCCGGGGCGGCCTTGGTGACGCCCTTGTCGTCGACCTCGGGGGTCCAGCCCTCGACGTCCACGAGCACGATCTGGCCGGGCTCGATCTCCCCGAACAGGATCTTCTCTGACAGCTGGTCCTCGATCTCGCGCTGGATCGTGCGACGCAGCGGACGCGCGCCGAGCACCGGGTCGAAGCCGCGCTGCGCGAGCAGCTTCTTCGCGTTGTCGGTGAGCTCGATCGACATGTCCTTGTTCTGCAGCTGCTTCTCGGTGCGCCCGATGAGCAGGTCGACCATCTGGACGATCTCCTCCTCGCGCAGCTGGTGGAACACGATGATGTCGTCGATGCGGTTGAGGAACTCGGGACGGAAGTGCTTCTTCAGCTCGTCCGTGACCTTGTTCTTCATCCGCTCGTAGTTCGACGACGTGTCCGCGCCGGACTGGAAGCCCAGCCCGACCGCCTTCGAGATGTCCTGCGTGCCGAGGTTCGAGGTGAACACGATGACCGTGTTCTTGAAGTCGACGACGCGACCCTGACCGTCGGTGAGACGGCCGTCCTCGAGCACCTGCAGCAGGGTGTTGTAGACCTCGGAGTGGGCCTTCTCGATCTCGTCGAACAGGACCACCGAGAACGGCTTGCGGCGCACCTTCTCGGTGAGCTGGCCGCCCTCCTCGTAGCCGACGTACCCGGGAGGGGCACCGAAGAGCCGCGAGGCGGTGTACCGGTCGTGGAACTCGCCCATGTCGATCTGGACGAGGGCGTCGTCGTCACCGAACAGGAACTCGGCGAGCGCCTTGGTCAGCTCGGTCTTCCCGACGCCCGAGGGCCCCGCGAAGATGAACGACCCGGACGGACGCTTCGGGTCCTTGAGGCCGGCCCGCGTGCGGCGCATCGACTGCGAGACCGCCTTGACGGCGTCCTCCTGGCCGATGATCCGCTTGTGGAGCTCGTCCTCCATGCGGAGCAGACGGGTCGTCTCCTCCTCGGTGAGCTTGAAGACGGGGATGCCGGTCCAGTTGGCCAGCACCTCGGCGATCAGCTCGTCGTCCACCTCGGCGACGACGTCGAGGTCACCGGACTTCCACTGCTTCTCGCGCTCGGACTTCTGGCCGAGGAGCTGCTTCTCCTCGTCGCGCAGGCGCGCGGCCTTCTCGAAGTCCTGCGCGTCGATCGCCGACTCCTTCTCACGACGCACGTCGGAGATCTTCTCGTCGAACTCGCGCAGGTCCGGCGGCGCGGTCATGCGGCGGATGCGCATGCGGGCGCCGGCCTCGTCGATCAGGTCGATCGCCTTGTCCGGCAGGAACCGGTCGTTGATGTAGCGGTCGGCCAGGGTGGCCGCCGCGACCAGCGCCGGGTCGGTGATCGAGACGCGGTGGTGCGCCTCGTACCGGTCGCGCAGGCCCTTGAGGATCTCGATGGAGTGGGCCACCGAGGGCTCCCCCACCTGGATCGGCTGGAAGCGGCGCTCGAGCGCGGCGTCCTTCTCGACGTGCTTGCGGTACTCGTCGAGGGTGGTCGCCCCGATGGTCTGCAGCTCGCCGCGGGCCAGCATCGGCTTGAGGATCGAGGCGGCGTCGATCGCGCCCTCGGCGGCACCGGCACCCACGAGGGTGTGGAGCTCGTCGATGAACAGGATGATGTCGCCGCGGGTGCGGATCTCCTTGAGGACCTTCTTCAGGCGCTCCTCGAAGTCACCGCGGTAGCGCGAGCCCGCCACGAGCGACCCGAGGTCGAGCGTGTAGAGCTGCTTGTCCTTCAGCGTCTCGGGGACCTCGCCCTTGACGATGGCCTGGCCGAGGCCCTCGACGACGGCGGTCTTGCCGACGCCGGGCTCGCCGATGAGGACCGGATTGTTCTTGGTCCTCCGGGAGAGGACCTGCATGACCCGCTCGATCTCCTTCTCCCGGCCGATGACCGGGTCCAGCTTGCCCTCGCGGGCGGACTGGGTGAGGTTGCGACCGAACTGGTCGAGCACGAGCGAGCTCGACGGCGTGCCCTCGCCGCGCTGGCCGCCGGACTCCGCGGGCTCCTTGCCCTGGTAGCCCGAGAGCAGCTGCAGCACCTGCTGGCGCACGCGGTTGAGGTCCGCGCCGAGCTTGACGAGGACCTGGGCGGCGACGCCCTCGCCCTCGCGGATCAGCCCGAGCAGGATGTGCTCGGTGCCGATGTAGTTGTGGCCGAGCTGCAGCGCCTCGCGCAGCGACAGCTCCAGCACCTTCTTGGCGCGCGGGGTGAACGGGATGTGACCCGAAGGGGCCTGCTGGCCCTGGCCGATGATCTCCTCGACCTGCTGGCGCACGCCCTCCAGGGCGATGCCCAGCGACTCGAGCGCCTTCGCGGCGACGCCCTCGCCCTCGTGGATCAGCCCGAGCAGGATGTGCTCGGTCCCGATGTAGTTGTGGTTGAGCATCCGGGCCTCTTCTTGGGCCAGGACGACCACCCGCCTCGCGCGGTCGGTGAACCTCTCGAACATGCGTCACTCCTGACTGCTGCGCCGGCGGACTCCCGCGCACTCCCCCGCCGCCCCGCAGGACGGCGGACCTCTCGCGGACCCTGGCTGGTGCCCACACCGTGACCGAGCACCGTACGACCATCCTAGTCGCCGTGACCGACACGACCCGGTGTCGGCGGTTGCCGCACCGTGACGCCAGCCACGTCGATCTCCGATGACCGATCCTGCTCGCCCGGCCACCACTCGTGACCGTGCTCGTGCCAACGATGCCCGTTCACCCGCTGTTCCGGGAAGGCGTTCGCTACCGGAGAAACGCCGGATCGGGTGTTTCGACGGGCCGCGAGCAGATCCTGCACACGGGCCCGGCCCAGGGGCACCGGAACCGGGACTTCGCCGCCCGACGAACCGTGCCGCGCCTACCGTGCCTGCCATGACCGCCACCGGGGACGCCGATCTCTCCGTGGTCGCCGCCGCCCTCGGCGACCGCGGCCGGGCACGGATGGTGCTGGCCGTGACCGACGGCCGGGCCCTGCCGGCGTCGGTGCTCGCCGCCGAGGCCGGGGTCGCGCCCGCCACCGCGAGCGCCCATCTAGGCCGGCTGGTCGACGCCGGGGTCCTGCGGATGGAGCGGCACGGCCGCTTCCGCTACTACCGGCTGGCCGGACCGGAGGTGGCGGACCTCGTCGAGGCGCTGGGCCGGGTGTCGCCGGCGCAGCCGGTGCGGTCGCTGAAGGAGGGCACGCGCGCGCACGCGCTGCGGCTCGCCCGCGCCTGCTACGACCACGTCGCGGGCCGCCTCGGGGTGGCACTCACCGACGCCCTGCTCGACGCCGGACACCTCGTCGGCGGCGACGGCACCGACTCCGGGCGCCGCGACGGCGACCGCCTCCCCGGCCTGGACGTCGTCGACTACGCGCTCTCGGCGGACGGCCGGTCGGCGCTCGCCGCGATGGACGTGTCGGTGCCCGACGCCGCCGCGCCGGTGCGGTGCTGCGTGGACTGGACCGAGCAGCGCCACCACGTCGCGGGCCCGCTCGGCCGGGCCCTGCTGACGACGATGACCGACCGCGGATGGTTGCGCCCGGCCCGTCGCAGCCGCGCGCTGACCGTCACCGACACCGGCCGCACCGCGCTCGTCGACGCCCTCGGGCTCGTCTGGCCGCCGCCGCACGGCCCGGACCGGGTCGCCTGACGCCGGGGCGCTCAAGCGTCGAGGGCGGCCATCCCGGCGCGGGTGATCTCCTCGACGAGTCCGGCGCGGGAGAGCGGGACCGCGCCCGCGAGCCAGCGGGTGACGAGGTGTGTGGTCCCCGAGACCAGGAGGACCGCCGCGGTCCGGTGGCGCGGGCGGTCCGCCGACCCGGGGCCGAGGAGCAGGACGTGGGTGAGGAGCAGGTCGGCGAACTCGTCGACGCGCTCGTCCCGGCGCGCCAGCAGCACCGGCAGCGCCGGGGACTCGACGTAGAGCCGGGCCACGCGGGCGTCCGCGTCGAGGGTGCCGACGAGGGTGTCGACGGTGGCGGTCGCCCGGGCCCGCGAGTCCGGGCCGATCGGGTCGAGCGCCGTCACGATCGCGGCGTGCAGGGCGTCGTACAGGTCGTCGGCGACCACCCCGAGGAGCTCGTCGCGGTCGGTGAACGCCTCGTAGAAGTAGCGCTTGGTCAATCCGGCGCGGGCGCACACCGCCTCCGCGGTCACGCCCACGACGCCCACCTCGCCGACCACGTCGAGGCAGGCGTCGCGCAGGCGCGCCCGTCGTTCGGCCCGCCGCTGCTCGGCGGAGCGCCCCCGGTAGGTCCGGGAACCGGTGTCCGGGGTCAGCCGTGCGCCTTGTGGTAGGCCTCGCTGACCTCCGAGGGGATCCGGCCCCGCTCGGAGACGGTGTACTCGTTCTTGCGCGCCCACTCCCGGATGGCCTGGTTCTGCTCCCGGTCCACCGAGGCCCGGCCGCCGCCCTTCCGGGCGGGAGCCGCCGGCGCGGACGCCGCGCGCCCGCCGCCGGAACGCCGTCGACCGGAGACCTTGCGGGCGTGGGCCACGTAGTCGGCCAGCTCGTCGCGGAGCTTCGACGCATTCGCGTCCGACAGGTCGATCTCGTAGGTGGTCCCGTCGATCCCGAACTCGACGGTCTCGTCGGCCTCGGACTCGTCCAGGTCGTCCACGAGGGACACGACCACTTTCTGCGCCACGCGTTGAATTCCTTCCACGACCCCCGAACGGCCGGTCGCGCGTCACCGCGCGCCGCGAACCGGAATGGTTCGCGGCGCAGCGTAAATGCGACTACGTCGCCGTGTCGAGGCGGGTCCCGGGTGACGGGCGGCGCAGAAAGAAAGCGTGTGAACGATGTGAACGACTCAATCGGGCACGGCCGACGCGTCCGGAACGACGACCGCGAACATGTCCGAGAGCGCCGCCAGGCTGGCGGACTGCAGCGACGCCGCCTCGACGACCCCGTCGGGGCCGGGCAGCGCCCGGGTGGCCGTGGCGGCGGCCACGACGGTCGGGGCGAAACCGAGGGTGAACGCACTGCGCGCGGTGGAGTTCACGCACATGTGCGTCATGAACCCGGCGAGGACGAGGTTCTGAACCCCGGCACCGCGCAGGTGCTCCTCGAGGTCGGTGTGCGCGAACGAGCTCGGGTAGTTCTTGACCACGCGGTGCTCGCCGGCGCGCGGGGTAACCGCGTCGACGATCGCGCCGATCTCGTCGTTCGTGTCGTAGGGCGTCCCGGCGCCGGCCTCGTGCTGGACGTGCACGATCGTCGACCCGGCGGCGCGGGCGCGCTCGAGCAGGCGGGCGGCCTCCTCGATGGCCGGCTCGACCTTCTCGAGCGCCATCACGCCGCGCGTGTAGGTGTTCTGCAGGTCGATCATGATCAGGGCGGAGCCGGCCAGCGACGCCGGGGCGTCGGGCATGCCGGTCAGCTCGCGCAGGGTGGTGCTGGGCTCGGTCACGGCGGATCTCCTCGTCGGGAATCGTCTCGGGACAAACGAAGGGCACCCCGGCCGGTGGCCAGGGTGCCCTCGTGCGGCACTGCGCGGAAGCGCTACGCCCCCTCGAGGGCCCGCCATTCGTCGTCGCTGAACAGCCGTGAGCGGATGATGAACCGGACGCCCTCCGGCGCCTCGACGCTGAACCCGCTGCCGCGTCCCTTGACGACGTCGACGGTGAGGTGGGTGTGCTTCCAGTACTCGAACTGCGACGCCGACATGTGGAAGCCGATCGGGCGCTCGAGCCCCTCCACGCTCAGGTCACCGAGGTGCACGTCCTGGCCGCCGAGCTTGAAGTCCCCGTCCGGATAGCACATCGGGGCGCTGCCGTCGCAGCACCCGCCGGACTGGTGGAACATCAGCGGGCCGTGGACGTCGGTGAGCTGCACCAGGAGCTCGGCGGCCGCCGGGGAGAGCGCCACGCGGGCGGTCGTCCCCGAACCCGGCACCTCCGGCACCTGCTCGGTGACGTCGGTGCTCGTGCTGATCTCACTCATCGGCGCATTCCTCCTCGGCGTCGGCACGGGCCTCGATCAGAAGAAGCCCATCGCGTTCTGCGAGTAGCTCACCAGCAGGTTCTTGGTCTGCTGGTAGTGGTCGAGCATCATCTTGTGGTTCTCCCGACCGATACCCGACTGCTTGTACCCGCCGAACGCGGCGTGCGCCGGGTACTGGTGGTAGTTGTTCACCCAGACCCGACCGGCCTGGATCGCGCGGCCGGCGCGGTAGGCGGTGTTGGTGTCGCGCGACCACACGCCGGCACCCAGCCCGTAGAGCGTGTCGTTGGCGATCGACATGGCGTCGTCGTAGTCGGAGAACTTCGCGACCGAGAGCACCGGACCGAAGATCTCCTCCTGGAAGATCCGCATCGAGTTGTCGCCCTCGAAGATGGTCGGCTGGATGTAGTAGCCGCCCGCGAGGTCGCCCCCGAGGTCGTTCTTCTCACCGCCGGTGAGGATGCGCGCGCCCTCCTGGCGACCGATGTCGATGTAGGACAGGATCTTCTCGAACTGGTCGTTCGAGGCCTGCGCGCCGATCATCGTGTCGGTGTCGAGCGGGTTGCCCTGCTTGACCTGCTCGGTGCGCTTGACCGCCTGGGCCAGGAACTCGTCGTAGTGGCCCTGCTGGATGAGCGCCCGCGACGGGCAGGTGCAGACCTCGCCCTGGTTGAGGGCGAACATCGTGAAGCCCTCGAGGCACTTGTCGTAGAACGCGTCGTTCTGCGCCGAGACGTCGTCGAAGAAGACGTTCGGGCTCTTCCCGCCGAGCTCCAGCGTCACCGGGATCAGGTTCTCCGAGGCGTACTGGGAGATCAGGCGCCCGGTCGTGGTCTCGCCGGTGAAGGCGATCTTGCGGATGCGCGGCGAGGACGCGAGCGGCTTGCCCGCCTCGACACCGAAGCCGTTGACGATGTTCAGCACCCCGGCGGGGATGAGGTCGCCGATGACGTCCATCAGGACGTGGATCGAGGCCGGGGTCTGCTCGGCCGGCTTCAGGACGACGGCGTTGCCGGCGGCCAGGGCCGGGGCCAGCTTCCAGATCGCCATGAGGATCGGGAAGTTCCAGGGGATGATCTGCCCGACCACGCCCAGCGGCTCGTGGAAGTGGTAGGCGACCGTGTCCTCGTCGATCTGGGAGAGCGAGCCCTCCTGGGCGCGGATGGCGCCGGCGAAGTAGCGCAGGTGGTCGATCGCGAGCGGGATGTCCGCGGCCAGCGTCTCGCGGCAGGCCTTGCCGTTCTCCCAACTCTCGGCGATGGCGATCTTCTCGAGGTTGGCCTCGATGCGGTCGGCCATCCTGTTCAGGATGTTGGCGCGCTCGCCGACCGACGTCCGGCCCCAGGCCGGAGCGGCGGCGTGGGCGGCGTCGAGGGCCTTCTCGACGTCGTCGGCGGTGCCGCGGGCGACCTCGGTGAAGGTGTGACCGGTCACCGGGGTCGGGTTCTCGAAGTACTGCCCCTTGGCCGGGGCGACGTACTCGCCGCCGATGTAGTGGTCGTACCGGGGCTTGAAGCTGACGACGGAGCCGTCGGTGCCCGGGGCCGCGTACGTGGCCATCGTGGATCCTCCCGGAGGGGTCGAGCGTGCGTGTTCTCCACACGAGGCCGTGGCGCACGACGTGCGCCGCCTCTGTGACGCAGGACGCTATGGAGGCAGGGGTTGCAACGACGTTGCACCGCTCCTGCGGGCCGATCACCGCTCCTGCTCCGCGTGTGCGGAAACACTGCACCGGTCAAGCAAGGCTTCCCTTACTGCCCCTCGGGCCTCAGGATGGAGGCTTGGCCCGGCGAGGTCCACGAGGTGGTGGATGACGACGTACTCCGGCCCGGACGCCTGGGGGGATCCGGTCGAGCGTGCCGCGCTGCTCGCGCGCGTGCGCGACGCGGTGCTGGGCGGCGGGCGGGCCGAGATCGACCCGCGGACGGTGGTCTCCGACTCGTGGCGCCGCTCGTTGGCCGCGCACGTCGACCCGGACCACGGGGCACCCACCCACGTCTACGACGACCGCGAGCTCGCCGCGGTGCGCGAGAACCACCCGCTCTCGCCGGTCCTGCCCGTGCTGCGCAGCACGCTGCTGGAGATCGCCGACGAGGCGATGCACGTCATGATCGTGACCGACGCCCAGGGGCACATCCTCTGGCGCGAGGGCGCCGCCGGGATGCTGCACCTCGCCGACGACCTCGAGCTCGCCGAGGGGTTCCGCTGGAGCGAGGACTCCGCGGGGACCAACGCGATGGGCACCTCGCTCGCCGCCGACGGAGCGGTGCAGATCCACTCGTCCGAGCACCTGGTCGCGCAGTACCACCGCTTCACCTGCGCGGCCGCCCCGATCCACGACCCGGAGACCGGGGAGGCGGTCGGGGCGGTGGACCTCACCGGCCCCATCCGCACCTTCCACCCGAGCACCCTCGCCCTGGTCACCGCGGCCGCCCGGCTCGCCGAGCACCACCTCGCGACGCGCCAGGCGATCCGGGACGAGCGGCTGCGCACCCTGAACCTCCCCCACCTCACCGGCCTGGACGCCCCCGGCGCCCTGCTCAGCCCCGCCGGCCGCGTCCTCGCCGCCACCCCGCACGGCTGGATCGACGAGCGCGTGACGCTGCCCGGCGCGGGGGACCGCGTGGCGCTCGGCGACCACGGCGAGGGCGTCGTCGAGCCCCTCGCGGAGGGCTGGCTGCTCCGTCTCGAACGCCCGTCGGGGGTCCGGGTCCGGTCGACCCTCGCGCTGCCCTTCCTCGGCGTCCCCCGCCCGGTCGCCCGGCTCGACGGCCGCCCGGTCCGCCTCGGGGCCCGGCACGCCGAGCTGCTCGCGCTGCTGGCGATGCACCCCGAGGGGCTGTCCGCGGACGCCCTCGCGGTCGAGCTCTACGGCGAGCGCGGCAACCCGGTGACGGTGCGGGCCGAGATGCACCGGCTGCGCACGCTGCTCGACGCCGTCCCGAACGGCACCGGGGTGGTCAAGCCGCAGCCCTACCGCATCGACGCACGGGTCGACGCGGACTTCCTGACCCTGCGCGACACCCTGCGCGCCGGCGCCGTGCCGGACACCGCCCTGATCGGACGCGGCGAGCTGCTCCCGACCTCCGACGCGCCCGGCGTCCGGGCCCTGCGCGACGAGCTCGACGTCGGCGTCCGGCGCGCGGTGCTGCGCGGCGGCGACACCGCCGCCCTGTGGGCGCTCGCCCGCACCCCGGCCGGGCGGGAGGACGCGGAGCTCGTGCACCGTCTGCTGCACGTCCTCCCGGTCAGTGATCCACGGCGCGCGGAGCTGGACTCGTCCGACGGGTGATCGCGAGCGACAGCACCGCCGCGACCGCGCACAGCGCCCCCGCGCCCCACCAGGCGCCGTCGTAGCTGCCGGTGGTGTCCCGGACGACGCCGGCGCCGAACGCCGCGAGCGCCGAGCCGATCTGGTGCGAGGCGAAGACCCAGCCGAACACGATCGGCCCGCGGGCCCCGAACCGCTCCCGGCACAGGGCCACGGTCGGCGGCACCGTCGCGACCCAGTCCAGGCCGTAGAAGACGATGAATGCCCACATCGGCGGCACCGTCGTCGGCGCGAGGAGCAGCGGGAGCACCAGCAGCGACGCGCCGCGCAGCACGTAGTAGACCGCGAGCAGCCGTCGCGGGTCCCACCGGTCGGTGAGCCAGCCGGACAGCACGGTCCCGACGACGTCGAAGACCCCGACCACCGCGAGCAGCCCGGCCGCCGTCGTCGCGGGCATGCCGTGGTCGTGCGCGGCGGGGACGAAGTGCGTGCCGAGCAGCCCGACCGTCGTCGCCCCGCAGATCGCGAAGCCCCCCGCCAGCAGCCAGAACGTCCGGGTCCGGGCCGCCTCCCCGAGGACCGTCACGGCTCGCCGGGCGGCGCCACCGGTGACGGGTGCGTCCTCGTCCGGGCCCTCGGCGCCGTGCGCCACCGCGCCCACGTCGCGCGGCCGGTCACGGAGGAACAGCACCACCACCGGGACGACGACGAGCGCGCCGGCCGCGACCACCAGCGACGCGGCCCGCCAGCCCACGCTCTCCGACAGCGACGCCATGAGCGGCAGGAACACCAGCCCGCCTGCGGCCTGCGCCGCCGTCAGCACCCCGCTGACCAGGCCCCGTCGCGCGACGAACCAGCGCCCGGTCACCGTTGCCACGAACGCGAGCGCCATCGACCCGGTGCCGACCCCGACCAGCACGCCCCAGAGCAGCATCAGCTGCCAGACCTGCGCCATGAACACCGTCAGCCCGCTGCCCGCCGCGACGAGCAGCAGGGCCCACGAGACCACCCGCCGCATCCCGAAGCGCTCCATGAGCGCGGCCGCGAAGGGCGAGATGACGCCGTAGAGCACCAGGTTGATCGACACGGCGGTGGAGATCGTGGCGGTGGACCAGCCGAACTCGTCGTGCAGCGGGGCGATCAGCACCCCGGGCGCGGAGCGGAACCCCGCGGCGCCCATGAGGGCGACGAACGCGGTCGCGGCGACGGCCCAGGGCCACCAGGTGGTGCGGGTCCGCGGGCCTCTCGGCGCGGCCTCGATCTCGGTCACGAGCGACCACGATGCCCGGCCGCCCGCCCTGCCGACCAGTGGCAGGAACGCCAGAGCGTGTCAGAATCCGGCCATGGCGCATGTCGTGGCGGTGCTCGCCCTCCCACCGGTGGTCGGGTTCGACCTGGCGATCCCGCCGCAGGTCTTCGGCACCGCCGAGCGCGACGGGCGCCCGCTCTACGACGTCCGGGTCTGCGGCCTCGAGCCCGGACCGGTCGCGACGACGGCGGGCTACGCGCTGCACCTGGACCACGGGCGCGAGGCGCTCGCGGCGGCGGACACCGTGATCGTGCCGGGCACCCACTACGTCCCGGCCCGCCGCGACGGCGTGCTGCCGCCCGAGGTGCACTCCGCGCTCGCCACCGTGCGGCCCGGAGCCCGCTGGATGTCGATCTGCACCGGCGCGTTCGTGCTGGCCGCGGCAGGACGTCTCGACGGGCGGCGGGCCGCCACGCACTGGGCGCGGGCCGACGAGCTGCGGCGGCTGCACCGTGACGTCGAGGTCGACGAGGACGTGCTGTTCGTCGACGACGGCGACCTCGCCACCTCCGCCGGTCTCGCGGCGGGCATCGACCTGTGCCTGCACGTGCTGCGGCGCGACCACGGCGCGGCGGTGGCCACCGAGGTCGCCCGGCACCTCGTGGTGGCCCCGTGGCGCAGCGGCGGGCAGGCGCAGTTCATCGAGCGCCCGCTGCCCGCCGACGACGGCGGGTCGACCGCGCCCACCCGCGTCTGGGCCCGGGAGCACCTCGCCGACCCGCTCGACGTCGCCGCCCTCGCCCGGCACGCCCGCATGAGCACGCGGACGTTCGCCCGCCGGTTCCGCGCCGAGACCGGCACCTCCCCGCACGCCTGGGTCCTCGCTCAGCGGGTCGCCCGCGCCCGGCACCTGCTCGAGTCCACCGACCTCCCGATCGACCGGGTCGCGGCCGACGCGGGTCTGGGCACGACCTCGTCCCTGCGCGCCCACCTCGCGGCCGACGTGGGGCTCTCGCCCGTCGCCTACCGCCGCACCTACCGGGCGTCGCCGCGGGCGTCCTGAGGTCGCCGGGCACGGCGTTCCTCGCGGGCCCGGGCCGCCTCCTGCACGCGCCCGAAGACCAGACGCAGGCCCTGGAGCGTCAGGTCCGGCACGTGGTGGGTCACCGTCGTGCACTCCGGGGCGACGACCGGTGCCAGCCCGCCGCACGCGACCACGGCCACCGGGCCGCGGCCCGCCGCGTCCTTGGCCACGACCTCCTCGCCGAGCCGGCGCACGAGCCCGTCGACCATCGCGGCCGCCCCGAGCACGAGCCCGACCTGCATGCTCTCCACCGTCGACCGGCCCAGCACCGAACGCGGCGCGACCAGCTCCACCGGGCGCAGTCCCGCGGCCCGGGCGGCCAGCGCGTCCGCAGACACCGCCACGCCGGCCGCGATCGCCCCGCCGAGGAACTCCCCGCCGGCCGAGACGGCGTCGACGGTCGTCGAGGTCCCGAACGTCACGACCACGCACGGTCCGCCCAGGAGCTGGTGGGCGGCCAGGGCCTGGACGACGCGGTCCGCCCCGACCTCCTTGGGGTTGTCCACGAGCAGCGGCACCCCGGTGCGCACGCCCGGCTCGACCAGCACGTGCGGCACGCCCGCGAAATGCTTGCCGAGCATGCCGCGCAGCTCGCGGAGCAGCGCGGGCACGGTCGACAGCGCGGCCACGCCGTCGACCTCGGCCAGCAGCGGACCGAGCATCCCGCGCACGGTCAGCGCGAGCTCGTCGGCGGTGGCCCGGCGCTCGGTGCGGATCCGCGCGTCCCAGCGGGCGACGGCCGGGTCGTCGTCGTCCGACGTCGGGTAGAGCGCCAGGGCCGTCTGCGTGTTGCCGACGTCGATGCAGAGCAGCACGCCCGCTCCCCCCGGTCGCTCCGCTCGCCCCGTCAGTTCAGCGCGGCGGCCCGCGTGCCCGGCACCAGCAGCGACGCCTCCGGGGCGTCGGCCGGCACGAACGTCGGGTCCGACCCCTGGTCGAGGACGCGGTTGCGGTCGTCGACGAACACGACGCGCGGGGCGTAGGTGCGCGCCTCGGCGTCGTCCATCTGCCCGTAGGCGATGAGGATGACGAGGTCGCCGGGGTGCACCAGGTGCGCCGCGGCGCCGTTGATCCCGATGACGCCGGAGCCGGCCTCGCCCGGGATCACGTAGGTCTCCAGGCGGGCCCCGTTGGTGACGTCGACGATCGCCACCTGCTCCCCCTCGAGCAGGTCCGCCGCCGCCATCAGGTCGGTGTCGACGGTGACCGAGCCGACGTAGTGCAGGTCCGCGTCGGTGACCGTCGCCCGGTGGATCTTGGACTTGAGCATCGTGCGCAGCATCAGACTCTCTCCGTCACCGAGACGTGGGCGTTGTCGATCAGGCGGGTGCCGCCCAGGCGGGCGGCGATCAGCAGGCGGGCATCCCCGATCTCCGGGGTCGGCCCGAGGTCGGGGTCGCGCAGCTCGACGTAGTCGACCTCGAGCGCGGGCTCGCTCGCGAGGACCTCCCGCGCGGCCGCGACGACGGCGGCGGCGCCCTGCTCGCCGGCATACTGCCCGGCCGAGAGCGCGGCGGAGATCGTCACCGCCTGCTGCCGCTGCGTCGCGTCGAGGTAGGCGTTGCGGCTCGACCGGGCGAGCCCGTCGGTCTCGCGCACGGTGGGCACGCCGACGACGTGCACGTCGATGTCCAGGTCCCGCACCATGCGGCGGATTAGCGCCAGCTGCTGCCAGTCCTTCTCGCCGAAGAACGCGACGTCGGGGACGCAGACGGCGAACAGCTTGTTGACCACCGTCAGCATCCCGTCGAAGTGCCCGGGGCGGGCGGCGCCCTCGAGCTGGTCCCCGAGCGGGCCGGGGTCGATCGACGTGGCGAACCCGGGCGGATACATCGTGTCGACCTCGGGCGCGAACACCAGCTCGACCCCCTCCTCCCGGCACATCTCGAGGTCGGCCTCGAAGGCGCGGGGGTAGCGGTCGAAGTCCTCGGTCGGCCCGAACTGGCGCGGGTTGACGAAGATCGACACCACGGTGGTGGAGCCGGGGATCGAGCGGGCGCGGCGCATCAGCTCGCGGTGCCCGTCGTGCAGGGCGCCCATGGTCGGCACGAGGGTGACCCGCCGGCCGCCGCCGCGCAGCGCCTTCGTCACGCGGCGCAGGGTGTTCGGGTCGGCGTGGACGGTGAGCCCGTCCTTCGCGAACCGCGGCTTCGGGCGCCCGAGCAGGTCGTGGGTGCGCAGGCTGGAGGGGCGGGTCACGGCGTGGGCCTCTCGACGGTGTCGGCGACCGCGGTGAACTCGTCGTCGCCGATCAGCCCGCCCGCGTGGGCCCGCTCGGCGGTGCGGCGGGCGAGGGCGCGGTAGAGCTCGGCGGACTCCGGGGCGCGGGCGTCCAGGTGGCGGAGATGGGTGGCGACGGTGCCCGCGTCCCCGCGGACGACCGGCCCGGTCAGGGCGCGGTCCCCGAGGCGCAGGGCGTTGTCGAGGGCCGCGGACAGCAGCGGGGCGAGCACCCGCTCGGCCGGCTCGATCCCGGCGTCGCGCAGCAGGTCGGTGGCCTCGCGGACGAGTGTGATGAGGTGATTCGCGCCGTGGGCGAGCGCCGCGTGGTAGAGCGGGCGCATCTCCTCGGGGATCCGCACCGGCTCGGCGCCGATCTCCACGACGAGCGCCTCCCCCACGAGCCACGCGGCCTCCGCGTCCTCGCTGGGGCCGCTGTTCGCCGTGACCCCGACGCAGGCGCCGGAGAGCCGGGTGACGTCCTCCGCCCGCCCGGTGATCGTCATGGCGGGGTGCAGGGCGATCGGCAGGACGTCGTGCTCGGCGGCGGGGCCGAGCACGCCCACGCCGTGCGAACCGCAGGTGTGCACGAGGATCTGCCCGGGACGCAGGCACCCCGAGGCCGCGAGCCCGCGGACCAGTCCTGGCAGCACGTCGTCGGGGACCGCGAGCAGCGCCAGGTCGGCCCGCCGCACCACCTCGTCGGGCGGCAGGATCTCGGCACCCGGCAGCAGCGCCTCGGCGCGGGCGCGGGAGGCGCGGGACACCGCGGAGGCGGCGACGACCGTGTGGCCGGCGGCCGCGAGCGCCGCTCCCATCACGGAGCCGACCCGCCCGGCGGAGACCACGCCGACGTCGAGGCGCGCGGGCCTGGGCCCGGCGTCCCCCTGGCGGGAGCCGGCGTCTCTGCCGGAGGCGTTCACGAGGACACCCCTTCACCACGGTCGTCGTTCCCGTCCCGCGGGTGCGCGGGTACCGGACGATGCGCCCGCGAGGGTAGACGCGCGCGGTCGTGGGAGTGGCGGGCCGGTGATCGACGCGACACCCGGGTGGGGCCGTGTCAGCGGTGGCACACGGCTGACGCCCGACGTCAGGGATCCGCCACGCTCGCCGCCGGAGGTCAGCTTGTCGCGGGGAATCCCAGCGACAGGGCCCGCCGCGTCGGCTTGTCGCGGTCTCCATCCGCTCACCGCCCACCTTGTCGTTGGGAATCGCAACGACAAGGTGGAGCCCGGGCGCCGGGAAGCCGCGACAAGCCGGTCGATCCACGCTGCAGCGGCACCTGGAACGTCAGCAGCTCACCACACGACCGTGTCGGCGTCGACGCATCGTCAGGCGAGCCGTCGGAGGTGCCTCGGGGTGCTTCTCGATGCGGCCCACCTCGGCGTCGGCCGCTCAGTAGTGCGGCGGCGGCTGCTGCCAGGGTCCGGACGGCGGGTACTGCGCCGGGTTCGGTGCCGACGGGGGCTGCTGCTGCCAGGGTCCCGACGGCGGGTACGGCTGCTGCTGCGGGGGCCGCGGCGGTCCGGGAGGACCGGCCGTCGGGAAGGGGCCGGTCGGGGGACGCGGCGGACCGGGCGGGGGCTGCTGCGGGACGCCGGGGGCGTTCACCGCCGCCATCCGGGTCCGGACGACGTTGTCGAGCAGCTCGGCGTGCCAGCGCGGGTCCGGCGGGATGGCGCCCCGCTCGGCGCGGGCTCGCAGGAAGGCGAGCTCGGAGACCGCGTGCTGGTAGTGCACGACGGCGGCGGCCGCGGGTTTCCCGGCGGTGCGCCGCACGGCAGTGAGCCAGCGACGGCGGCCGGACATGCTGCCCAGCAGCGGGACCTCGCTCTCCGCGATCCAGCCGGCGGCGGCGAAGCCCGGCATCTGGCGGGCGAGGACCTCCTTCTCCCGGCGCCGCTGCCACACCACCAGGGCGATGAGCGCCAGGAACAGCGGCACCATGATCAGGATGTAGATGCCGAAGAAGCCCGGGCCGAGCTGCGTCGCGGAGTTCCACAGGGCGTGCAGCACGACGGCGAGCACGTAGCCGAGCAGGATCGCCCCGGCCCCCAGCGCCCGCGACCGCACGCTCGCGGCGATGCCGACGCCGATCCCGGTCATCGCGGTGAACAGCGGGTGCGCGAACGGGGAGAGCAGGCCGCGCAGGATGAAGGTCGCGATGACCCCGGCGACCGGCGCCGAACCGTCGTCGGTGAAGGCGCGCCCGAAGTAGATGATGTTCTCGGTGAACGCGAAGCCGGCGCCGACGAAACCCGCGTAGACGATCCCGTCGACGATGCCGTCGAACTCGCGGCGCCGGAACAGCAGCAGCCCGACGACGAACGCGCCCTTGACGAACTCCTCGACCAACGGCGCCGAGATCACGGCACCGACGACGTCGCCCTGCCCCTGCCCGAGCAGGAGCTCCGCGGCCAGGACCGCGCTGGAGTTGATGATCAGCGCGACGAGGGCGGCGAACCCGGCGCCCCAGAGGAACGCCGTCAGCAGGAGCCGGGGCGGTTCGGGCTCCCAGCGGTCGATCCAGGCGAAGGCGAGCAGCACCGGACCCACCGGCAGCATCGCGCAGATCGCGCCGACGATGACGCCGCCGGGCCCGATCTCGGTGCTCGCGAGCCCCACCGCCGCGAGCGCACACACCCCGAGCACGATCAGCCCGACGACGGGCCAGACGAGCGTGCGGCGCTGTTGGGGAGCGAGCCGGACGGGGGAGGCGATCACCCTGCCGCAGGGTAGTGGCTGGCAGGCGCGAGGGCGGGACGGATCAGCGCGGCGGCCGGCGCCTGCGGTCCTCGGCGTGCGCGGCGAGCAGCTCGGCCACGGTGCGGCCGCCGTTCCCGCGCCCCGGCGCCGACGGGTGCGAGACCTCGTTGACGTGCTGGCGCGGCAGTCGGGACGGGTCCGGGGCGTCGGGCCGCGACGGTGGAGTCGGGCGACGGGTGTGGCCCTCGGAGGCGACGACCTGCAGGGGCGGCGGTTGGGCGACCGCCCGGGTCTCGGCGTTCTCCAGGTGCGAGCGCAGCCGTTCGATCTCGGCGCGCAGCCCGGCCATCTCCTGCCCGGCCTCGGCGGCGACCTCGCGGCGCACCGTCTGCTCCACGGTCAGTTCGTGCTCGCGGCGGGCGTCGATCTCGGCGTTCAGCTCGAGCTCGTACGTGCGGCGCATCGACTCGATCTCGCGGTCGGACACGTCGCCTCCCTGACCGCTGCGCCGGGCGAGCGCGGCGACCGCGAGCAGCGCCGCCCACAGCCCGGCGACCACCCCGAGCCGGAGCATCCGCGGGTCCTCGGCGAACACGACCGTCACGGCGGCGACGCCCGCGAACACCGCGGTGGCGGTGAGCAGCACGCGGACCACGGGGTCCCCGGCGCGTCCTCCGCCGGGGGCCGGGGACGGACGGGACCCGCGTCGCCGGTCCGGCCCGGGGGCTGCCATGCCGGAGAGCCTACCGACCGCGACCGTGCGGCCACGGTGCGGTCCGACCCGGACGGGTCGTCGGGCCAGGTCAGCGCGGCGGGTCGGACGCCCGGGTCTCCGGGTCGTCCGGCGTCCGGCAGCACCACTCGAGGGCGAGGGCGGCCCCGACGAGCGCCACGGACCCGACGATCCCGACGATCGCCGCGCCGGTGTCCGACGCGGCCGCGGCGATCTCGGCGCGTCGGGGCAGGACATGGGCGAGCACCCCGCACCACGCCCCGCCGATCAGCGCCCCGGCCAGCGCCGACGCCTTCGCCAGGGCGACCGCGCGGGCGGCGGAGAGCGCGTCGACCGGCCGCGCGCCCGGTCGGCGCCGGATCCGGCGGTAGAGCACGACGGCGGCCCCGCCCTCGATGAGGGCCAAGACCAGGAAGGTCAGGCCCGCCGGGACCGGCAGCGGCGGGATCGAGCCGTAGAACAGTCCGAGGACGAGGTTCGTCGCGAGGCCGGCGGCCACGGCGAGCACGAGCAGGACCGACGGGCTGGTGCGCGTGGTCATGACGATGCGTCCGCCTCCACGACGACGCCGGCCCGCTCGTCCCCGGGCAGGGCCGCGAGCAGGTCCGCGACCCGGCCGCGGCCCGGGACGTCGTCGTCGGGCGCGATCTCCGCCCACGGCACGAGGACGAACGCACGCTCGTGCAGCCGCGGGTGCGGCAGCAGGAGGTCGGGGTCGTCGCTGACGACGGGCCCTCCGTCCGCCGCGGTGACGGCGAGGACGTCGACGTCCAGCGTCCGCGGCCCCCAGCGGACGGCGGCGTCCGACCGGTCGCGGGCCCGCTCCCGCTCGCAGTCCTGCGCCCGGCCCAGCCAGGTGCGGGCGTCCGCGGCGGGGTCGTCGACGACGACGACGAGGTTGAGGAAGTCCTCCTGGTCGACCCCGCCCCACGGCGCGGTGCGGTAGGTCGAGGACACCGCTTCGGTCCACGGGCCCAGCGCGGCGAGCACGGCGGCGAGGTGCGCGCGGCGGTCGCCGACGTTGGACCCCACCGACAGCACCGCGCGGGTCACGCGCGGCTCCGAGCGCTCGGGTCGAGCTCCGCTTCGCTCCGTCTCCGGCGGATGCGCACCGCCACGTCGTCGAAGGGCCGTTCGATCGGTGCCTGCGGCTTGTGCAGCGTCACCTCGACCTCGGCGACCCGCGGGTCGTCGAGCACCACGGCGGCGACGTCGGCGGCCACCGCCTCGATCAGGGAGCGCGGCGGCCCCGCCACGACCGTGGCCGCCGCCTCGGCGAGCGCGCCGTAGTCCACCGTCTCGGTCAGGTCGTCGCTCGCGCCGGCCGGTGCGAGGTCGACGTGCAGGACGAGGTCGAGCACGAAGTCCTGGCCGTCGCGGCGTTCGTGGTCGAACACCCCGTGGCGGCCGTGGACCCGCAGGCCGCGCAGCTCGATCGTATCCGTAGGACCCGGGCTCACGACTCGGCCCGCGCCGCCCGCGAGGTGCCCCAGTGCCACGCCGCCGCGACCGCGACCGCGTCCAGCGACGCCCCGACCTCGTGCACCCGGACGCCCCACGCCCCGGCGTTCGCGGCGAGCGCGGAGACCGCGGCGGTCGCGTGCTCGCGGCCGTCGGGCGGGCGCGGGGTGCCGTCGTCGTCGGCCAGCAGCGCGCCGAGGAACCGCTTGCGGGAGGCCCCGACGAGCACCGGGAAGCCGAGCGAGGTGAACACGTCGAGCTTGCGCAGCAGCTGCCAGTTGTGGGCCGCCGTCTTCGCGAACCCGAGGCCCGGGTCGAGCACGAGCCGCGCAGGGTCGACGCCGGCGAGCACGGCGCGGTCGATCTGCTCGATCATCTCGGCGAGGACCTCGCCGACGACGTCCTCGTAGGTCGCGAGGTTCTGCATGCCCTCGGAGTGGCCCCGCCAGTGCATGAGGACCCACCCGCACTGCGCCTCCGCGACCACGCGGGCCATCGCCGGGTCGGCCAGACCGCCGGACACGTCGTTGACCAGCTCGGCGCCGGCCTCCAGCGCCTTGCCCGCGACCTCGGCGCGCGTCGTGTCGACGCTGACCCGGACGCCCTCGGCGACCAGCTGCGCGACGACGGGCACGACCCGCTCGATCTCGGTGGCGGCATCCACGCGCTGCGCGCCGGGACGGGTGGACTCCCCGCCGACGTCGACGTAGGTCGCGCCGCGGCGTGCCATGTCGACGCCGTGGGCGACGGCATCGTCCCGGTCGAGCCAGCGGCCGCCGTCGGAGAACGAGTCCGGGGTGACGTTGAGGACGCCCATCACCAGGCAGTGGTTCGGGCGGGGGAGCGGGACGGACGCCACGGGTCAGTGCCGGATGAGCCCGAGCGCCTCGGCCCGGGTGCTCGCCGACGACTTGAGTACGCCCCGCACCGCCGAGGTCGTGGTGCGGGAGCCCGGCTTGCGGACCCCGCGCGCGGACATGCACTGGTGCTCGGCGTCGATGACGACCAGCACGCCCCGCGCCCCGAGGGTGCCCTCGAGCGCGTCCGCGACCTGCGTCGTGAGCCGCTCCTGCACCTGCGGGCGGCGGGCGTAGAGGTCCACCAGTCGGGCCAGCTTCGACAGCCCGGTGACCCGGCCGTCGGACCCGGGCAGGTACGCGACGTGGGCGACGCCGTGGAAGGGCAGCAGGTGGTGCTCGCACATGGAGAACAGCGGGATGTCGCGGACGAGCACGAGCTCGTCGTGGTCCTCGGAGAACGTGCGCTCGAGGACCTCGGCCGGGTCGGTCCACAGACCGGCGAACAGCTCGCGGTAGGCGCGGGCCACGCGGGCCGGGGTGTCGCGCAGGCCCTCCCGGTCGGGGTCCTCCCCGATGCCGATCAGCATCTCCCGCACCGCGGACTCGACCCGCACCGCGTCGAACGTGCCGGCCCCGTCGGCGGTGGTGTCCACCGGCGCGGCCCCGTTCTCGACGGGTCGTTCCGTCTCCTGGCTGGTCGTCACGTCTCCTCGCCCCGTCCTCGGGTGCGCAGGCGGACCCGCCCTCCTGCTCGAGGAGGGCGGTCCGCCGCTGGTCAGCTCTCCGGCCGGCCGTCACTCCGACGGCCGTCCGGGTCACCGTACGGGTTCGGCCCGCTCTCGCCCGGCGGTGTGAACGACGTCCCGCCCGACGGGTCGGTGTCGGGAGCGCTGCGCCGTCCGCCCGACGACGAGGCGTCGTCCGGAGCAGCGTGCTGTCCGCCGGAGCCGCCGCGGCCCGCGGCCGAGCTGCCCGACCCGTGCTGGCCGTACGGCCGGGTGTTCGGGTCCCACGAGGTGCCCCGCGGGGTGGTGCCGGGCGTCCACCCGGGCGGCGCGCCGTAGTTCGGCGGCACCGCCGACGGGGGCTGCGACGAGCCCCCGGTGCGGTACACGTCCGGGATGCCCCAGCCCGAGGTCGGCGGGCCCTGGCGCTCGCCCTGGCCGACGGCCGGCGTGCCGACGGGCGGCGTGGTCGGAGCGCCCCACCCGTGACCGTTCTGGCCGCTCTGGCCGTTCTGACCGGGCGCCGTGGCCTGGCCGTTCTGCGGCTGCCCGTTCTGCGCCTGGCCGTTGCCGTGCCCGTTGGCACCGGCGCCGACCCGCGCCGGCTCCCGGCGCTCGTCCTCCGGCGGCCACGGCTCGCCGCGCTCCGTGGCGATCTCGCGCCGCGTCTTGATCGGCGGACGGTCGGACGGCGTGCGTTCCCCGAAGTCGTTGAACGCGGTGATGCGCGGGCGCTTGGTGACCGACGCGAAGACGCGCTCGAGGTCCTTGCGCTGCAGCGTCTCGTGCTCGATCAGCTCACCGGTGAGCGCGTCGAGCGCGTCGCGGTGCGTGCTGAGGATCTCCCACGCCTCGGTGTGCGCCGCCTCGATGAGCTTGCGCACCTCCTCGTCGATCTCGTGGGCGACCTCGAGTGAGTAGTCCGACTGCCGGCCCGCGGTGCGGCCGAGGAAGGGCTCGCCCTGCTCCTGGCCGTACTTCACCGCGCCGAGCTTCGCGCTCATGCCGTACTCGGTGACCATCGCCCGCGCGATCTTCGTCGCCTGCTCGATGTCCGAGGACGCCCCGGTGGTCGGCTCGTGGAACACGAGCTCCTCAGCCGAGCGCCCGCCCATCGCGAACACCAGGCGCGCGATCATCTCCGAGCGGGTCATGAGCTCCTTGTCGTCCTCGGGGACGACGAGGGCGTGCCCGCCGGTGCGCCCGCGCGGCAGGATCGTCACCTTGTAGACCGGCTCGATGTCGGGCATCGCCCAGGCGGCGAGAGCGTGCCCCGCCTCGTGGTAGGCGGCGACCTTCTTCTCCTGCTCGGAGATGATCCGGCTCTTGCGGGCCGGGCCGCCGATCACACGGTCGACCGACTCCTCGAGCGACGAGCCGGTGATCTGCTGCTGGTCGAGCCGCGCGGTGAGCAGCGCCGCCTCGTTGATGACGTTCGCCAGGTCGGCGCCGGAGAAGCCGACGGTGCGCTTGGCCAGCCCGTCGAGGTCGGCGTCGGGCGCGAGCGGCTTGCCCTTGGAGTGCACCGCCAGGATCTGGCGGCGGCCCGCGAGGTCGGGCGCCGCGACCGGGATCTGGCGGTCGAAGCGGCCGGGCCGCAGCAGGGCCGGGTCGAGGATGTCGGGCCGGTTGGTGGCCGCGATGAGGATGATCCCGCCGCGGGCGTCGAAGCCGTCCATCTCGACCAGCAGCTGGTTCAGCGTCTGCTCGCGCTCGTCGTGCCCGCCGCCCATGCCGGCACCGCGGTGGCGGCCGACGGCGTCGATCTCGTCGACGAACACGATGCACGGCGAGTTCTGCTTGGCCTGCTCGAACAGGTCACGCACGCGGGAGGCACCGACACCGACGAACATCTCGACGAAGTCCGAGCCGGAGATCGTGTAGAACGGCACGCCGGCCTCACCGGCGACGGCGCGCGCCAGCAGCGTCTTGCCGGTGCCGGGCGGGCCGTAGAGCAGGACACCCTTCGGGATCTTCGCCCCGAGCGCCTGGTAGCGCGTGGGGTTCTGGAGGAAGTCCTTGATCTCGTAGAGCTCCTCGACCGCCTCGTTGGCGCCCGCCACGTCGGCGAACGTCGTCTTGGGCATGTCCTTGTTGAGCTGCTTGGCCTTGGACTTGCCGAACGACAGGACGCGGTTGCCGCCGCCCTGCGCGTTCATCATCCAGAACAGCAGGACCAGGACGAGCCCCAGCGGGATGAGGTAGATCAGCATCTGGCCGAGCAGCGACTCCTGGGTCACCTGGGTGTCGAACCCGTTGCGGGCCGGGTTCTCCCGCAGCTCGGTGAAGATCTGGTTCCCGGCAGCCGCCGGGTACTGCGCGTAGATCTGCGTGGTCCGCACCGGGTTGCCGCTGGTGCCGTCGGCCGGCGGGACGTCGATCGGGTTGACCAGCGTCATCCGCAGACGCTGTTCCTTGTCCTCCAGCGTGACCTCGGCGACGTTGCGCTGGTCGACCTGCTGGAGGGCGAGGGACGTCGAGGCCTGCGTGTAGCCGCGGGTGTCGCTGAACAGCGACGACACGGCGAGATAGACGACGAAGAGCACCACGATCCAGATCAGTGGATTGCGGAGCAGGCGCTTGCGGTCCATGCGGTGGCGGCCGGTCCGGCCTCGACCCTCCCCGGGTTGACTGCTGCCGTCTGGGACGTTCCAGGGAAGCCCTGATCTGCTCAATGTACCCCGGAGCACCGACACCGGGCCGCGCGCGGCGTGAGCTGCGCGACGTCAGCGACGGCGGCGCGCGGTCCCGAAGAGCCCGCGGGTGATCTCCCGGCCCGCGGCGCTGGCCGCCGACCGCAGGAACGACTTGAACACGGGGTTCGACATCGCCTTCTCGATGAACCCCGGACCCTCGTCCTCGGCGGGCGGCGGGGCCTGGGGCGGCGCGGCCTGCGGGGGCTGGTCCGGCGGCACCGGCGCGGCGGGCGGGGTCTGCGGGGCCGCCGTGGCGCCGGTGCGGGCCGCGAGCCGCTCGTAGGCCGACTCGCGGTCGACCGTCTCCCCGTAGCGCGCCCACAACGGCGACGCCTTCGCCGACTCCGTGACCGCCTGCTCCCCGATGGCCGCCATCAGCGAGCGCGGAGCCCGCAGCCGCGTCCAGGCGACCGGCGTGGGGGCACCCCGCTCGGAGAGCACCGTGACGATCGCCTCGCCGGTGCCCAGCGAGGTCAGCGACGTCTCGATGTCGTAGACCTCCGACCTCGGGTAGGTCCGGGCCGTCCGCGTCAGCGCCTTCTGGTCGTCCGGGGTGAACGCGCGCAGCGCGTGCTGCACCCGGGCGCCGAGCTGGGAGAGGACGTCGTTCGGGATGTCGGTGGGCAGCTGGGTGCAGAAGAACACGCCGACGCCCTTGGACCGGATGAGCTTCACGGTCTGCTCGATGCGGTCGAGGAACGCCTTCGACGCGTCCGCGAAGAGCAGGTGGGCCTCGTCGAAGAAGAACACGAGCTTGGGCTTGTCGACGTCGCCCGCCTCGGGCAGTTCCTCGAAGAGCTCCGCGAGCAGCCACATCAGGAAGGTGGAGAACAGCGTCGGGTCGGCCTGCTGGTCGGCCAGCTCCAGCAGCGTGACGAGGCCCTTGCCGTCCGAGACGGCCAGCAGGTCCGCGGGGTCGAACTCCGGCTCCCCGAAGAACTCGTCGCCGCCCCGGGCCTCCAGGTTGACCAGCGCCCGCAGGATGACCCCCGCCGTCGCCGCCGAGACGCCGCCGATGCCCTTGAGTTCGGCCTTGCCCTCGTCGGAGAGCAGGTGCTGGATCACCGACCGCAGGTCCTTGGTGTCCAGCAGGGCCAGCTGCTGCTGGTCGGCCCAGTGGAAGATCAGCCCGAGCGTCGACTCCTGGGTGGCGTTGAGCCCCAGGACCTTCGAGAGCAGGATCGGGCCGAAGGCGGTGATCGTCGCGCGGACGGGCACGCCGATCCCGGACGCCCCCAACGACAGGAAGCGCACCGGGTACGCGGTCGGGGTCCAGTCGTCCCCCGTCTCGGTGGCCCGCTGCGTGATCCGGTCGCCGGGCTCCCCGGCCCGGGCCAGCCCGGACAGGTCGCCCTTGACGTCCGCGAGCATCACCGGGACGCCTGCCGCGGAGCACTGCTCGGCCAGGTTCTGCAGCGTCTTCGTCTTGCCGGTGCCGGTGGCGCCCGCGACGAGGCCGTGCCGGTTCAGCGTGGCGAAGGGGATGCGGACCCGGGCGCCCGGATCGGTGGCCCCGTCGATCACCACCGCCCCGAGCTCGAGCGCGGCGCCCTCGGTCGCGTACCCGGCGGCGATCTCCGTCGCGGCCTCGTTCCCGGTCACGGCGGGGAGACTAGCGCCCCCTCCCGACACGCCGCGCCCGACGCGATTCCCACCCATCGGGCGATCCGGACCGTCCGTCATCGGACCGCCGACGACAGCCGAACACGCGGGTTCCCCCACTCGTCCCACGCACTTCGGGCGCACAGCCCACACGAGCACCCTGTGCGCGCACGGTCGGTACGTCCGATCACCCGCCCGGCCGAGCTCCGGGGCGACGCGCGCCCGGGACCTGCCACGCTGCGGTCATGTCGCTCCCCACCGCACCGCCCCCGGCCCCCGGGGACGGGGCACCCCCGCGGCGTCCCGTCTCGGCCGACGTCGCCCGGGTGCTCGACCTCGCCCGCCTCGAGGCCGCCGTACGGGGGCACCGCCGGATCGGCACCGCGCACCTGCTGCGGGCGCTCGTCCGCGCCGACGGCCCGGAGGCCGGCCTGCTCGCCGCGGCCGGGGTCACCGACCGCGGCAGCGACACGGCCCTCACCCTCGCGGTGTGGTCCACGGCGGGAGAGCACGACCCGTCCGGTCCCCCCGGCCCGCCGGTCGCGAACACCGCGACCCACGAGGTCCTCGACGCCGCCCACGCCCGTGCGGACGACCTCGCCCACGACGCGGTGACCGTGTCCGACCTGATGACCGCCCTGCTCCGGCACGGCGGCGACCAGGCCGCCGACATGCTCGCGACCCTCGGGGCGGCCCCGGGGCAGCTCCTGGACGCTCTCGAGGGGCTCGACGCGCTCACCGCGCCGGCGGTCCCGGCGCGGCGCCTCGTCCCCCGGGACCCGGGCGGTCTCCTCTCGTCCGCCTGGCACGAGGGGGCTCGCTCCGCCTGATCATCCGCGCCACACTTCACCCCCGTGGGTGACGTGCGGCAGCGGCTGCGGAACGTGCGGGACTCGGTGCTGGCGTTCGGGGTGCCGCAGCGCGGCCCGCGGCTCGTGGCGGACGCCGCCCGCGTGTGGTCCGACGACTCCTCCGACTCCTGGGCGGAGGACTCGCACTGGCGTGGGGGCGGCCGCATCGACGACGACCGCTTCGCCGCCATCGGCGCCGAGCACCTCGCCCTCTTCGACCGGCTCGCGGGGACGGTCGGCGGGCGGCAGCACCTGGGGCGCGTGCTGGAGTGGGGCGCCGGCGGCGGCGCCAACGCCGTCGCGTTCGCGCCGCGGGCGGACGAGTTCGTCGCGGTCGACGTCGCCGCGGCGTCCCTGCCGGAGTGCGCGCGGCAGGTCCGCGCCGTGTGCGACACCCCCGTCGTCGAGATCCTCGTGGATCTCGCGGCGCCGGAGTCCGCGCTCGGGACGATCCCGCGGCCGGTCGACGTCGCGGTGTGCCTCTACGTCCTCGAGCTGGTGCCCACGCCGGCCTACGGGCTGCGGGTGCTGGGGGTCCTCGCGGACGCGCTCGCGCCCGACGGGCTCGCGTTCGTGCAGATCAAGTACGACACCGGGCGGCTGCGGACCCGTTCCCGCCGGCGCAACTACCGCCGGAACTCGGCGAACATGACGACCTACCGCCTCGACGAGTTCTGGACCGCGGCCGGGACGGTGGGACTGGAGCCGCTGGCGATGACGCTCGTCCCCGAGAACGACCTGGACGAGCGCTACGCCTACCTGCTGCTGCGCCGCCGCTGACCCACGAGTGCGAGCTCCGCGGCCGCGACCAGGTCGGCCGCGGTGCGGCTCGGGGACCCGGCGTCGTCGGGAACCTCGTCGCGCCAGCCGGTCCACGCCGCCCGGGCGGCCGCCAGCCCCGCCCGGAGGCCGTCGACGTCCGGTGGCACCGTCCACACGCCGCCGGCGCCGCGCAGCGAGGCGGCCACCCCGGCGACCTCGGAGACGACGACCTGCAGCCCGGCCGTACGTGCCTCGACCGCGGTGAAGCCGTAGACCTCCTCGGTCGAGGGCAGCACCAGCGTGTGCGTCCCGGCGAGCACGCCCGCCACGTCCTGCTCGTCGAGGAAGCCGTGGAAGGTGACCCGGTCGGCGAGCCCGAGCTCCGCGGCGAGTGCCCGGAGCGCACCGGCCTCGGCGCCGTCGCCCACCACGTCCAGCCGCGGCGCCCCGTCCAGGGCGGCGAGGGCGTGCAGGAGCGCGGCCACGTTCTTCCGCGGGATCAACTGCCCGACGACGACGAAGCGGTGCTCGCCGCCCGGGTCCCGACCGGCCCGCAGCGCGCGGGGCCGCTCGGCGAAGACCGTGTGGTCGACCGCGTTGACCGTCTCGACCACCCGCTCCGGCGCCACGCCGTCCGCGAGCACGGCGTCGCGGGCGGCGGGTCCCGGTACGACGACGGCGCCCGCGCCCCCGAGGAACCACCGGCGGACCCGGTCCACCGGGCCGCTCGCGATGCGGCGGCTGTCCAGGGTGCTCTCGGAGAAGACGACGTAGGGGACGCCCCGGCGGCGCGCGACCAGCACCGCCGTCACCGTGGCCAGCTGGGCCCAGGCGGTGGTGACGACGACGTCGGCGTCCAGGATGCGGCGCACCGACCCCGGCCGGAGCACGCCCTGGTAGGAGTCCAGGGCGCGCAGCGGGCCCACGCGCGGCAGCCGCCAGGCCCGGAGCAGCTCGGCGGCGTAGCCGGGGTGGGGCCGGAAGACCAGGCGGCGCTCCGGCTCGTCGTCGAACAGGAACAGCACGCGGAACTCGACGCGTCGGGCGAGCTCCTCGAGCACGGGCTCCCGGTACGGCGCCTGGACGTCGTCGAGCCAGACCAGGCGCACCTCAGCGACCGGGCAGGTCGACCCGCGTGGCGATGATCTGACCGCGCTGGTCGCGCTCGCCGGTGATCGTCACCTGCTGGCCGGGCCGGACGCGGGCCACGCCGGTGGCCTCCGGGACCGCGACGATCGTGCCGGGCGTGGTCTGCAGCGGCGTCAGCGTCCCGTCGGACGCCCGGATCGTCAGCACGGGGAAGCCGCTGGGCGTGATGTCCACCGACTCCACGGTGCCGAGGACCGGCGGGACCGACCCCGGCCCGGTGGCGGGTGCGGTGGCCCGGCCGATGAACAGCCCGATCGCGAGGAACACGATCGCGCCCAGGACCAGGAGCAGGATCCGGGTGGAGCGCGCCATCCCGGGCCGGCTCAGCCGGTCGCGCAGCGGGACGTCGTCCACCGGCCGGTCGAGCACGCCCACCTGCGTGGGCTGCTCGGACTCCCAGCCGGCCGCGGGCCCGCCGTCCCGACGGCCGCCGCGGTCGTCCGGGCTCGGACCGAACGCCGGCTGCGGGCTCGGGGACATGATCGGCCCGGTGTCGTCGTGCCCCTCCGGCGTCGTGCTCTCCGTCCGGGTCGGCTCGTCCTTCGAATCGGTCACCAGGTCTCTCCTCTACTCACGACGCAGGGCCTCGATCGGGCGCAGCCGGGACGCGCGCCGGGCCGGATAGCCACCGAAGAACACGCCGATCGCGATCGACACCCCCACCGCCAGCACCACGGCCGAGGGCAGGACGACCGGCTGGAAGTCGCCGAGCGGGATGAAGGTGCCCCCGATCCCGACCGCCACGCCGATGAGACCACCGAGGACCGACAGGATCACCGACTCCACCAGGAACTGGCCCAGGATCGCCGACGGGGGCGCCCCCAGCGCCTTGCGGATGCCGATCTCGCGCGTCCGCTCGGTGACCGACACCAGCATGATGTTGGTGATGCCGATCCCGCCGACCACCAGCGAGATCGCGGCGATCGCGGCCAGCAGCAGGGAGAACGCGGACAACGTCTGGTCCAGCACCTGCGCGAGCTGACGGGAGCTGATCACCTGGTAGTCGCGGTCGTCCGGGTTGTCGATGCCGTGCCGGCGGTCGAGGATCGAGTTGATCTCCGACTCGGCGGCGGCCTGCGCGTCGGTGCTGCGCGCGCCCACGACGATCTGCGACAGGTCCCCGTAGCCGGTCAGCGAGCTCTGCACCGCCGTCACCGGGGCCAGCACGTTCGAGTCCGGGTTGCCGAGCCCGCCGCCCTGGCCGCGGGCCTCGAGCACGCCGATCACCTGGAACGGCACGTTGTCGATCAGGACCTGCTGCCCGAGCGGCGTCGAGCCCGCCCCGAACACGTCGTCGGCGACGGTCCGGCCGATCACTGCGACCTTGCGCGCGCCGTCGAGGTCGGCCCGGTCGTACGCGCGCCCGGCCGCGATCTTCGTGTTCGAGCCGGGGAAGTAGTCCGGGGTCGACCCGACCACCGTCGCCGAGGTCGTGCTCCGCCCCGAGGCGGCGTCCGCGGAGGTCTGCACGACGGGGGCCACGAAGGCCACGTCCGGCGCGCCCTGCGGGTCGGCGATCGCCCGGGCGTCCTCCGCGGTCAGCGGCCGCGCGGAGGCCCCGGAGGTGGAGCCGGCGGCGCCGCCCGCGGTCCGTGGGATGATCGTGATGCTGTTGGCGCCCAGACCGGTGATCTGGCCCTGGATGTACTGCGCGGCCCCGTTGCCGAGCGCGGTCAGCAGGATCACCGCCGCGATGCCGATGATGATCCCGAGCATCGTCAGCAACGAGCGCAGCCGATTCGCGACGAGGCCCGCGACCGCGAAGCGGACGACCTCGACGACGTTCACGTCGCCACCCCGCTCCGGGTCGAACTCCGCTGCGCTCCGTCTCCCACCCGCTCGGTGAGCACCCCGTCCGTGACCACGACGACCCGGTCGGCCCGCTCCGCCACCTCGTCGTCGTGGGTGATCAGCACGATCGTGCGCCCCGCGCGGTGGAGCCCGTCGAAGAGCTCCAGGACGTCGGCGGTGCTCGCGGAGTCCAGGTTGCCGGTCGGTTCGTCGGCGAGCAGCAGGGCCGGGGTCGTCACCAGGGCGCGGGCCACCGCCACGCGCTGCTGCTGGCCGCCCGAGAGCTCGTTGGGGCGGTGGTCCTCCCGCTGCCCGAGCCCGACCAGCTCGAGCGCGGCACGGGCCCGCTCGTGGCGCCGCCGCCGCGACACCCCCGCGTACACCAGCGGCAGCTCGACGTTCGCGAGCGCCGTCGTGCGGGGGATGAGGTTGAACGACTGGAAGATGAAGCCGATCTGCCGGTTGCGCAGGATCGACTGCTGGCGCTCGTCGAGGTCGGCGACGTCGAGCCCCTCGAGCAGATAGCGCCCCGACGACGGCGCGTCCAGGCACCCCAGGATGTTCAGCAGGGTCGACTTGCCCGACCCGGACTGCCCGATCACGGCGACGTACTCGCCGCGCCGCACGAGCAGGTCGACCTCGCGCAGCGCGTGGACCGCGGTCTCGCCCTCGCCGTAGACCTTGGACATGGCCCGCACGTCGAGGACCGGGACGTCGGCCTCGGTCACCCGCCGCCGCCCTGGCCGCCGCCACCGTTGCCGCCGCCCGTCTCGGGCGGCGGACCGCCCTGCCCGAAGACGTTCGGCGTGTTCGGGTCGGGCAGCACCACGAGCTCGCCCATGGACAGCCCCGACGTCACCTGGGTCACCGTGTCCGAGGAGAGCCCGGTGCCGATCTGGCGAGGCTGGACGGTGCCGTCCGCCGCCAGCACGTTCACCGTCGCGGCCCCGGAGTTCGGGCCGCCCACCGGCGTGACCGCCACCGACGGCAGGAACGTCACGTTGTTCGCCTGGCGCACCGTGATCGCGACGCTGGCCGACATCCCGGGGCGCAGCCCCAGCGGGGGCGGCGCGGTCGGGTTGCCGAGTGCGACCGCCGTCCCGTACTGCACGGTCGCACCCGAGCCGGGCAGGACGTTGACCGTCGAGACCGCGCCCGGGATGCGATCGCCCGGCAGCGCGTTGACCGACACGTCCACGGCCTGCCCGCCGGTCACGCGGCCGACGTCCAGCTCGGGAATCTGCGCCAGGACCTGCATGGAGGCCAGGTCCGCGATGGTCATGACGGCGGGTGCGGTCGGGGCCGCGGTCACGCCCGTCCCACCACCTCCGCCGGTGGCACCCCCGGCGGCGGCCGCACCGCCGGCGGCTGCCCCGGACGCCGCGCCCGAGGACGCCGACTGGCCCGACCCGGCGCCGCTGGAGATCGCCGACCCGTCCGGCAGGCGACCGCCGGCGGGGTTCCCGGTGCCCGTGGAGCTCACGACGATGCCCTGCGGGCCGGCGAGCTGCCCCTCGACACCGTCCAGGCTCACGACGGTGCCCGCCTGCGGCGCGACCAGGTCGAGGTTCTCGGTGGACTCGAACGCCGAGATCCGGTTTGCCCGGGCCGTCGCCAGGGCCTGCTCGGCCTGCCGGACCCCGAGCTCGCCGGGGTCCTCGGAGGTCTGCTGGGTCGCGCCGCTCTGGCACGTGCCCGACGTCGACGCCGTGGATCCGGTGCCGCCGCCAGGACTCGGCGATGGCGTCTGCTGCGCGGCGACGGGACCGACCGCCTCGACGCCCTGCGACGAGCCGGACCAGTTGTTCACTGACTCGCCCGAGCGCTGCTGCTGTCGCGGCTGGCTCCTCGGGTGCTCGGAGCCGCCGGACGACCCCGAGCCGCCGGGCACCGGATTGGGCATGACAGGCGCGGACATGGCGGGAGCAGCAGGCGCAGCCGGCACTGCCGCCGGCTGCTGGGCAGCCGGCGCGGGGGCTGCCGGCGCCGCCTGCTGCTGGGCCTGCGGCTGCTGCGTCTGCGGGTTGTCCTTCGCGTAGCGCGCGTCGTCGAGCTGCTGCTCCGCGGTGGCGACCTGGGCGTCGGCGGCGTCGAGGTTGGCCCGCGCGTACTCGCCGTCGAGGACGGCCACGACCTGGCCCTTGGTGACGCGGTCGCCGAGCCGGACGCGGACGTCGGCGATCCGTCCGCTGGAGGAGAAGTTCAGCGTGGCGCTGGTCGCGCTCGTGACGGTCCCGGACGCGGTGACGGTCTCGGCGACCGTCCCGCGGCCGAGCGGGGTCGTCCGCAGGCCCGGGTCGGCGTCGGACGAGGTCCGGGTGAGCCCGTAGACCGTCCCCCCGACCGCCAGCAGCACGAGCAGCACGACGAGCCCGTTCACGATCCAGAGTCGCCGTGATCCACCCGCCGCCATGCGGCGCAGACTAGGGGTATGCACCACTCGGATTGCGCCCGGGGGGTGACGATCCGGCAGGGCACTCCCGCCTGTGTGACGGCGGGGTGACGCTCAGGCGTACACCGAGGGATCGAGGGTCCCGATGTAGGGGAGGTCGCGGTACCGCTCGGCGTAGTCCAGCCCGAAACCGACCACGAACTCGTTCGGGATGTCGAAGCCGATGTAGCTGACGTCCACGTCCAGCTTCGCGGCCTCGGGCTTGCGCAGCAGCGTGACGACATGCAGCGAGGCCGGGCCGCGCGACTCGAGGTTCTTGCGCAGCCACGACAGGGTCAGCCCGGAGTCGATGATGTCCTCGACGATCAGGACGTGGCGCCCGGAGATGTCCCGGTCGAGGTCCTTGAGGATGCGCACCACGCCCGACGACGAGGTCGCCGACCCGTACGAGCTGATCGCCATGAACTCGAGCTGGGTGGGCACCGGCAGGCGCCGCGCGAGGTCGGTCATGAACATGACCGCGCCCTTGAGGACCCCGACCAGGAGCAGGTCCGGCTCGCCGGGTCCGGGCGTCCCGTAGTCGGCGGCGATCCGGTCCGCGAGTTCCCCGATCTTGGCCTGGATCTCCTCGGAGTCGATGAGCACGGACGCGATGTCGCCGTCGTACACCTCGGGCGGACTCCTTCGTCGCTACGTCGCGGTAGGGGCTGAACGCACGCTCAGCCTGCCACGCGTGCGGATCACCTCCAAGCCGCCGGGGAGTGACGACGGCCCCTGCCCGTGCCACCGGGCGACGAGGTCGTCGACCGCCCGGAGCTGCGCGTCGTCCGCGCCCCGCACCCCGCGGGCGACCAGCCACGCCCGCAGCACCCGCCGTCGCACGGCCGCCGGGGCCTTCCCGACGACGGGTGCGGCGAGGCCGCCGTCGTCGTCGGAGGCCTCGCGTCGCAGGTCCTCGGCGAGGTCGGTGAGGGCGGCGTCGTCGTCGGCCAGCTGGGCGGCGGTCCGGACCAGCGCGGGCGCCACGCCGCCCGCGAGCACGTCCTCGAGCAGCGGCAGCACCTCGTGGCGCAGCCGGACGCGGGTGTAGCGGGGGTCGGCGTTGTGGGGGTCGTCCCACGGCTCGAGCCCCGCCTCGACGCACGCCGCCCGGGTCGTCGCGCGGCGCACCCCGAGCAGGGGACGGCACCACGGCGGGTCCCAGGTCCGCATCCCGCTCAGCGACCGCGCCCCCGACCCGCGGCCGAGACCGAGCAGCACCGTCTCGGCCTGGTCGTCGAGGGTGTGGCCGAGCAGGACCGGTGCCCCGCCGAGCCCGTCGGACGTGACCCGCAGCGCGGCGTACCGGGCCGACCGGGCGTCCGCCTCGGGCCCCGACCGCCGCTCCACCGCGACCGGCGCGACCACCGCCACGATCCCCAGCGTGCCGAGGCGGTCACGGACCCCGGCGGCGACGACGTCCGACCCCGCCTGCAGGCCGTGGTCCACGACGACGGCGTGCACCTCGTCGACCAGGAACGCCGCGGCGGCGGCGAGCGCGAGCGAGTCCGCGCCCCCGGAGCACGCGACGAGGACCGGACCCGACCCGACGTCAGGAAGGATCCGGCGGACCGCACGGCGCACCTCGGCGGTCGCCGGCGGTACCCGGGTCATCCGTGGACGCGGTCCATCCACGCCGACGGATCGGTGATCTCCGAGCGGCGGGGCAGGGTGTCGGGGGAGGTCCAGACCGCGTTGAACCCCTCCATGCCGATCGTGCCGACGACCTCGTCGACGAACACGCGGCCCTGCTCGTACTGCTTGACCTTGGCCTGCACGCCGAGCAGCACGCGCAGCAGCCGGTCGACCGGTCCCCCGCCGCGGCGGCGGGCGGTGAAGCGGCCGCGGATGGTGGACACGGACGGGATGACGGCGGGCCCGACCTCGTCCATGACGTGCTCGGCGTGCCCCTCGAGCAACGTGGTCAGCGCGAGCAGCCGGTCGAGGATCGCGCCCTGTTCGGGACCCTGGAGCAGCTCGAGCATCGAGACGTCGCCGGACCGGGAGCGCAGCGCCCGCGTGATCTCCGGCAGCCGCTCGAGCGCGGCGGACACCCCGCTCTCCATCCCGGACGCGAAGGCGGTGACCTCGTCACGGAAGTGCTCGCGCAGCCACGGGACGGCGGTGAACTGCAGCCGGTGGGTGGCCTCGTGGACGCAGACCCACAACGCGAAGTCCTCGGCGTCGACGTCGAGGGCCTGGCGCGCGGCGGTGACGTTCGGCGCGACCAGCAGCAGACGGCCGGCGTGGTCGGGGCCGGCGAACGGGTCGTACTGGCCCAGGACCTTCGTCGACAGGAACGCCAGCAGCCCGCCCATCTGCGCGCCGGCGACGGTCGCGGTCACCCCGCCGGCGACACGGGCGAGCAGACCCGGCGACGGGGTGCGCGCGGCGGCGGGCAGCGCGACCCCGGACGTGAGGGTGCGGATGCCGTCGACGCCGGAGGCGATCCAGCCGGGCCGGTCGACCACCGCCGCGGCGGGGATGTCGTGGCCGGCGCCGAGCCCGGTCAGCTCGCGCACGTGCCCCTCGCCGACGCGGGCGCCCTCGGCGAGCCGGGCGACCTCGGCCGCGGCCTCCTCGGGACCCACCGCCGGGCCGGGCGGCACGAGGCGGGACCCGGTGGCGACGGCGAGGTCCCAGCGCACGGGCAGTCCGGTCGCGGGGCGCTCGTCGGTGGCGGTCACTCCCCCACCGTACGGCCGGCGCCACGACGTCAGCCGTGGCACACGGTGCACACCGGACGTCAGGCGTGGGCCACGGCTGACGTCCCCGCACGTCACCGGCAGCCGCAGCCCCGCAGCGTCGTCGCGAGCGCGTCCAGGCGGGGCCGGGCGCCCACCGGGTCGGGGCCGTTGGACATGAAGGCGAACACCAGCAGCCGGCCGTCGGTGTCGGAGACCACCCCGGCGAGGGCGTTCGTGCCGGTGAGCGTGCCGGTCTTGGCGCGCACCCAGCCGCGGCCGGCGGCGTTGGGCGAGCCGACCGTGTAGCGGTCGACGAGGGTCCCGGTGCCCGCCGCGATCGGCAGCCCGTCCAGCAGCGGCCGCAGCGCCGCGGTGCGCGGGTCCTCGGTGCCCGGGGCGGCCGCCGGGGTGAGCACGGCGGCCAGCACCGAGGCGGGGATGCGGTTCTCGGTGGAGAGCCCGGAGGTGTCGGAGGTCCGGACGGCCGCGGTGTCGATCCCGCGCCCGGCCAGCACCGACCGCACCGACGACGCTGCGCCCTCGAACGACGCCGGGGCGTTCTCGTGCCGGGCGACCTCCCGGCCGAGGGCCTCGGCGAGCAGGTTGTCGGAGTTGGTCATCGCCGTGTGGACCAGCTCGGGCAGGGGCGGGGAGTCCACCCGGCCGAGCGTGGCCGCTCCCGGCGCGGGGGTCCCGTCCTGCACGGTCACGGTGCCCCCGAGCCGCCGGCCGAGCTCCGTCGCGACGTCCTGGCCGGGCGTGGCCGTCCGGGCGCCGTCCAGCGCCGTCGGGTCCTTCCGCGCGCCGTCGAGCATCGTCGGGACCATCGGGGCGAGGTTGCCGCCCTCGATGTCCACCGGGTCCCAGCCCGGCGCCAGCGCGGGACCGGTGTAGCGCGTGGTGTCGAGGTAGACGGTGCGCAGCGGCGCGTCGCCGCGGGCGGCCCGCACCTGCGCGACGAGGTCGTCGAGGTGCGCGGCGCCGGGGTAGACCGACTCCCGGCCCTCGGGCAGCGACGACAGCGTCACGTCGCCGCCCCCGACGAGCACGACCGAGTCGGGCGTCGGACCCGCCGTCACCGTGGTGGTCAGGCGGGTCGCGGGGTCGAGCACCAGCAGGGCCGCGGCCGCCGTCAGGAGCTTCGTCGACGAGGCCGGGACCTGGGCCTCGCCGGGGTTGCGCGACCAGAGCGGCGTCTGCGGCGACGCGGGGTCGAGGACGACGCCGGTGAGATCGCCCAGGCCCGCCGTACGGCCCTCGAGGGCGGCGGCGACACCGGCGGGCGTGGGCGCCGGGGCCGACGCGGGCAACCCGGCGAGCTGCGGGGTGAACGCCACCGGCTCGGGCGGGTCGACCGCCGCGCTCACCGGCAGGCCGATCGCCCGGGCCAGCCCGGGGGCCGTCAGGACCGCCGCGGCGCCGAGGCCGCCGAGCAGCGCCAGGACCACCGCGACGACGAGCAGACGGGTGACGACGCGGCGCGACCGCGGCACCTCGGCGCGGTGGCCCGCCGGGCGGTGGTCGACCTCGCTCGCGGTCACGCCACCCCCTCCGTGCGACCAGCCCCACGCCCCGTCCTGGTGGCCGCGCCGTCGCGATGAGACACACTAGATGTGCCCGACGACGGGTTCGAAGGTCCGGTCGAGTCGTCCGGCCCGCCCCCCGAGCAGCAGTGAGGACGCGCCGTGGAGTTCGACGTTCTGATCGAGATCCCCAAGGGGAACCGGAACAAGTACGAGATGGACCACGAGTCCGGCCGCATGCGCCTGGACCGCACGCTCTTCACCGCCACCCAGTACCCGGCGGACTACGGCTACGTGGAGAACACCCTCGGGCTCGACGGCGACCCGCTCGACGCGCTCGTCCTCGTCCAGGAGCCGACCTTCCCCGGCTGCCTGATCCTCGCGCGCACCATCGGCATGTTCCGCATGACCGACGAGAAGGGCGGCGACGACAAGCTGCTCTGCGTGCCCGCGGGCGACCCCCGCCAGGAGCACCTGCGCGACATCCACCACCTCTCCGAGTACGACCGGCTCGAGATCCAGCACTTCTTCGAGGTCTACAAGGACCTCGAGCCCGGCAAGAGCGTCGAGGGCGCCTCCTGGGTCGGCCGCGCGGACGCCGAGCAGGAGATCCGCGAGTCCTACAAGCGCGCCGAGGAGCACGGCGCGCACTGAGACTCACTGAGGCCCCTCACACCCCGGTGATGGCCTCCGGGCGCAGCGGCACCCGCCGCAGCGCCTTCCCTGTGGCCGCGCGGACGGCCGCGGCGACGGCCGGACCCGACGAGATCGTCGGCGGCTCCCCCACACCACGGACGCCGTACGGGGCGTGCGGGTCGGCGTACTCGAGGACCTCGACCTGCATCGGCGGCATGTCGAGGATCGTCGGGATGAGGTAGTCGGTGAAGGACGGGTTCCGCACGTGCCCGTCGGTCACGACGATCTCCTCCATCAGCGCTAGCCCCATGCCCTGGGCGCTGCCGCCGTGGATCTGCCCGACGACGGCGTCGGGGTTGATCGCCTTCCCGACGTCCTGCGCGGTGTCCAGGGCCACCACCTTGACCAGGCCCAGCTCGACGTCGACGTCCACGACCGCCCGGTGCGCCGAGAACGCGTACTGCACGTGGGCGTCGCCCTGGCCGGTCTCCGGGTCGATCGGGTGGGTCGGGCGGTGCCGCCACTCGACGGTCTCCTCGACGCCGCCGTCGGCGAGCACCTCGGCCAGGCCCGCGACGACCTCGCCGGTCGCGGAGACGATCTTGTCCCCGTCCAGGTGCAGCCCGGTCCGGCCGAGGAGCTCGGTCGCGCGTGTGAGCACCGTCGCGCGGACCGCCTCGCAGGCCGCCTTCACCGCGCCGCCGGTGACGTAGGTCTGCCGGGAGGCCGAGGTGGACCCGCCGGAGCCGACGGTCGTGTCCTTCGGGTGCACCACGACGCGCTCGACGCCGAGCTCGGTCCGACAGATCTGCTGCTCCACGGTGATCAGCCCCTGCCCGACCTCCGCGGCCGCGGTGTGCACCGTCGCCACCGGTTCTCCGCCGGTCAGCTCGAGACGCACGCGGGCGGTCGAGTAGTCGTCGAAGCCCTCCGAGAACCCGACGTTCTTGTAGGTCACGGCGTAGCCCACGCCACGCACCACGCCCTCCCCGTGGGTCGAGTTGGCGACGCCGCCGGGCAGCTCGCGGAGGTCCGTCCCCGTCCGGTCGGCGGGCATCGGCAGGTCCCGGACGATGCCGATCAGCTCGGCGACCGGCGCGGCGGAATCGATGAGCTGGCCGGTGATGTTCCGGTCGCCCTCGCGCATCCCGTTCAGGGCCCGGATCGCCACCCGGTCCATGCCGAGGGTGTCCGCGAGCTCGTCCATGAGCGCCTCGTGCGCGAACGCCGCCTGCACGCAGCCGAACCCGCGCATGGCCCCGCACGGCGGGTTGTTCGTGTAGACGCCGCGGGCGTCCACCCGCACGTTCGGGATGGCGTACGGCCCGAGGCCGAGCGTCCCGCCGTTCCCGACGACGGCCCCGGTCGACGAGGCGTACGCCCCGCCGTCGAACAGGATGTCCGCGCTCGCGTAGACCAGCCGGCCGTCGTGCTCGGCGCCGAACTCGTAGCGCAGCCAGGCGGGGTGGCGGTGCACGTGGCCGAAGAACGACTCCTCGCGGGAGTAGCTCATCTTCACCGGCCGCCCGGTGTGCAGGGCGAGCAGGCTGGCGTGGACGTGCATGGACAGGTCCTCGCGACCGCCGAAGGCCCCGCCGACCCCGGCGAGGTGCAGTCGCACCTGCTCGGGCCCGAGCCCCAGGACGCGCTGGACCTGCTGCTGGTCGACGTGCAGCCACTGGGTGGCGACGTGCAGGTCGAGCCCGCCCTCGCCGTCGGGGACCGAGAGCCCGGACTCCGGGCCGAGGAACGCCTGGTCCTGCATGCCGACCTCGAACTCCAGGCTCACGACGACGGGCGCGGTCGGCTCGGGATCCCCGCGCCGGATGTGCATCTCGCGCACCAGGTTCCCCTGCTCGTGCACCTGCGGGGCGTCGTGGTCGAGCGCGCGCCGCGGGTCGGTCAGCGCCGGGAGCTGCTCGTAGGTCACGACGATGCGCGCGGCGGCACGGCGCGCGGTCTCCGGGTGGTCCGCCGCGACGAGGGCGACCGGTTCGCCCTCGTAGCGCACCACGTCCTGTGCCAGCGCCGGCGTGTCCAGGTGCTCCAGGCCGGTGGCGTTGCGGCCGGGGACGTCCGCGGCCGTGAGCACCGCGTCCACCCCGGGGACGGCCAGCGCCGCGGTGGTGTCGATCGCGACGATGCGGGCGTGCGGGTGCGGGCTGCGCAGCGTCACGCCCCAGACCATGTCCTCGTGCCAGAGGTCGCTGGAGTACGCGAACCGGCCGGTGACCTTGAGGCGGCCGTCGGGGCGCAGCGGGCTCTCGCCGATGCGGCCGGAGGTGCGGGTGCTGGTCTCGGTGGTGGTCTCGGTGGTGGTCACTGGGCCTTCTCCAGGAGGGTGCGGTGCACGGTGCGGCAGGCGCGGGCGACGGTGTCGGTGTCGACGGTGACCACCCGGCCCCGCTCGACGACGGGTCGGCCGCCGACCAGCAGCAGGTCCAGGGGCGGCGGGGCGCCCAGCACGAGCGCGGCGACCGGGTCGGCGACGTCGGCGTGGCCGAGGCCGTCGAGGCGCCAGAGGGCGAGGTCGGCGAGCTTGCCCGGCTCGATCGAGCCGATCTCGGCCGCGCGCCCGAGGACGGCGGCGCCGCCGAGGGTGGCGAGCGCGAGGCCGTCGCGGACGGTCAGCGCGGTCGGGCCGCCGACGGCCCGGGCGAACAGCACCGCGTGGCGTGCCTCCTCGAGCAGGCTGCCCGCCTCGTTGCTGGCGGCGCCGTCGACGCCGAGGCCGACGCGGGCGCCGGCGTCGCGCAGGACGCGGGTGCGGGCGATGCCCGCGCCGAGCCGCGCATTGGACGACGGGCAGTGCGCGACCCCGGTGCCGGTGGCCCCGATCCGCTTCACCTCGCCGTCGTCGAAGTGGATGCCGTGGGCGAACCAGACGTCCTCGCCGGTCCACCCGAGCGACTCGACGTACTCCAGCGGCGAGCAGCCGAAGCGCTCGCGGCAGAAGTCCTCCTCGTCGAGGGTCTCGGCGAGGTGGGTGTGCAGCAGCACCCCGCGGCGCCGCGCGAGCTCCGCGGACTCCCGCATGAGGTCGCCGGTCACCGAGAACGGCGAGCACGGGGCGAGGGCGATCCGCAGCATCGCGTCCGGCGCCGGGTCGTGCCAGCGGTCGATCGCCGCCTCGGAGGCGACGAGGATGTCCTCGCGGTCCTCGACGACGTGGTCGGGCGGCAGGCCGCCGTCGCGCCGTCCGAGGTCCATCGACCCCCGCGTGGCGTGGAAGCGCAGCCCGACGTCCGCGGCCGCGTGGATCTCGGCGGCGAGCACGTCGCCGCCGTCGCGCGGGAAGACGTAGTGGTGGTCGGCGGCCGTCGTGCAGCCGGTGAGCGCGAGCTGGGCGAGGGCACCGGTCGCGCCGGTGCGGACCGCGTCCTCGTCGATGCCGGCCCACACCGGGTAGAGCGCGGTGAGCCACTCGAACAGCGTCGCGTCGACCGCCAGCCCGCGCGTGACCCACTGGTAGAGGTGCTGGTGGGTGTTGACGAAACCGGGCGTGAGCAGGCAGCCGCGGCCGTCGACGACGTCGTGCCCGACGCGATCCGGCGCCGGCCCGGACCCGACCGCGACGATCCGGTCCCCCTCGACGACGACGTGGCCGTCCGGGTGCTCCTCGCCGGTCACGGTGACGACGTGGGCGCCCTCGACGATCACGACCGGGCCTCCGTCGCGGCGCAGCGGACGGCGTCGAGGATCTTCTCGTAGCCGGTGCAGCGGCAGAGGTTGCCGGCCAGGGCCTCCCGGATCTCCGGGTCGGACGGGTCGGGGTTGCGCCGGATCAGGTCGTGGGTGCTGACGACGAGGCCCGGCGTGCAGAACCCGCACTGCACGGCCCCACAGCGCACGAAGGCCTGCTGGACCGGGTCCAGCTCCGCCTCGTCGTCGCCGGACGACAGCCCCTCCACGGTGGTGACCTCCCGGTCCCGCGCCTGCCCGGCGGCGACCAGGCAGGAGCACACCGGCAGCCCGTCGAGGTAGACGGTGCACGAGCCGCACTCGCCCTGCTCGCAGGCGTTCTTGGCGCCGGCCAGGCCGAGCCGCTCGCGCAGCGCGTAGAGCAGGCTCTCGCCCTCCCAGACGTCGTCGACCTCGCGGCGCGTGCCGTTCACGGTCAGTGCGATCCTCATCAGGCAGCCCTCCGGGCGTCGGCTCCGCGGTGGTCGTCCCACGCCCAGGTCGCGGCCCGGCGGGCCATGACCGAGAGCGTGTGCAGGCGATACGCGGCGGTGCCGCGGACGTCGTCGATCGGCGCGGCGGCGGCGCGCACCCGGTGGCCGAACTCGGTGGCCAGTCCCTCGGGCAGCGGCCCGCGCGACTCCCACAGCCCGGCCGCGTCCAGCTCACCCGCGAGGAATCCCGCGGCGTCGTCGGCCCGGCGCGGGGTGGGGGCGGCGGACCCGATGCCGGTGCCCACCGAGCGCCGCTCGGGGTGCAGCGCCAGACCGAACGCGGACACCGAGATCACCATGGCGTTGCGCGTGCCGATCTTGCAGAACTGTTGCGGCCCGGTCGCCGGGGCGATGAGCACGGCGGCGATCAGCTCGTCGGGGGCCAGGGTGTTGCGCTTGACGCCGGTGTAGAACTCGGCGATGGGCACGTGACGGGGGCCGCGCACGGAGGCGACCTCGACGACCGCGTCCGCCGCGAGCAGCGCGGGGTGGCTGTCGCCCGCCGGCGACGCCGCCCCGAGGTTGCCCCCGACCGTGCCGCGGTGGCGGATCTGCGGCGACCCGACGGTGCGGGCCGCCATCGCGAGCCCGGGCAGCGTGCGGCCGAGCTCGGTGATGATGCGCGCGTAGGTCACGCCGGCACCGAGCCGGACGCGGCCGTCGTCGTGGGTCCACTCGCGCAGGTCGGGGACGCGGGTCAGGTCGAGCAGGGCGGGCGGACGGCGGCGGTCGAAGTTGATCTCGACCATGACGTCGGTCCCGCCGGACACCGGCACGGCGTCGGGCTGCTCGGCCTTCGCCGCGAGGGCGTCGGCCCAGGTCGTCGGCGTCAGGAAGTCCATGCCGAGGAGTACACCGACGCCGCGTCCGCCCAGGTAGCCACGTCGCTGCCGAATCGCGACCCCGGGGCCGCCCGCGGGCTTGTACGTTCCTCCAATGCTCCTGGCCGAGCTCGTCGCGCACCCCCGCCTGGGGCTCACGGTGCTGCACGGCGACGACGCGGCGCTGGAGCGGTCGGTGCGCTGGGTCTACACCACCGACCTCATCGACCCGTCCCGCTACCTCTCCGGCGGCGAGCTGGTGATCAGCGGCCTGGTCTGGCGGAACGCCCCGGAGGACAGCGAGCGCTTCGTCGCGGCCGTCGCCGGGGCCGGCGCCGCGGCTCTCGCGGCGGGCGCCGCCGTGTTCGGGGAGGTGCCCGCCGACGTCGTCGAGGCCTGCCGCCGGCACGACCTGCCGTTGCTGTCGGTGCCGGAGCCCACGTCGTTCTCCGACGTCACCGAGCTGGTCGTGGGGGCGCTGGCCGCGGCGCGGGGGGACCGGCTCGCGCTGTCGCTGAGCCGGCAGCGCGAGCTGCTCACGGCCGTGGCGGGCGGGCTCGGGCTGGACGAGGTCGCCGGGCGCATCACGGCGAGCACGGGCCGCGCGTGCCACGTCCTCAGCGCGACCGGGCGGGTCGTGGCCGGCGGGCCGCTGCCGCCCGAGGTGCTCGACGGCGTCGTCACGACCTTCCTGACGGCGGCGCGCCTGCCCGCGGTCAGCGGCCGCGGGCCGGGGGCGTACTCCGTGTTCTCCGTCGGGCCGGCCTCGGAGCAGCGGATGACGTCGTGGTTCGTCGCGGCCGGGGGTACGCACGCGGAGTGGGACACCGAGACCGCGGACGGGGTGGGCGGGCTGGTCGCGATCGCGGCGCTCGACCGGGCGCGCCGCGGCGAGGGCCTCCGGGTGGCGCGGGAGATCGCGGACGAGGCGATCGGGCTCATCGCCGACGGGGCCGCGGACAGGCCGGAGACCGCCGTGCGGCTGCGCCAGGCCGGGCTGGACCCGGACGAGCCGCTGGTCGTCGCGGTCGCGGGCTTCGTGGAGGCCGACCGGGACCGCCCGGACCTGCGGGAGGCGGCCCGGGCCGTGCTCGTGGACGCGGCCTCGCACGCGAGCCGGGACGGCGACCCGCCGGTGGTCGGGGTGCGCGACGGCGTGGCGGTGGCCGTGCTGCCCGGGGACACGGCGTCGGTCGTCCCCGCGCTGCGGCGGCTGGCCCCGGCGCTGGGGACCCTGCGCCTGACCGTCGGGGTGAGCGTGCCCTACGGCGCCGCCGCGCTGTCCGGGGCGATGCAGGAGGCGCGGCACGCCCGCGACCTGGCGCGGACCCGGGAGGGGACGCTGCCGGTCGTCACCGGGGCGGAGCTGACCTCGCACGTGGCGCTGCTCGCGGCCGTCCCCGACGACATGCGCCGCGCCTTCGCCGCACGCACGCTCGCGCCGGTGCTCGAGCACGACGAGCGGACCGGCGCGAGCCTGCGCGAGACCCTGGAGGCGTTCCTGGAGTGCTCCGGGTCGTGGAGCCGGGTCGCCACCCGGCTCCACCTGCACGTCAACACCGTGCGCTACCGCATCGGCCGGGTCGAGGAACTGACCGGCCGGGACCTGGGCCGCTTCGCCGACCGGGTCGACGTGTTCCTCGCGCTGCGCTCGCTGGGGTGATCTCAGCCGCGCCCGGAGGAGCGGACCCGCGCGGGGTGGATGGGGTTGGCCTCGGCGACCAGCCGTCCGAACCGGTGGTTGGCGATCTTCGCGATCTCGATCAGCGCCGCCGCGTGCTCCTGGGTGGCGGAGTTCTCCAACCGGCGGTGCCCGTCGCGGAGCACGCCCTCGCGCCCGGCCGCGTCGCGGACGCAGACGATCAGCGGGATGCCGAAGCGTTCGCGGTACGCGGTGACCAGCTCGTCGAGCTCGGCGCGGCCGTCCTCGTCGAGCCGGGTCAGCCCGGCCGCGGCCTGGTCCTCCTCGGACGCCCCGCCGGCCTCGCCGTCGAGCACCGCGGCACCGCCGAGGTCGGGGTAGGCGGCCATCACCGCCCGCTGCTCGTCCGGCGGCGCCGCGAACAGCGCCTCCTGGAACGCCGCCCGCAGGTTCGCGGTGTCCGCGAACGGGCGGCGGTCGTGCGCACGTCCGACGACGTCGTCGGCGCCCTGGAAGAGCGGCCCGAAGGTCGCGACGAACTCGGCGCGGCCCATGGCGTTGACCTCCTCGAGCCGGACGGTGCCCGCCCCGGGCGCGCCGGCGACCGCCGGGCCGCGGGGCCGCCCGAGGTGGTGGAACACGAGGTTCAGCACGATCGCGGTGAGACTGCCGATCGTGATCCCGGAGCCCAGGACGATCTGCGCCCACTGCGGCACGGCCTGGGCCACGTCGGGCTCGACCGTGACGAAGACCGCCAGGCCGAGGCTGGAGGCGACGATGACGACGTTGCGGTGGTCGTGGAAGTCGACGCGGGACAGCGTCTGGATGCCGACCACGGCCACCGTCGCGAACATCGCCAGGGCGGCGCCGCCGAGCACCGGGTGCGGGATCCCCGCGACGATCGCGCCGGCCTTCGGGAGCAGCCCGATCACGATCATGATGAGGCCGGCGGTCGCGACGACGTAGCGGCTCTTGACCCGGGTGAGCCGCACGAGCCCGACGTTCTCGGCGAAGCAGGTGTACGGGAACGAGTTCAGGACGCCGCCGATCGTCGTCGCCAGGCCGTCCGCGCGCAGGGCCCGGGAGATGTCCTCGCGGCCCACCCGCTTGTCCACGATCTCCCCGGTCGCGACCACGTCGCCGGTCGTCTCCACGGCCGTGATCAGCATGACGACGATCATGGACACGATCGCGGCCGCGCTGAACTGCGGCCAGCCGAACCAGAACGGCGTCGTGACGCCGAACCAGGCCGAGTCCCCGACGGCGGAGAAGGTCGCGTCGCCGAGGAACCACGCGACGAGCGTGCCGAGCACCAGCCCGACGAGCACCGCGACGGTCGCCATGAAGCCGCGGAACAGCCGCTGCATGAGCACGATGACGGCGAGCGTGCCCAGCGCGTAGGCGAGGTTGCGCGGGTCGCCCGGCTGCGGGTTGTCCGCGCCCCCGACGGCGTCCGCCGCGGCCACCGGCAGCAGGGCGATCCCGATGATCGTGATGACCGAGCCCGTGACGACCGGCGGGAAGAAGCGCAGGAGCCGGCCGAAGAACGGCGCGATGAAGAACGTGGCCAGCCCGGCGACGATCACCGCCCCGTAGATCACGAGCAGGCCCTGGGTCCCGCCGCCCGCGGCGAGCCCGATCGCGATCATCGGCGACACCGCCGTGAAGGTGACGCCCTGCAGCAGCGGCAGCCGCACCCCGACCTTCCAGAACCCGACGGACTGGATGATCGACGCGATACCGCACGTGAACAGGTCGGCGTTGATGAGGTGGATGAGGTCGCGCTCGGACAGCCCGATGGCCCCGGCCAGCAGGATCGGCACGATCACCGCGCCGGCGTAGAACGCGAGCACGTGCTGGAACCCGTACACGGCGAGCTTCGGGACGGGGAGCACCTCGTCGACGGGGTGGGGACGTCGTCTGACTGGACCGGGCACCGGGTCACCTCTTCGTGGCGCAGCTGTGAACCAGGCCACGATCGCCCCGGCCGGTGTGGACCGGTAAGGCGCGGGAGCGACGAACCGCGTGCCGACGGCGGCCGTCGTTCTGGAGGATCCGACAGTCGTGCGGATCCGTGAGCTGCAGAGCCGTTGTGCGGCTCTGCGGCTCTGCGGCTCTGCGGCTCTGCGCCGTACCATGACCCCATGGAGGAGACCTGGCACGGCTATGTCGGCGTGCAGCGCCGCGGCGTGATCGCGCTGCCGGCCGAGCTGCGGCAGCGACTGCACCTCGACGAGCCCGGCGCCCAGGTGGAGATCACCGAGCGCGGGGACGGGGTCCTCGAACTCCGGCCGGCGCTGCCGGTCCCCGCCGACCAGGCCTGGTTCTGGACCGAACACTGGCAGAACCGGGAGCGCGAGGTCGACGAGCACGTGACCTCCGGTCGCGTCACCGTGCACGCGTCGACCGATGACTTCCTCGCGCACGTCGACGCGGTCGCCGACGGCACCGGGTGACGTTCGAGACCACCCCGGCCTTCGACGCCGACGTCCGTCGGTTGAAGCCGGTGCACCTCGCCGTCTTCCGCCAGATCGTCGAGGAGAAGTTCGCCCGCGCGTGCGACGCGTATCTCGAGGACCCGTCGCGGCCCTGGCCGGCGTCGCTCCGGATCAAGCCCGTGCGGGGAGCCCCGGGCGTCCTCGAGATGACGTGGTCGTTCGCCAGCCCGGACGGCCGGGCCACCTTCGAACTCGTGACGGTGGACGGTGAGCTCCGGTGTCGTTGGCGACGCGTCGGCGGCCACGACGTCTTCCGATCCCCCTGACATGACGAACGGCCCTCCCGCATGGCGGGAGGGCCGTCCGGCTCGACGGGGTCAGCGCACCACGGGCAGCGGGGCGGTCGCGTCGTCGACGGGCTCCGTGCTCGCCGGCCGCGGTGGCTCGACGGCGAGCTCGACCGTGGTCGGGTGGCCGGCGCCGACGGTGACCTGCTCGGACACCGGCGCGAACCCGCTCGCGGTGAGCAGGTAGCGACCCTCGGCGAGGTCCTCCACCGCGAAGCGTCCGGACCCGTCGGTCACCGTCGAGGCGACGACCCGTCCGTCGGCGCCCATCAGCACCACGAGCGACTCCGGGACCGCCGCGCCCGAGGACGAGCGCACGCAGCCGCGCACGGCGTGCCGGGCGACCGGTACGCGGACGTCGTGGCGCGTGCTGCGCCGCCCGGCCGGGGTGGCCTCGGCGACGACGAGCCGCTCGGCGACCGGCTCACGCCCGGGCGCGAGGACGGCGACGGTGTAGGTGCCGGGTTCGAGCTCCGGGCACTCCCACGAGCCGTCGGCGCCGGTGCGGCGGACGGCGCGGACGCCCCCGCTCGCGTCGGTCACCGTCACGGTCGCGCCGACCACCGGGATGTCCACCGTGTCCCGGACGGAGCCGCCCACCGGCGTCGCCCGGCGCAGTGCCAGCGGCCGGTGCACCGGGACGCCGTCGAGCGAGACCAGCTCCGCGTGCGGCTTGAACGTGCTCGGGTTCGCGACCACGACGTAGTTCCCGGGCAGCGGGGCGTGCAGCCGGTACGAGCCGTCGGCGGCGGAGAACGTCCGGTCGACGACGGTGCCGTCGAGGGCGTGCAGCGCCATGGGGACGCCGGCGACGTCGTCCGAGAAGCGCACCGACCGGTCGTCGGGAAGAGGGCCGTCGGAGAGCTGTCCGAGGACGACCGAGTCGCCGCGCGGGCTCGGCGCCTCGTGGCGACCGTGGCCCCGGGGGACGGGCGAGGGCCGCAGCACCCGCTCGCTGCCCGCCGCGCCGGCGGCACCGACCGGCGGGGTGGAAGCCGGGACGTCGAGCGCACCCCGCGCGGGTCCGTCGACCTCCGCGGCCGAGTCGACGCTCCCGGGCCCTGCGGCGCGCCCGGACTCCTCGGCCTGCCGGGCCTGGATGCCCGACGTCGTGCGCAGCGGGACCTCCTTGAGGAACCAGATCAGCACGAAGCCGACCGCGATGACGCAGGCCGCGACGAGGAAGACCAGGTCCATCGAGGACGCGAAGCCCTCGAAGAAGGGCCGCGCCAGGCGCGGGTCCATCTGCTGCAGGATCGACGAGTCCTGGGTGATCTGCGCGGCACCCGTCGCGGGGTTCACCGCGGCCGCGTTCACCGGGTTCGAGGCCACGGCGGGGTCGGCCAGGGCCGCCTGGAAGTCCGGCGAGCCGGCGGCGGACCGGAAGGCCGTGGCGATGTTGCCGCTGACCGTCGAGAACAGGATCGACAGGAACACCGAGACGCCCAGCGTCCCGCCCATCTGGCGGAAGAACGTGGCCGAGGCCGTCGCGACGCCCATGTCGGAGGCCGGGACCGCGTTCTGCACGGCCAGCACCAGGGTCTGCATGCAGTTCCCGAGCCCGAGGCCGAAGACGACCATGAGGATCGCGACCTGCCAGTACGGCGTGTCCGCGTGCAGCAGGAAGTGGAACAGCACCATGCCCAGGGTCATCAGCCCGAGGCCGATCACGGGGAAGACCTTGTAGCGCCCGGTCCGGCTCGTGAGCTGACCGGAGATGATCGACGCGACCATGATGCCGCCGACCAGCGGGATCATCTCCAGGCCGGCCTCGGTCGGGCTGGAGCCGCCGACGATCTGCAGGTACTGCGGGACGATCGCGATGCCGCCGAACATCCCGACGCCGGTGATGATCGCGATGACCGTGGTCAGGCTGAACACGCCGTTGCGGAACAGCCGCAGCGGGAGCAGGGCGTCGTCGCCGTAGGCCCGCTCGGCCAGCACGAACGCGACGATCCCGACCGCGCCGACGACGTAGCAGACGATCGCCCAGGTGGAGCCCCAGCCCCAGCTCTGGCCCTGCTCGGCCACGATCAGCAGCGGCACGAGGGCGACGGCGAGCGCCGAGGCGCCGGGCCAGTCGATCCGGTGCTCGCGGCGGGTGTGCGGCAGGTTCAGCACCCGCCACACGACGGTGAAGGCGATGATGCCGATCGGCACGTTGACCAGGAAGACCCAGCGCCAGCCGGTGATCCCGACGATCGAGTCGGCGCCGGCGAAGAACCCGCCGACTACCGGGCCGATGACGCTGGACGTGCCGAAGACGGCGAGGAAGTAGCCCTGGTAGCGGGCCCGCTCCCGCGGCGGAACGATGTCGCCGATGATCGTCAGCGCGAGGCTCATCAGGCCACCCGCGCCCGCACCCTGGACGGCGCGGAAGATCGCCAGCTCGTACATCGACGTCGAGATCGTGCACAGCACCGACCCGATGACGAACACGCCGATGGCGAACAGGAAGAACGGCTTGCGCCCGTAGAGGTCGGAGAGCTTGCCGTAGAGCGGCGTGGAGATCGTCGCGGTGATCAGGTACGCCGTCGTCGCCCACGCCTGCAGGTTCAGCCCGTTGAGGTCGTCGGCGATGGTGCGGATCGAGGTGGAGACGATGTTCTGGTCCAGCGCGGCCAGGAACATGCCGAGCAGCAGCCCGGAGAGGATCGTCAGGATCTGGCGGTGGGTGAAGGACCCGCCCGCCGTTCCCGGCGGCGCGGACGACGCCGCCTGTGCCTCGGAGCTCGATGGTCGAGCTCCGCTGCGCTGCGTCTCCGTCGGCGTGCTCATCGGTCCTCCTGGGACGCGTCGTGGTGGTGGTTCTCGAGCGCCGTCGTGAAGCGGTCGAGCAGGGCGGCGAGCTGCTCGCGCTCGGCTTCGTCCCAGTCGCTCGTGACGTCGGAGATCCAGCGGTTGCGGAGATCGCGGTTGGCCTCGAAGACGCGGTGGCCCTCGTCGGTGGCGGCGAGCAGGCAGGCCCGGCCGTCGGCGGGGTCGGGGCGGCGCTCGACGTAGCCGATCCGGACCAGCGCGGCGATCTGCCGGCTGACCGTCGAGGGGTCGGAGTGCACGGCCTCGGCGAGGGCGTTCGAGCGGTGCGGCCCGGCGATGACCAAGCGGGCGAGCAGGACGTAGGCGGCGCGCTCGACGCCGTCGTCCTTGGGCTTGGTCATGCGCTTGCGCTCGACGTGCCGGATCAGCCGGATCAGTTGCAGGCCGAGCCGGTCCGAGAGCTTCCAGCGTTCGTCGACCCCCGCGGGGAGGGGCGCGACCGGCCGCTCGCCGATCGGTGCATTCATTGCGTGCTCCGTACAATCGCTTGTTCGGTACAACTATGCACCCGGGGCACCAGCGCCGCCAACGCGGGCTACCCGTTCGGGGATGTGATGTGCTCCCGCGCATGGCCGACGTCGACGAACGCCTCCACGACCGGGTCCGCTACGCCCGCACCGGGCACGTCGCGACGATCACCTACGACCGTCCCGACAAGCTGAACGCGATCGACGGCGCGATGCGTGACGGGCTGAACGCGGCGTTCGCCCGGTTCACCGCCGACGACGAGGCGTGGGTCGGGGTCGTGACGGGTGCCGGGCGGGCCTTCAGCGCAGGCGCGGACTTCGGCTCCGAGCGCAACCCGGCGGGCGAGTTCCCCGGGTCGTACTGGGAGCGCCCGACGGTGAACTCCTTCGAGTCGGGGTGGGAGATCCACAAGCCGGTGATCGCCGCCGTCAACGGCCTGTGCCTGGGCTACGGGCTGACGCTGGTGACGTGGTGCGACTTCGTGATCGCCTCCGACCGCGCGACCTTCGGCTACCCGGAGGTCAAGCTCGGCGTCCCGACGATCGTCGGCGCACTGCGGCTGCCCGGCCGCGTCGGCTGGCAGCCCGCGATGGAGCTGCTGCTCACCGGGGAGACCATCTCGGCCGCCCGGGCGAAGGAGATCGGGCTGGCACTGCAGGTGGTGCCGCACGAGGAGCTGAACGCGGCCGTCGACGCCTTCGCGCAGCGCCTGCTCGCCGGGGCCCCGCTGGCCCAGCGGGCGATCAAGGAGGTCGCGCGCCGGGGCCCGGAGATGTCGCAGACCGACGCCATCCGCTTCGGCGAGACGATGCGGCGGGTCGCCGGGGCGACGGAGGACGCCACGGAGGGCGGGCTCGCCGCGCGGGAGAAGCGTCCGCCGCGGTGGCAGGGGCGCTGACCTCGTCCCGCCGTGTCAGCGATGGACCGTTGCTGACGTCAGGTGTGCGAACGGCGCCACTCACGCATCGGCGCCCGCCACCGGAGGATGTGCGAGGGGCGCCCTTCTGACGTCAGGTGTCAGCAACGGTCCATTGCTGGCACCGGCGCAGGGCCTACGACAGCCGCTCGAACACCGCCGCGAGCCCCTGACCACCGCCGATGCACATCGTCTCCAGCCCGTAGCGGGCCTCGCGGCGGTCCATCTCGCGCAGCATCGTGGTCAGGATCCGCACCCCGGTGGCGCCGACCGGGTGACCCAGCGAGATCCCGGAGCCGTTCGGGTTGACCCGCTCGTCGTCGACGAGGTCGATCCCCCACTCGCGGCCCACGCCGAGAGCCTGCGCGGCGAACGCCTCGTTCAGCTCGATGACGTCCAGGTCCGCCAGCGACAGCCCCGCCTGCCCGAGCGCCTTCTCGGTCGCCGGGACCGGGCCGATCCCCATGATCTCCGGACCGCACCCCGCCACACCCCACGACACCAGCCGCGCCAGCGGCCGCAGCCCCAGCTCGGCCGCCTTCTCCGAGGTGGTGACGATGCAGACCGCCGCGCCGTCGTTCTGCCCCGACGCGTTCCCCGCGGTGACCGTGGCCTCCGGGTCCTGCTTGCCCATGATCGGGCGCAGCTTGGCCAGGGACTCGAGGTTCGCGTCCGGGCGGATGTGCTCGTCCTGATCGACCACGGTGTCGCCCTTGCGGCCGTGGATCGTCACCGGCACCAGCTCGTCGGCGTAGCGACCCTCCTTGACCGCCGCCGTGGCCTTCTCGTGGCTGCGCACCGCGAGCCGGTCCTGCTCCTCGCGAGGAATCGAGTACTTCTTGCGGACGTTCTCCGCGGTCTCGATCATCCCGCCGGGCACCGGGTGGTTCACCCCGCCCGCGTGCACCCGACCCTGGGCCAGCGAGTCCTTCATCTCGAACCCACCGGCCTTGGTGCCCCACCGGACCTTGTCGGTGAAGTACGACGCGCCCGACATCGACTCCGCGCCGCCAGCGAGCACCAGGTCGTTCGCGCCCGACGAGACCGCCATGGCCGCGTAGAGCACCGCCTGCAGCCCCGACCCGCAGCGCCGGTCGACCTGGATGCCCGGCACCGTCACGTCCAGCCCGGCGTCCAGCGCCGCGACCCGCCCGATCGCCGGCGCGTCCATCGTCGGGTAGCAGTGCCCGAACACCACGTCGTCGATCTGCTCGGCCGTGATCCCGGTGCGGCGCACCAGCTCCCGGATCACCGTCGCCCCCAGCTCCTGCACCGGGACGTCGCGCAGCGACCCCCCGAAGCCACCGACGGGAGTACGGACCGGTTCACAGACGACGGCATCCACCACGCCATTGTGCCTCCGGCTCGTGAGCACTTGCGGTCGCCCATCGCGACCACGAGTGCTCACGAGCTACAGCACATACCGCAGGATCACCTCGGCGACGCAGGCCGGCTTCGGCCAGCCCTCGATCTCGACGGTGCCGCCGATCGTCGCCTGGACGCCGTTCGCCACGTCGGTCACGTCGACCAGCCGGCAGTGCCCCCGGACGCGGCTGCCCACCGGCACGGGCGCGGGGAAGCGGACCTTGTTCAGCCCGTAGTTCACCGTCATGGACACGCCGCTGACCTCGAAGGTGTCCCAGCCGAACTTCGGCATGAGGGCCACCGTCAGGAACCCGTGCGCCACGGTCCGGCCGAACGGGCCGTCCGCCGCGCGATCCGGGTCGGTGTGGATCCACTGGTGGTCGTCCGTGGCGTCCGCGAAGACGTTGATCCGCTCCTGATCGACGAGGACCCACTCGCTGGTGCCGAGGTCCTCCCCCACCGCCGCCCGCAGCTCCTCGACGTCGGCGAACTTCCGCATGCGTGCTCCTCGCTCGGGGTGGGTCCGGGGCCTACAGGTCGGCCGCGATCTCCTTGGCCTGCCCGACCAACGCGACCCGCTCCGCCGTCGTGCCGCCCAGCGGTGTGATGTTCAGCGTCGTCACGCCCGCCTCGGCGAAGGCCGCCATCCGCTCCGCGACGTAGGAGCGCGGGCCGATCAGCGAGATCGCCCGCAGCAGCTCCTCGGGGACCTCCTTCGCCGCCTCGTCCTTCTTCCCGGACAGGTACAGGTCCTGGATGGTCTCGGCCTCGTCGTCGTAGCCGTAGCGGCGGGCGACGTCGTTGTAGAAGTTCTTGCCCTTCGCCCCCATGCCGCCGACGTAGAGGGCGACCATGTTCCGCATCCCGTCGAGCATCTGCGAGGCGACGTCGTCGTCCTCGGTGACGAAGAACGAGGTCTGCAGGAAGACCTGGAGGGGTCCCAACGACGGGTCCCGCTTCGCCTTCCCGGCCTCGAGGGACTCGCCCCACACCTCGTGCGCCTTCTCCGGCACGAAGAAGATCGGCTGCCAGCCGTCCGCCTTCTCGGCCACGAGCGTGACGTTCTTCGGGCCGAGCGCGGCGACCAGGATCGGGATCTCCGAGCGCACCGGGTGGTTGATCAGCTTGAGCGGCTTGCCGAGCCCGGTGCCCTCCCCCTCGGGCAGCGGGATCGCGTAGTGCTTCCCCTGGTGCTCGACGCGCTCGCGGCGCCACACCTGCCGGCAGATGTCGATGATCTCCCGGGTGCGGCCGAGCGGGGCGTCGTAGGGCACGCCGTGGAAGCCCTCGATCACCTGCGGGCCGCTGGCCCCGATCCCGAGCGTGAACCGCCCGCCCGAGACGTAGTCCAGCCCGGCCGCCGTCATCGCGGTCAGCGTCGGCGTCCGGGTGTAGATCTGCAGGATCCCGGACGCGATCTCGACCCGTTCCGTGCGGGCCGCGATGAACCCGAGCTGGCTCACGGCGTCGAAGCTGTAGGCCTCCGGGACGAACACGATGTCGAGACCGGCCTTCTCGTGCTCGGCCAGCTCGGCGACCGTCTCCTCGAACCCGCCGGCGTAGTTGATCCCCATCCCGATGCGCACGATCCGGCAGCCTGCCACGATCACGGCCCCGTGAGCACTCCCGGCCATCGAGTCACCATCACCGTGCGCGGCTACGAGACCGACGCCAACCGCCACCTCAACCACGCCGTGTACCACCAGTACGGCGAGCACGGCCGGGAGGAGACGCTGCGGTCGGCCGGCGTCGACATCACCGCGCTGTCCGCGGCCGGGATCGGACCGGTGATCCTGGAGACGACGGTGCGGTTCCTCGCCGAGCTGGTCGTCGGGGACGAGGTCGAGGTCGTCACGACGACGAGCTTCGGGTCCGGGAAGTCGTTCCGGATGGACACCGAGCTCGTCCGGCTCCGCGACGGGGCGACGGCCGCCACGCTCACCGGCGTCATGGGCCTGCTCGACCACGCCACCCGCCGGCTCGCCGCCGACCCGCACGGCCGGCTGCGCGCGGTCGCCGCCGACCCGGACGCCTTCGACCGGATCGTTCAGTCGCCGGGGTAGTCCCAGTCGCGGACGTCGATCCGGCGCCGCTCGAGCACCTCGCCGATCGTCGACCACTGGGACCCGCCGAGCCGCGCGAGCGGCTTCAGCCGGCCGACGTCGGGCCGGCCGTCGACGAGGACGTCGTCGGAGACCACGGCGTGCACGACCCGGCCGAACACGACCGTCGAGTCACCCAGCCCCACCGTCGAGTGCAGGACGCACTCCAGCGCGACCGGCGAGCGGGCCACCCGCGGCGGCCGGACGCGGAGCGCCGGCTCGGGCTCCAGGCCGACCTCGGCGAACTCGTCGCGGCCGTGCTCGAAGTTCGTCGCGGTCGCGTTGACCTCGTCGACCAGCCACTCCGGGGTGAGCGAGACGGTCATCTCGCCGGTGGCCTCGACGTTCGCGAGCGAGTCCTTCCGGCCGACCGACGTGAACTGCACGATCGGCGGGGTCACGCAGGCCACGGTGAAGAACGAGTGCGGCGCGAGGTTGTGCACGCCGTCCGCCGAGGTGGTCGCGACCCAGGCGATCGGCCGCGGCACCACCACCCCGGTGAGGAACTTGTAGAACGCGCCGGGGCCGAGCTCGTCGGGATCGAAGTCGGTGCGCACGACGGCGTGGTCCTCCTGCGGTGGTCAGTTCGCGGGCGGTTCCAGCGTGGTGGTCGTCGCGGGCTCGCGCGAGCGGGACGTGGTCGTCCGTGACGGGGCACTCGTCGTGGTGCTCCGCTCCGGGGCCGTCGTGGTGGTGGTCGCGCCGGACTCGTTCCCGTCGGTGTCCTCGGCGGCCGAGGCCGAGGTCGTGGGCGCGGTGCCGATGACCTCGCCGACGCTCGTCCCGGTGCCGCCGGAGAGCGGGGAGCCCTTCACCCGCTCGATCCCGGTGACCACCACCATCGCGACGAGGAACACCAGCAGACCGCTCGCCACGAGCGCCGCGATCTTCGCGCGGCTGCGGGCGGCCCCGACCGGCTTGATCACCGTGGTCGGGGAGTCGTCCGGGGGCGGCCCGTCGGGCAGGACCGCGGTGGGGGCGGGCGCCGGGCCGCGACGCGCGTCGAGCCGGCCGCGCACGTGGTCCCGGGTCCGCTCGAGGGACCGCTGGTAGACCGCCTCGCCCACGGTCGTGACGACGGAGGCGACCGCCGCGCCGACGACCGTGCCGGCGGCGCCGCCGAGGAACCCACCGGCCGCCGCCGTCGTGGTGGCCGCGAACGCCCCGCCGGTGACCCGGACACCCGACAGCATCCCGCCCTTCTCCGCAGGCGGCGCTCCGGCGCGCTCGCTGAGCACCACCGTGGCCTGCTCGTCGGCCGGCGGTCCCGGGCGGCGCCGGGCCGGGCCGGGTCCGGGCTCAGTCCCCCGAGCGTCGATGACGTCCACCGGAGCCGCGGAGCATGACCGGCCGGGAGGCCCGCTCCGGGCCGGCGCCGCCGTCGTCTCCGCGGAAGGAGCGCCGCTCGGAGAAGCGGTCGGCCCGACCGAGGGAACGCCTGACTTCGTCGTAAATCGGCGTCTGGGTCATGGCGCCAGACCCTACGACGGCCATCCACGGCGATCCGGGCGGCCCTGCCCACCCGGACAGGGCGTTTCCGAGTTCGCTGACCTGGGCAAACGAGCCTGTGTGGGGGGTGTGGAGGGCTGATCCGAGCCCGGAGAGTTCCCCCGCTCCGTCCGAGTCCACGCCATCGGACGAACTTTGTGACCTAGCAGACACCGTGAGTCACGAGAGGGTTCCTTGTACGGCAAACGCGCGGACATGACCGTCCATGAGGTCGAACCGTTCAACGCGGAACCGCCGCGGTCGGCCCTGGCCACCTCCGAACTGACCCCGGTCGACGCGTTCTACAGCCGCAACCACGGGCCGGTCCCCGACGTGGACGCCCGCACCTGGCGGCTGCGCGTGGACGGGCTGGTCTCGACCCCGCTCTCGCTGTCCCTGGACGACCTGCGCGACCGCTTCGCCGAGCGCACCGAGACCGCGACCCTGCAGTGCGCGGGCAACCGCCGCGAGGGGCTGGCCGCCGTGCGGGACATCCCCGGCGAGGCTCCCTGGGGCCCCACCGCGACGGCGACCGCGTCGTGGACCGGGGTCGCCCTGGCGGACGTGCTGGCGGCCGCGGGTGTGCAGGACGCGGCGACGGACGTCGAGTTCCTCGGCGCGGACGTCAGCGACCAGGCCGACCCGCCCCAGGAGTTCGGCGGCTCGGTGCCGCTGCGCAAGGCCGGCATGCCCGAGGTCCTGCTCGCCTGGGCGATGAACGGCGAGGCGCTGCCCGCGGTGCACGGCGCGCCGCTGCGTGTGGTGGTCCCGGGCTACATCGGGGCCCGCAGCGTCAAGTGGGTGCACCGCGTCCGGGTGACCGACGCCCCGTCGTCGAACTTCTTCCAGGCCTCGACCTACCGCCTGCTCCCGCCCGACGCCGAGGTGACGGCCACCCCGGGCGAGGGGGTCGAGCTGGGCCTGGTCGCGGTCAACAGCGACTTCCTGGCCCCCGACGACGGGTCGGAGGTCCCGGCCGGCCCGACGCGGGTGTCCGGCTACGCGTTCGCCGGCGGCGACCGGACCGTCGTCCGCGTCGACGTCTCCGCCGACGGCGGGGCGACCTGGACCCAGGCCGACCTCGCCGAGCAGGCGAGCACCTGGGCGTGGCGGCACTGGCACGCATCCGTCGAGGTACCGCAGGGCGACGTCGAACTGCTCGCCCGCGCGTGGGACTCCTCGGCTGCCCTGCAGCCCGAGCGCCCCGAGCAGGTCTGGAACCCGAAGGGCTACGTCAACAACTCGTGGGCGCGGCTGCGGCTGCACGGCGTGTAGGACGATGCGGTCCGACATACCCCTCGGGGGTACCGTCGCCGTCGTGACCGGTCGAGGCGCGAGCGGGCGAGGATGGTGCATCCGGACGGCCTTCCTCCTGCTCGCCCTCACCCTCGTCCTGATGCACCACCTCGTGGGGGCCCACCAGCACCGGGGGTCGGCGCCCGAGACGCCCGGAGCCGCGACGGCTCACGTCGCGGCGGACACGGACACCGGGTCGTCCGGGACGGCGCCGCTGCACGTCCACCAGGGCGGAGACGGGCACGGCGTCGCCGACCTGCTGCACGCGTGCCTGGCGGTCCTCGCTGCAGCCGCCCTGGCCCTCGTCCTCGGACTCGCCGTCCGGCTCCTCGCGGCGACCCCGGCAGCCACGTCCCGTGCCGTGGCGGTCCCGACGGACCGTGCACCACCACCCGGCGTCCCTCTGCGCCTGGCTCAGCTGCAGGTCCTCCGGCTGTAGGCCGACCCACCGCCGTGCTCTGCGCGGTGGCGCCGACCCACGCCCACCACACGCCGGGTGCTCCGGCGTGCGTTCGAAGGATCCTTCGCATCGTGAACAACCGTGTCCTCGGCGGCCTCGTGGCCGCCACCGCTCTCGTCGCCGGCCTCGCGGGCTGCTCCGGCCCGGGAATTCCCGCCGCGGCGCCCCCGGCGTCGACGGCCGGTGCTGTCGCGGACGGCTCGCACAACGCGGCTGACGTGGCGTTCGTCCAGGGAATGATCCCGCACCACCAGCAGGCGATCATGATGTCCGATCTCGTCGCGACCCGATCCGCGTCCCCGGAGATCACGCAGCTGGCGGCCTCGATCAGCGGCGCCCAGGGCCCGGAGATCGAGCAGATGACCCGGATGCTGAGCACCTGGGGAGTCGCTCCGGGAGGCTCGATGAGCGGGATGAGCGGGATGATGGGCCCGCAGCAGATGCAGCAGCTGCAGACCCTCGCCGGTCCCGCGTTCGACCGGGCCTGGCTCGGCATGATGATCGAGCACCACACCGGGGCGGTGGAGATGTCCCGGGTCGAGCTCGCCCAGGGGCAGGACTCCGGTGCCAGGGCGCTCGCCACGGACATCGTGACGTCCCAGCAGGCCGAGATCGGGCAGATGCAGACGTTGCTCGGGCAGGGCTGACCGCGCCCGGCCTCCGCCGAGGTGGTGGACTCCGCCGCGACGCGAGCGGAGGAGACCCCATGGCGGAGGCCGGAGCGGACCACAGCGATGGACCGGACGACGAGCGGGAGCCGGACTACCGGTTCACGCTCGCCAACGAGCGGACCTTCCTCGCCTGGCTGCGGACGTCGCTGTCGCTGCTGGCGGCCGGCGTGGCGGTGGTGCAGCTGGTGCCGGCGTTCACCATCCCGGGCGCCCGCCCGGTGACCGGCGGCCTGCTCGCGGCGCTGGCCGTGGTCGCCGCGGCCTCCGGGGTGCTGCGCTGGCGCAGCGTGGAGAACGCCATCCGCCGTGACCGTCCCCTGCCCGTGCAACGGGTTCCCTGGGTGCTCGCCGCCGGTCTCGTGGTGCTCGCGCTCTTCGGACTGGTGCTGATCGTGCTGCGCGGAGCGACGTGACCTCGCCGTCCGACGCCGGGTTGCAGGCCGAGCGGACCGGGCTGGCCTGGAGCCGGACCTCCCTCGGAGTGGCGGGCAACGCGGCGCTGCTCGCGTTCCGGGAGCTCCAGCAGGCCCAGCTGACGCTCGCACTGATCCCGGCCTCCCTCGCCCTGCTCATCGCGATCGCGACCGCGGTCTACGGGCGCCGCCGGACACGGGCGCTGCGGCACTCGCCGCTCCCGGTGCCGCTCGCGCCGTCGCGTGCCGTGCCGCTGCTCGGGTGGTCGGTGGCGGTGCTGGCGGTGCTCAGCGGGATCGCGCTGATCGTCTAGGAGGAAGGTACTACTCGCGTAGTACATTGATGGCGTGAACGAGGTCCCGGTCCGAGCGCTCAACCAGGACACGTCCGGCATCCTGGGCCGGGTGAAGGCCGGAGAACATCTTGCAGTCACCGAGCGGGGCCGGGTGATCGCCCACCTCTCGCCCGTCGCTCCTCCGGAGCTCGCCGAGCTCATCGCGGCCGGACGGGTCCGTCCGCCGACGCTCGCGGGTCCCGTCCCCCGTCCGTCGGGTCCGATCTCCTCGACCGACGTCGGCGCACTCCTCGAGACCGAGCGCGAGGACGAGCGCTACTGATGCTCTACCTGGACACCGCGGCCCTCGTGAAGCTGGTGCACCGGGAACAGGAGTCGGACGCTCTCGGCGACTGGCTCTCGGAGCGGACGTCGGTGCCGTGGCTGACGTCGGTCATCGCGGAGGTCGAACTCGCCCGAGCACTCCGGCGGACCGCCCCGGGCGCCCTCAGCGCCGTCCCGGCCCTGCTGGCACGTCTCCACCGCTGCGAGGTCGACGACGTCGTGCGCGCCACGGCCGCCGCACTCCAGGGCGACCATCTCCGGAGCCTCGACGCGATCCATCTCGCGACGGCCACCGTGATCGCGGGGCCGGCCCTGCAGGCATTCGTGACGTACGACCGTCGACTCGCCGAGCACGCGCGGGCCCACGGTCTCGTCGTCGCCGCGCCGGACTGAGCGCGCGTCCCGTCACGCGAACAGGTGTCCTCGGACGACGCTGCCGTGCGCGGTCCGGGCCGCGACCACGGCCCACGCGAGGACCAGCAGGACGTAGAGCGCGAGGGCACCCCAGGCGAAGGCCGGCAGGTGCGTGCGGGCGGCGAGGGCGCTGGTGCCGGTGACGCAGGTGCCGACGGGGAACGTGAAGCTCCACCAGGTCAGCGCGAACGGCATCCCCTGCCGCGCGGTCCGCACCGTGACCGCCACGGCGAGCGCCATCCACACCATCGCGAAGCCCCAGGTCGGCACGCCATAGAGCAGGCCGAACACCTCGGCGCCGGTGGCGTAGGGCTCGGGCAGGACGCCCCGGGCCTGGGTGCCGAGGAGATTGGCGGCGGTCACCGACTGCCCGAGCGGGCCGAGGACGATCCACATGGTCGGCACGGTCGCGGCCGGCCCCTGGCCGTGGACCACGAGCTTGTTCCAGATCTGCGGGAGGATCGCCAGGGTCGCGAAGAGGCTGATCCCGAACATCGCGTAGCAGGCCAGGAGCATCGTCTCCTTGCCGGTGCCGGCCGGGAGGTGCCCGACGAGCAGCGCGCCGTTCGCGGCCGAGACCATCGGGGGCACGACGGGCATCAGCCAGCCCCCGAAGGCTCCGTCGGCCGCGACCTCGCCGCGGGTGATCATGAGGTAGGGGATCGCCGCCGTCGTCACGAGCCCGATCGCCGTGCCGACGCTCCAGAGCACCCAGTCGACGGCGACCGCGGTGCCCTCCCCGAGCACCGGTCCGCCGAGCGACCCGGCGCCCGCGCCGACCGTCATGACGCCCATCGCCACCGCGCCCCAGAACTGCCCCATCACCGGGTTCGCCGCGTGGCCGCGGGCGGTCTCGGTGTGCCGGATCCAGTGCACGGCCCACGCCGCGGTCAGCAGGACCAGCAGCACGGCCGCCAGGCCCCACACGACCGTGCCGAAGACGCGCAGCCCGGGGAACCGAATCGGCAGCGTGGCGGCGGCACCGCCGACGATGCCGGTGCCCATGATCGACGAGTACCAGTTCGGCCCCAGGTTCGCGACCATGTCGCGGGGCCGCTCGAGGTCCCGGAGCAGCCCGAACCGGGCGAGCCGGTGGGCCGGGCGCCCGGGGACCGGGCGGGTCGTCGTCGGACGCTCGTCGATCGCTGTCATGGTTCCGAGCGTGCGCCGCCGAGCGGTGGTCGAGTAGGCGCGCCGACCTCGTCGAGTCACAATCTGCGGTTGTGCCCCTGAGCCCGCGCGTGGTCGATCTCGGCCCCTACGACGTCCTGCTGTCGGTCGCCGCGCTCGGCAGCATGGGGCGGGCGGCGACGGCCCACGGCGTCTCGCAGGCGGCGGTCTCCGCCCGCATCCGCGCCCTGGAGGGGGCGCTCGGCGTGACCCTGCTGGAGCGCTCACCCCGCGGGACCCGACTCACCGCGACCGGCGCGCTCGTGGCGGACTGGGCCCGGGTCGCCGTGGACGCGGCGGAGGCCCTGGAGGCCGGCGTCGCCTCCCTGCGCGCGGAGCAGGCCAGCCGGCTGCGGGTCGCCGCGAGCCTCACCGTCGCCGAGTACCTCCTCCCCCGGTGGCTGGTGGCGCTGCGCTCGGAGCTGCCGGGCACCTCGGTGTCGCTGACCTCGCACAACTCCACCGACGTCGCGGACGACGTCCTCGCCGACCGCGCCGACGTCGGGTTCGTCGAGGGCCCCGCGGTACCGGACGAACTGGACGCACAGGTGGTCGCCCGGGACCGGCTCACGCTCGTCGTCGCTCCCGGCCACCCCTGGGCCCGCCGGCGCCGCGGCGTCGACGCCGCACGGCTCGCGGCCACGCCGCTGGTGTCCCGCGAGCAGGGGTCCGGCACCCGGTCGTTCCTCGAGCGCGCCCTGGGGGAGCTCGCCGAGCCCGTGCTGGAGCTGTCGTCGACGACCGCGATCAAGGCGGCCGTCGCCGACGACATGGCGCCCGCCGTGCTGAGCTCGCTGGCGGTGGCCGCCGAGCTCGCCGCGGGCACCCTGGTCGCCGTGCCGGTCACCGGGGCGTCGCTGGACCGGCGGCTGGCCGCGGTCTGGCCGCGCGGTCGCCCGCTCGCCGGACCGGCGGCCGAGCTCGTCCGCCTCGCGTCCCGCCGTCGGGAAGGAGCTACCTGACGAACGCGCTGTGGCCGGTGATCTTCTTCCCGACGATCAGCGTGTTCATCTCGCGCGTCCCCTCGTAGGAGTAGAGGGCCTCGGCGTCGTTGAAGTACCGGGCGATGCCGTTGGCGAGGATCGTCCCGTTGCCGCCGACGATCTGGCGCCCGAGCGCCACCGACTCGCGCATGCGGTCGGCACAGAACTGCTTGGCCAGCGCCGAGTGCGCGTCGGAGCCGCCCCCGCCGTCGATCAGCTGGGCGTTGCGGGCGGCCATGCCGAGGGAGGCCGTCGTGTTGCCCAGCATCTGCACCAGCGCGTCCTGGATCATCTGGAAGCCCGCGATCGGCCGGCCGAACTGCTCGCGCTGCTGTGCGTAGGTCAGGGCGAGCTCGTAGGCGGCCATCTGCACGCCGACGCAGGCCCACGACGCGTTGCCGCGGGTGCGCCGCAACACGCCGCCGGTGTCGGCGAACGTGCCCTGCCCGCCGGAGAGCCGGCGGTCCTCGGGGACCCGGACGCCGTCGAGCGTGATGTCGGCGTTCTGGGTGATCCGCAGCGCCGTCTTGCCCTCGATCTTGGCCGTGCTCACCCCGGGGGTGTCCCGGTCGACGACGAAGCCGCGCACCGCCTCGCCGTCGCGGGCCCAGATGACGAGGACGTCGGCGAAGGTGCCGTTGCCGATCCAGCGCTTGTGGCCGTCGATCACCCACTCGTCGCCCTCGCGGCGCGCCGTGGTCTCCATGCCGCCCGCGACGTCGGATCCGCCGTGCGGCTCGGTCAGCCCGAAGGCGCCGACCAGGTCGAGGCGCGCCATGGGCGGCAGCCAGCGCTCCCGCTGCTCCGGGGTGCCGCAGGCGTCGATCGAGCCCATCGCGAGCCCGGACTGGACGCCGAAGAAGCTGTTCGTCGAGGCGTCGACCCGGGCGATCTCGGCGTGCACGAAGCCCATGAGCACCCGGCGGGCCGGCTGGTCGGAGAGTTTCGAGAGGCCGTAGGGCAGGCCGGCGAGGTCGAGCTCGGCGAAGCCGCGGCGGAACTGCTCCGGGAACTCCGCGGCCTCCCACGCGGCATCGACGACGGGGGCCACGTCACTCGCGAGGTAGCCCCGGAGCCGGCGCAGGATCGCGCGCTCGTCGTCGGTCAGCAGCTCGCCGTAGGAGTAGAAGTCCGCCAGGTGCGGCGCGTCCGGGTCCAGCTCGAGGTGCGGGCGCGGCAGGTCCGCGAACGGGTCCGCCGTCCCGGTCGGGGCCCCGGCGGTCGCGGGGGCGATGGCGGAGCGGTCGTCGGTCCCGGGTGTCGTCACGGCCATGTCGACCAGCGTGCTCCGACGCCCGCCCCTGCGCCACGCGGGCGCGTGGTCCACACCATCGGTGATCACGCCGGGCGTCCTCCGCTAGATGCTTGTACGATGAAAGTGAAATCTCGGTGGTCCTCGGGGATCCGTGTGGCTGGTGCCGACGGCCTTCGGGACAGTTGGGCGGGGCGGCCGCGCGCAGCGCGGTCGGGGCGCCCGGGAGACGCAGCGTTGAGGAGTGCGACGGTGGACGGACAGCAGCCGATCATGATCTTCGGACGGATCACGCGCGGGGACGGCGGGCCGCTCCCCGGGGCGGCGCTGACGCTGTGCGACCTCGCGGGCGACCAGCTCGACCGCACCACCACCGACGAGTCCGGCGACTACCGCCTCACCCCGTCGACCGGCGGGACGTACCTCGTCATCTGCTCGTCGTCCACCCACCAGCCGAAGGCGTCGCTGGTGGCGGTGTCGGACCGGCCGCTGCGCCACGACGTGTCGCTGTCCGGCGGCGGCGCCTCCCTCGTGGGCACCGTCGGCGCGTCGCGGGACGGCGGGCTGGTCGGGACCGCGGGCGTCGTGCTGACCCTGACCGACGTGCGCGGCACGGTCGTGGCGGTCGCCCGCTCCGACGCCGACGGCGGGTACCGCTTCGCCGATCTCGACGAGGGCACCTACACGCTCACCGCCGCTGCCCCGGACACCACGCCGGTCGCCGAGACCGTGCAGGTCCCCGGCGAGGGCCGGGTCACCCGCGACATCGCCCTGGTCAGCCAGCTGCGCCTGTCCGGCGTGGTGCGCTCGGCCTCCGGTGGTCGCCCGGTCGCCGAGGCCCTGGCCACGCTGGTCGGCGCGGACGGCAACGTCGTCGGGGCCGCCGTGACCGGCCAGGACGGCTCGTTCGACTTCCCCGAGGTCGCCCCGGGCACGTACACGATCACCGCCAGCGGCTACGCGCCGGTGGCCAGCGAGATCGAGGTCGGCACCGGGCGCCCGACGGAGGTCACCCTGACCCTGACGCCGCCGGCCCTCGGCCCCGTCGACGACTGGACCGACGGCACCCGCTCGTTCTCCGACGACTTCGGCGCCGACGCGGTGCCGGCCGGGGCCTACACCAACGGGCACAACGGCCGGCACTCGACGAGCGCCGACGGACCCGCCGATCGCCGCGGGTTCGACGCCGACGGCGGGCGGCGGTGACCGCCACGCAGGCCGGGGTGCAGCGCGTCCGCGGGATCGCCGTCACCAGTGACGGCTGGCCGGTCCCGTTCGCCGTCGTCACCGTGATCGACGCCGCCGGTCAGCAGATCGGCGGCACCGGGGTCGCGGACGACGGCCGGTTCGTGATGGACGACCTGCCCGCCGGTCCGTGCACGGTCATCACCTCGGCGGTCGGGCACACGCCGTCGGCGCGCCCCGTGGCCGGTCCCGGCGCGGGCGACCTCGGCCGCGTCGTGCTCACCCGCACCGGTGCGCTGGAGCTGCCCGCACCGGGGCGCTGGGACATCGACCCGGTGCACTCGCGCATCGCCGCCTCGGCGTTCCACCTCGGCATCACGAAGGTCCACGGTCGGCTGCGTCGCTTCACCGGGCACATCGACATGGGCCCGACGCTCGAGGACACCCACGTGGTCGCGGCCATCGAGTCGGGCAGCGTCGAGACCGACGACGAGCGCCGCGACGAGCACCTGCGGTCGCCGGACTTCCTGGACGTGCTGCGCTTCACCGACATCGGCTTCACCTCGACCGAGATCGTGCGGCACACCCCGGACCACTGGACGATGATCGGCGACCTCGCGCTCAAGGGCGTCCGCAACCGGGTCGCCCTGGACGTCGTCTACCACGGCGCCGGCCCCGACCTGTGGGGCGGCGAGCGCGCCGGGTTCTCCGCCACCACCCAGCTCTCGCGCGACGACTTCGACATCTCGTGGAACCAGTCGGTGATCGCGGGCATCTTCGCGATCGGCCGCACGCTCCGGATCGAGATCGACATCGAGGCGGTCCGGGCTCCGGGCTGACCCCCGCGTCGAGTGCGACACCCGGCAGCGTCCGAGGCCCGGGAACCTGCCGGATGCAGCACTCGGGTCTACGAGGTCGGGTCCAGCACCACGTCGTGCGACACGGGGTGGCCGTCGACGGAGATCACCACGGCTCGCGGCCGGGCCGCGCCGCCGCCCATCCGGTGCGGCGTGCAGATCAGCACGAACTCGCCCGCCTCGGGCGGGGCCACGTCGAAGGTGCCGTCCGGGTCGGTGTGGGCCCGCCCGACCTGCCGGCCCTCCATGTCGACCAGCGTCACCGCCGCCGGGCTGGGCGCGCCGTCCGGGTCGATCACGCGGCCGGAGAGGCGGCCGATGCCGTCCAGGGCGGTGTCGGAGTCCTCGGTCGCGGCGGCGTCGGGGACCTCGGTGCGCGGGTCCGGCGCGAACTCGGGCTCGCCCGCCGTCAACCCGCCGTGGTTGGCGCGGGTCACGAGGGCCATCAGCACGATCGCGACCGCGACGAGGAGCACCGGCACGGCGAAGGCCAACGCCGGGAACTCGGCCTGGACCACGGCGTTCCCGGCCGCCGCCACGACGATGATCCCGATGCGCAACGGCGAGTTCCAGTTCCACGAGAACGGCTTGTGCAGCTCGACGAGGCTCGAGACCCAGTTCGTCACCGTGCCGGACAGGAAGCTCGTCGGGGTGCCGGCGGGCCCGATGTAGCGCATCGCCGCCGCCTGGATCCCCATCGCGAGCCCGGCGCCCAGCACGAGCACCACCACCCGCACCTCCCCGGGCGCGGACTCGTCGTCGACGCCGTACCAGTACGCGCCCAGCACCACGAGCAGCGCGAGCTCCACGGTCAGCGCGACCCCCACCGCGTTGCGCCAGGGCAGCCGCCGCATCGCGACCCCGCAGACGAGGGTCCCGACGACGAGCCCGGAGCAGTAGCCCGTGATCGCGACGACGTTGTCCAGCGACTGGAACCAGTCACCCTGGCCGATGCCGAGACCGAGCAGCACCAGGTTGCCGGTCATCGTGGACGCGAAGACCTGGTTGAAGGCGAAGAACGTCACGACGTCGATGGCCCCGGCCGCGGCCGTGAGCACGACCGTCACCGCGGAGAGCAGGCCGGGACGGCGTTCGGGATGGTCGAATCCGGTCACGCCTCCCGAGCATCCGGATCGTTCTTGAACACCGTGTTACCCGGGACCGTGAGTATCGTCATGGAGTAGCGCGCAACCGAGCGGGGTCAGGAGCCGGACGGCACCAGGACGGGCAGCACCCGCTGGGCCAGGTCGACGAGCAGCGAGCGCTGCTGGTCGGTCGACATCCCGCCGCCGCGGGTCAGCGTCAGGCTGACGGTCACCTGCCGGTAGGCGACGACGAGGATCGGGCCGTCCGGGTCGGCGAAGAAGGTCCCCTGCGCGGCCCCGATCGGGGTGGCGACCGGGGCGACCCCCTGGCCCTGCAGCACCTGGTTGTTCACCGCCACCTGCGCGAGCGCCTGGTCCGGGGTGCTGTAGCCGCTGGTCAGGAGCCGGAGCACCTGCTGGCCCTGGGGTGCGGCGCCCGCGCCGCCGGTCGAGGTGTACGTGCACGTGACCCGCTCGAGGCGCCCGACGGACGGGGCGGCCACGTCGCGCAGCGACCGGACGTCGACGGTCCCCAGCGGGAGGCCCAGGAGGTTCGGCAGGTCGTCCTTGGACAGGATCTGGTTGCAGTCGGTCGGCACCAGGGTCGAGCGCGACGGCGGGGCCGAGGTCGGCGCCGCGGCGCCCGGACCGGGGAACGTCGGGATCGGGGGCGTCGCGAGCGTGTCGTCCGACGAGCAGCCCGCGGCGAGCACCACCAGGGCCGCCGCCACCGCGACCCGCGCCAGAAGTCCCCGCACCCTCGTCCCCTCGACCACGCCGTGACCGCCCACGGTATCGGGGTCGGCCTCGCCCCCGCGTCAGGACCGGGCGTCGGACTCCGGGACGTCCCCGATCTCGGCGAGCACCCGCTGCGCCACGGCGAACGCCCGGTTCGCGGCCGGGACCCCGGCGTACACCCCGACCTGGAGCAGGACCTCGCGGATCTCCTCCCGGGTCAGCCCGTTGCGCACCGCCGCGCGGACGTGCATCGCCAGCTCGCCGTCGTGGTGCAGTGCCGCGAGCACGGACAGGGTGACGATGCTGCGCTGCCGGCGGTCCAGGCCCGGCCGGTTCCAGATGCCGTCCCAGGCGTAGCGGGTGATGAACGCCTGGAACTCCTCGGTGGTCCCGTCGGTGTTCGCGATCGCCCGGTCGACGTGCTCGTCGCCGAGGACCTCCCGGCGGGTCGCGAGCCCGGCGGGGTCGAGTTCTGCACTCACGGGGTGTCCTCCGTTGCGGATCGTGCGGCCAGGAACGCGTCGACGAGGGCCGCCGACTCGCCGGTGTGGGCCGCGGGGTCGAGCGCGGCGTCGATCTCCGCGCGGGTGACGTCGGTGCCCTCCAGGGCCTCGGCGAGCACCTCCGCGAACGGGCGGCCCCGGTCGAGGGCCGCCGACGCGGCGTCGGTGACCAGGGTCTTCGGGTCCGGCACCCGTCCCCGCAGCGCGGTGGTGACGTTCTCGGCGAGCAGCAGACCGTTCGTGACGTCGAGCGCGGCCCGGACCGCGCCCGGCTCCACCACGAGGTTCGCCAGGGAGTCCGCGAGCCACGCCGCGCCCGATCCCGTCGTCCGGATCAGCTCGCGCAGCGGCGCCCACTCGGCGTGCCAGGGTCCGGCGGCGCGCTCGTACTCGTGGCCGGACGCGGCCGTGAGCACGGACGCCACCAGGCCCGGCGCGGCGACCGAGGCGGCCCGCGCCGACACGGCGCCCACGGGGTTGCGCTTGTGCGGCAGCGTCGACGACCCGCCGCGGCCGGGCACGTCCTCCCGCACCTCACCGACCTCGGTCTGCGCGAGCAGCACCAGGTCCGTCGCCACCGACCCGACGGCCGCGCCGGCCCGGCCGAGCACCCCGGCGAGCTCGGCGACCCGGCCGCGCTCGGTGTGCCACGCGAGGGTCGGCTCGTCGAGGTCCAACCGCCGGGCGAGCGCGGCGCGGACGGCGACGCCGTGGCCGGCGAACGCCGCGAGCGTCCCGACCGCCCCGCCGAGCTGCACCGCCGGCCGCCACCGCCGCAGGGCGGCCACCGCGCCGTCCAGGCCGGCAGCCCACCCGGCGGCCCGCAGGCCGACGGTCACCGGGGCGGCCTGCTGCAGCAACGTCCGGCCGGCGGCGGGCGTGTCCCGGTGGGCGGCGGCGAGCGCGGCGGCGGACCCGGCGGCCGCGGCGAGGTCGGCAGCCACGGCCCCGACCGCCCGCCGGGCGACGAGCATCGCGGCCGTGTCCAGCACGTCCTGGCTGGTGGCGCCGCGGTGCACGGCCGCGGCCGCGTCGTCCGCGCCGTCGGAACGCAGAGCGGCGCGGAGCCCCGCGACCAGCGGCACGACCGGGTTCCCGGACGCGGCGGCGTCCACGGCGAGCGCCGCGGCGTCGACCCGGTCCGGCGCGCAGGCGGCCGCGATCGTCCCGGCGACCGCATCGTCGAGCACCCCCGCGTCGGCCGACGCGAGCGCGAGCGCCGCCTCGACCTCGAGCAGGGCCGCGAGCCAGGCCGGGTCCGACACGGCCTCCCGGGTCGCGCCGCGCGCGAGGATCTCGTCGAACAGGCCCGGTCCGGTCACGGCCGCATCATCCCGCGCGTCCCGGACCGGCCCGCGAGGGTGCTTCCGCTGACGGGAAGCCGGCGTACATCGCCACGACGCGGGCGGCCGCCGCCGCGATCTCCGCGCGCAGCGCCGCGGGCTCCAGCACCTCGACCGCCTCGCCGTAGCCCAGCAGCCCGGCCCGGGCGGCGATGACCGAGCGGAAGGGCGCGACCAGGAGCTCCCGGCCGTCCGGCGCGGCGCCCTCCTGCCGCCACGGGCCGGCCAGCACCGCGAGCGGCACCCGGCGCAGTGTCGGCGCCCAGGCGGGGTCGACGAGGAGCCGGACCTCCACCTCGTCGGTCGGCTCCTGCAGGCGGTCGCGCAGCTCGCCCCACACCTCGGCCAGGTCGCGGTCGTCCGGACGGCGGGCCGGGGTCCCGGTGCGCTCCACGTCCCGCACCCGGCTGACGCGGTACATCTTCGGCCGTCCCCGGTGCGCGGCGACCAGGTACCAGGTGCCGGCCTTGCTGACGAGGCCGTACGGGTCGACCGTGCGCCACGTCGCGACCTCCGCGTCGCCGGTGGCGTAGTGCAGGCGGACGCGTTCGTCGGCGACCAGGGCGGCGTCGAGCGCGGGCAGCGCGGGGAGGTCCTCCGGGGCCCGGCGCCACCCCTGGTGCTCGACGAGCAGGCGCCGGCGCGCCCGGTCGACGTCGTCTCTGCGCGCGTCCGGGAGGGCGGCCAGCAGCTTGCGCGACGCCGAGGCCAGGGCCGGCCCCAGCGCGCCCCCGTCCGCGGACGTCCCGAGGGCGACGAGGGCCCGCAGCTCGTCGTCGGTCATGCCGGTCACGTCCGTGCGATAGCCCTCGAGCAGCGCCACCCCGCCCAGGCGGCCCCGCTCGCAGTACACCGGCACGCCGGCCGACGACAGGGCCTCGACGTCACGCTGCACCGTGCGCGTGGAGACCTCGAGACGCCGGGCGATCTCCGGCGCGGGCAGGCGGCCGTGCGTCTGCAGGAGCAGCAGCATCGCGAGGAGTCGGTCCGAGCGCACGCGTCGAGGATGTCAGGAAAACCCGACAGCGGGTGTCCGGTATGGGGGTGCACGCTGCCCGCAGTTCCCGAACCGAGGAGGCCCCCGATGTCCGCTCCCGACCCCCGCCCGCTGCTCACCCGCGCACTCGACCAGATCGGCGACCTCGTGGCCGCCACCGGTCCGGACGCCCTCGCCCGGCCGACGCCGTGCGCCGACTGGGACGTCCGCGCCCTTCTCGACCACCTCGTCGGGGTCCACCGCCGCGTCGCCCACGTCGGGGCGGGCGGTCACTTCGCCGACGTCGACCCGAATCTCTCGGTGCCGGTGGGCGCGCACGCCGACGAGGTGGCCCGGGCCCGCGCAGAGGTCGACCGCGTGTGGGGTCTCGACGGTGCGGACGACTCCGTGCTGGACCGGGAGCTGACGGTGCCCTGGGGCGCGATGCCGGGCCGCTTCGCCGCGTTCGGGTACGTCCAGGAGCTCACGGTCCACGCGTGGGACCTCGCCGTGGCCACCGGGCGCACCGAGGGGCTCGACCCGGTCCTCGCCGAGGCGGTCGAGGAGACCGCGCGCCGCGTGCTGCCCGCCGAGCCGCGGGGCGGCCCGATCCCGTTCGGGCCGCCCGTCGCCACCACCGACGACGCCGGGCCCTATGCCCGGCTCGTGGGGTGGCTGGGCCGCGAGCCCTCGTTCACGGCCCCGGAGCGTGTCTCCTAGGCGAACTCCTTCAGGATCGCCGAGCAGAACGCGTCCAGGTCGTGCGGGTTGCGGCTGGTGATCAGCCCCTGGTCGACGACGACCTCCTCGTCGACCACCGTGCCGCCCGCGTTCCGGATGTCGGTGCGCAGGCTGGGGAAGGACGTGAGCCGCTTGCCGCGCACCAGGTCGGCCTCGACGAGGGTCCACGGGGCGTGGCAGATCGCGGCGATCGGCTTGCCGGCGGCCGCGATCGCCTGCACGAAGGAGATCACGTCGCCGTTCTGGCGCAACGTGTCCGGGTTGCAGGTGCCGCCGGGCAGGATCAGGGCGTCGAAGTCGTCGGCGGAGACGTCAGCGATCGCCCGGTCCACCGAGAACGTGTCGGCCGGGTTGATGTCCGAGTTCATCGCCTGGATCTCGCCGGTGTCCACCGAGACCAGCGTGGTCGTCGCACCCGCGTCCTCGGCCACCCGGCGCGGCTGCTCCAGCTCGACCTGCTCCACGCCGCTGGCCGCGAGGACCGCGATCCGCTTGCCGGAGAGTTCGTTCGCCATCAGGCTCCTCCATCGTCGCTCGAGCATGTGCGGCGGCGGGTGCCCGGAGCGCGCCGGACCGGAAACGGGTCAGCGGACCAGGCGTGGGGGCGTCCCGGCGACGAGGTCCCCGCCCGCCTCGATGGCGTCCGCGCGGGACTGCGCCCACGCCACGACACCCTCCGCGTCGACGCCGTGGCGGCCGGCCACGGACGCCCCCGTGACGACGTTGCCGGCCCCGCGCCGCAGCAGCGACACCGCGCCCCGGCGGTTGTCGCGCTGCGCGTGCGTCAGCCCCACCGCGAGCTGGGCGAGCCCCTGCCAGAGGGCGCGCTCGTCGTCCGGACCGGATTTCCACGCCCCCTCCAGCACCTCGTGGGCGTGGAAGGGGAACCCGCCGTCGAGCAGGCGCTGCGCCTCCGCGAGCGACTCGCCCGGCGGGAGGACCACGTCCTCGTCGACCCGCTCGACCCCCGCCGCACCCGGCGGGAGGGGTCGTCCGGACGCGTCGCGCGGCCGTGCGTTGCGGGCGCGTCCCGCGTCGTCCCGGTCCCTCGCAGTCATGCCTCCACCGTGGCACGCCGGACGGTGGGGGAGACACGAGCGGGCCGTCCGTCACGGTGATGCGTGACGAACGGCCCGGTCGTGGGTCGGTGGCGTCAGGTGCGCCGGGAGGCGTCCGCCGGGAGGTCCGCGCCGGCGTCCGCCGAGGTCCCGTCCGCCGAGGTCCCGGTCTCCGTCGTGCCCTCGGACCGCCCGGACTCCGGGGAGTCCGACGACTCCTCCGACTGCTCGGAGGACTTCGGCGGCAGCCCGCGGGTGGAGTAGAGGCTGGTGATCGTCACGACCGTCAGCGTCACCACGATGACGATCAGCGAGAGCCACGTCGGCACCTCGGGGATCGCCGGGTTGATGTCGACGTGCAGCCAGTGCAGGACCAGCTTCACGCCGATGAAGGCGAGGATGAAGGCCAGCCCGTAGGACAGGTGGACCAGCCGCTCCAGCAGGCCGACCAGCAGGAAGTACAGGGCGCGCAGACCGAGCAGCGCGAACGCGTTCGCCGTGAAGACGATGTAGGAGTTCTGCGTGATCCCGAAGATCGCCGGGATGGAGTCGAGCGCGAACACGAGGTCGACCGAGAGGATCACCGCGACCGTGATGAACAGCGGCGTGACGCCGAGCTTGCCGCCGACCTTGCGCCAGAGCTGGCCGTCGTGCTTGTCGCCCGGCTTGGTGTCCTCCTCGTGGACCGTGACGAACCGCCGTGTCAGCCGCACGGCGACGTTGTCGCTCATGTCCTTCGGCTCCTCGCCGTGCGACCGGATCAGGCCGATCGCGGTGTAGACGAGGAACGCCCCGAAGATCACGAACGCGAAGCTGAACGCGTTGATGACGGCGGCGCCGATGAGGATGAAGATCGCGCGCATCACCAGCGCACCGATGACGCCCCACAGCAGCACCTTCTGCTGGTGACGCTTGGGCACCGCGAACTGCGCGAGGATCACCGCGAAGATGAAGAGGTTGTCGACCGACAGGCTCTTCTCGACCAGCCAGCCCGAGATGTACTCAATGCCGGACTGCGCGCCCATGAAGAACCACAGGCCGGCGCCGAAGACCAGGGCCACGACGATGTAGATGACCGACCACAGGGTGGCCTCGCGGAAGCTCACCTCGTGCGGTGAGCGCGCGTGCCAGATGTCGATGGCCACGAGGACGGCGATCCCGCCGACCGTCGCAGCCCAGACCCAAAGCGGGACGGTCACCTCAGCCTCCTCCGGCCACAGTCAGTTCCCTCATCCAACGTGATGGGGAAGCTTTTGAGTTCCCTTTACCCCGTGAGGCCCGCCACGCCACCCGTCGAGGGGAACTGTCCCCGCTCCCCCGCCTGCGCGCACCTGCACGCCTCACCGATCGGGGAGGGCCGACCGGAACGCCGGGCGCCGAGATTTCTCGTCCGGCCCGGGAACATCGGGTCCCGGGTCGTGGTTGGATCGGGTGTCCGGGCCGGGCGCCATGTGCCCCCGGGTCTCAATAATAAGAGCCGCCAGGGACGATCGTTCGGCTGAAGCCCTGGTGTGCCACGCGCCGCGAGGCGGCTCATCGTCCGGCTCGGACCCCAGACACACGACGGGCCCCGGCACCACCAGGTGCCGGGGCCCGTCGACGTGCGTGGGAGCTACTGGCCCTCGCCGCCGCCGAGGTTCGGCAGCTGCGAGCTGAACTGCTGCTGGCACTGCGCGAAGGCCTCCTGGACCTGGGCGGGCGTGCCCGCGTTCGGGGCGTTCGCGACGCAGTCCTGGTACTGCTGCAGCGTCGCACCCCCGCCGATCCCGAGGAAGGCGAGGAACAGCCCGCCCAGGACCACCGTCGCGATGATGTTCAGGACGAAGCTGATCACACCGAGCCAGAGTCCGGTCAAGGCGACGCCACCGTTCGTGGCCTGCTGGCGGCGGACCCGGCCGCGTCCGATGACACCGAAGATGATCGCGAGCAGGCCGAGCACCAGGCCGACCACCGGCACCCAGCAGGTGATCAGGGCGAGGATGCCGAACACCAGCGCGGCGGTGCCCATCCCGTTCTTGGGCTTCGGCGGCATCACCTGGGCGCCGGAGTCCCACTGGCCGTAGGGGTCGGTCACGTCGGGCGTCCTCTCACGTCGGATGGGTGCCCACCTTCTACCCGGCCACGCCTGATTCACACCGTTCCCGCCCGACGGGGGCCCACCGGGACCACCCGTCCGAGCCATCCGGCCCAGTCGTCCTCGCGATGGACCGGCCGGAGCGGCCCGGAGCTACAGCGAGTCGGCGTGCGCCATCGCCTCGTCCTGACGGCGGGTCTCCTCACCGGTGGCGATCGGCGCGCCGATCCAGTGCTCCGGGATCCCGAACGCGTCGATCAGCGTCCGCGCGTGCGGCCGCAGCGTCCGGCACAGCTTGTTGATCTCGGCGGTGATCGCCTTCGACCGGGCGGCGGAGATCCGGCCGTGCTCGAGGAACCACCCCTTGTCGTCCTCGATGACCGACAGGGCGTAGAGGTCGCACACCGACCGCATGAGCTGCTTCGCCGTCGGGTCGGTCTCGCGCTCGCACGCCCGGTTGAACGCGTCCAGGACGAGGCCGTCGAGGTGCGTGCGGGCGGCGTGGAGCAGGTGGTCCTGGGCCCGGTTGAAGATGTCGAACGCACGGTCCGGCGTCACGCCCTTGCCGCGGGCGGGCCGCAGGCGACGGACCAGCGAGTCGAGCGTGTGCTCCTCGCGGTCGTCGAGCAGCTTGATCTGCCAGGAGGAGTCCAGCACCTCCTCGTCGTCGCCCCCGGTCGCCGCGCCGCGCAGCCGCTCGGCCAGCGCGTGCAGCGACGTGCGCTCGGCGACGGTGTCGAGGACCTGGTCGGCGACGAAGCGGATCGTGCCGAGCGTGTCCAGGTGACCGAAGTCGTCGGCGTAGCCCGAGATCAGGCCCTTCGCCACCAGCTGGAGCAGGACGGTGTTGTCGCCCTCGAAGGTGGTGAACACGTCGGTGTCGGTGCGCAGCGTGCCGAGGCGGTTCTCCGAGAGGTAGCCCTGGCCGCCGCAGGCCTCGCGGCAGACCTGGATGACCTGGGTCGCGTTCCACGTCGAGAGCGCCTTGATGCCGGCCGCGCGGGACTCGAGCTCGCGCTGGCGCTTCTCGTCGACCGAGCCACCGGCCTCCCGCTCGGTCTGGATGTCGTGCAGCATCTCGACGAGCTCGTTCTGGGCGAACCGCAGCGCGTACGTGCGCGCGAGCAGCGGGAGCAGCTTCCGCTGGTGGGCCAGGTAGTCGAGGATCGCGATCTCGCCGTCGCCGCCCGGCGCCGCGAACTGCCGCCGGGCCTCGCCGTAGCGGATCGCGATCGTCAGAGCCAGCTGCGCCGCACCGACCGCCGAACCGGAGACGCTGATGCGCCCCCGGACCAGCGCGCCCAGCATCGTGAAGAAGCGCCGGTTCTCGCTGTCGATGGAGCTCGAGTACGTGCCGTCGGCCGCAACCGTGCCGTAGCGGTCGAGCAGGTTCTCGCGCGGCACGCGGACGCCGTGGAAGGCCAGCCGCCCGTTGTCGACGCCGTTCAGACCCTCCTTGTGGCCGTCGTCGGTGATCTCGACCCCGGGCAGCACGCGACCGTCGTCGTCGCGCAGCGGCACCAGGACGGCGTGCACCCCGTGGCGGGTCGGCGCCTCGCCCTCCGGCGCGGACCACAGCTGGACGAACACCACGGCCATCCGGCCGTCGCGCGCGGCGTTGCCGATGTAGTCCTTGCGCGCGGACTCCGTGGGGGTGTCGACGACGAACTCCTGCGACGCCGGGTCGTACGTCGCGGTCGTGTGCACGGACTGCACGTCCGAGCCGTGGCCGGTCTCGGTCATCCCGAAGCAGCCCGGCAGCGACAGGTCCATCACCGCGGGCAGGTAGCGGGCGTGCTGCTCGGCGTTGCCCAGGGCCTGGATCGCACCGCCGAAGAGCCCCCACTGCACCCCGCTCTTGACCTGCAGCGACAGGTCGGCGAAGGCGAGCATCTCGAAGGAGACGACCGAGCCGCCGATGTCGCCGCGGCCGCCGACCGCCGTCGGGAAGCCGTGCACGGCGTGCCCGTCGGCCGCCAGCCGACCGAGCATGTCCCACACCCGGGCGCGGTAGGTCTCGGTGTCGGTGCCCGGCTCGACGCGCAGCGCCGCGAAGTCGTCACGGGCGCGGATCTCGTCCCGCAGCCACGCCCACCGCCCGTCCAGGGCGTGGCGGACGACGTCCACCACCGCGGGCGAGACGTCGGACGGGGACGGGGGAACGGACAGCGGAGCGGCCATCGGGGGCCTCCTGTAGTTACCGACGAGTAATAACGCTGGATCCCGTTGTACCCCGCCGCCGTGGGCCGTGACCGCACGGTGTGCGGCGTCACCGGATCAGGCGGACGCGGCGGAGGCGTTCACGGTGCGGTCGAGGCCGCCCCACGCCAGGTCGGCGATCTCCTCGGTGATCACCTCGCGCGCGACCTCGGGCCGCGAGGTCAGCCAGTGGTCACCGACCGAGCGCACCATCCCGACGACCGCGTGCCCCCATGTCACCGAGGGGGCCGGATCGCGGCCCTGGCGGTGCAGCTCGGTGGAGATGATCCCGCCGACGTGGTCGCCGATGTAGGAAGTGAGGTCGCCCACGAAGTCGCCCTCGCCGGGCCCGACCGCGCGCTCCGAGCCCGGCGGGCGCATCACGTAGCGGTAGATGTCCGGGTCGCGCTCGATCAGCGTGAGGTAGGCGTCGATGCCCTCGCGGAGCATCTGCTCCGGCCGCCCGGCCGTCCGCATCGCCTCGGCGACCTGCCCGACGATCACGGCGCCCACGCGCTCGCACACCGCCTGGTAGAGGTCGAACTTGTCCGCGAAGTGGCGGTACACGACCGTCTTCGACGTCCGCGCCTGCGCCGCGACCTGGCTCATGCCCACGTCGGGCCCGAACTGGCGGATCGCGACGATCGTGGCGAGCGTCAGTTCCGTGCGCCGGGCGCGCCGGTGCTCGTCCCACCGGCTGGAACGTTTGTCGCGGCGCGGCGGAGGGGCAGTGCTCCCCTCACCACCGGCAGCACCGTCGGCCGACGAGGGTCGGCGACTGCCCCGCCCCTGCCCCTCGTCCTCGTGACGATGCGAACGACGACTCACGGCACCCACGGTACCTGCTACTTTCGGGTAACGAAGCCCAGTCCCCTGGAGGAACCCATGGCCAGCCCCCGTCGCGCGGCGGTCGTCGGCGCCAACCGCATCCCCTTCGCCCGCTCCAACGGAGCCTATGCCCGCGCCTCGAACCAGGACATGCTCACCGCGGCGCTCGACGGGCTCGTCGCCCGCTTCGGGCTGACCGAGGAGCGGATGGGGGAGGTCGTCGCCGGCGCCGTCCTCAAGCACAGCCGCGACTTCAACCTCACCCGCGAGGCCGTCCTCGGCTCCCGGCTGTCGGCCGCGACGCCGACCTACGACGTGCAGCAGGCGTGCGGGACCGGCCTCGAGGCCGCGATCCTGGTCGCCAACAAGATCGCGCTCGGCCAGATCGAGGTCGGCGTCGCGGGCGGTGTCGACACCACCTCCGACGCCCCGATCGCGGTGAACGACGACCTGCGCGAGGTCCTCCTGCAGGCCAACCGCGCGAAGTCGACCGCCGGCGTCGTCAAGGCCCTCGCCGGGCTGCGGCCCGGCCAGATCGTCCCGGAGATCCCGGCCAACCGGGAGCCGCGCACCGGCATGGCGATGGGCGAGCACGCCGCGATCACCGCCGCGCACTGGGGCATCGAGCGGACCGCGCAGGACGAGCTCACCGCGCTGTCGCACCAGAACCTCGCGAAGGCCTACGACGCCGGGTTCTTCGACGACCTCATGACGCCGTTCCTCGGCGTCACGAAGGACAACAACCTGCGCGCCGACTCGACCGTCGAGAAGCTCGGCAAGCTCAAGCCGGTCTTCTTCCCGGCCGGCGGGGACAAGACCGAGGCCACCATGACGGCGGGGAACTCGACCCCGCTGACCGACGGCGCGGCCACGGTCCTGCTGGCCAGCGACGAGTGGGCCGCCGAGCGCGGGCTGCCGGTCCTCGCGCACCTCGTGGACGCCGAGACCGCGGCCGTGGACTACGTCCACGGCGACGAGGGCCTGCTCATGGCCCCCGCCTACGCGGTGCCGCGGATGCTCGAGCGCAACGGCCTCACGCTGCAGGACTTCGACTTCTACGAGATCCACGAGGCCTTCGCGTCGACCGTGCTCGCCACGCTCGCCGCGTGGGAGAGCCCGCAGTTCTGCAAGGAGCGCCTGGGCCTCGACGCGCCGCTCGGCTCGATCGACCGCTCCAAGCTCAACGTCCACGGCAGCTCGCTCGCGGCCGGGCACCCGTTCGCCGCGACCGGCGCCCGGATCGTCCCCACCCTCGCGAAGACGCTCCACGCCAACGGCGGGGGTCGCGGGCTCATCTCCATCTGCGCGGCCGGCGGCCAGGGCGTCGTCGCCATCCTCGAGGCCTAGGAAGGACCGGGCAATGTCGCACGACTGGTACTCCGACTTCGTCAACTCGGGCGTCGGCAGGGCGATCGCCGGCAACGTCGGGCTCCCCCCGGTGCCGGTGCTGCGCCGCTGGGAACCGGGGCAGCCGCTGCTCTCCGGCGCCGCGCTGCTGGGCACCGCGACCGCGCACGGGCGGGTCGCGAAGGTCGTCCGGGCCGTGCTCGCCGACGCGGGCGTCGAGGTCCACGAGGACCCGGCCGCCCCGATCGGCGGCGGCTCGTCGTCGTCCAAGGTCGCCGCCGCGGTCGTGGACGCCACGGGGCTCTCCAGCCCCCGGGACCTCGCCGCGATCCAGCAGTTCCTCACCCCGTGCATGCGCCGGGTCGGTGCGTCCGGGCGCATCCTCGTGATCGGCGACGTGCCGGTCGAGGCCGAGCGCCCCGCCGTGCGCGCCGCACGCCGGTCCCTCGAGGGCCTGGTCCGGTCGGCGGCCAAGGAGGCCCGCTACGGCGCCACGGTCAACCTGATCCACGTCGCGGACGGCGCGGAGAACGACCTCGAGTCGACGCTGCGCTTCTTCCTGTCGAGCCGGTCAGCCTTCGTCGACGGCCAGCGCCTCGACGTGGGCACGGTGCCGGGCTACGCCGGGTCGTCCGCCGGGACCGACTGGGACCACCCGGTGCGCGGGAAGGTCGCGGTCGTCACCGGGGCGGCCCGCGGCATCGGCCGCACGGTGGCGCAGACCCTCGCGCGGGACGGCGCGACGGTCGTCGCGGTCGACGTGCCGTCGGCGGGCGACGCGCTCGCCCACACCGCGAACGACGTCGGCGGCACCGCGCTGCAGCTCGACATCACCTCCGACGGCGCCGGCGAGGCGATCCTGGAGCACTGCCGCCGCCACGGCGGGGTCGACATCGTCGTGCACAACGCCGGGATCACCCGCGACAAGCTGCTCGCGAACCAGGACGTCGACCGGTGGAACTCGGTCATCGACGTCAACCTGAACTCGCAGCTCGCGATCAACGACGTGCTGATCGCCTCGGGTGACGACGACGGGTTCCACCGCGGCGGGCGCATCGTCACCGTCTCCTCGATGGCGGGCATCGCGGGCAACCGCGGCCAGACCTCCTACGGCGCCTCGAAGGCCGGCGTCATCGGTCTGGTCGAGGCCACGGCCCCGCTGCTGGCCGCCAAGGACGCGACCATCAACGCCGTCGCACCCGGCTTCATCGAGACCGCCATGACCGCCGCGATGCCGGTCGGCACCCGCGAGGCGGGCCGGCGGCTGTCGTCGTTGACCCAGGGCGGCCTGCCGGTCGACGTCGCCGAGACGATCGCCTGGTTCGCCCAGGGCGCGTCCTACGCGATCAACGGCCAGGTGCTGCGCGTCGACGGCCAGAACTACCTGGGGGCGTAGTGGGGACCGAGACGCTGGACCGTGCCCCCACCCTCGGGGTGCTCTACGGCCGCGCGCTGCTCACGGCACGCTCGGGCGGTGACTCCCTGCCCGACCGCACGCTCGAGCTCGTCAACGCGACGATCGACGCGGACGCGGTGGCGGACTACGCGCACGTCTGCGGGTTCCGGGTCGGCGGCGAGCTGCCGATCACCTACCCGCACATGCTCGCGTTCCCGCTGCAGATGCGGCTGATGACCGACCGCGAGTTCCCGCTGCCCGCCCCGGGCATGGTGCACCTGCGCAACGTCATCACCCAGCAGCGCCCGCTCACCGTCGGCGAGCCGCTGGTGGTCCGGGTGCACGCCGAGCGGCTGGTGGCGCACCCGAAGGGCGCCCAGGTGGACCTGGTCTCCACCGTCGGCACGCCCGACGGCGGGTCGACCTGGCACTCGCGGTCGACCTACTTCGTGCGCGGCGCGTCCGCGGAGGAGGCCGAGGACACCGCCCCGCCCGAACCGGAGCCCCACGTCGGCGACCGGCCGCACGCGGTGTGGAAGGTCCCCGGCGACATCGGCCGCCGCTACGCCGCGGTGTCCGGCGACGTGAACCCGATCCACGTCAACTCGCTCGCCGCGAAGGCGTTCGGGATGCCGGGCACGATCGCGCACGGCATGTGGACCAAGGCGCGGGTCCTCGCCGCCCTGTCCGGGCGGGTCGACGAGGCCGTCACGGTGGACGCGGTCTTCCGCTCGCCGCTGCGGACCCCGTCGAGGGCCTTCCTGTACACCGCCGCCACGAAGGACGGCTGGGACGCCGCGTTGCGATCCGCGAAGGGCAAGGACCACGTCCTGCTGACGGTGCGTCCCGCGGCCTGACCGGCGTCCTCGCGCGAGGGGAACCCCCGGGCCGTCCGAGCGCCCGAGGGTTCCCCTCACGCGCGTTCGGGGCCGCCGAGATCGTTGCGGGATGGAAGGATGTCGGGGTGTCGCCGTCGACGAGCCGGACCCGCTCCATCCTGCTCGCGCTCGCGGTCCTGCTGATCGCGCTGAACCTGCGCCCGGCGGTGGTGGCGGTCTCCCCGCTGGTGGCCCAGATCCGGGCCGACCTCGGGATCTCGAGTGCCGTCGCCGGGCTGGTGACGACGCTGCCCGTCCTCTGCTTCGGCCTGCTCGCGCCGGTGGCGGGTCGCCTGGCGCGGCGGATCGGGCTGGAGACGACGCTGTGGGCCGCCCTGCTGGTGCTGACCGCCGGCATGCTGGTCCGGCTCGTGCCGACCCTGCCGCCCCTGTTGCTCGGCAGCCTGCTCGTCGGGGTCGCGATCGCCATCGGCAACACGCTGATGCCGGTCGTGGTGAAGCGGGACTTCCCGCACCGGACCGGCGCGATGACCGGGGCCTACTCGACGATGATCTCCGCGGGCGGGGCGCTGTCGGCCGCGGTCATGGTGCCGATCGAGCAGGCGACCGGGCTCGGCTGGCGGCCCGCGCTCGCGCTGTGGGCGATCGGCGCGGTCCTCGCCGTCGCGGCGTGGTCGCCGTGGGTGCTGCGTGCGCGCCGGGCGGCCGCCGCCGCCCCGGCCGCACCGCGACCCGCGCCGGTCCGGGGCCTGTGGGGCTCGCCGCTGGCCTGGCAGGTGACCCTGCTGATGGGCCTGCAGTCGCTGCAGTTCTACTCGTTCACGGCGTGGGCCCCGACGCTGTTCGTCGAACGCGGGCGCACCCCCGCCGAGGCCGGTCTGCTCCTCTCGGTGACCGGGCTCGCCTCGCTGGTGACCTCGGCGCTCACCCCGGTCCTCGCGACCCGCCGGCCGACCCAGTTCCACCTCGTGGGCCTGCTGGTCGCCCTGTGGGTCGTCGGCTACCTGGGCCTGCTGCTCGCCCCCGACGGGTCCGCGCCGGTGTGGATGGTGCTGATCGGTCTCGGCCAGGGCGTGGGCATCTCGCTGGGCCTGACCCTGATCACGCTGCGCTCCCCGGACGCCGCCCACACCTCGGAGCTGTCCGGCATGGCCCAGGGCGTGGGGTACGTCGTGGCCGCGGCCGGCCCGTTCGCGCTCGGCGCCGTCCGGGACGCCACCGGCGGGTGGACCTGGCCGGTGGTCACGCTGCTGGTGCTGCTCGTCCCGTTGGCCCTGGCCGGCTTCGGCGCCGCCCGGGACCGGCACGTGGGTCCGCCCGCCCAGGTCCCCGCCCGGGCGACCACCGGGTGAGGGCGAGGTTCGCCCGCCGTTTACCCGCCGTGCCCGGTCCGTCCGTGATCAGTGCATAACGTCCGGTTCACCACCACGCTCGGACGACCCGGGAGTTCCGCCACGTGAACCGCCGTCTCCTGCCCCTGCTCACCCCCCGCGCCACGCACCGCCGCTCGGCCACGCACTGCCGCTACAAGTGCGGCGACGCCTGCGACGCCCCGGTGCGCAACCGCAGCGCCAACCCGACGTTCCGGGAGGTCGTCGCCGGCACGGTGAGCCGCCGCAGCGTCCTGTCGGCCGGCCTGGTGCTGGGGGCCTCCGGTGCCCTGGCGGCCTGCGGCGGGTCGGGCGGGGGCGGCGCGGCCGCGGCACCGACCTCGTCGTCGGCCCCCGTCCCGCCGTCGCCCGGCCTCGGGTTCGCGGCCGTGGCGCCGAACACCGCGGACGCGGTGACCGTGCCGGAGGGCTACTCCCAGCAGGTGCTGATCCGCTGGGGGGACCCGGTGGTCACGGGGGCGCCCGCCTTCGACGTCGCGAACCAGACCGCCGACAAGCAGGCCCAGCAGTTCGGGTTCAACAACGACTTCCTCACCGTGATCCCGATCCCGGGGGACAGCTCGCGGGCGGTGATGGTCGCCAACCACGAGTACACGACCGAGCCGTTCATGCACCTCGGCTACGACCCGAAGGCGCCCACGCCCGAGCAGATCCGCATCGGCATGGCCGCGCACGGGATGAGCGTCGTCGCGGTCGCGCTCGACCCGTCGTCGGGACGGCCGACGGGAGTCCTCCAGGACCCGCTGAACCGCCGCGTCACCGCCACCACGGCCTTCACGCTGACCGGTCCCGTGGCCGGCGACCCGCTGGTCCGCACGAGCGCCGACCCCGAGGGCCGGACCGTGCTGGGCACGCTGAACAACTGCGCGGGCGGCACGACCCCGTGGTCGACCGTGCTCTCCGGCGAGGAGAACATCGACCAGTACTTCGCGAACGGCGCGGCCGTCGCGGACCCGGTCCTCAAGGCGCGCTACGAGCGGCTCGGGCTCGACGGCGAGGCCAGCGAGCGCCTGTGGGAGACCGCGGATCCCCGCTTCGACCTGCTCCGCGAGCCGAACGAGGCGCACCGCTTCGGCTGGGTGGTGGAGCTCGACCCGTTCGACCCGGCCTCGGCGCCCCGCAAGCACACCGCGCTCGGCCGCTTCAAGCACGAGGGCGCAACGGTCCGGACGATGCCCGACGGCACCACCGTCGCGTACATGGGCGACGACGAGCGCTTCGAGTACGCCTACAAGTTCGTCTCCTCCGCGAAGGCCCGCCCCGGGACCGCGCCCGCCGACCGGGCGTTCAACCAGACGCTGCTCGACCAGGGCACGCTCTTCGTGGCCACCTTCACCGGCGAGCCGACCGAGGGTGGCGGATCCGGGGGGCGCGGCGAGTGGCGCCCGCTGGTCGAGTCGCTGCCCGACGGCACGGCCCGCTCGTTCGTCCCGGGGTTCTCCGGGACCGAGGTGCTGCTGTTCACCCGGCAGGCCGCCGACGTCGTGGGCGCCACCAAGATGGACCGCCCCGAGGACGTCGAGCCGCACCCGACGACGGGCGCGGTGTACATGGCACTGACCAACAACGACGAGCGCGGGGTCGAGCCGGGGGCACCGGGTCCGGACGCCGCCAACCCGCGGCCCGACAACACCAACGGCCAGGTGCTGGAGCTGATCGAGGACGGGTCCGACCCGGCTGCGCGCACGTTCGCGTGGTCGCTGCTGCTGGTCTGCGGTGACCCGGCCGCGGCCGACACGTACTTCGCCGGGTTCGCGAAGGACCAGGTCAGCCCGATCTCGTGCCCGGACAACGTCGCGTTCGACCCCACCCACGGGAACCTGTGGATCTCCACCGACGGCAACGCGCTCGACTCCAACGACGGGCTGTTCGCGGTGTCGCTGGGCGGGGCCGACCGCGGCCGGGTCAAGCAGTTCCTGACGGTGCCCAAGGGTGCGGAGACCTGCGGACCGGTGATCATGCGCAACTGCGCCATGGTGTCCGTGCAGCACCCCGGTGAGGCCGACGACGCCTCGCTCGACCGCCCGGTCTCGCACTGGCCCGACGGCGGGTCGAGCCCGGCCCGACCCGCCGTCGTCGTGGTGTGGCGCACCGACGGAGGTGCCCTCGGCTCGTGATGTGGCTGCGCCAGGTGAGCACTTTCCCGTGCTGGAGCACGGGAAAGTGCTCACCTGCGCGTCAGCGCACAGCCACGAGCGCCTTGCCGGTGTTCTCGCCGCGCAGCAGTCCGAGGAACGCGTCGACGGCGTGGTCGACGCCCTCGGTCACGGTCTCCGCGAACGTGACGCGGCCCTCGGCCACCCACGGCGTGACCTCCTCGAGGAACGCCGGGAAGCGGTCGAGGGAGTCCGTGACGATGAACCCCTGGATGGCGAGCCGCTTCTTGACGATCTTGAAGAGGTTGCGGGGGCCCGGCGTGGGGTCGGTGTCGGTGTCGTTGTAGTGCGCGATCGCCCCGCAGGCCGCGACCCGGGCGTGGTCGTTCGCGACGTCGATGGCGGCCTCGAGGTGCTCCGACCCGACGTTGTCGAAGTACACGTCCAGGCCGTCGGGCATCGCCTTCGCGAGCTGCTCGGCGACCGGTGCGTCCTTGTAGTTGAAGGCGGCGTCGTAGCCCAGCTCGCCGGTCAGCCAGGCGACCTTCCCGGCCGAGCCGGCGCTGCCGACCACCCTCGACGCGCCCTTCTGCTTCGCGATCTGCCCGACGAGGCTGCCGACCGCGCCGGCCGCGCCGGAGACGAAGACGGCGTCGCCGGACCGGAAGCCGGCCACGTCCAGCAGCCCGACCCAGGCCGTCAGGCCGGGAGCACCGAGGACCCCCAGGTAGGCCCGCGGGTCGACGCCGTCGACGTCCGGGACCTTCTGCAGGTGCCGCGCCTTCGACAGGCCGTGGTCACGCCAGGCCAGGTTGGCGAGGACGAGGTCGCCGACCGCGACGTCGGTCACGTCCGGTCCGACGGCGGTGACCTCCCCGACCGACCGTCCGTCCATGGCCTCGTCCAGGCGGAACGGCGGGACGTAGGACGGCACGTCGTTCATCCGGCCGCGCATGTAGGGGTCGACGGAGAAGGAGCGGTTCGCGACCTCGACCTCACCGGGGCCGGGAGCCGGCAGCTCGCGTTCGACGAGCGCGAAGTCGTCGGGCGACGGGAAGCCCTGCGGGCGGCGGGCCAGGTGGACCTCGTGTGCGGTGGTCATGTCCCGACGGTTACCCCCGACGACGGCCGTGTGTCATCCGGGGGCGACGGGGAACACCCGGCGCGGGCGAGGGGTTGAGTCGGAGCCGCTCACACCCGTGGTCGGCAGCGCGGGAGACCTGAGTCTCCCCGGCTCAGGAATGAATCCCGCCCGACGATTGCTGAGTCCCACGACAGCCGCCGCAGGCCACCGGCCGCAGGCGGCAGGACCCTTCAGGAAAGGTACGCATGACCAGCGCATTCGGTCCCGGCGGCCCCGGGTCCGGCCAGTTCGACGACTTCCTGGCGCGGTTCCTCGGCGGCTCGCCGCGGGGCGCCCAGCGCATCGACATCACGGCCCTCATGACCGAGCAGGCCCGCGGTCTCGTCGGGACCGCCGCGGCCCAGGCCGCCGAGCGGGGCAACACCGACCTCGACGCCTGGCACCTGCTCATCGCCGGTCTCCAGGTCGCGCCGCTGCGTGCCCTGATCGAGGGCACGGGCGCCGACGCCGACGAGCTCGCCCGGTACGCCGACGGCCAGCTCCCCCGCGGTGAGGCCACCGGCCAGCCGCCGTCGCTCACGCCGACGGCGAAGCGGACGCTGCTCGACGCCCACCAGATCTCCCGGGCGCTGGGCGCGAGCTACATCGGGCCGGAGCACATCGTGCTGGCCCTCGCCGCGAACCCCGACTCCCCCACCGGCAAGGCCATGCAGTCGCGTGGCGTCGACCCGCAGTCGCTGCAGCGCAGCGCCTCGACCGGTGGCCGTCCGACGGCCGGCGGCGGCAACGCCCCGGCCGGGGACTCCGACACCCCGACGATCGACCAGTTCGGCGTCGACCTGACCGCCAAGGCCCGCGCGGGCGAGCTGGACCCGGTCATCGGCCGCCAGGACGAGGTCGACCAGACCCTCGAGGTCCTCTCCCGGCGCACCAAGAACAACCCGGTGCTCATCGGCGAGGCCGGCGTCGGCAAGACCGCCGTCGTCGAGGGCATCGCCCAGCGCATCGTCTCCGGCGAGGTCCCCGAGCAGCTCGAGGGCAAGCGCATCGTCCAGCTCGACCTCACCGGCATGGTCGCGGGCACCCGCTACCGCGGTGACTTCGAGGAGCGGATGACGAAGCTGGTCGCCGAGATCCGCGAGCACTCCGACTCCCTGATCGTCTTCATCGACGAGCTGCACACCATGGTCGGGGCCGGCGGCTCCGGCGAGGGTGGCGGCATGGACGCCGGCAACATCCTCAAGCCGGCCCTGGCCCGCGGCGAGCTGCACATCGTCGGCGCCACGACGCTCGACGAGTACCGGCAGTCGATCGAGAAGGACGCCGCGCTCGAGCGGCGCTTCCAGCCGGTCATGGTGCCCGAGCCCAGCGTCGGAGACACGATCGCGATCCTGCACGGGCTGCGCGACCGCTACGAGGCGCACCACCAGGTCCGCTTCACCGACGAGGCCCTGACGGCGGCCGCGGAGCTCTCCGAGCGCTACGTCACCGACCGCTTCCTGCCCGACAAGGCCATCGACCTCGTCGACCAGGCGGGCGCCCGGAAGCGGCTGCGCTCGAAGGCGCCGCACACCGACACGCGCGAGCTGGAGCGGCGGCTCGAGTCGCTGCAGCGCGACAAGGACCAGGCCGTCGCCGACGAGGACTACGAGCGCGCGGGCGCCCTGCGCGACGAGGTCGCCACGGCGTCGAAGGCGCTGGAGGAGGCCCGCCACGAGCGCACGTCCGGCCAGCCCGGTGTGCTCTCGGTCGACGTCGACGACATCGCCGAGGTCGTGTCCCGCTCGACCGGCATCCCGGTCGCGCAGCTGACCGAGACCGAGCGGTCGCGCCTGCTCGGGCTGGAGGCCCAGCTCCACGAGCGGGTCGTCGGCCAGGACGACGCCGTCCGCGCCGTCGCCGAGGCGGTCCGCCGCTCGCGCGCCGGCCTGGGCGACCCCGACCGGCCGATCGGCAGCTTCCTGTTCCTCGGCCCCACCGGCGTCGGCAAGACCGAGCTCGCCAAGGCCCTCGCGGCCGCGATGTTCGGCGACGAGGACCGCATGGTCCGCGTCGACATGAGCGAGTTCTCCGAGCGCCACACCGTGTCGCGGCTGGTGGGTTCGCCCCCCGGGTACGTCGGCTACGGCGAGGCCGGGCAGCTGACGGAGGAGATCCGTCGTCGTCCGTACTCGGTGGTCCTGCTCGACGAGATGGAGAAGGCCCACCCCGACGTCTTCAACACGCTGCTCCAGGTGCTCGACGACGGGCGGCTGACCGACTCGCAGGGCCGCACGGTCGACTTCCGCAACACGGTGCTGATCATGACCAGCAACGTGGGCTCGGAGCTCATCACGACGAACACGCAGGCCCTGGGCTTCGCACCCTCGGGCGTGAACCCGGACCAGTCCCTGCAGGAGCGGCTGATGCCGCGGCTGCGGGAGTCGTTCCGGCCGGAGTTCCTCAACCGGATCGACGAGGTGATCGTCTTCAAGCGGCTCGACCAGGCCCAGCTGCGGACCATCACCGACCTGCTGCTCTCCGAGACCCGCGAGCGGCTGGCGGCCCTCGAGGTCGAGATCGAGTTCGCCACCGAGGCGGTGGACTGGCTCTCCGAGCACGGCTACCAGCCCGAGTTCGGGGCGCGGCCGCTGCGCCGGACCATCCAGCGCGAGGTCGGCAACCAGCTCTCGGCGATGCTGCTCGGCGACGAGCTCTCGGCGGGTGACCGGGTGCGCGTCGGGGTGTCCGACGACGGTCTGACCTTCACGGTGGACCAGCGCACGGCGGTCTGATCGCGCGGACGACCAGAAGGGCCCTCCGGTGGGAGGCCCTTCTGCATGTCCGGTGATCTTCACGCGGAATCGGGGTATCCGGTCCCCAGCACCCGGGAGAGGGGAACGCCATGAGCGCCGACGTCGGTGACCGGATCACCCTGCACGCGAACGCGGTGGACACCCCGGACCGCACGGGCACGATCGTCGGGATCCTCGGGACCGACGGGCCGCCCTACCGGGTCCGCTTCGACAACGGCGACGAGACGATCCTGACGCCGGGTCCGGACGCGACGATCGCGGCGCCCTCGGTCTCCGAGCGCGTCGAGCAGGTCGCCGGGAAGGCCGGCGAGAAGGCCTCCGAGCTGGCCGGCGAGGCCCGGGCGACCGCGGAGGACGTCACCGGGAAGGCCGCCCGCGCCGTGGCCGACACGGCGTCCAGGATCGCGGAGCGCTTCCAGAAGTAGCGCCGCCGTCCCGAGCGAAGGGCCCCTCCGGTCGAGTAGATCGACCGGAGGGGCCCTTCGCTCGTTCCCGGGTGGCCGCGCGTCAGACCCGGCGCGCCGTCGAGGCGCCGCTCGGGAGGAACAGCGAGCCGCGCTCGAAGTCCTGGCGGACGCCACCGCTGACCGCGTACTGGTCCGAGCGCGGGTAGCCGTAGGCCGAGCGCTCCGAGCCGGCGGCCGTCCACGTGGAGAGGATCGCGCCGCGCACCGGCCAGGCGCCGGTCTGCGGCGTCCAGTAGATCGAGCCCGTGGCGAACTGGTTGTACCGGCCGCGCCCGTCCGGGGCGGTCCGCTCGTCGGTGCGCGGCAGGCCGATCGGCGAGGACGCCGCCCCGACCGCGTCGTACCGCTTGTTGATCTCTCCGATCACCGACCACGCACCCGTCGTCGAGGACCAGTAGACCGACCCGTTCGAGCCGGAGAACCGCGTGACGCGGGCGCCCTGCCCGGTCGGGCCCTCCACCACGGACGGCTCGCCCAGCACGCCGCGCATCGCGAGCCACTTCGTCCGGATCGGGTTCGTCGCGAGGTTCCCGACGAGGGCGGCCGTGCGGTCGCGGATCGCCGGCATGGACTTCACGCCGGTGTTGCCCGGGCACTCGGTGGCGCCGACGTCACGGTGCGCGAACACCGTCGGCAGGGTGACCGTGCGACCGGCCGGGTACTTCGACGTGCCGCCGCCGGCGCTGGTCAGCGTGACGGTCGCCTTCGGGTCGCGGTAGAGCCCGCCGAGCTTGTACGCGGCGAGCTTCGCGGTCGCCTCCAGCTGGGCCGCGGGCGGGGCCACCGAGGTGAAGTCGCCCATCATCCCGATGCCGAACGTCTCGCGGTTGAAGCCGCCGGCGTGCGCGGCGATCACGGGGCGCTCGAGGCCGCCCTTGCGGCCCTCGAACACGGTGCCGAAGCGGTCGACCAGCACGTTGTAGCCGATGTCGCCCCAGCCCAGCGTCTTCGCGTGGTAGGCGTAGATGCCGCGGACGATGGCCGCGGAGTCGGCCGCGGTGTAGGCGTTCGTGCCGGCCGTGTGGTGGATCGTCACCGCCCGCACCGTCGGGGTGTACTCCGGCGGCCAGGTCATCAGCTTCTCGTCCGCGCCCCACTGCGCGCGCGTGACGACCTTGGGCAGGCCCGGGCTGCTCGTCGACGCGGCGGTCGCGCGGGCGTCGTTGGAGGTCGTCGCCGGGTCGATGGAGGTCAGGGCCACGCGCTGGGTGGCCGGGGCGCCGTCGTCGACCGCCCGCACCTGCACCTCGCGGCTGTCGGCGACCCACACCGGCTCGCTGCTCGCGAATGCGGCCCGGCGGCCGTCGCGCTCGGCGTCGACCGGGTCCACCCGCGTCCAGGCGCCGAAGGCGCCGTTCGCGAGGCGGCTGCGGAGCTCGATGAGGTCGGGCGTCGGCCCGGTCCAGCTCACGGCGACCAGCTTGAGCGGGTCGGGGCTGGAGGCCTGGCGGGCGTTCCCGGAGTCCGGCGACGGCGCCGGGGCACCGAGCGCCTCGCGCTCGACCTTCGGCTCGACGGCGCGGGCGGCCGGCAGCGCCGCGACCGGTGGCGGGTCGCCCGCCGTCGTGATCGGCGCCGGAGCGGCCACCGCCTGGCCCCCGACCACCGCCGTCCCCACCGCCATCGCGAGCGCGACCGGCGCCGCGACCAGCCCGACCCGACGCCACCTGCTGTTCGACCGCATGATCCTCCCCCGACGGAACTGACGGCTTCAGCGATCACGGGGCGCCGGTCGTTACAGTGCCGACCCGAAGGAGCGAGGCAGCCGGACCGGGTGCCACCCGGACAGCCCATCGGATCGGCCGCCTGTTGACCTAGGGTCACCGACATGGACGAAGACCTCAGCCTCCGTCACCACGTCCGCAGCCAGTACGGCCGCCCGGTGTCGGTCGGCGACATCCTCTCGTTCCTGGACTACCGGGTGAACGAGCTGTACGCCGCGATCCTCGAGCCCGAGCGCCACGGCTCGCGGGTACCGGGCTCGCCGGTGCGCATGTCCGGGCTGGACGCCGTGCTCAACACCGACGCGACCGCCTTCCGGACGCTGACCGAGCTCGGCGAGCGTCTCGACCGCGTGGAGTCCAAGCTCGACCGGCTCCTCGAGCGCCTCCCGGAGCGCTAACGGGGGGCGAGCTCCGCCCGCACCGGCGCCGCCGGCAGCGTCACCGTCGTCCGCGTGTCCCCCGGCACGCTCGTGACCTCGACGGTGCCGCCGTGCTCGGCGACCACCGCGGCGACGATCGAGAGTCCGAGCCCGGTGGACCCGGTCGTGCGCGCCCGGCCCGCGTCGCCCCGGGCGAACCGTTCCAGCACGTGCGGGAGGAGATCGGGCGCGATGCCCGGCCCGTCGTCGCGGACCACCAGCCGCACCCGGTCGTCGACGCGCGTGAGCTCGACGACGACGTCCGTCCCCTCCGGCGTGTGGGTCCGCGCGTTCGCCAGCAGGTTCGCCACCACCTGGTGCAGCCGCTCCGGGTCCCCGACGACGAGCACGTCCCCGGCGGCCTCGTCGGGCTCGTCGTCGGGCAGGTCCAGCGTCCAGTGGTGCCCGGGCGCGGCCGCGTGGGCGTCGGAGACCGCGTCGACGACCAGGCGCACCAGGTCGACGGTCTCCCGGGCGAGCGGGCGGCCCGCGTCGAGCCGGGCGAGCAGCAGCAGGTCCTCGACCAGCAGCGTCATGCGCTCGGTCTGGGAGCCCACCCGCTCGAGCATCGCGCCCACCTCGGGCGGCATCTCGTGGGTGCGGCGGCCCGCCAGCTCCGAGTACCCGCGGATCGCCGCGAGCGGGGTGCGCAGCTCGTGGGAGGCATCCGCCACGAACCGCCGCACCCGGGTCTCGGACTCCTGGCGCGCCGCGAGGGACCGGGCCACGTGGTCGAGCATCCGGTTGAACGCGACGCCGACCTGCCCGATCTCCGTCCGCGGATCCGCGTCGGCCTCGGGGACCCGGTCCTCCAGCTGGACCTCGCCGCGCTCGAGCGGGAGCTCCGAGACGCGCCGGGCGGTCGCCGACACCCGGTGCAGGGGGCGCAGCGTCGTGCGGGTCGCGACCGCCGCCACGATCCCCGCCACCAGCACCCCGCCCGCGAAGATGATCGTCTCGTTGAGCGCCAGCCGCCCGACCGTCGCGTCCATCCGGTCCGTCGAGACCCCGACCGCGACCACGGAGCCGTCGGCGGCCGTCCGGGCGGCGACGCGGTAGCTGCCCCCGAGCTGCGGCAGCTCGACGGTCGTGACGTCAGGTGGTCCCTCGTCGTCCCTGTCGTCGTCGGGGGTCACCGCGAGGACCGGTGCCACCGCGGACGGCGGCAACGGCGCGTCGGTGCCGCGGAACCCGAGCGAGACCGCGGACGCGACGGTGCCCCCCGTGCTGCGCACCTCGATCCGGCCCTGGGGCGTGTCGCCACCACCGAAGCCGCCCCCGGCGTCGGGCGGTGGCGGACGCCGACCGCCGACCGGTGTCGGACCGGACGCGCCCTGCAGCAGGCCGACGACCTCGCCGTCGAGCTGCTGGGTCAGGTAGTGCCGCAGCGACAGCGCCGCGCCCACCCCCACCACCGCGCAGACGACGACCAGGAGCACGACGGTCGTCAGGACGATCCTCGCCTGCAGCGAGCGCATGAACCGCACGGTGTCACCCGGCGGGCTTGAGCACGTACCCGGCCCCGCGCACCGTGTGGATCATCGGGGCGCGGCCGGCGTCGATCTTCTTGCGCAGGTAGGAGATGTAGAGCTCGACGATGTTGGACTGGCCGCCGAAGTCGTAGTTCCACACGCGGTCGAGGATCTGCGCCTTGGACAGCACGCGGCGCGGGTTGCGCATGAGGAAGCGCAGCAGCTCGAACTCGGTCGCGGTCAGGTCGATCTGCGCGCCGCCGCGGAACACCTCGTGGGAGTCCTCGTCCAGGGTGAGGTCCCCGACGACGAGGCCGGCGTCGCCCCGCACGGCGGTCGCGACGGCCGCGCGGCGCAGCAGGCCGCGCAGCCGGGCCACGACCTCCTCGAGGCTGAACGGCTTCGTCACGTAGTCGTCGCCGCCCGCGGTGATCCCGGCGACGCGGTCCTCGACGGCGTCGCGGGCGGTGAGGAACAGGACCGGCACGTCCGGGTTGTCGGCGCGCAGCCGGCGCAGCACCTCGAACCCGTCGATGTCGGGCAGCATGACGTCGAGCACGACCACGTCGGGGCGGAACTCCCGGCCCTGGGTGACCGCGTTCTGGCCGTCGACCGCGGACCGGACGTCCCAGCCCTCGTAGCGCAGCGCCATCGAGAGCAGGTCGGCCAGCGTCGGCTCGTCGTCGACGACCAGGGCGCGGACCGGGCTGCCGTCGGGTCGCCGGAGCTCGGCGCGGACTGCTGCGTTCATGACGCCCACGATGACACCGCCCGATTCGCCCGAGCTGGGCGAACCCTGTGCGTCAGCTGTGCGCGAGCGCCACCGGCATGCTCTTCCAGCCCCGCAGGATGATGGTGGGCCGGCGGGTCGGCGTGCCCGTCGCGTGCAGCCCGGGGAAGCGGGTGAACAGCTCCCGGAGGGCCACCTCGCCCTCCATCCGGGCGAGCGCGGCCCCCAGGCAGTAGTGGATCCCGCTGGAGAAGGCGACGTGCTCGCGGGCGTTGGCGCGTGCCACGTCGAAGCGGTCCGGGTCGGTGAAGACGGCCGGATCGCGGTTGGCCGCCCCGAGGACCGTCACCACGATCTCCCCCGCGCGCACCGGCACGCCCTCCACCTCGGTGTCACGTCGGGCGAGCCGGGCCGTGCGCTGCACCGGCGAGTCGTGGCGCAGGACCTCGTCGACCGCGTTCGGCCACAGGTCCGGCTGCCCGGCCAGCACCGCCTGCTGGTCGGGGTGGGCGAACAACCGCTGCGCCCCGTTGGAGATGAGGTTGACCGTGGTCTCGAAGCCGGCGGCGAGGATGAGCATCGACGTGGCGACGAGTTCCTGCTCGCTCAGACCCGAGCCGTCGTCGTCGGAGACGCTCACGAGCCGGGACAGCAGGTCGTCGCCGGGGTGGCTCCGCAGGCTGCGCAGGTGGCCGCGCAGCCACCCGTCGAAGGCGGCCAGCGAGCGCTCGGACTCCGCGTAGAGCGACCAGGGCAGGCCGAAGTCGAGGCTCGCCGCGGCGCCGTCGCCCCAGGTCAGCAGCTGCGCCCGCATGTCCGGCGGGACGCCGAGCATCTCCGCGATCACCGTGACGGGCACCTGCGCGGCGAAGCGCGGGACCAGGTCGACCGGGCCGCGGCGCAGGTCCGGCTCGAGCTCGTCGAGCAGGTCGGCGACGATCTCCTCGGTCCGCGTGCGCAGCGCGGCCACCGCCTTCGCGGTGAACGCCCGGCTGACCAGGCGGCGGTAGCGCGCGTGGTCCGGCGGGTCGACCGCCAGCATCGAGGGGGCGTCGTCCACGCTCGCGTAGCGCCGCGGGCCGATCAGGCGCATCCCGGCGCGCACTGGCGCCGGGAAGACCGTCTCCCGCTCGGCGACCCCGAAGTCGTCGCTGCGCAGCACGGCGGTGCACAGGTCGTGGTGGGCCGTGACGTGCCCCATCGGCCCCCGCGCGAAGGGGCGGTGCTCCCGGAGCTCGCGGTAGTGCTCCCACGGCTCGGCCTGCACGGCGGGATCGCGCAGCAGTCGGGCGTCGGCGTTGCCCGCCCGCTCCCGGGACGCGATCGCGGTCCGCAGCAGTCCGTGCGTGAGCCCCCAGCGCACCGCCAGCGCAGGGGTGGAGGGCACGCCGGAGCGGGCACCGTCGACCAGGAACGCGGCCATGCCGATCACCTCTCGCCAACCCGTCGTCAGGAACATACCCGAAGTATGTGACCGACCGCGACTATGCTCCCGGACGTGGCAGAGGTCAAGACACGGCGCGGGGAGTACACCGAGGCGACCCGGCGCGCCCTGCTCGACGCCGCCGCCCGGCTGTTCACCGAGCGCGGCTTCGCCAAGACCTCCCTCGACGACGTCGCGGCGGACGCCCGGGTGACCAAGGGCGCGATCTACCACCACTTCTCCAGCAAGACCGGTCTGTTCGAGGTGCTCTTCGACGAGCTGGAGCTGACCGAGAACACGGCGGCGCGGACGGCGTTCGAGGCCGAGTCCGACCCCGTGCTCGGCGCCCTCGCCGCGCTCGACCAGTTCCTGCTGGCCTGCTGCGAGCCCGTGTACGGGGCGATCGTGTTCCGCGAGGCGCCCGTGGCCCTGGGCTGGGACGGCTGGCGGCGCTGCGAGGAGAAGTACTCCTACGCGCTGCTCGACGACCTGATCGCGGGGATGGTCGACGGCGGGATGATCGCGGCCTCGATGCGCACCGAGGCCACGGTCAGCGTCGCCTTCGGCATGCTGGGTGCCGCCGGGCAGCTCCTCGCGCGCACCCCACCCGAGGACCGGGAGCGGGTGCGCGGCGAGTGCCGCGTGCCGTTCGTGGCCCTGCTGACCGGGATGAGTACCTCCACGCATTCGTGACGCCGGGTCGCGCGGCACCGTTCCGGGGCATGACCTCCACACCCGCCCGCCCCGTCACCGCCGCCTACGCCGCCCAGGCCGCGCTCTCGTTCGCCGCGGCGCTGCTCGCGCTCGGCATCGGCCTCGTCTACCTGCCCGTCGACGGCTGGACCCGCGGCTTCCTGGCCGTGGGCCTGCTCTGGTGCGTGACCTCGGCGTTCACCCTCGCCAAGGTGATCCGCGACCGCCAGGACGAGGGCACGATCGTCAGCCGGGTCGACCAGGCCCGCCTGGACAAGCTGCTCGCGGAGCACGACCCGTTCTCGTCGGGTACGGGATGAGCACCTGCCGGTGCCAGCAAAGCGTCACTGCTGGCACCCAGTGACAGGAAATCGAGCTCCGTCAGCGCGGCGGGTGCGGCGACGGCCGCCCGGCTGCACGCCGGCACCAGCCCCCGCGGGTCGTCGACATCCGCCGCCGCGAGGACGGCAGCAGCTCGCCGTGCAGCACGTAGCCGCCGTCCTCCCACGCCCAGTGCAGGAACCGTTCCTCCCACGGGCGGTCCAGCAGGTGACGGCGCTCGGACAGTTCCTGCTGCTCCGCCCAGAACCGCGTCAGGGCGTCCCAAGTGAGCTTCACGTCCTCGATGGTGCGTTCGCCCCGGCGTCGTGACCAGCGAATACTTCACGGCCGGGGCTTAAGCTGCACTTCATGCTCGACGCGCGGCGCCTCCTCACGTTGCGGGCCGTCGTCCGCGCCGGCTCCATGACCGCGGCCGCGGTGGAGCTCGGCTACACGCCGTCCGCGGTCTCGCAGCAGGTCGCGGCGCTCGAGCGGGACACGGGGACACCCCTGCTGGTCCGCCACGCGCGCGGGGTGCAGCCCACCGAGGCCGGGGCGCTGCTCGTCGAGCACGCCGACGTCGTCGCGAACCGCCTCTCGCGGGCCGCCGAGGAGGTGGCCGACCTCACCGCCCTGCGCGCCGGCCGCCTGCGGCTCGCGTCGTTCGCCAGCGCCGGGGCCCGGCTGCTGCCCTCGGCGATCGGGGCGTTCCGCCGCCGCCACCCGACGATCCGGCTGTCCCTGGAGCTGCGCGAGCCCGACGAGTGCCCGGACCTGCTGCGCGACGGCGACCTCGACCTCGCCATCACCTTCGGCTACGTGCCCGGTCCCGGCCTGGACGCCGACGGCCTCACGGCGACCTTCCTGACCGACGACATCGTCAACGTGGCGCTCCCGGCCGGCCACCCCGCGCTGGAGGGCACCTCCGTCCCGAGCGACGAGATCGACGTCTCGACGCTGCGCGACGCGGCCTGGATCCGCGACGCCGGGAGCCTGTGCCGCGAGCAGCTCGTCGACATGTGCACGACGGCGGGCTTCACCCCCGACATCGCGTTCGACTCGGACGACTTCCCGATGGTGTCGGGACTGGTCGAGTCCGGGGTCGGCGTGGCGCTGGTGCCCGACCTGGCGGTGCACCAGATGGGTCGTGCGGTCGTCCTGCGGCGGCTGCGTCCGCGGGTGGTGCGGCGCATCGAGGCGCTCACCCTGCCGGATCCCTCGCCCGCCACCGCCGCGATGATCGACGTGCTCCGGTCCCGCCGGGAGGCGTGAGTCGGCCGGTCACGCGGTCCCGCGTGCGCGGAGGGCCGCGACCAGCTCCTTGCGCGAGCGCACCCCGAGCTTGCGGTAGACCCGCGTCAGGTGGGCCTCGACCGTCTTGCGCGAGACGAAGAGCGCGGCGGCGGTCTCGACGTTGTTGCGTCCCTCGCTCACGAACCGCGCGACCTGGAACTCCTGGGGTGTCAGACCGTCGCCCCCCGTCGCCGGGTCGGGGGCGGTCCGGTGCCCGGTCGCGGCCAGCTCGACGCGGGCCCGCTCCGCCCAGGGCCGCGCCCCGAGGGCGGTGAAGCGGGTGTGGGCCTCCAGCAGCAGCGGGCGGGCGGGGACCGCGCGTCGCCACCGCCGTCGGGTCGCGGCGTGCGCCAGGAGGGTCCGTGCGTGCTCGAAGGGCCGGTCGAGCGGGTCCAGGCGGGTGTAGGCGAGAGCGAACGCCGCCTCCGCCTCGTCGGGGTGCTCGGCGAGCTGACCGCGGGCTGCCGCCCCGACCGCGACCGCGAGCCCGGCGTCGGACCGGGAGTCGATCCAGTCCAGCGCCTCGGCCGCGCCGTCGCGGTCCCCGACGTGGACGTGCGCCTCGACGAGGTCGGCGACGAAGGGGACGACGACGGGGTTGGCCATGCCGTGGTCGTCGCAGAGGGTCCGCGCGGTGTCCAGGTGGGCGACCGCGGTCTCGGCCTCGCCGCGGGCCAGGGCGTCGGCGCCGAGCGCCGCCGCGGCGTACACCGTGATGCTGTCGAAGCCCTGCGGCCCGGCGGCGGCGAGAGCCCCGTCGACCCGGCGGCGGCACGACGCCGAGTCGCCCCGCGCGGCGTCGATCCGTGCCAGGACCAGGGCCGCGAGGGCACGGCTCGCGACCTGGTCGAACTCCTCGGCCCAGGCAGCTCCCTCGCTCGCGTCCGCACAGGCCTCCGCCCACTGCCCCGCCGCGCTCTCCGTCTCCGCCCGCACCAGCAGCGCGAAGGCGAGCAGGACCGGCGCCCCGGCCGTGCGTGCGGTGTCGACCACCTGGTCCACCAGCTCCCGGGCCCGCCGCGGGCGCTCGGCGAAGTGCAGCGCCAGGGCGTGCGTCGCCACGGCGTGTCCGTCGCGGCGCGGGTCGGCGGGCGGCAGGACCCAGGTCGCCTCGTCGAGTGCGCTCCGAGCGGCCGCGAGGCGACCTGCCAGCGCCTCGGCGTACCCGACCAGCGTCGACACCCCCGGCGGCACCGCGCCGGTGGCGCCGCTGGCCACGTCCCGGACCTCGTGGGCGAGGGCCACCATGCGCCTGACGTCGCCGGTCAGGGCGCACGGCAGCGCCGCCTCGGCCCGCAGGGCGACCGCCCGGCCGGGGTCGTGGGCCATCACGGCGTCCGACGCGCGGACCGCGCCCGCGACGGCCGCGCGCGGGCGGCCCAGCCACATCAGGCACCGGGTGCGGACCAGCTCCAGGTCCGCCGCCAGCTCCGGCGGGGGCGTCAGGCGCAGTCCCTCCTCGCACCGGGCCCGGGCGAGGTCGTTGCGCCCGCCGAGCTGGGCGTCGACCGCGGCCTGGAGCAGCCGCCGCGTGCGGACCGTCGTGTCGGAGGTCAGGCCGGCCGCCCGCGTCCACGCGTGCGCCGCGTCCAGCGGGGCGGCCCGGTCGCGGGCCCGGCGCGCGGCCTCGGCCAGCCGGTCGGCCAGGGCGTCGTCGACCCCCGTCGTCGCGCCGGCGGTGTACCAGACCGCCAGGTGCTCGTCGGTGTGCGCGGCCAGCCGTTCCAGGATGGCGGCGCGTCGGTCGAGCGCCGTGCGCGCGAGGATCGCCGTCCGCAGCAGGCCGTGCCGCAGGACGATCTCGTCCTTCCCGACGACGACGAGCCGGCGCGCGACCGCGGGTGCGAGGTCCGTGATCGCGAGCCCGAGGTCGGCGAGGACGGGCTCCAGCGCGGCGCGCCCGGTGTCGCGGCCGAGCGCGAGGACCGCCAGCGACTCGGCGGTCCCGGCCGGGACGGCGTCGAGTGCGGCGTCCCAGGTCCGGTGCAGGCCCGGCGACGGGGAGCCGGCCGTGCCTGCGAGCTCGCGGGCCGTCTCGACGAGGGCGAGCGGGTTGCCCTGGGCCCGGTCGACCAGGTCCTCGACGGCGCCCTCGTGAGCGTGCGGTGCGACGGAGCGTGCGAGCCCGCGGGCCTCGTCCCGCGGCAGCGGCCCGAGGTCGAGGGTGGGGAGCCCGGCCGTGTCCGGGTCGTCCGGGACCTCGTCGCGGCCGGTCAGGAGCAGGGCGAGCCGCTCCGGGGCCAGCCGGTGCGCCACGAACAGGAGCAGGCGGCGGGACGCCGCATCGGCCCAGGGGAAGTCGTCGACCAGGACGAGCAGCGGTGACCGCTCCGCTGCGGCGGCGAGGGCACCGAGCGCCGCCGTGCACACCGTGAGCGGCGAGCCCGCGGACCCGGGCCGCAGGGACAGGCTCACCTCGAGCGCCTCCCGCTGGACGGCCGGGAGGGCACCGAAACTGGGGCGCAGGGGGAGGAGGAGATCCGCCGCGACCGCGAACGGCAGGGCGCTCTCCCCCGGCGCCGCCCGGGCGCGGACCACCCGTCGCCCCGAGACGGCGGCGACGTGCTCGACGAGGGTCGTCTTCCCGCTCCCCGGCTCCCCGCGCACGAGCCGGACCACGCCGCCCTCGCGCGCCGCGTGGACGTCCCGGGTGAGGAGCGCGATCTCCCGACGACGTGCCAACGGGTCGTCCACCTCGGTCGGCCGTCGCACCCGAGCCCCTCTCGCCTCGTCACGAGAAGCCTGGCCGCGTGGCGCACGTGGGTGAATCCGCCTCTCGGGTACCGGCGGCGAAAGGTTCTCGAAAGTGGCTCCGAATCCCGGAAGAACTCCCTACTACCGCCGTGCGCATCACTACTGCGAAGACTGATTCGATGACGCTGGGCGCACGGGGAGCACCGAGCGCGATCGATTGGACACGGCGGGCAGCATTCCTCGAATTCGACGGTGATCGAGAGGAGAAGCACCCCGTGGTCGTCCCTGATACCCGCCTCAGGAGCGCTTCGGAATCGTCGCCGTCCGGGCCGGCCACGGAGAGGGACGGCCCATCGACGGACGAATCCACCACACGGGGGGTCCTGCCATGACCACGACCGACACCAAGGCGCCGACCGGAGCCAGCGACCCCGACGAGGGCGGCGGGCCTCCGCCGCGTCCTCCGTACCGGTACCGCGCCTTCACCGGGCTGGTGCACCACGGTGGGCAGGTCGTGCCCGACGCGGACTTCCAGGCGGCCGGGGGCCGGGTCGACGTCACTCCGGTCTCAGCGGCGCTGCCGGGCGATGACGCACCCGCGACCACCGATTTCGTCTACCTCTTCCCCGGGGCCGAACGCCTCCCGGAGGACAACCCGGTCGCGGTGGTCACGGCACTACGCGCCCTGGGGTCGGCGATGATCGAGGACTCCGACACGAATACCGAGGACTCGGACATCCCGGCCATCTACACGTACTTCGGCCAGTTCATCGACCACGACCTGACGCTGAACACCAACACCAACTTCCCTGGAATCGACATCACGGAGCCCGTTCCCGCCGCACCCGACTTCGTGACCGGAACGCTAGAGAACCTGAGGGAGCCGGCACTGAACCTCGATTCGGTGTACGGGATCGGTCCGACCGACCCCGTCGTGCCCTACATCGGTGGCCTCCGCCTGGACCTCGGCCCGTGCGTCGACGCCGGGGCAGGACGGCCGCTCGACAAGATCCCGGGTGTACCGTGCGGACCGGGCTCGGCTGTCGGCGAGCCAGACAGGCGGGATCTCCCCCGCGTGAACAAGAAGGCTCGCATCGGCGATCCGCGCAATGACGAGAACCTCATCGTCGCGCAGCTCCACGTCGCCTTCCTGCTGGCCCACAACGCGATCGTCGACCGACTCCAAGACGCCGGCCAGCCGCAGAACACGCTGCTCAGCGAGGCGCAACGCATCCTCCGGTGGACCTATCAGTGGCTCGTGCGGAACGACTTCCTCGTGAAACTCGTGGACACCGAGAGCATCTCCGCCGTTTCCGACCCGAAATTCTTCACGCAAGACCGACTCTGCATGCCCCTGGAGTTCGCCACCGCCGCCTTCCGCTTTGGGCACTCGATGGTGCGTGGAAGCTACGACTGGAACCGCAATTTCGGGCGGGCAGACGGGGACCCCAACGACGAGACCCGTTCGCCGTTCGATCTCCTGTTCGCCTTCACGGGCGGCGGCAAGCTCGGTCTCGACGTCACCGGTTTCGACGCCGACCAGTTGCCCGACAACTGGCCCGCTGAGTGGGATCGGCTCGTCGGTGGTGACGGGGCACCCAAGGACCAGATGGCACGCCGGATCGACACGAACCTGGCGCTGCCCCTGGACTCGATGAGCAACGAGGGCAACGACCAGCCCGACGCGATCAAGGACATGCTCAAGCGGCTCGCCGTCCGCAACCTCCTGCGTGGCTACAAGCTCGCCATGCCGACGGGGCAGGCTGTGGCAGCGGCGTACGAGGTCGAGGTGCTGACACCGGACGAGATCCTCGCCGGACCCCCGGCTCCGGGTCGGTTGGTGCGACACGCGCTGCTCGACGGAGACTTCCTCGAATCGACCCCCCTCTGGTTCTACATCCTCCGGGAGGCCGAAGTCCGTCGGGGAGGCAACGGACTCGGGCCGGTCGGGGGGCGCATCGTCGCGGAGACCCTCATCGGCGAGCTGAAGAAGGATCCGGCGTCCTACCTCTCCGTAGACGAGGACTGGAGCCCGGCCCAGGAGCCGATCTTCTCCGGAGCGAACCCCTTCCAGATCACGGAGATCGCCGATCTGCTTCGCCTCGCGGGCGTGCTGGCTCCTCGCTGATGAAGCGTGTGGTGGTGTGCTGCGACGGCACCTGGAACGTGGCGGACCCGGCGGGCGGATCCCCCACTAACGTCGTGAAGTTCGCGCTCAACGTCGCGGAGAAGAGCGCGGACGGGGTCGAGCAGGTCGTCTCCTACGACCCGGGTGTGGGCACGGGTGTCGGTGAGCGGATTCCTGGTGGGGTGTTCGGCTTCGGTCTCTCCCGCAACGTGCGGGAGGCCTACCGGTTCCTGGCGGAGAACGTCGACGAGGACGATCACATCTACCTCATCGGCTTCAGCCGAGGCGCATTCACGGTGCGCAGCGTCGCGGGGTTGGTCGAGAACTGTGGACTGCTCCGTCGAGCACACGTCGACCGGGTGGACGAGGCCTACCGCATCTACCGGAGCAGGAAACCCGACGAACTGCCGGGCGGTATCGCGGCCGACCTCTTCCGACGGACCTACGGGCGGAAGGTGACGATCCGCTTCCTGGGTGTCTTCGACACCGTCGGCGCGCTCGGCATCCCGTTCTCGGGCCCTGGGCTCGGCAAGGTGTTGAACGGTCGCTGGGCCTTCCACCACACCGACCTCGGGCCCTCCGTCGAACACGCCTGCCACGCTCTGGCGATCGACGAACGCCGTGTGGCGTACAAGCCGTCGCTGTGGACCGGCGCCACCGATCAGCGCGTCGAGCAGGTCTGGTTCCGAGGTGTGCACTCGGAGGTCGGCGGCGGGGCGTCCGACGCCGCCCTCTCCGACATCGCCCTGCTCTGGCTCGCCGAGCGAGCGCGCTCGAACGGGCTCGCCTTCGTCGACGACGCCTTCCAGGAGACGGGACCCGACACCGAACGAGCCCGACGTCGTGGCACGACGGTGCGGCCCGATCCCGGGCGTGAGCCGTCGACGCAGGGCTTCATTTGGCGTCTCGCGGGTGGCCTGGCCGACCGCGGCTTCAAGCGCGAGGGGGACCCGCCCGTCGGCGGGCGCGACGAGTCGGTGGCCTCGACCGTCGTGGGCACTCCACCGCACGCGAACTTCGGGGAGGCCGTGCAGCAGGGCCGCGTCAGCGAGGTACCGCTTCGATGGCCGTCGGCCGATCCCGCGACGCCCGAGGTGGTGGTGCCGGCGTAGGACCCCGCCGCACGGGCCCGCTGTGGGCGGTCCGTGCGGCGGCTCCGCCGCGGCGCCGACCGTCCCCGGGTCGCGTCCGCCCGCAGGACGGCGACCGAGTAGGCCTTCGGTCGTCGATCCGCCGTGACGAGCGTCAGACCCTCATGCAGGCCCGGGCCGCCCTGGTTGGTCAGGACTGGTCGGATTCGGCGAACGCCTCGAGGATGCGGTCGGCCGCCAGAGCCGGGGTGAGCTCGCCGTCGAGGACCTCGCGCTCGAGCTCGGACCGCATCTCCTTGACCCGCGGATGGTCCTTGAGGCGCGCGAGGATGCGTTCCCGGACCATCTGCCAGGTCCAGTCGACCTGCTGGCGGGCGCGCTTGGCCGCGAACTCGTCGCGCTCGGACAGGAACTCCTGGTGCGCGACCAGCGCCGACCAGACGTCGTCGAGACCCGTCCGTGCCTGCGCCGAGCAGGTGAGCACCGGCACCGTCCACGGGTCCCGCTCGCCGCGCAGCATCTTCAGCGCCGACTCCAGCTCGCGGGCGGCGCGCTTCGCGTCACGCGCGTGCGGGCCGTCGGCCTTGTTGACCGCGATGACGTCGGCGATCTCGAGGATGCCGCGCTTGATCCCCTGCAACGAGTCGCCGGTCCGCGCGAGCGTGAGGAAGAGGAACGAGTCGACCATCTCGGCCACCGCGGTCTCGGACTGGCCGACGCCGACCGTCTCGACGATGACGACGTCGTAGCCCGCCGCCTCCATCACCACCATCGTCTCGCGGGTGGCCTTCGCGACCCCGCCGAGCGTGCCGGCGGTCGGGGACGGCCGGATGAAGGCGTGGTCGTCGGTGGCGAGCGCGTCCATGCGGGTCTTGTCGCCGAGGATCGACCCCCCGGAGCGGGTCGAGCTGGGGTCGACGGCGAGCACGGCCACCCTGTTGCCGGCGGCGGTCAGCTGCGAGCCCAGCACGCCGATGAAGGTCGACTTCCCGACGCCGGGTACGCCCGAGATCCCGATCCGCCTCGCCCCACCCGCCTGCGGCAGGAGTTCGACGAGCAGCTCCTGCGCCGCGTCGCGATGGTCCGCGCGCGTGGACTCGACGAGCGTGATCGCCCGGCCGATCCACAGGCGCGAGCCCGAGCGGACGCCCTCGACGTACTTCTCCAGGTCGATGTCGGTCACGCCGCCTCACCGGGGTCCGCCATCGACATGGTCGGGCATTCTACGGTGACCCCGCGCGCGGCCGGTGGTGATCGTCGGGCACGACACCTCTCGCGGCCGAGACTGTCGGACCCCTCCCCTACCGTCGGGCCCGAGAGATCGAGAGGGGGCCTCACATGGTGGAACGTGTGACGGTCGAGGGGCTCGACGCCGGGGACGTGGCCGAGGTACTCGGCCCGGTGGTGTCGGAGCGGGGGCGGCGGTACGCGCGGGACGGCGCCGTGCTGTACGCGGAGTGGCATCCCGGCACGCTGCAGCTGCGGGGCGTGGTCCGGGGCGGCGAGGGGCAGGTCTACTCGACGATCGTGCGCTTCGACGGCGACGGCCGGGGCGGCGTCCGGCTGGTGGACGGCGAGTGCTCGTGTCCGGTCGGGACGATGTGCAAGCACGTCGCCGCGATGGCCTTCCACGCGGTGCCGGACACGGCGGCCGCGCCGAGCACGCCCTCCTGGGAGCTGGCGCTCGACGCCCTGCTCGGCGCCGAGCCGGCCCCGACGCGGGCGGCGACGGGCACGCTCGCGATCGAGGTGACGCCGGACGGCGCGGGCGGACTCATGGCCCGCCTGATGTGCCGCGGGTCGCGGGGCTGGGTCTACGGCGGGCTGCAGTGGAACCGGATGCTGCGGGGAGCGGCCGAGGTCGAGCACGCCCCGGAGCAGCTGGCCGTCGTCCGCGAGCTCTACCTCCTGCACCACGCGGCACAGGCCGGAACCGGGTTCTCGCCGTACCGCTACTACGGCTACGGCGCCGACGAGAAGGTCATCGACCTCGCGGAGATCGCGAGCCCGCGCCTGTGGACCCTGTTGGACGCGGCGGCCGAGGCCGGGGTGGCGATCCTGCCGTCCCGCCACAAGCTCGGCCCCGTCACGCGCCGCGCGACCGCGTCCCTGCAGCTCGACGTCACCGCCGGTCCCGACGCCGGGTCCCTCGCGATCCGGCCCGTCCTGCGCTTCGACGGCGAGCCGGACGCCGACGCGCGGCCGGTCGCGTTCCTCGGCGGCGACACCGCGCACGGCGTCGTCACCGTCTCGGCGGCCGAGAACCTGGCGCCGGCCTCGTGCCGGCTGAGCCTGGCCCGGCTGGAGCCGACCGTGAGCCGGTCCGTCTGGCAGGCGGCGCTCGACGGGGCCGACATCGCCGTCCCGGCCGATGCGGTCGACCGGTTCCGGTCGCGCTTCGCGTCACGTCTCGCGGAGGTCCGGGGCGTCACGTCGTCGGACGGTGCGTTCACCCCGCCGCGGATCGGCCCGCCCGTGCTCGTGCTGCACGCGACCTTCGGCGCCGAACACGCCCTGGCGCTGCGCTGGGAGTGGGCGTACGACGTCGGCGGCACCGATGTCCGGGCCCCCCTCGACCGGCCCGCCCCCGGCGAGGAGTTCCGCGACGTGCCCGCCGAGCAGGCCACGCTCGACCGGCTGGCCGACCTCCCGGTCGACTGGCGGCGCTTCCGGGTCCGCCCGGTCGACGGCCCGGGGCCGCACCGGCTCATCAAGCTCGGCACGGCCGCGTTCGTCACCGAGGTGCTGCCCGTCCTCGAGGACGCCCCCGACGTCCGGGTCGAGCGGAGCGGGGAGCCGGCCCGCTACCGCGAGGTCGGCGACGAGCTGACGATCGGCGTGTCGACCACGGAGTCGGAGGCGGGGACCGGTCCGGACGCCGGCCGCGACTGGTTCGACCTCGGGATCACCCTCAGCGCCGAGGGCCGGGAGATCCCGTTCGCCGACGTGTTCACGGCGCTCGTGAAGGGCCGGTCCCACCTCCTGCTCCCCGACGGCGCGTACTTCTCCCTCGAGAAGCCGGAGCTGGTCGCCCTGCGTCGCCTCATCGAGGAGGCGTGGGCGATGCAGGAGCGTCCCGGCGGGCCGCTGCGGGTGAGCCGCTACCAGGCGGGGTGGTGGGAGGAACTCGCCGGGCTCGGCGTCGTCGCCCGCGAGGCCGAGGCGTGGCGGGAGCAGGTCGGCGGGCTCCTCGCCGCCGGCGCCCTCGACCCCGCGCCGGTCCCGACGTCCCTGCGGGCGGACCTGCGGCCCTACCAGCGCGCCGGCTTCGAGTGGCTGGCGTTCCTGTGGCGGCACCGGCTCGGCGGCGTGCTCGCCGACGACATGGGGCTCGGCAAGACCGTGCAGGCCCTCGCCCTGATCGCGCACGCCCGCGAGACCGAGCCCGGCGCCGGACCGGTGCTGATCGTCGCGCCGACCAGCGTGGTGCCGAACTGGACCGCGGAGGCCGCCCGGTTCACGCCTGCGCTGCGGGTGGTCGCCCTGACCGACACGCTGCGCCGGCGCGGGCAGGACCTCGCGACCGTCGTGGCGGGCGCCGATGTCGTGGTCACCTCGTACACGCTGTTCCGACTCGACGTCCAGGCACACGAGGCGATCGGCTGGTCGGCGGTGCTGTTCGACGAGGCGCAGTTCCTCAAGAACCGGCGGTCGAAGGTGTACGCCTGCGCGCGGCGGGTGCCGGCGCCGGTCAAGCTCGCGATCACCGGCACGCCGATGGAGAACGACCTGATGGAGCTCTGGTCGCTCCTCTCGGTCACCGCGGCCGGGCTCTTCCCGAACTCCGAACAGTTCCGGGAGACGTTCGCGAAGCCGATCGAGAGAGGAGACGCGGAACTGCTCGCCCGCCTGCGCCGGAGGATCCGCCCGCTGATGCTGCGCCGGACGAAGGAACAGGTCGCCCCAGACCTGCCGCCGAAGCAGGAGCAGGTGCTCCCGGTCGAGCTCGCCCCGGCCCACCAGCGTCTCTACCAGCGCGTGCTCCAGCGCGAGCGGGCCCGCATCCTGCAGCTGCTCGACGACGTCGACGACAACCGGATCGCCATCCTCGCCTCGATCACGAAGCTGCGGCAGCTGAGCCTGCACCCTGCCCTCATCGGCGAGGACGGGGCGGGCGGCTCGGCGAAGATCGACCTGCTCGTCGAACAGCTGGGCGACGTGATCGGAGGCGGTCATCGCGCCCTGGTGTTCAGCCAGTTCACCGGGTTCCTCGCCCACGTGCGGGAGGCGCTCGAGGCGGCCGGCATCGCCTACGCCTACCTCGACGGGACCACCCGCGACCGCGCCGCAGCGATCGCCGGGTTCAAGGACGGCGACGCGCCGGTGTTCCTGATCAGCCTCAAGGCCGGCGGGTTCGGGCTCAACCTCACCGAGGCCGACTACTGCTTCCTGCTCGACCCGTGGTGGAACCCCGCCACCGAGGCCCAGGCCATCGACCGGACGCACCGGATCGGTCAGGACCGCGCGGTGATGGTCTACCGGCTCATCGCGCAGGACACGGTCGAGGAGAAGGTCCGGGCGCTCGCGCAGCGGAAGGCGGAACTCACCGCCGGGGTGATGGACGACGGGGCGGCCTTCGCCGCCACGCTGGACGCCGAGGACATCCGCGCGCTCATCTCGTGACCCTCGGCGAGGTGCTCGCCGACCGGCGTGGGCACGGCGAGCTCGTGCCCGAGTGATCACTCACGCAGGCCCGGGCGCCTCCGGACCTGCGTCACGTGACACTCGCGGCGGGACGCGCGGACCCTGGTCCCGCGAGTGCCACGTGAGGCAGGCCGACGGCCCGCCGGACATGTCTGCTGTACACCTCGCGCACGGGTCCGGCGGCGCCGCCGACGAGCCACCCGTCACGAGGTCGTCGAGTGACCCAGCTTCTCCGCCAACTGCCCCAGCAGCTCCGTCGCCGCGTCCGCGATCACGGTGCCCGGCCCGAAGATCGCCGCCGCGCCGCCGGAGTACAGCTCGTCGTAGTCGCCGGGCGGGATGACGCCGCCCGCGACGATGAGGATCTCGGAGGCGCCCAGCTCGGCCAGCGCGTCGCGCAGGGCCGGCACCAGCGTGAGGTGCCCGGCGGCGAGCGACGACACCCCGACGACGTGCACGTCCGCCTCGACGGCCTGGCGCGCGACCTCCTCGGGGGTCTGGAAGAGCGGGCCCACGTCGACGTCGAAGCCGAGGTCGGCGAAGGCGGTGGCGATGACCTTCTGGCCGCGGTCGTGGCCGTCCTGGCCCATCTTCGCGACGAGGATGCGGGGCCGGCGCCCCTCGGCCTCCTCGAACGTCGCGGCCGCGGACCGCGCCGCCTCGACCGCCGAGTTCTCGCCCACCTCGTCACGGTAGACCCCGGAGATCGTCCGGACGTCCGAGCGGTGCCGGCCGTAGACCTTCTCCAGCGCGTCGGAGATCTCGCCGACCGAGGCGTGCACCCGGGCGGCGTCGATCGCGAGCTTCAGCAGGTTCCCGTCGAGGTCGGAGCCACGGGAACCGTCCTGCGCCGACTGCGCCGCGTTCGTCAGCACGTTCAGCGCCGACTCCACCGCAGCGCCGTCCCGATCGGAGCGCAGGTCGGAGAGCCGCGCGACCTGCTGGCGCAGCACGTCGGCGTTGTCGACCTTGAGGACCTCGACGTCCTCGCCGCCGAGCAGCGGGTACTTGTTGACCCCGACGAGCGCCTGGCGGCCCGAGTCGATCCGGGCCTGGGTGCGGGCCGCGGCCTCCTCGATCCGCATCTTGGGCAGGCCCTCGTCGATGGCCTTCGCCATCCCGCCGGTGTTCTCGACCTCCTCGATGTGCGCCCACGCCCGGCCCGCGAGCTCCCGGGTCAGACGCTCGACGTACGCCGAGCCGCCCCACGGGTCCACGGTCCGCGTCGTGCCCGACTCCTGCTGGAGCAGCAGCTGGGTATTGCGGGCGATCCGCGCGGAGAAGTCGGTCGGCAGCGCGAGCGCCTCGTCGAGGGCGTTCGTGTGCAGCGACTGGGTGTGGCCCTGGGTCGCGGCCATCGCCTCGAGGCAGGTGCGGACGACGTTGTTGTAGACGTCCTGCGCGGTCAGCGACCAGCCCGAGGTCTGCGAGTGCGTGCGCAGCGAGAGCGACTTGTCGCTCTTCGCCCCGAAGCCCTTCACGAGCTTCGCCCAGAGCAGGCGCGCGGCCCGCATCTTGGCGATCTCCATGAAGTAGTTCATGCCGATGCCCCAGAAGAACGACAGACGCGGCGCGAACCTGTCGACGTCGAGCCCGGCGTCCCGCCCGGCGCGCAGGTACTCCACGCCGTCGGCGAGGGTGTACGCGAGCTCCAGGTCGGCCGAGGCCCCGGCCTCCTGGATGTGGTAGCCGGAGATGGAGATCGAGTTGAACTTCGGCATCTTCTGCGAGGTGAACGCGAAGATGTCCGAGATGATCTGCATCGACGGCTTCGGCGGGTAGATGTAGGTGTTGCGGACCATGAACTCCTTGAGGATGTCGTTCTGGATGGTCCCGGCGAGCTGCTCGGGCGCGACGCCCTGCTCCTCGGCCGCGGCCACGTAGAGCGCCATCACGGGGAGCACGGCCCCGTTCATGGTCATCGACACCGACATCCGGTCCAGCGGGATGCCGTCGAAGAGCTGCCGCATGTCGAGGATCGAGTCGATCGACACCCCGGCCATGCCGACGTCGCCGGACACGCGGGGGTTGTCGGAGTCGTACCCGCGGTGGGTCGGCAGGTCGAACGCGACCGAGAGGCCCTTCTGCCCGGCGGCGAGGTTGCGCCGGTAGAACGCGTTCGACTCCTTCGCGGTGGAGAACCCGGCGTACTGGCGCACCGTCCACGGCTGGGTGCGGTACATCGTCGGGTACGGCCCGCGCAGGAACGGCGGGAGCCCCGGCAGGGTCTCCAGGAAGTCGAGGCCCTCGGTGTCGGCCGCCGTGTAGAGCGGCTTCACCCCGATGCCCTCGGGGGTCTCCCAGAGCAGGTCGTCGGCGTCCTTGCCGGTCGCCTCCTGCAGGGCGGCGGTCCAGTCGCCGTCGCCGGAGGGCGTGCCGAGCTCGACGTCGGCGAACGATCCGATGCTCATGGTTCAGGCTCCCAGCTCGTCGAGCAGGTCGGTCAGCAGCGCCGCGGCGTCGCACCCGGTGTAGAGGTGCCCGGTCAGGGCGTCGTCGTCCAGCGACTTCGGTGACCCGGCCAGCACGATCCGCGTCGCGCCCGCGCCGGCGAGCGCCCGGGCCAGCGACGCCGCGTGCTCGGCGTAGACCTTGTCCGAGGACGCGATCACGGCCACCGTCGTCCCGGCCGACCGGAACGCGGCGACGATCTCGTCGACGTCGGTGCCGCCCGGGCCCTCGGTGACGTCGATGCCGCCGGCGTGCAGCAGGTTCGTCGCGAAGGAGACCCGCGCGGTGTACTGCGCGAGCGCCCCGAGGGTCGCGAGGAACGCGGTGGGCCGCTCGGCCGCGGCATCGGCCCGGTCGCGCAGGTCCTCGAAGACCTGCGCGTAGCGCCGCCGCGGCAGCCCGCCCTGCGCATCACCTGTTCCCGACGGCGGGGCGGTGCGGCTGGGCAGGGTCTCGTGCAGGTTGGGGAACTCGCTGACGCCGGTGATCGGGTCCGTCCGGTGGGCGATCCGGTCGGCGCGCGCGGTCCACGTCTCCTCGAGGGCCGAGGCGAGCGACCCGTCGTCGAGGACCTGCTCGATCCCCCCGTCGCGCTCGATGCCGGTGAAGACGTCCCACGCGGCGTGGGCGAGCGCGTCGGTGAGGGACTCGACGTACCAGGAGCCGCCCGCGGGGTCGATGACGTGCGCGAGGTGCGACTCCTCGAGCAGCAGCGCCTGGGTGTTGCGGGCGACGCGGCGGGAGAAGTCGTCGGGCAGGCCGAGGACGGAGTCGAAGGGCAGCACGGTGACCGCGTCCGCGCCGCCGAGTCCGGCGCCCACGGCCGCGACCGTCGTGCGCAGGATGTTCACCCACGGGTCCCGGCCGGTCAGCATCGCCGGGGACGTCACGGCGTGGGTGCGCATCGCGCGGGCGGCCGCGGCGGCCCCCGCGACCGAGCCGATGCGGTCCCAGCAGCGCCGGGCCGCGCGCAGCTTCGCGAGCGTGGCGAACTGGTCGGCCGTCGCGGCGAATCGGAACTCGACCCGGGCGAAGGCGTCGTCGACCGACACCCCGGCCTCGTCCAGCAGCCGCACGGCGTGCAGCCCCGTGGCGAGGGCCGCCCCCAGCTCCTGACCGTCCGAACCGCCGGCCTCGTGGAACGGGAGCCCGTCCGCGACGACCGTGGCGAGGTGCGGGTGCCGGTCCGCGGCGGTGCGGGCGTGCTCGACCAGCCGGGAGCGGTACGCCTCGGTCAGCGGCTCCCCGCCCCGGGTCCGCGCGAGCAGCGGGTCGTAGCCGAGCGACCCGCCCAGTGCCGTCGTCACGCCGTGCTCCCCGGCCAGCGCGAGCAGCGCATCGGCGGCCTCGGGGGTGTCCCGACCGGCCTCGAGCGCGACCGGCGCGAGGTCGAGGTAGACGCCCTCGAGCAGTCGCGGCAGCGCGTCGACCGGGGGCCCGCCGGCCTCGCCGAGCACCAGCCACAGCGACGAGACGCCGTTCTCCAGCTCCGCCATCACGACGTCGTGCGCGGACCCCAGGTCGGTCAGGGCGTGCCGCTGCCGGCGGTACCAGCCGTCGGCGACGTGTCCCTCCGGCCGGGAGGCCCGCGTGAAGGGCGGGAGTCCCGGCGCGCCGGTCGGCACGCCGGGCGCGTCCTGCGCGGTGTAGAGCGCGGCGACGGGGAACCCGTCGTCGGTGGCGGTCGCGAGCGACGACTCGACCTCGGCCGGGTCGACCTCCCGCCCCGACTTCGCGAGCACCCCCGCCACGAGCTCCCGCCACGCCTCGCGGGTCGGCGTCGCGAACTCGCCGGCGAGCACGAGTTCCTCGGGCGCCTCCGGTGCTGTCATGGCCGGGATCGTAGAACGGTCAGGGCGGACCGGTTCACGCGCGATTCCTCACACGGTCGCGCCGGATCGGTTCAGCGGCCGCGAGTTCGTCGAGCAGGGCCACCGTCGTGTCCCAGCCCACGCACCCGTCGGTCACGCTGCGGCCGCGCACCATGTCCGGCCCGATCTCCTGGCGGCCCTCGACCAGGAAGCTCTCCACCATCACCCCGGCGACCGGGCCGCCCGCCGCACGCTGCCGGGCGAGGTCGGCGACGACCGCGGGCTGGCGACGGTGGTCCTTGCCCGAGTTGCCGTGGCTGGCGTCCACGACCACCCGTCCGGGGTGGCCCTTCGCCCGCAGCGCCGCGCACGCCGCGGCGACGGAGGCCTCGTCGTGGTTGGGGCCGGTCGAGCCGCCGCGCAGGATCAGGTGGGCGTCGGCGTTGCCGGTGGTGGTGATCAGGCCCGCGAGACCCTCCGGCGTCACGCCCATGAACGCGTGCGGCGCCGCGGCCGCACCGAGCGCGTCGACCGCCACCCCGACGTCGCCGTCGGTGCCGTTCTTGATCCCGATCGGCATGGAGAGCCCGCTGGCGAGCTGCCGGTGCACCTGGCTCGCCGCGGTGCGCGCTCCGATCGAGCCCCACGAGACCAGGTCGGCGAGGTACTGCGGGGTGATCGGGTCCAGGAACTCGCAGCCCAGCGGCAGGCCGAGACCCGCGAGGTCGAGCATGAGCGCGCGGGCGGTGCGCAGGCCCCGGGCGACGTCGAACGAGCCGTCCAGCCCGGGGTCGTTGATCAGGCCCTTCCAGCCCACCGTCGAGCGCGGCTTCTCGAAGTAGGTGCGCATGACGACGTGCAGGCGGTCCGCGTGCCGGGCCGCCTCGGCGGCGAGCCGCGCGCCGTACTCCCGGGCGGCGTCCGGGTCGTGGATCGAGCACGGCCCGACTACGACGAGCAGGCGGTCGTCCTCTCCGCGCAGGATCGCCTCGGTGTCGGCGCGGCCGCGGCGGACCGCGTCGGCCGCCGTCGCGGAGACGGGCAGCTCGTGACGCAGCAGGGCGGGTGAGGGCAGGGGCGTGACGGCGGTGGTGCGCGTGCCGTCGAGCGGACTGCTCTCCAACAGGGTGGTCATCTCGGGCTCCGGGTCCTGCCGGACCCGACCCGCCACCGTGCCGCGCGAGCCGGGGTCCGGCTCGCGGGGATGGGGTCTAGCGCAGCGGTCTACCCGCCGACCCCTCCCGGGCCGGGCACGTAAACCGGTACCAGCGCTGCACGGCGATCACCCTACACGCGCGTGACCCGGAACGGCCGCTCGCCGTCCGGCCGGCACGCGCCGTCCAGGGTCGACGCGATCCGCTGGTGCGTGCGCGGGTCGGCGTCGCGCAGCGGCCCGTCGACCCAGATCAGCTCGACGGGGCCGACCGGCAGCCACGAGAGGTCACGCAGGCACGCGGCGAGCGCGTCGAGGTCGGCCGCGTAGTAGGCCGGGACGTCCAGGGCGCGGGAGATCGCGGCCAGCGTCGCCTGCTCGTCCGCGGCCTCGGCGACGACCCCGACGGTGCGTGCCCGCTCGCGGGCCCGGGTCCGCGCCCGGGACAGGTCGGTCATCGGGCCGCGTCCGTGACGGGCATCCCCTGATCGATCATCGCCCCTGGATACCCGACCGAGCCCCCGTCGGCCGCAGGCGGAGGTCTGTGAGCAGGCCCACCGTCCGTTCACCCCGAGACGGCCCGGTTGCTCCGCTTGCGCCCCGCGCCGTTCGCCCGCGGCCACTAGCGTGGCCACTCGATGACGACGATCCATGTCCATCGCCGCCCGCTCGCCCCGCACGTGATGACCTACCTCGTCGTCATCGTGCCGTTCGCGGCCCTGCTCGCGGCCGTGCCGCTGGCCTGGGGCTGGGGCCTGACCTGGCTCGACGTCGGGCTCGCCGTCGCGCTGTACGTGATCTCCATGCTCGGCGTCACCGTCGGCTTCCACCGGTACTTCACCCACGGGGCCTTCCGGTGCGGGCGCGGGCTGCGCATCGCCCTCGCCGTGGCGGGCTCGCTCGCGGTGCAGGGACCGGTGCTGCACTGGGTCGCCGACCACCGCCGGCACCACGCCTTCGCGGACAAGGAGGGCGACCCGCACTCACCGTGGCGCTACGGCACCTCCCCCGCCGCGCTGGCCAAGGGGTTCTGGCACGCGCACATGGGCTGGATTTTGGAGCGCAACCTCTCCAGCCAGGAGCGCTACTGCCCGGACCTGCTGGCCGACCCCGACGTCGTGCGCGTCAGTCGGGCGTTCGGCTGGATCACCGCGGCGTCGTTCGTGGTCCCGGCCGTGATCGGCGGCCTCGCCACCTGGTCGGTGTGGGGCGCCTTCACCGCGTTCTTCTGGGCCGGACTGGTCCGGGTGTGCCTGTCCCACCACGTCGCCTGGTCGACGAACTCGATCTGCCACATGGTCGGCGAGCGCCCCTGGAAGGCGCGCGACCGGTCGACCAACGTCTGGCCGCTGGCGATCCTGTCCATGGGCGAGTCGTGGCACAACCTGCACCACGCCGACCCGACGTCGGCCCGCCACGGCGTGGGCCGCTGGGAGATCGACATCTCGGCCGGCACCATCGCGGTGTTCGAGAAGCTCGGCTGGGCCTGGAACGTGCGGTGGCCGCGGCCGGAGCGGCTCGCGAAGCTGCGCGCGACCGGTTAGGGCGCGTCCCGCACGGTCAGCACCACGCGGACGACCCGCTCGACCGCGGCGTCGAACAGCGCCCCGCGCAGCTCGCCGCGGTCGGCCAGGTTCGCCGCGGCCATCGCGAGCATGCGGTCCGGGCCGAGCCGCCGGACCAGCAGGGCCGCGATCTCCTCGAGCTCGAGGCCGGGGTGGTCGAGGCGCGTCAGCGCGAACTCGACGATCAGCTCCTCGTCGGACACGGCGGCCTCCCTCCCGGCCCGAGCGTAGTCGGCGGGACCCGGGAGGGGTCAGCTCCGGCGCAGCCGTGCCTTCTGCACCTTGCCCATCGCGTTGCGCGGCAGCTCGTCGGTGACGACGACCTCGCGCGGCCGCTTGTGCTTCGACAGGCGCTCGCCGACGAAGTCCATGACGGCCTGCGGGTCGACCGGCCCGTCCGGGCAGACGACGTGCGCGACGATGCGCTGGCCGAGGTCGTCGTCCGGCTCGCCGACCACCGCGGCCTCGCTGATCCCGGCGTAGGCGAGCAGCGCGGTCTCCACCTCGCCGGCGCCGATGCGGTAGCCGCCCGACTTGATCAGATCCACCGACCGGCGCCCGACGATGCGGTGGTAGCTCCCGGCGTCGACCACCGCGGCGTCGCCGGTGCGGAACCACCCGTCGTCGGTCCAGGTCTCGGCCGTGGCCTCCGGCCGCCCGAGGTAGCCGTCGAAGAGGCACGCGCCGCGGACCTGCAGCTCGCCGATCGACTCGCCGTCGGCCGGGACCTCGGAGTCGGTGGCCACCGACTCGCCGGTGTCGTCCTCGTCGACCGCCCGCAGCCGCGCCTCGACGCCCTCGACCGGCACCCCCACCCAGCCGGCGCGGCGCTCGCCGTCGGCGCGGACCGCGAGGGTGATCATGGTCTCGCTCATCCCGTACCGCTCCACCGGCGCCTGCCCGGTCAGGTCCCGGATGCGCTCGAAGACCGGGACGGGCAGCGGCGCGGAGCCGCTCACCAGCAGCCGGGCGTCGGCCAGCGCGGCCGCCGACGACGGGTCGTCCGCGATCCGCGACCACACCGTGGGGACCCCGAACAGCAGCGAGCCGCCGTGCGCGGTCACCGCCCGGGCGTAGTTCTCCGGGGTCGGTCGACCGGTGTGCACCAGCCGCGAGCCCAGCCGCAGCGCCCCGAACACCCCCAGCACCAGCCCGTGCACGTGGAACAGCGGCAGCCCGTGGGCGAGGGTGTCGGCGTCGGTCCAGGCCCACGCGTCGGCCAGCCCGTCGAGCCCGGCGGCCATCGCGTCGGCGGAGAGCAGGACGCCCTTCGGCGAGCCGGTGGTCCCCGACGTGTAGAGGATCAGCGCCGGGCCGTCGCCCGGCTTCTCGCGGACCTCGTGGCCGGCGCGGCGGGACAGGTCGACCCGCCGGGCGGGGAGGGCCACGTCCCGCGGCTTCTCGCCGACCCACGTCGTCGCGCCGGAGTCGGACAGCACGTGCCCCCGCTCGGCGGCCCCCGAGTCCGGCGGCACCGGCACCACCGGCGCGCCGGCGAGCAGGCACCCCACGACGGCGACGACCGTCTCCGCGCTCGCGGTGGCGTGGACCGCCACCGGCGAGTCGGGGTCGGCGCGCTCGACGATCTCGTCGGCGACGACCGCGGCGGCGCCGAGCAGCTCCGGCCCGGAGAAGGCGGTGTCGCCGATGCGCACGGCCTCGGGATCGTCCAGGCCGCCGTCGAGCAGGGCGCGGAGCAGGGGCACCGTCGGACCTCCAGAACCGTTCAGGGGAGCGCCGCACATTCTCACCCGCCCGGGGCCCGGCGCGCGCGCGACCTCCCGGCCACCGGGACGTGGGAGGATCCGCCGGGTGACCCAGCCGACCCGGACCGGCGCCCGGCCGCGCCCGTCGCTGCTCTACGCGGTCAAGCAGGTCGAGCTGATCGTGCGGGCCCGGCTCGACGAGCTGCTGCGCGACTCCGGGGTGACCGCCCTGCAGTACACCGCCCTGACCGTCCTGGCCGCCCGCGACGGGCTGACCTCGGCCGAGCTGGCCCGGAACTCGTTCGTCACCCCGCAGGCGATGGCCGACCTGGTCACCGCGCTGGAGCGGGGCGAGTTCATCGAGCGCCACCGCAACCCCGACAACCGCCGGCAGCTGCTCATCTCGCTGACCCCGACCGGGCACGCGCTGCTCGTCCGCTACGCCGAGCCGGTCGCCGCCATCGAGGAGCGGATGGTCGAGGGTCTCGGCCCGACCGACCGCGAGCAGTTCCGGTCCTACCTCAACGCCGCGCGCGCCTCACTGGCGCAGTGACCGCCGCAGGGCGGGCTTGTCCAGCTTGCCCGTCGGGTTGCGGGGCAGGGTCGCGACGACGTCGACGGTGCGTGGCGCCTTGAACCGCGCGAGGCGGCCGTCGAGCCACGCGAGGAGGTCCTCCGGGGTGGTGTCGACGTCGGGTGCGAGGACGACCCACGCGTGCCCGACCTCGCCCCACCGGTCGTCGGGAACCCCCACCACGGCGACGTCGACGACGTCGGGGTGCGCGGCCAGCACGCCCTCGACCTCGGCGGGCGAGACGTTCTCCCCGCCGGAGATGTAGAGGTCCTTGGCGCGGTCGACGATGCGGTGGAAGCCCTCGTCGTCGACCTCCGCCACGTCGCCGGAGCGGAACCACCCGGCCCCGGTGAAGGCCGCGGCGGTCTCCTCGGGGCGCTGCCAGTAGCCGGACACCACGTGCGGGCCGCGGACGAGGATCTCGCCGGACGACGCCAGCGTGACGTCGGTGAAGAAGTGCGGCCGGCCGGCCGTGCCCGCCCTGGACCGGGCGTGCGCCGGGTCGAGCAGCAGGACGCCGGGCGCGGCCTCGGTCATCCCGTAGCCCTGCAGGAAGGCGGGGCCGCGTGGGGCGTAGACCTCGAGCAGGCTCGGTGGGACCGGCGCGCCGCCGCAGAGGAGGTACCGGACGCTGGACAGGTCGGCGTCGGCGAAGCGCGGCGAGCGCGCGATCGTCGCGAACATCGTCGGGACGCCGAACATCACCGTGACGCGCTCGCGCTCGACCAGATCGAGGGTCCGGTCGACGTCGAAGGCCTGCTCGAGCACGAGCGTGCCGCCCTTGAGCAGCACCGGCAGGCACGTCATGCCCAGCGCCGCGGCGTGGAAGAGCGGGGCCGAGAGCAGGCACACCTCGTCGCCGGCGAGGTCGACGTCGACGACGACGTTGAGCGCGTTCCACGTCAGGTTCGCGTGCGTCAGGCACGCCGCCTTGGGTCGCCCGGTCGTGCCGGAGGTGAACATCAGGACGGCGAGCGCGTCCGGGTCGGTGTCGACGGGCTCGGCGCGCTCCGTGGTGTCCATGATCAACGCGTCGAACGTGCCACCCAGTGTCAGCAGTGCGGCCATGCTGACACCGGACGACAGCATGGCCGCAGTGCTGACATCCGGGTCGACCACCAGGATCCGCGGCGCCGTGTCGGCCACGGCGAACGCGACCTCGTCCGCGGCGAGCCGGGTGTTGAGCGGCACGAAGACCGCGCCCAGCGCCGTCGTCGCGAACATCGTCTCGACGAAGGCCGGGTGGTTGGGGCCGAGGTAGGCCACGCGGTCCCCCGGGGCGACACCGAGGCCGCGCAGCCCGGCCGCGAGCCGGCGGACGCGGTCGTCGAGCTCCGCGTAGGTGGTGCGGGTCGGGCCGTGCACCAGCGCCACGCGCTCCGGGCTGCTCCGGGCGCGGCGGGCGGTCCAGGTACCGAGGCCGGGCGGCGGGGTCATGACCGCTCGTAGGCCCCCAGGCCGGGGCGGTAGGTCTTGTCGTCGAGGAACTGGGTGAGCCCCTGCTGCTTGCCCTGCTCGGGGTCGTGCCCGGTGGCGGCGTCGAGCTTCGCGTAGAGGTAGTCCTCGGCGACGTCCCACGACATCTGCCGGACCTTCTTCACGCCCACCTTCGCCGCGCGCAGCACGTGGGTGTTCATACCCGCGAGCCTGCTCGCCACCTCCACCGTCCGCGCGCGGAGCCGGTCACCCGGAACGGCCTCGTTCACCAGCCGCATCGCACTGGCCTGCCGGCCGTCGAAGCGCTCGCCGGTCATCACGTACCACTGCGCGTCGCGGGCCGGGATCGTCTCGGCGAGCGCACGGGAGACCAGCCCGCCCGGCGGGATGCCCCAGTTGACCTCGGAGAGCCCGAACGACGCGTCCTCGGCGGCGATCGCCAGGTCGCAGCACACGAGCGGGGTGAATGCGCCGCCGAAGCACCAGCCGTTGACCATCGCGATCGTCGGCTTCGCGAAGTGGATCAGCCGGCGCCACTGCCACTCCGCGGAGTCGCGGCGTGCCCGGAGCTCCACGTGCGGCGGGGCGGCGTCGACCTCGCGGAAGTACTCCTGGAGGTCCATCCCGGCCGACCAGGCCTCGCCCCGTCCGGTCAGCACCACCACCCGGACCTCGTCCGCCGCCTCGAGCCACTCCAGCGCCGCGATCATCTCGCGGTTCAGCGTCGGGTTCATCGCGTTGCGCTTGTCCGGCCGGTCGAAGAACAGCCAGCCGATGCCGGCCTCGTCCGGACCCTCCCCGAGCTCGATCGCGACGGTCTCGAACGACGGCGGCGTGCTCATGGGTCGAGAGATTAACAAGAAACCTGATGATCAGGGGAGGTCGTCACCCGCTCGGCCGCCCGACCGGTGCGCGTGCGCCGGGCGTCGACGAGCACCGCGAGGACCACCCCGCCGACCAGCGTGATCTCGCCGGCGAGCTGCAGCGGCCCGGGGACGGCGCCCTCGAGGATCGCGGCGAACACGAACCCCCACGCGGTCTCCAGCGCCATCAGCTGCGAGACCAGCACCGGCGAGAGGTGCCCGGCCGCGGCGTGCCAGAGCCGCACCGCCAGCCAGGAGCTGACCAGGCCGAGGAAGAGCACGACGACGAGCGCGCGCAGGGGCTGGGCCGGGACGCCGTCGATCAGCAGCAGGGCGACCGCGGCCGGCAGGGCGAGCACGCCCGCGGCGAGGCCCTGCGCGGCGGCGAGGACCGGGGCCAGGTCGGGGCGGTCGTGCAGCAGCCGGTGGGAGTCCAGGCCGTACCAGGACCACGAGACGAGCGCGAGCACCGCGAGGCCGAGCCCGACCAGCGCCTCAAGCGACCAGTCCTGCCCGGGGCCGACGTGCAGCAGGACCTGCCCCAGCGCGACGAGCACCAGGGCCGGCACGAGGCCGACGACCCGGCCGGTCCCGCGGGCGGAGATCAGCGCCATGACGACGGGGACCAGCCCGATGGTCGCGACCGCCACGGTGGGCCCCGCGAGCCGGACCGCCACGGCGACCAGGGCGTAGTAGAGGACCGAGCCGGTCAGCGCGTGGGCGATCACCCGCCCCCACGGGACGTCGGCGCGCAGCACCCGGCGCACCTGGGGCAGCGAGACCGCCCCGAACGCCACGAACCGCCCCGTCGCGAGCAGCAGCGCCGGGGCGAGCGGCGCCAGGCCGGGCGCCACGAACACTGCTCCCCACGCCGCGCCGGCGACGACCATCGCCACCAGGGCCACGTTCCTCGTCATGATCCCAGGATGCTCCCGGGGAGGTGGGCGATGTCGGGCGACCTCGACGCGATCATGGCGTCTACATGCATGATTGTCCCGTGACCTCCCCGACGAGCGACAGAACCGCCCACCTGGATCGCGTGGACCGGTTGATCCTGGCCCACCTGGTCGACCACGGGCGCTCGAGCCTCGCCGACCTGGCCGAGGCCGTGACCACGTCGCCGTCCTCGGCGCAGCGCCGGCTGCGCCGGTTGGAGACCGAGGGCGTCATCCGCGGCTACCGCGCGGTCCTCGACCCGGAGGCGATCGGGCGGTCCCTCGTCGTGCACCTGTCCGTGGTGCTGGTCGACCACACCGCGGAGAACGTGGGCCGCTTCGAGCGCTGGATCGTCGACCTCGACGGCCTCGTCAGCTGCCACCACGTCACCGGGGACGTGGACTACCTGCTCCGCATCGACGTCGCGGACGTGCACGCCCTGGACGTGCTCCTGCGGCGCACGCTGGCCCAGATCCCCGGCGTCGCCCGGTTCACGACGATGGTCGCGACGTCGGCCCTGGTCGACCGGTTCACGAGTATGTGACCTCCGGTCAGGAGAGCACTTGTCCGTGCTCCGGCACGGACTGGTGCTCACCTGCCAGCGGCACACCGCGATAGTTCTCCGCGATCGCCGTGCGGTACGACTCGGAGCTCGCGACCAGCTGCAGGTGCGAGAGCGCCAGCCGGTCGTCGAACGGGTCCGCGTCCGGGTCCCGGTGCAGCATCGTCGTCATCGTCCAGCTGAAGTGCTCGCCCCGCCAGACGCGCGCCAGCGCCGTGTCGGAGTACGCGTCGAGCAGCTCCTGCGAGCCGTCGGTGCGCCACGCCGCGATCGCCTCGGCCAGCACCCGGACGTCGGCGACCGCGAGGTTGAGGCCCTTCGCCCCGGTCGGCGGCACGATGTGGGCGGCGTCCCCGGCGAGGAACAGCCGGCCGTGGCGCATCGGCTCCGCGACGAACGAGCGCATCGGGGTCACGCCCACGTCCGTGATCGGGCCGCGGTTCAGCGTGAACGAGCCGTCGTCCAGCCCGGTCCGGGCCGCGAGCTCGTCCCAGATCGCCTCCTCCGACCACGACGCCGGGTCGGTGCCGTTCGGCACCTGCAGGTAGGCCCGGGTGACCGTGGGCGAGCGCATCGAGAGCAGGGCGAACCCGCGCTCGTGGCGGGCGTAGACCAGTTCGTCCGACGACGGCGGGGCGTCCGCCAGGATCCCGAGCCAGGAGTAGGGGTAGACCCGCTCGAAGGTGCGCACGGCGTCGGCGGGGACCGCGCGGCGCGCCACCCCGTGGAAGCCGTCCGCGCCGACGACGACGTCGGCCCGCAGCTCGTGCTCGGCCCCGTCGTCGCCCCGGTAGCGCACCAACGCCTCGCCGTCGCGCGACAGCGGCCCGTCGACCTTCTCCACGGCCAGGACCTCGGTGTCGAACAGCAGCGGCTCGCCCTGCTCCAGGCGCAGCACGATCAGGTCCTTCACCACCTCGGTCTGCGCCCAGATCATCACCGCCCGGCCGGTCAGGGCGGCCATGTCGACGTGGATCCGCTCGCCGTGGACGTGGAACGCGAACCCGTCGTGGGGCATCCCCTTCTCGTCCATGCGGGCGGCCGCCCCGACCTCGCGCAGGGCGTCGACGGTGCCGTGCTCGAGGATGCCGGCGCGCTGGCGGGACTCGACCCGCTCGCGCGGGCGGGACTCCAGCACCACGGAGTCGACGCCCCGCGAGTGCAGCAGGTGCGACAGCAGCAGGCCCGCGGGCCCGCCGCCGACGATCGCGACGGTCGTCCGGTCCGGGACGCTCACGACGACGGGCCCGTCTCACCGGTCGAGCTGCGCTGCGCTGCGTCTCCTGCGATCAGGTCCAGGAACACCGTCTCCCCCGGCCCCTGCAGCCGGATGTCGAACCGGTAGCCCGGCCCGCCGAACCAGCCGTCGGGGGTGGCCAGGAGGGTGGCCGCGCGCTCCTCGGGCAGGGCGGAGAGCAGCGGGTCCGCGGCGTTCGCCTCGGTGTGGTTCGGGAAGTACACGCGGGTGAACAGGTGGTGCAGCAGGCCGCGCGCGAACACGGTGACGGCGAGGTGCGGCGCCTCCGGACCTCCCGCGACGGCGCCCGGGCGCAGGGTGCGGACGACGTAGTCGCCGCTGCGGTCGGTCGGGACCCGGGCGAACCCGGTGAAGGACCGGCCGTCGCGGACCATGGACCCGGCACGCGCGGGGACGCGGCCGTCCGGCCCGGCCTGCCAGAACTCGAGCAGCGCGTCGGGCACCGGCGCACCCGCACCGTCGCGCACCGTGCCGTGCAGGGAGATCGCGCCGGCCGTACCGGGCGGGACGACGTCGCCGCCGCCGTCGAACGGGAGACCGAAGGCGAAGAACGGCCCGACGGTCTGCGAGGGGGAGGGCTCGTAGGTCGTCATCACATCTCGTCCGGGTCGGGCGGGGTGGCGCCGGGACCGTCGAGGACGATGTCCCACTGGTAGCCCAGCGCCCACTCGGCGACGGTGGTGTCGTGGTCGTAGCGGGCGATCATCCGCTGCTGGGCCTTCTCGTCGGTGACCGCCGAGAAGATCGGGTCCAGCCCGAACAGCTGGTCGCCCGGGAAGTACATCTGCGTGACCAGGCGCTGCGTGAACGCCGTCCCGAACAGCGAGAAGTGGATGTGCGCGGGCCGCCAGGCGTTGTGGTGGTTGCGCCACGGGTAGGCGCCCGGCTTGATCGTCACGAAGCGGTAGCGCCCGTCGTCGTCGGTTAGGCAGCGGCCGCCCCCGACGAAGTGCGGGTCGAGCGGGGCGGGGTGGCGGTCGCCGTCGTGGCGGTACCGGCCCGCCGCGTTCGCCTGCCAGATCTCCACGAGCTGGCCCCGCACCGGACGGCCGTCGCCGTCGAGCACTCGGCCCGTGACGACGATGCGCTCGCCGAGCGGTTCCCCGGTGGAGTGTGTGGTGAGGTCGGCGTCGACCGGGGCCACGTCCTTGTCGCCGAAGACCGGGGCGAGGCGCTCGACCTGGCTCGGGGACGCGACGACGAGGGGCTGGGACGGCGCGCGCAGGGCGGTCGACCGGTACGGCGCGTAGGCGCGGTCCGGGTGGCCGCCGCGCTGCGGTGCGACGCGCGCGGCCTCGCGGATCGCGTCGGTGACCTCGTCCTGCTCGCTGCGTGCGCGCTCGGGTGGTACTGGGCTCACGCCGCCCAGGGTGGCGGGGATCGTGGTGCTGCGAGAGGCTGGCTTCCGTCCACCGGAAGCGAAGGAGCCGTCGGTGAGCGAAGCCCTGGAGGCGGGTCCGTCGCGACCGGTCGGCCGTCCGCCGCGCCCGGGGCTGCCCGGCGGCAGCGGCCTCACCTCGTCGCGGGCCCGGCGGTCCGCCCGCGGGGGCGGCGAGACGGTCACCGGGCGGGTGTTCACGATCCTCGAGGCGTTCGACCACGACCACACCGCGCTGACCCTCACCGAGATCGCCCGCGCCGCCGCCCTGCCGGTGTCCACCGCGCACCGGCTGGTCGGGGAGCTCGCCGGGTGGGGTGCGCTGGAGCGCGGGAGCGACGGCGCGTACCGGATCGGGCTGCGGCTCTGGGAGGTCGGCTCGCTCGCCCCGCGTAGCGTCGGGCTGCGGGAGCGCGCGATGCCCTACCTCGAGGACCTCTACGAGGCGACCCGGCAGAACGTGCAGCTCGCCGTCCGCGACGGGCAGGAGGGCGTCTACGTCGAGCGCCTCGCCCACCCCGAGGCCGTGCGGCTGTACTCCCGCATCGGCGGGCGCTGGCCGCTCCACGGGACCGGGGTCGGGCAGGTGCTGCTGGCGTTCGCTCCCCCGGTGGTCCAGGAGTCGGTGCTCGCGACGCCCCTGACCTCGTTCACCGCGCGGACCATCACCGACCCGACCGTCCTGCGCCGGACCCTCGCGGCGATCCGCCGCGACGGGGTCGCGGTGTGCGACGGGATGATCGACCTGGCCGCGCTCTCGGTGGCGGCCCCGGTGCGCGGGGAGGCCGACACGGTGGTCGCCGCGATCTCGGTGGTCGTGCCCTCGCCGTCGTCGCCGGGGGGCATCGAGCCGCGCACGCTGGTCCCGGCCGTCCGGGCCGCGGCCCGCGGGATCTCCCGGGCGCTGGGCGCCCCGACGGCCACCCGCCCGCAGCCCCCGGCCCGGTAGTCACTCCAGGTCGGCCCGCTCCGCCTCGGCCTGGTCGAGGGCACGCCGCGCCTCGTCGGCGGCGGTGTCCGCCTCCTCCGCCGCCTGCCGCGCGCCGTCGCGCACCTCGCGGGCGGCCGTCTCCTCGGCCTCGGCGCGCTCCAGCCGCTCGCGCAGGGACTGCGCCGCGTCCGCCGCCTCGGTCAGGTCGGACTCGGCCTGCTCGGCCCGGTGCCGCGCCCGCTCGGCCGCCCGGGCAGCGTCGTCGCGGGCCTCGCGGGCCCGCTCGACCGCGCGCTCGGCCTCCTCCCGCGCGCGGGCGCGCTCCTCCTCGGCCGGGTCCGGACCGTCGTCCTCCTCGGGCTCTTCCCGACGACGGGGCGGCGCCTGACGGGAGCCGCGGGGCGGCGGCGGCCGGCGCGTCCCCGGGCCACCGGCGTTGCGGGCCGACGAGCCGCCCTCGAAGCCCACGCCGGGCTCCAGGGCCGTCGTGAGCCGGCCCGCGGCGAACGCCCGCGCGGCCTCCGGGTCGGCGAGGGCCGCCGCGATCGTCTGCTCCAGGTCGCGGGCCACGGAGTCGCCCACCTTCTCGCCGTCCTCGCGGGCGAGCTTGCGGGCCCGCGCGACGAGCGCGCCGACCAGGTCGCGGCGCTGCTTGGTGAGGGTCCGCAGGGCGTCGCCGGACAGCGAGTCCTGCGCGTCCCGCAGGTGGCTGCCGAGCTCCTCCAGCGCGCCGACCTCGTCCGGCGACTCGCGGGCGAGGACGTTGGCCAGCCACGCGCCGAGCGACGGCTTGCGGAGCGCCCCGATCGCGGTCGCGGTCTCCTTGTCCTTCACCGCCTTCGCGGCCTTGACCAGCTCCGTGCGCCGCGGCACGAACCGGTCCGGGTGCAGGCCGTACAGCTCGTCCGCCGCGTCCTCGAACTCCGGCGCGTCCGGTGCGGTCACGAGGACGCATCCTGCCCGGTCCGGGGCCCGCCGTCATGATCATCGAGCACGGTCGGCGGTCCGGGGCCGGCCGGAGCCGCCCAGGGTGCTCGCTCGACGGGCGCCCGGACCGGTGGGACCACCGCGGAGGCCGCACCGTGCGCGTCGCGCAACGCCGATCCCGAGTCGGGCGCCCCGGCTCAGCGTGCCGCGGACGTCGGGGCGCTCGGGGTCCGGGTCAGCGCGTCGACGTCCTCGGCGAGCAGGTGCAGCTGGGTGGCGAGGCGGGCGGCGCCGGGTCGGTGCGACTCCGGGTCGGTGCCGGCGATCTCCCCGGCCACGGAGTGCGCGTCGCGGGCGCTCGCCGGCGGGTCGGTCTGCCGCGGGTGGTCGGCCAGCGCCCGGACGGTGGCGGCGAGGGCCGCGACGCCGTCGACGAGATCGTCCGGGATCGCGTCGCCGCGCTCGGCCACCTCGGCCGCCGTCCGCGCGAGCAGCACCGACCCGGCGTGCACGTACTCCAGCCCGACGAACCGGTCCAGCATCGCCCGGAGCGATGCGCGCTCGCGCCGCCCGCGCACGGTGGTACGGGCGAGCCGGCCGGACGTGGTGCGGGTGTCGAGCAGGCTCGCGACGTCGCCGTGGCCGCCGCGCAGCCCCTCGGCCGCACGCCGGGCACGGTCGACCGCGTCCGGGCCCGACGACCGCAGCGCCCCGACCACCCCGTCGAGCCCGTCGGCGATGCCGCGCAGGGCCACCGACACCGCGTCGCCGAACTGCCGCGTCGGACTCGGCGAGACCAGCACCTGGCTCACGATCAGCGCGAGCGCCCCGCCGATCAGCGCGCTCGCCAGGCGCGTCCACCCGGCCTGGGACGACCCGATCCCGACGACGAGCAGCGCCGCGATCCCCGACTGCAGCAGGGTCAACGGGTTGATGCTCCCGAGGGTCACCACGAGCATCCCGACGACCACCGCCGCCCCGACCTGCACCCACCCGCTGCCGATCACCAGCGCGGCCAGCTCGCCGACCGTCACGCCCACGACCACCCCGAGCAGCAGCCGCAGGGCGCGGGGTCCGCGGTCCGCGGGCGCGTCGGTCAGGCAGACGACGGCCGCGATCGGCGCGAAGATCGGCGCCGGTTGCCGCAGGATCAGCTGGGCGAGCAGGAACGCGACGATGGCGACGGCGCCGTCGAGCGCGATCCGCCCCCAGGCCTGCTGGAGGCGGTCCCACGCCCGTCGGGGGAGTCCGGAGAGCACGCGACCGGCGTACCCGCCCGCGCTCACGTCACCCGTGCAGCCCCCGCCGGGCCCGACCCCGGGAGTGGCTACACCGCGAGGAGCGGGCCCTCGTCGTCGTCCGCGCGCAGCTGGGCCTCGACCTGGGTGCGCAGCTGCGCGAGGGTCCGGGCGAGCAGCCGCGAGACGTGCATCTGCGAGATGCACAGCACGGCGGCGATCTCGGCCTGGGTCTGCTCGTGGACGAAGCGCAGCGCGAGCATCGTGCGCTCGCGGCGCGGGAGGGAGGCGACGAGGCCCGCCACCAGGGCCCGGACCTCGACGCGGTCGAACTCGGGGTCCACCGTGCCGAGGACGTTGACCAGCGACGAGTCGTCCCCCTCGCCGAGCGTCTCGTCCAGCGACGCGGGGTGGTACGAGCCGTGCGCGGAGACCGCCTCGGTGACCTCGTCGCGCGAGAGCCCCAGGTGCTCGGCGATCTCCGCCGCGGTGGGGGCCCGCCCGAGGCGCTGGGAGAGCGCCGCCGTCGCTCCGCCGACCGCGAGGTAGCGGTCCTTGACGCTGCGCGGCGTGCGGACCGACCACGCGGAGTCGCGGAAGTACCGCCGGACCTCGCCCATGATCGTCGGGACCGCGTAGGACAGGAAGTCGCGCTCGCGCCCGGGGTCGAAGCGGTCGACCGCGTGCATCAGCCCCACGGTCGCGACCTGCTCGAGGTCCTCGGTCGGCTCGCCCCGCCGGGCGAAACGCCGCGCGATGTTGTGCGCGACGGGCAGGTAGGCGACGACCAGGCGCGAACGCAGGACGGCGCGGCGCGGATCGTCGGGAGCGCAGCCGGCGTGCTCCGCGAGGAGCGGGGCGAGAGCGGTGTAGTCCGGGTCGGTCGTGCTGTGGACAGTGGGCGTGGGCGCCATGTCCGGCCTCCCGCCACCGCGTCCGGGCACCACGAGGGAGCGCACCGAGCACGGGATCCGAGTCTCGTCATCGCGGCTGCGGGCTGAACCGGAGGACATCGAGCGACGTCAGCGTTTCAGTCCCGCCGCACGCGACGCAAGGACCCGATCATCGAGAGGGGCGGCGCGGGGCGGACCGGCCAGGGGGGTCGGCCGGTCCGCCCGGCGCCACGGACTCCCGGGGGGAGGGCGTCCGCGACGCCCCGCCGGAACGCCGGCGGCGGCGGGATACTAGCGGTGCACGACGGCGGGTCGGGTCAGCCCTCGACCGGCAGCACCACGTGCGACGGGTGCGCGGCGTCGTGCAGGATCTCGCGCTCCCGGGCCACGAGCACGCGGCCGTCACCGAGCGGGGCGCCGGTGCCGGTGTGCCGGGCGAAGCGGGGGTGCGCGCCGCCGGAGACCTGCACCCGGATGCGGTGTCCGGCCGCGAACCGGTGCCCGACCGGCCAGAGCTCGACGTCCACGGCGACGGTGCCGTCCTCGGCCGCCGCCGGGGCGCCGGGCCGGATGCGGCGGATGCCGTCGGTGACGTTGACCGAGCGGCCCGCCGGGTCGACGTCGCAGACCCGGACGAACACGTCGAGGTGCTCCACCTCGGCCCGCACGTGGACGGTCGCCCGCGCGGGGCCGACGGCGACCACGTCGGCGTCGAGCACCGGGCCGGTGAACACGACGACGTCGTCGCGGGCCTCGAGTGCGGTCTGGTCCCGCGGCCCCGACCGGCCGGACAGGATCGGGCCCCCGACGGCGGGCGTCGGGTCCTGCGGGTCGTAGACGATGCGGGTGCCCGCCCAGTAGGGGGAGACGGAGCGCAGCGGAGCTCGACCCGGGTCGGGGGAGACGGAGCGCAGCGGAGCTCGACCCATGTCGGCGGCGTCGCCGCGGGTGGGGAACGTCGGCGCCTCGGTGCCCAGGCCGTGGTCGGTGCGCAGGTAGAAGGCCCGCTCGGTGGTGTGCTGCGGCGGCCAGTCGGCGAGGCGGCGCTCACCCCCGCCGCCGGACAGCTCGAGCAGCACCCGCGCCCCGTCGTCGGGAACCGCGCCGGTCTGTCCGGCATGACCGAACGTCTCGTCGAAGGTGCGCAGCGCGTCGCGGATGCCGGCCGCCATGCCGGCGGGCGTGGTGTGCACCCACGGTCCGATCCGCAGCAGCGGGCGCGCGCCGGCGGCGCGCAGCGCGGCGTGGTCGGCGAGCTGCCAGGGCAGGAAGATGTCCTGCCACCCGCCGGTCATGCTGACCGCGACGCCGCGGCGGCCGACCTCGCCGACGCGGGCGGCGTAGGAGCGCTTGGCCCAGTACGCGGAGTCCGGGTCGTCCTCGCGCAGCCAGTCCTGGAAGAAGTCGATCGGCGTCCCCGCCGCGACCAGGTCGGCCTGCGAGAGCGGCACGGTGCCGAAGCCGGCCTGCACGCGGTGCCGCACCGCCTCGACCAGGCGCTCGCCCAGCCCGGGGTGCGTCATCATCGCGGCCCAGGACAGGGCGTTGTCGAGCGAGAAGGCGCCGCCCGGGTAGGTCTGGTCGCGGAACTGCGACGCGGTCACCAGCGTGCCCATCGCCCGCAGCGCGTCCCCCGCCTCGGGCGCGAGCGCCCACTGCGTGATGCCCAGGTAGCTCGGCCCGAGGGTCGCGAGCCGCCCGTCGCACCAGGGCTGGGCGACCAGCCAGCGCACCGTCGCGACCCCGTCGTCGGCCTCGTCGAACGGGGACAGCTCGCCCTCGGAGCCCGCCGTCCCGCGCACCGACTGCACCACCACCTGGTAGCCGCGCTCGGCGACGAGCCGGCCGAACACCGTCCCGACCCACCCGGCGCGCCCGTACGGGCTGCGCACCAGCACGACGGGCCCGCGGTCGACCCCGACCGGGCGGTGGTGGTCGTGGCGCAGCACCGCGCCGTCGGGCATCGGGACGGCCACGTCCCGGACGACGCGCACGCGGGGGGCCCGCGGCGACGGCAGCCCGATCCCGCGGCGCAGCAGACGGGTCGCGGCGCTCATCGGTCCATCATGGCGCCCCGCGGTGAGGCGGCGGTGCGGCACCGTCCGGTCACCGTCCGTTTCGTCACGTTCACCGGCTGTGTTCACCTCGTGTTCGCCCGGTTTCGGATGCGCACGATCGGACCGCGGGTGACGCTCCGGGCGTGACGCGCACCCCCCGTGGTCAGGCCCCCGACGTCGGCGTCCCCGCCCACCTCGCCGAGCGCATGACGGTCGCCGAGCAGCACGAGTGGATCGCCGGCTTCCTGCGCCGCCACCCCGTCTCGCGGCGCCGCGCGCTCCAGGGCGGCTCGGGTGTTGTCGCGGCCCTCGGACTGGCCGCCGCGCCCTGGACCCTCGCGGCGTGCGCCTCGGCCGCCCAGGCGCCGGTGTCGGTCGTCGGGCGCCACCTCGCGTTCGGGAACGACCCGATGAGGACGATGGCGATGGCGGGCGAGCTGACCGCGCCGCCGCAGGGCGCGGTCGTCGTCGACCTCGGCCAGGGCGGGACGTTCGGCGCGACCATCCCGGTGGAGGTCCGGCACCTGGTCTCGCAGGTCCCGCAGGCGGACGGGTCGATCCGCGGCAGCGACCAGTACTTCGTGCACGCGCTCGCGAACGGCCTGCAGCCCGGCCAGGCCTACGACTACCGCTTCCGGCTCGCCGACGGCACCACCACGCCGACCGCGACCTTCCGCACCGCGCCCCGCACGCCCACCGCCCCCTGGAGCTTCACCGCGTTTGCCGACCAGGGCGTCGACATGGTCCCGCCGAGCGGCCTGGGCGGCATGACCAACGGCTACTACAAGCCCGACGACACCCGGCGCACCATGACGCCCTCGACGGCGATGGTCGACCGGATCGCGGCGACGCGGCCCGCGTTCCACCTCCTCGCGGGCGACATCTGCTACGCCGACCCGTCCGGCGAGGGGCACGTGGTGCGCTCCACCGGCACCTCGTCGTCGCCGAGCGGGTTCGACAGCTTCGACCCGACGGTGTGGACGACCTACTTCGGGCTGATCGAGCGCAGCGCCGCCACCACGCCGTGGATGTTCGCGACGGGCAACCACGACATGGAGGCGCTCTACGACGACAACACCGCGCGGGGCGCCACCCACGGTTACGGCGGCCACGCCGCCCGGCTGGACCTGCCCCGCACCGGCCCGAGCGCCTGTCCCAGCGTCTACTCGATGCGCTACGGCAACGTCGGGGTGATCAGCGTGGACGCGAACGACCTGTCCACGGAGATCCCGACGAACGCGGGCTATTCGAACGGTGCGCAGTCGGCGTGGTTGCGGGAGACGCTCGCCGGGATGCGCGCGCCGGGCAGCGGCGTCGATTTCGTCGTCGCCTTCTTCCACCACTGCGCCTTCGCCACGTCGGCGAGCCACGCGTCGGACGCCGGGGTGCGCGCGGCCGTGGCGCCGTTGTTCGACGAGTTCTCCGTCGACCTCGCCCTGCAGGGCCACAACCACCAGTACGAGCGCAGCAACCCGATCCGGGCCGCACGCTCCACCGTGCAGGCCCCGGACGGCGCCACCGTGCGCCCCGAGACCGATGGCACCACCTACGTCTGCGTCGGGTCCGGCGGCCGGCCCCGCTACTCCTGGCAGCCGAACGAGACCGACCGGTACCGCGGCAACACCGGCCCGGACAGCGGCGTGAACGTGGTGAGCTACCAGGCCGTGGGCGAGGACGCCAAGGTCCCGGACGCGGTCGACTGGTCCCAGGTGCGCTACCTCGACTACGCCTACGTGACCGTGGACGTGGTCCCGCCGCCCGGGCCGGGCGGGGTCACGACGATGACGCTGCGCACCACCACCGACACCGGGACCGAGATCGACCGGGTCACGCTGGAGCGCCGGGCCCGCTGAATCCGGCGGGCCCGGAGGACCCGGACCTGGTGCGGTCCGGGCCCTCCGGCGCCGGTGGGCGGCGACGGCGCGGGAATCCTCCGACGCATTCCCGCGGACTCCCGGTGACGGAGGCGGATCACGTCACCGGAATCGTCGTGCTCCTGCCGACCTTCCAGTGACACAGTTCCGGGGAATGCATGACGCGGCCCGATCGGGGGATGTCCGGATACGTCGCCGGGAATCGTACGGAATGATGTCGGGGTTCCGGGGCCGACCTCCGTCTCGCCCGCGGACCCACCACCCGTCAGGATGCACGGGTGTCCCGGCGCCACCGTGTCCTCGACGTCCTCGCCGCCCGCCTCGCGGAGGGCTCGGGACCGGCCGACCGCACGGACCCGCACCGGGTCGCCCTGGCGATCGAGGGCGGCGGCAGCCGGGCGACGTACTCGTCGGGCATGGTGCTGGGGCTGGAGCGGCTGGGCCTGGCGCGGTGCTTCGACGCGGTCTACGGCGCCTCCGCGGGAGCCCTCGCGGGCAGCTGGCTCGTGGGCGGGCAGGCCGAGGCGTGCTGTGCCGGCTGGTGGGAGCCCGGGCTCATGGAACGGGTGACCCGGCCGACGCGCGGTCTGCGCGGCCGGCCCGTCGTCGACGTCGAGTACCTGGTGGAGACCGTCGGCCGCGACGTCGTGCCGGTCGACTGGCAGGCGATCGTGGACGCCGAGGTCCCGCTGCACCCGGTCGCGACCGACGTGGACACCGGCGAGGTGTTCGACCTGCACGGCACGATCACCGACGTCGACTCCCTGCGCCTGGCGCTGCGTGCCTCCGCCAACGTGCCGCTCCTGGCCGGCCTGCCGCTCGAGATCCACGGCCGCCGGCTCGTGGACGCCGCGGTGGCCGAGCCGCTCCCGTTCCACACCGCGCTCGACCAGGGCGCCACGCACGTGCTCATGCTGCGCACGCGCCGCGCCGACCAGGAGGCGATCGACGCGACCCGGCTGGAGAAGGCGCTGGTCGGGCGCCTCGGCCAGGCCAAGGTGCCCGGTCTGGTGCACGTGCTGGGCAACCGGCTGGAGAACCGTCGCGCGGACGACGAGTGGCTGGCGCGGGCCAGCAGGGACGGCGGCGACGAGGACGTCGAGGGCCCCTTCCTGCTGGAGGTCCGGCCGCCGGAGGGCGCGGACACGATCAGCCCGCTCGAGACCGACCCGGACCGGTTGCGGCGCGGCGTGGAGACCGGGTGCGACCGCCTGCGGGCCGTGGTGGAGCCGTGGCTGGGTGTGGCTGCGCCAGGTGAGCAGAAAGTGGGGTCATAGGCCCACGAAGTGCGCACGGGCTCGCAGCGCACACCCCGCGACGATGCGCGCCGCGTCGGCCCCGGCGAGCCGCCGGTCCCCGGCCCCCGCGCCGGGGGGCAGCGCGAGGACCGGGTCCGCCACGAGGGCGTGCCGGACGACGACCGCGCCGTCCGGCCCCACCCCCACGCCCACCTGCAGGCGCGACGCCTCGGCCGCGCGGCGGGCGCCCGGGTCCGCGTCCGCGTCGCCGTCGGGGAGGAGCCCCGTCGGGACGCCCTGCTCCTCCGCGCCGGCGCAGATCTCCCGCAGCACCCCGGGCGGGGCGTCGTCGTGCACGGCCACCAGCACGCACGGCGGCACCGCCGGGTCGTCGTACCGGTCGAGACGGCCGTGGCAGCCGAGGCCACCCGCCGTCGAGACCCCGGAGAGCGCCGAGGTCACCGGCCGACCCCCTGGGCCACCGGCTCGGCCAGCCCCGCGTGCACGTCGACGAGTCCGGCGGCGACCGCGTTGCGCGGCCCCTCGGTGCCGTGCACGTTGCCGATCCCGCACACGACCCCGTGCGGGGCCAGCGCGTCGGCCACCATCGCCGGGATCTCGAAGTCCAGCGCGGAGCCGCCCAGCAGCACCACCGAGCCGAGCAGCCGCAGCGAGCCCTGCGGCGCGACCTGCGCGAGCGCGCGGAGGGTGTTGACGACGAACACGCGCCGCTTGGCCTCGCGGCGCACGGCCCGCACCGCCTCCAGCGACGTCCGCACCGGCACCGGCACGAGGCCCTCCGGCGTCACCGTCACCACGCGGGCGAACACGTGCGGCGGGAGCGGGGCGTCGAAGAACTGCACCGTCCCGTCCTCGTGGCGCACGTGGAAGAAGCTCTCCACCTTCGCCAGCGGGTGCCGCTTCACCGACTCCGCCGCGTCCCGGTCCTCGAGACCCAGCTCGGAGTCGACGAGCTTCGTCACCAGCTCCCCGGCCCCGGCCACGTGCACGGCCGAGACCTGCCCGTCCCGGTCGAGCAGGGCGGCGTCGGTCGAGCCGCCGCCCATGTCCACGATCGCGATCGGCACCGCCGTGCCCGGCGTGGTCAGCGCGCCGCGCACCGCGACCTCGCCCTCCACGCCGCCGATGAGCACCTCGCAGCCCAGCGACGCGGCGATCTCGTCGGCCACCGACTGCATCCGGCTGCGCGAGGTGCGCACCATCGCGGCGAGCGCGACCGCGTTCTCCCGCGCCACCTCGCCCGCGAGGCCGCCCTGCACCGTCGTCGGGACCAGGGTGTCGACGGCGAGCACGTCGCGGATGCGGATCTCCGAGCTCGGCTGCCCGGTCACGTCGGTCATCGTGTCGCGGACGGCCGCGAGCATGCCGCCGACGTGGGTGCCCGGTTCGCCGTGCACGTCGGTCAGCGGGGCGACCCGCCGGATCGCCTCCATGATCGCCTCGGCGCCCTCGTCGACGCCGACGTCCAGCGAGCGCCCGGACCCGGACACCGTCAGCGTCCCGACCGGGATGCGCCGGTCCGTGACGTCGCCGGCAGGGGTCCGGACGACGACCGCGGACCGGTTCCCGGCGAGTGCGCGGGCCACCGGCGAGACCTGCCGGGTCTGCTCGGCGTCCAGGTCGAAGGTCGAAGCCAGGCCGTAGGAGTCGGACAGCGTCCGGATCGTCCGCCCGGGCGGGGCCACCTCGACGGCCGCGAGCATGCCCAGCGGGACCCGGTCGACCGCGGAGACCTCGTCCACGACCGGGATCCGCCGGGTGAGCCGGTTGACCACGAGCACGGCGTCGTCCCCGTGCAGGACGGCCGCGGCGACTTCGACGCCGGCCGCGACGGCGCGGTTGACCCGCTCCGCGACGTCGTCGAAGTCCGCCCCCGCCCCGACCACCACGACGACGGGGCCGTCCTGACCTCCCAGCTCGGCCAGGGCCACCGTCGTGCCGACGCCGATGCCCTCACCGCCCGGGGTGTCCGGGTTGTGCCCGATCATCGTGGACTCGGTGATGATCGTCTCGGAGATCGTCTCCATCGCGAGCCCGCTGATCACCGGGGTGGCCTCGTTGAGCAGGACCGTGTCGGGCACCGCAGAGGGCCGCCCGGCGGCCTCGAGGGCACGCCGGACGGCCGTGACGGCCCCGGCCGTGTTGGCCGGGGTGCCCTTCACACCCGTCGTCGGGGTGAGCGAGGAGGCGAGCCGGTCCACGCGGTCACCCGCGACCTCGGCGAGACACGCCTCGGTCGTGGAGTTCCCCACGTCCACCCCGACGACGACCCGGACGGGTCCGCTCACGTCAGTCGACCCGGGAGATGACCGGCTCGACCTCCACCGCGGACCGCGCGTGGTCGATGCACTCGAACTCCTTGAGGTGCAGCAGCGCCGCCTTCGCCTGCCAGCGCGGGCGGGCCATCTGGTCGTTGCGCGTCGGCACCGGGCGCGGCGAGCGGCCCTGCGCGTACTGCGCGGCGTTCGACCCGATCATGCGGAACACCTCGGCGTCGAGCAGCGGCGCCTGGGGGAACAGCTCGAGGTTCGACAGCCGGGCGAGGTCGCGCTGGTGGAGCACCGTCGTGCCGCGGGCCAGGATGCCGACGGCGATCCCGGAGCCGGAGAGCTTGGCCCCGTAGTGCGCGATCGCCGCCAGGTCCGCCGTCCGGTAGACCTTGATGGTCCGCGCGACGCCGCCCTGCTCCTCGATCCCGGCCAGCAGCTGCCGGATCACCTCGGCGTGCGGGACGTCCACGATCGTCTTCGTGAACGGGTCCCCGAACGCCGGGGAGAGCGCGATGACGACCTCCTCCGGCCGGGTGCCGCGCTCGGCGGGCCCGACCTCGCGGAGGGAGAGCGTGCGGACGGACTCGACTGCGGCGGTCATACGACCTCCTCCTCGGGGTTCTCGGCGGAGGTCACGTGGCGGAGCTTCTTGAGCTCCTCCCACCGCTCGCCGGACAGGCGGTATCCGGTGCCGGGGCCGGCGTAGTCGTTGGCGTCGTTGATCGCCGCCAGCGGCACGAAGTCGCCGGTGAAGATGGCCGCGGTCTGCAGCAGGTCGCCGGAGACGCGCTGGCGCAGCACCTGCAGGTAGTTCTCGGCGACGTCCCCGAAGCCGCTGCGCTCGAGGACCTTGACGAGGTCGAGCCCGGTGATGCCGCGCTCCATGACGCTGCGGGCGCCCTCGAGGTCGGCGAGCACGTCGCGGTCGGGGTAGTCGTCGCTGGAGTTGGCGTAGGTCGCCGCCTCCACCTCCTCGTCGGTGATCGCGGGGAGGTCCAGCTCGGCGAACACCGCCTGCAGCGCGCGGGCGGCCTTGTTGCGGACCTGCAGGATCACGTCCTCGCGGACGTGGCGCAGCCCGCCGTCGACCTGCATGTCGCGCTGGATGGTGTTCCAGTCGTCGTAGTCCTCGGTGTCGAGGTTCGACCCCGCGAACATGTTGTCCTTGTTCGGCACCGCCGAGTAGCCGGAGCACACGAAGTCGGTGCCGGGCAGCATCTGCGGGAGCAGCCGGCTGGTGCGCCGCATCGCCGAGTGCGAGAAGGACTGGTCGTTCCCGGAGGCGCACTCCAGGTCCATCCAGCTCGCGACGAGGTTCTCCGCGGCCACCGCGCGGATGCCGCCGGGCACCGCGCCGGGGACGCCGATGCACGAGATCGAGCCGTTCTGCAGGCCCTGCACCCCGGCGCCCTTGGCCATGAGGATGCAGCGGATCTCCAGGTACAGCATGGACCGCCCCTCGGCGTTGCCCATCTGCACCTCGGAGCCGGTGCCGGAGGTGAAGCGCATCTTGATGCCGCGGCTGGCGTAGGCCGAGGCGAGGAACGCCTTGGACCACGGGGTGTCGTCGCCGTCGACGAACACCGACTCGGTGCCGTAGATCGAGATCGTCTCGGCGTACGCGGTGATGCCGCGCATGCCGAGGTCGAGCTCGGTCGCCTCCTCGAGGGCGCACTGGGTGAGCACGCCGCCGCGGCCGACCTGCCCGCCGACCTGCAGCCCGATCGCCACCAGCGGGGCGTAGCGGACGACGCCGAGCGTGGTCTCCAGCTCGGCGAACCCGCGGACCGCGCCCTCGGCCGCGTCCGCGGCGACCTGGATCGGGTTGTCCTTGGCGCTGGTGGAGTGCGCCTGGTTGGCCGGCGTGCGGCGCGACCGGGTCTTCTGGATGCCCATCATGATCTCGACGACGTTCATCAGCTTGACGACGTCGAGGATCTTCGCCGGCGTCAGGCCGCGGCCGAGGGCCACGATCTCCGCGCGCGGGGTGCGCGGGTCGACCAGCATCCGCGCGATCTCGACCGACTCCGTGGCCATCGCGGCCTCGGTGGTGTCGACGTCGATCGCGTGGTCGGCGATGAACGTGTCCATGAAGTCGAACTGGTCGCGGGTCCGGCCGTCGAGCTCGACGATCCGGCCGTCCTCGACGCGCACGCTCGGCTGCGGGTCGAAGTCGGACTCCATCGCGACGAGGCCCTTCTCGGGCCACTCCTCGACGAAGCCGTCGAGGTTGACGGGGCGGTCCTCGAGGACCTCGGTGCGCTTGGACGCGCGTACCGACGCCTCGGACCGGGGCTCCACCGCGGTCATGTCAGTCCTCCTCGGCGAGCAGGTTGCGGGCGGCGTAGACCTGGGCGGCCTCACGGACGAGGGCGGCGCAGGTGGTGGCGGAGTAGGTGCCCTCCAGCCGCGCGGCGATCTCCTCGAGCTGCTCGGCGCTGGAGGCGTTCGGGCGCAGCGCGTTGTACATCGCCAGCACCTCCTCGTCGGGGATGGCGGTCATCTCCGCGGCGCGGCGGCAGTTCTCGCCGAGCTGGCGGCGGCCCATCGACTCGGCGATGCGGCCCTGCATGACCAGCGTGTCCGGGGTGACGCGCAGGTCGTCGTTCGTGACCTCGCCGGACACGACCGCGGCCATCGTGATGTCCGCGAGCGCCTTGCCGGTGGGCGTGCGCAGCAGCTCCGGGCGATTGATCGAGAGCGGGTAGTCCGCAGGGGTGAGTTCGGTGACCTCGGTGGTCATCGGGAGGCCTCCTTCGATGACGACGATGACGACGGGGACGACGGCGGGACCGCGACGTCGGCCGCGGTGACGGGGTGGCGCGGGTCGACGTTCGCCCCCGCCTCGGCCGACTCGGGGGTCGGCGCGGGCACCGGGGCGTCCTGGTCGGCGGGCACCTCGAGACGCTCGATGAGCAGGACGTAGAGGCCGCCGCCGATGAGCGCACCGATGCACGGCGCGACGATCGGCAGCCACCAGTACTGGACGCCCTCGGGGGTGACCCAGGCCGACTGGTAGCCGGTCAGCCACTGGGCGAGCCGCGGGCCGAAGTCGCGGGCGGGGTTGATCGCGTAGCCGGCGTTGGTGCCCCAGGCGAAGCCGATGCCGAGCAGCAGCAGGCCGACCATGAACGGCAGCAGCATCGACGCGGCGCCCTGGAGCGTCGCGAGCAGGGCGAACAGCACGAACACCAGCAGCGCGGTGCCGACGACCTGGTCGAAGAACGCCGTGGTGACGCCGTGGTTGGGCAGCGTCGAGAAGATCGTCTGCGACGCCGAGGTCAGTCCGGGGTCCACCGCGACGATGCCGGAGTGGTAGACGGCGCGGGTGACCAGCGCGGCCACGAACGCACCCGCCGTCTGCGCCAGCGTGTAGGGCAGGACGTTGCGCCACGGCAGCTTGCGGTAGACCGCCATCGCGAGCGTGACGGCGGGGTTGAGGTGACCGGCGCCGAGGCGGCCCGCCACGTAGATGCCCATGATCAGGCCGGCGACCCAGCCCCAGGTCAGGGTGGCCCAGTCGCCGGCGTCGCCGCCGGAGACGACCATCTGCGCGACCGCGGCGGTGCCGAAGACGATCAGGATGAACGTGCCGGCGAACTCGCCGACGAGCTCACGGGTCAGCGGGGACGTCCGGGCGGCGCTCACGCCGGCACCCGCTCGCTGATCGCGGCGACGGCGGCCGAGGCCACCTGGACGTCCTGCTCGGCCGAGCCCGCGCTGACGCCGACGGCGCCCACGAGCTCGCCGTCGCGGTAGACCGGGATGCCGCCGCCGAACACGACGAGCCCGCCCGCGGTCTGCTCCAGCCCGTAGAGCTCGGCGCCCGGCTGGACCAGCGGCATCAGCGCGGCGGTCGGGGCCTCCATGAGGATCGACGTGCGGGCCTTGCGCTGCGCGATGTCGATGCTGGCCCGGATGGCGCCGGGCTGGCGCGCGAACGCGAGCAGGTGCCCGCCGTCGTCGACCACCGCGACGTTCATCGGCTGGCCGATCGCGTCGGCCTCCGCGAGCCCGGCGTCGAGCGCGGCTCGGGCGTCCGCCAGGGTCAGGCCCGGCATGGGTACCTCCACGGGGTGCACGGGGCGCCACGGAGGCTGGGCCGATCGCGTGGCGGGGCGGGCGTCTGTGCCCGACGCCACGACGGTAGGAGTGCGGACCGTCACGAACCACGGGGACTGTCCCCACCCCAAGGGATGGGGGATGTCCCGTAGCCCGCCCGGGTCAGCGCGGTGCACCGGGCGGCGAGGTGTGCCCGGCGAGATCACTCCGACCGCCGCGAGCGCTCGCTCGGCCCGCCGACCCCACCTTGTTGCGGCGAATCTCCCGCTGACGCCCACCCTGTCGCTGTGATTCGCCGCGACACGGCGACCCTGAGGCGCCGACCGAGATCACCGAGCACCCACGACGGGCCTGCGGCCTCGACGACCACCGCAGGTGCTCGCTCGGCCCTGCCGACCCCACCTTGTCGCGGCGAGCCGACCGCCCCCGCCCACCCTGTCGCTGGGAATCACAACGACAAGGTGAGCACCCGACGTCGAGAACCCGCGACAAGATGCCCCCGCCCACCCTGTCGCTGGGATTCGCCGCGACAAGGCGGAACCGAGACCGAGACCGAGACCGCCCCTACCGCCCGAGGACCGCCGTGCGGGTCGCCTCGAGGTGCTCGGAGAGCCGGCCCTGCGCCTCGACGGACCGGTCCGGGCCGAGGGCGGCGAGGATCGCCTCGTGCTGGCCGAGGATCTCCTGGGCGCGGGCGGGGCCGTGGCCCATCATCGAGCCGAGGTTCATCCGCAGCTGGCGGTCGCGCAGCGAGTGGTAGAGCTCGGAGAGGATCGGGTTGCCCCCGCTCTCCACGAGCGCGGTGTGGAAGCGGCGGTCCCCCTCGGCGAAGGCCCGCTCGTCCCCGGCGTGGAAGGCCGCCCGCTGCTCGGCGAGCACCTCGTGGAGCCGCCCGACCACCGCCGCCCGCTCCACCTCCGGCGCCGCGCACAGCTTGGTCACCGCGTGGCCCTCGACCAGCTCGCGCGCCTCGAGCACGGCCTCCACCTCGGCCGGTGACACGGCCACGACGAGCGCCCCGCGCTTCGGGAACAGGCGGAGCAGCCCCTCGGCCTCCAGCCGCAGGAACGCCTCGCGCACGGGCGTGCGGCTCATCGCGAGGGCCTCGGCCACCTGCCCCTCGCTGATGAGGTCGCCGCCGGGCAGCGTCCCGTCCAGGATGCTCGCCTTGGTGTGCTGGTAGGCCCGTTCCTTCGCCGAGAGCCCTGCTCGCGTCACGTCACCACCCGCGGACCCGGTCCCCGCGGGCACCTTGCCCGACGGCCGACGTGACCTTACTCTCGCCCGCATTGATGCATCTTGTATGCATCCGATCGGGGGTCGGGTCCGAGGAGGACGCATGACGACGATGTCGGTGCCGCGCGCGATCGACACCGCGGAGCCCGACCGGCCGCGCGCGATCGGAGCCGCGCGAGCCGGCGCCGGGACGCTGCTCGGGCGGGTGGTGACGCGGCTGCGCGCGGTCACCGGGGCCCGGTCGGCGTGGGTGGTGCGCGTCGACGAGGCGGCGGGCACGTGGTCGGTGGACGTCGGCGAGGGGGTGGGCACGCCCCCGGAGACCCTGCTCGCGGCGGTGGTCCGCGACCGCGCGCCCGCCGTCGACGCGACCGGGGACTCCGTGGTGCTGGCGGTGCCGGTGCACCGCGGCCCGCGCCTGGTGGGCGTGTGCGCGGTGGCCACCGACGACGGGCGCCTGTCCCCCGCCGACCGCGGGCTCGCGGAGCTGTTCGCCGACTACGCCGCGCTCGCCCTCGCCGACCACGGCCCGCTGGCCGGGCGCACGCTGGTGGAGGCGGTCCGCCAGGAGCTCGCGTGGGCCGAGCTCGCCGGCGTGGCGCACACCGACCTCGTCACCGTCGGCTCCGGCGCGCTCGACGCGGCGCGGGCCGAGGAGATCCTGCGGGTGGTGCAGGAGGCGCTGGTCAACGTCGTCGCGCACGCCGGCGCCACCCGCGTCCAGGTCGGGATCATGCACGGCCCCGGCACCGTGACGGTGCTGGTCAGCGACGACGGACGCGGCTTCGACACGACCCGGCACGGCGGGCTGCACGAGGCCACCTCCAGCGCGCGCCTCGGACTCGCCGCGATGGCCGCCCGCGCGCGTCGGCTCGACGGCGAGCTGGAGATCGACAGCGCCGACGGTCGCGGCACGGAGCTGCGGCTGACGGTGCCCTGCGGACCCGGCCCGGCCGCGCCCGGTCGGCCGCGGCCCTCGGTCCTGGTGGCCGCGACCCGCCCGGTGGTCCGTGCCGGGGTGGTCCGGCAGCTGCAGCTCGGCGCCCCCGAGCTGGGCATGGTGTCCGAGGTCGACCTCGGCGCCACCCCGGACCTGGCGGCCGCCTGCCGGCTCCTCCGTCCCGACGTACTCGTCGTCGAGCCGGACGTGCTGGCCGGTGACCTGACGACCGCCCTCGGCCGCCTGGCCGAGCTCCCGCACGTCCCCGCGGTCGTCCTGCTCACCGACGACCGCGTCGACCGGCCCGACCACGCCGACCGCGCCCTGCGCGCCGCGGTCGCGGCCGGCGCGAAGGGCTGCGTCGGTGCGGACGACGCCGAGCGGCTGGTGGAGGTCGTCGCGACGGCCGGGCGCGGCGAGTCGTCGTTCGGCCCCGACCAGCTCGGGCGGCTGGCGGCCGCGCCCCGCACCCCCGGGATCACCGCCCGGGAGCGCGAGGTGTGCGAGCTGGTCACGCGCGGCATGACCGACCGGCAGATCGCGACCGCCCTGCGGATCTCGGCCAAGACGGTCGAGAAGCACGTCGGCTCGCTGCTGCGCAAGACCGGGGCGCGCAACCGCACGATGCTGGTCGGGGCGATCACCCGCTAGAGGCCGACGGCCCCCCGGGCGATGCCCACGGCCGCCGACACCCCGCGGACGGGGTTGAACCGGTCGGAGGCCTCGGTGAGCGCGGTCCACTCGTCGGGGGCCAGGACGATCTCGGCCGCGGCGCAGTTGCTCTCCAGCTGCTCCACGCTGGACGCCCCGGGGATGGCCACGACCTCGGGCCGGTGGATCGTCCACGCGAGGGCGACCTGCGAGGGCGTCGCGTCGTGGGCGTCGGCGACCTCGCGCAGCGTGTCGATCAGCGGCTGCGCACGCCGCAGCGACTCCGGCAGGAACAGCGGGTTGATCTGCCGGACCCGGTTCGCCGGCCGGTGGTCCGCGTCGAACTTGCCCGACAGCAGTCCCTGCGCGAGCGGGCTGTAGGCGATGACCGCACGGCCCGCCTCGGCCGCGTACGGGAGCAGCTCCCGCTCGGGGTCGCGCGAGACGAGGCTGTAGGACACCTGGTTCGAGATGACCCGTGAACCCAGCGCGGTCTCGGCGTCCTGCCAGCGGTCGAGCGAGTAGTTGGAGACGCCGACCTCGTCGACCACGCCCGCGGCCTGCAGGGTGCGCATACCCGGCATGGTGCGGCGGTCGCCGATCAGCGGGTTCGGCTGGTGGACCTGGTAGAGGTCCAGGGGCCGGCGGACCCGGCCGGAACTGGCGACGCCGCGCTGCTCGACGACCGGCCCGACCGGGAACAGCGGGAACACCTTCGACGCGACCACGGTGGTGTCCGGGTCCGCGTCCGCGCGGTCCAGAGCATCGCCCAGGATGCGCTCGCTGCGGCCGAAGCCGTAGACCTCGGCGGTGTCGAAGACGGTGATCCCCAGCTCCAGGGCCCGCCGGACGATCCGCGCGGCCTCCGAGTCGGGCCCCGCGGCGTAGTCGCCGCCGTAGCCCCACTCGGCCGACCCGAACTGCCAGGTGCCGAGTCCGATGGCCGACCAGCGCTTGGCCGTCGGCAGATCCAGGTAGCGCATGCCTCCTGATTACCCGATGGCGGCGGCCACCTCCGCGCTCGGGAGTGCTTCCAGACACGCGGGACCCGTCGTCGAGATCGGGCAGTACCCGTCCCACCAGCAGACCTGCTCGGTGATCGCGGTCGGGAGACGGTGCGGGCAGTCCGGGCCGCCCTGCAGGTTGCGGCCCTCCTCGAGCCCGTAGCGCAGCGCGAGCGTCGGCCCGAACAGCGCCACGGTCGGTGCGCCGACGGCCGCCGCGACCCGCACCGGCCCGGTGTCGCCGCCGACGACCACGCCGCCCGCCCGCCCGACGGCGGCGAACCGCGCGGCCAGGGTGCGCAGGTCGCACGGCTCCCAGGTCGGGACGCCGTCCACCGGCGTCACCGCGACCACGGGGCGCCCGCCCAGACGGCCGACCAGCTCGTGCCACCAGGGCCACCGTTTGACCGCCATCCCGGCGTCCGGGACGAGCACGACGGTCCCCGGCTCGGCGTCGGGCAGGCGTTCCTCGTCCCCGAGCACGATCCGCGGTGGCCGGGGTGGGCCGGGGATCACGCCCTCGGTCACGAGGATCCGTTGGTAGCGCTCCCCCACCAGCTCGTCGGCGGGCGGCGAGCGCCACAGGTTGGTCACCGCACGCGTCCCGCGCGCGGTTGCGTCGTCGTCGATCAGGTCGCCGATCCCGTCGAAGCGGGTGGTGGAGACGACGAGGTCGGGCGCGAGCTCGGCCAGGGCCTTCCCGACGGCGGGTCGCTCCGCGTGCTTCTCCGCGGTGCGCACGGCCGTCACCGCCGGATCGCGGGCGAGCAGGACCGCGCCCGGCGCGTGGGTGAGGACGACCAGCTCGCCGCCCGGGTCGGCGTCGGCGAGGGCGTGGATCGTCGGCAGCACCATCACCAGGTCGCCGAGCCCCCCGAGGAGGTCGACGACGAGGGTTCTCACGCCAGCTCCGCGTAGAGGTCGCGGTGTCGGGCGGCGAGGGTGTCCCAGTCGCGGCCGTCGAGCAGGGACCGGCCGCCCGCCGCGACCCGCCGCGCGAGGGCGTCGTCGTCGAGCAGGCGGCGCAGGGCAGTGACGAGCACGTCGACGTCGCGGACGGCCGGGGCGACCACCACGGTCTCGCCGTCGACCAGCTCGGTGTCGGGGGTGAGCTGCGTGACGAGGGTCGGCAGCCCGTGGTCGAACGCCGCGAGCAGCGCTCCGCTCTTCGTGGTGGCCCCGGCGGTGAACGGGAAGGCGGCGAGGTCGGAGGCGGCCAGCGCGGCCGAGACCTCGTCGGCCGGGACGTGCCCGGTGATCGTGACCCGGTCGGTGGCCCCGGCGTCGGCGACGTGCTTCGTGAGCTCGGCGCGGAACGCGGCCGCCTCGTCGTCGGGAAGGGCCAGGGAGGTGAAGCCGCCGACGATCAGCAGGTGCAGCCGCGGGCGCTCCGCCGCGAGGTGCGCGACCGCGTCGACGAGGTAGCGCAGGCCCTTGACCGGGTGCACGAAGCCGAAGAAGACGACCACCTGGGCGTCCGGCGCGATCCCGAGCCGACGCCGGGTGGTGACGCGGTCCGCGTCCGGCGCGGCCCCCTCCCGGGTCGAGCTCCGCGCTGCGTCTCCCGCCACCACGTTCGGCGGGATCGGGAGGCGCACGACGTCGTGGTGCGGGTAGCGGCGGCGCAGGATCTCCTCGTGGGCGCCGTTGGTGGTGATCACGCGGGCGCTGCGGGGGACGAGCCGCCCGGTGTCGGCGTCGGCCAGCCCGAGACGCGCGGGCAGGCGCCAGGGCCGTGGCGACCACGCGCCGTACTCGTGGACCGTGGTGACCAGCGGAGCGCCGACGAGGTCGCCGAGCAGGCCGGGCCAGGCGGAGAAGCGGTAGGCCGACGGCGCGAACTGCAGGTGGACGACGTCCGCGCCGCGCGCCGCGCGGGCGGCGGCGAGCAGGCCGCGCGGGCCGGGGTCGACGGGGACGTCGCGGACGGCGGTGCCGCACTCGTGCAGGGCGGCGACGAGGCGCGCGGTGTAGTCGGCGACGCCGTCGTGGGCGGGATCGGCGCGGCCGTGGAGCATGGCGACTTCGGGCACGGTGTGGGGTACCCCCAGGTGAGCACTATCCCGTGCCCTGACACGGGATAGTGCTCACCAGCGCGTCAGCGCACCTGCAGGTCACCCCGGGTGACGGTCCCGGTGGTGGTCTGGCCGGCCGCGGTGAAGGTCACCCGGTCGACCCCCGTGCCCCCGGGAACGGAGCCGTCGACGACGGTGGCGGTGAAGGGCACGACCGCTCCCGTCTGCACGAGCGCGGTGCCCGTGATCCGGGCGGTGCCGCGACCGTCGGTGGTGACGGAGGTGATCGTGCGGCAGGTCGCGCGCAGTGCCCCGTCGCGGACCGCGCACGACCCGGAGCCCGAGCTCGCGGTGCCGCGCACGTCGAGCGACAGCCGACCGTCCGCGCCGTAGCGGACGTCGCCGCGCGCGGAGCCACCCACGGCCACCGGTGCCGCGGTGTACTGCACGACGACCGACCCGGCGCCGGCGTTGGCGGCGCCCACGGTGCCGCCGGCGGGCACGAGGTTCGTGCCGCCCCCGCCGCCGCCCGCTCCGGTGTTCTGCGCGCTCGTCCCGGCCGCGCCGCCCTTCACGCCGCCGCCGCCACCGCCGGGGCCGCCGGCGCGCGCCGCGGCGGCGTCGGTCCCGGTCGCACCGTTCTGGGTGGCCGACGCCCCGGCCGCCCCGCCGGTCGTCGTCCCCAGGCCGACACCGGCGCCGCCGGCCGCCGCCGCAGCGCCCCCGGCGCCGCCGACCCGGGCGGGCTGGTTGCCGCCGGCCCCGCCACCGCCCCCGCCGCCACCGGCGGCGACGACCAGCGGGCTGGTGCCCCGGCCCACGCCGGACGCGCCACCGCCCGCACCACCGCCGCCACCCGAGCCGTTCGCGCCGGTCGCGGTGGCGCCGTCACCGCCGCCGCCACCCGACCCGGCGGCCGCCCCTCCGGCGCCGCCCGCGTCGGCGCCGTCGGTGCCGTCGGCACCCGCGCCGCCGGTGACGATGCTCAGGGTCGTCCCGGCGACGCCGGTCAGCGCCGCGGAGACGGTCGCCCCGGAGCCACCGCCGCCGCCCTCGGTGCCGCCCGCCCCGGCGCCGCCGTCGCCGCCGGCCCCGCCCTTCACGGTGACCCGGACGTTCGTGGCGCCGGTGGGCACGGCGAGCGTCTGGTTGCCGCCGGAGGCGAGGTAGGTGCAGGTGACGGTGGTGCCGGACTGGGTGCACGGCGCGGGCAGGGCCTGGGCCGGGGCTGCAGCGGCGACGCCGGGCAGGAAGAACAGCGCGGCCGCGGCGGTGACGGTGACGGCGGAGAGACGGGTCGACATGGTGGCTCCTGGGATGCGGGTGTGGGGTGGACGGGCAGGACGGAGCGTCAGCGCAGGACGAAGCCGCCGGTGGCGAGGGAGCCGCTGACGTTGGCGCCGGTCGCGTCGACGGCGATCTGGTCGGCGCCGTTCGGGTTGTCGGTGACGACGGCGGTGAAGGTGCGGTTCTGGCCGTTCGCCAGCACGCCGGAGCCCTTGACGGTGACCTGGGGGCCGGCGACCGCGATCGAGGTGATGCTCTGGCAGGAGAAGGCGAGGCGCGGCCCGGCGAGCCCGCAGCTGCCGCTGAGCTTCCCGGAGGCGCTCTGCCGGACGTTCATGCTGACCGTGTAGCGGGTGCCGTCCACGAGGACGGTGCCGCCGCCGGTGAGCGAGACCGGGGTGGCCGCGGCGGCCGCCGCGGCTCCCACCGGGAGGAGGGCGACCGCGGCCGCGGCGGTGGCGAGCAGGACCCGGCCGCGCAGGCGCAGCGGGAGGGAGGACCGGCGCATGAGCACTCCTCGTGACTGGTCGGTGACGTACTGGCACCGGGTGTGTCGTCCGAACAGACCAATCTGCTAGCCGAAACGCGAGAAGTTACGGCCTCGATCGGTGGATGTCCGCAAAGGCCGTGGAGAAGGCCCCGCAGGAGAGCGTGTCGCGTGCGACGCGCCGGGACGGGTACCTGCTCTCTCGTGACGACCCCCGTGCACCTGCCCGTCCACCCCGCCGCGCACCGGCCCGGGGTCGACGATCCGGACTGGACGGCGATGTCACGCGTCCTCGTGGTGCGGCCGGACAACGTCGGCGACGTGATCATGACCGTGCCCGCGCTCCGGGCCCTGCGCGCCGCCGCCCCGCAGGCGCACCTCGACCTGCTGGCCTCGCCCGCCGGGGCCGCCGCCGCGCCGCTGGTCGCCGAGGTGGACGACGTCGTGGTCGCGTCGGTGTCCTGGCAGCGCCTCCCCGCGGCGGCGACCGCGGAGGAGGAGGCCGACCCGGACGCCGACCTCGTCGCGACCCTCGCCGCCCGGGACTACGACGCCGCGGTGATCCTGACGTCGTTCTCCCAGTCCCCGTGGCCCGCCGCGCTGCTGTGCCGGCGCGCCGGGATCGGGATCCGCATCGGGACGAGCAAGGAGTTCGGCGGCGACGCGCTCACGCACTGGGTGCCGGCGCCGCCAGACGGAGGTCACCAGGTCGACCGTGGGCTGGCCGTCCTCGCCGCGGTCGGGGTGCCCTCGCAGGGGGTGGACCTGGCCCTCACGGTGCCCGCGGCCGACCGTCCCGTTCCGGCGGGGCGCTACGTCGTCGTCGCGCCCGGGGCGAGCTGTCCGTCGCGGCGGTGGTCCCCGGAGCGGTTCGCGACGGCGGGTCGCGGGATCGCGGGCCGGGGCTGGACGGTGGTGGTCACCGGCACCGCGAAGGAGGCCGACCTCGTGGCCCGCGCGGCGGCCGGGGTGCCCGACGCGGTGACGCTGGTCGGCGAGCTGGACCTGGCCGGCCTCGCGGACCTCGTGGCGGGCGCGGACGCGGTGGTGGTGAACAACTCCGGCGGCGCGCACCTGGCCGACGCCGTCGGCACGCCGGTCGTGGAGCTGTTCGCGGGGACCGAGGAGGTCGGGCAGTACGCGCCGCGCACCGTGCCCGCGGAGGTCCTCACCCGCCCGACGTCCTGCGCCCCGTGCCGGCAGCTGGTGTGCCCGTTCGACCACGAGTGCCTCGACATCGCTCCCGAGCGGGTCGTCGACGCCGTCGTCCGGGTGGCCCGCCCGGGAACCTGAGGTGTCCGGGGTGGATCACCCGGGCACCCGCGCCCCATGCCCCCGCAGAAGACGGCCGACGGTCACCACGTGGTGATCGACGGGCGTCGATGGCGTGCGACCGACCCGGCCATCCCCGAGGACGACGCCGCCCGACTCCGCCGCTGGCTGATGAAGGCCCGGCGGGACGTCGGGGCGGCGCTCGAGGCCGACGACGCCGACGCCGAGCGGGCCGCCCGCGACCGGGTCCACGCCGCGAAGACCGCGCTCGGCGAGCGGGGTCCGCAGTGGTGGGACCAGTCCGACGACGAGCGCCGCGCGCGCTGGTCGGACGGGGTCGACCGGGCGGCCGGCGAGGGCTTCTGACCGACACCCCCGACCCTGGAGTCACCTCATGACGACCCCGCCCCTGCAGGACGACCCGAACCCGAACGACCCGAACCCCGCCCGCTCGAGCGCCACCCTGGCCGCATTCGCTGGGCAGGTGCAGCGCCGGCTCGGCCTGGAGACCGAGTCCGAGGCCGAGATCCTCACGCGGGCGACGCTGAACGAGTTCGGGAAGGTCGTGAGCTCCGGCCTGGCCCAGGACCTCACCGTCAGCCTGCCGCCGGAGCTCTCGGCCGAGCTGCGCGGGCAGCGGCAGTCCGACGACAAGGCCCGCGCGATCGGCCGCGCGGAGTTCGTCGACGCCGTGAGTGGCGCGGTGCACTCCGTGGACGCCGAGGAGGTCGAGCGTCAGGTGGAGCAGGTGCTGCGCCTGCTGCGCGAGTGGCTGCCCGAGTCCGACGTCGACCGCACCCTCGAGCAGCTGCCCGGGGACATCGTCACGCTGATGCGCTGACCGCGGGCGGGGGCCGGCCTCAGCGGCCGGTTCCCGACCCGGGCTTCGTCGGCTCCGGCTCCGTCGGCTCCGGGTCGCTCGACGGCGGCGTCGTCGGCTCCGGGTCCTCGGTCTTCGTGGGCTCCGGCTGGGGCTCCGGGTCCGGCTGGGGCTGCGGCTCCGGCGCCGGGTCCTGGGCCGGCGGCTGCGCGACGGGCGGTGCGACGGCGGGCGGCACGGCCGGGGTCACCGGCTTGCGCGTGGCGCTCGGGGTCGTGGCGCGCGTCGACGTGCGCGGGGTGGTCGTCGTCGGCTCGGCGGTCCCGTCGCCCACGACCTCCCCGGTGCTCGGCGACGGCCCGAGCGCGGGCACGAGCGGCGGGGCCGGCACGCCGGCGACCGCCGACCCGGCCGGCAGTGTGGCCACGCCCGCCATCGCCGCCAGGCTGGTGACCGGGGCGACCCCGGTGGCGACGACCACACCGAGGGCCGCCACCGCCGCGACGACGAACCCGAGCAGCGAGTGCGCCGGGTGGACGCCCGGCACGCCGGGTCGGCGCCGCGGGCGCGGCTGCGGCTCGACCAGCGCGGTCTCCGGCTCGGACGCCGTGGGAGGCGGGGCGGGCGGGCGGGGCATCACGTCGGCGTAACGACGTCACCCGTTCAGGGGTGACGCCGTCGCCGATGATCTCTACCGCGCGTGATCGATGATCACGGTCGGTGTCGGGGCGGACACGGCTCGACGTGCACCGTCTTCGTCGCCGTCATCTCGTCGAGCAGTTCCGGGCCGTAGCCGAAGCCGGTCCCCGAGAGTCCCCGGGGCTCCGCGGCGCCACCCGGTGCACCCCCGAAGACCGCGTTGACCTTCACCGTGCCGACCCGCAGCGCCCGCCAGGCCTCCTGCGCGTGCGCCATGTCCGGGGTCAGCACGGTGGCCGCGAGCCCGTGCGGGTCGTCGACGGCCTCGGCCAGACCCTGCTCGAACGAGTCCACCACCCGCACCGGGGCGACCGGGCCGAACGTCTCCTCGCGCACGATCCGCATCTGCGGGGTCAGCCCCGACAGGACCGTGGCGGGGTAGAACGCCCCGGCCCCGTCCGGGACCGCGCCGCCGACGTGCGCCACCGCGCCACCCTGCAGCGCCTCGGCCACGTGGGCGTGCACGTGCTCGCGCTGCCGCCGGTCGACCAGCGGGCCCAGGGCCTTCTCGCCCTCCGCGGACGGCCGGTACACCCACCGGGTCGCTTCCTCGGCCAGCGCCGCGAGGAACTCGTCGGCCACGCCCGCGTGGCAGTAGATGCGCTCGACGGACACGCACACCTGGCCGCCGTTGGCGTACGACCCCAGGGCCGCCTGCCCGGCCGCCCACACCGGGTCGACCCCGTCGTCGACGATCAGCGGGTCGTTCCCGCCGTTCTCCAGCAGGACCTTCGCGCCGGTGCCGGCCGCCGCCTCGGCGATCGCCCGGCCCGCCGCGATCGACCCCACGTGCGCGACGACGTCGACGGCGGCGTGCGCCGAGAGCAGCGCCCCGGTCGGTCCGGCGCCGTCGAGCACCGTCAGGACCCCGTCGGGCAGGAAGGACGCGACCAGGTCCGCGAAGCGGCGCCCCACGTGCGGGGAGCGCTCCGAGGGCTTGTGGACGACGGTGTTCCCGGTGACCAGGGCCGCGCCGATCAGGCCGGCGGCCACCGCGACGGGGTCATTCCACGGCGTGATCGCGGCGACGACGCCGCGCGGGCCGGGGACCATGAGGTCGGTCGCGGACCAGTTCCCCTGCAGCGAGCGGCCGCGGTGGAGCGGGCCGAGCTCGGCGTACTGCTCCAGCGTGCCCGCGGCGGCGAGCGCGCCGCCGAGCGCGTCGTCGTACGGGCGCCCGGTCTCGCTCTCGTTGAGCCGCGCCAGCTCCTCGGCCACCGCCCGCACCGCGGCGGCGGCGTCCTTGACCGCGCCCGCCCGGTCGGCCGGGGACGTCCGCGCCCACGCGGCACCCGCCGCGACGGCCCGGCCGACGGCGTCGTCGACCTGCTCCGGCCCGGCCGGGCGGACGCATCCCACCACCTCGTCGGTCGCGGGGTCGCGGATCTCGATGTCGGCCAGGTCGGGCACTGCGGTCGTCATACCTCTCCTCCGTCGTGGTCTACAGCGTCAGCAGCAGCGTGAACGACGTCAGGTTGAACGTCGCGTGCGTGGCGAAACACGGCCAGATCGAGCGGGTGCGCTCGTAGAGCACGGCGTTGAGCACCGCCAGCACGAGCACGGCCAGGAACACCACGTTGAGCCCGTGGGCGACGGCGAACAGCAGCGACGACAGGATCGTCGCCACGACCACGCCGTAGCGGCGCAGCGCGCCGTAGCCGACGCCGCGGAAGAGCAACTCCTCACCGAGCGGTACCACCAGCCCGCCGAGGAGCACGACCCAGAACGCCGCCGCCGGGCCGGAGAACTGCGTGAGCGCCTCCTGCGGGTCGGTGAGATCGCCGGTGACCGAGACGTAGACGACGATCAGCACCCGCGAGACCAGCCACACCGCGAGGCCCAGCAGCACGGCCAGCCCGATCGTGCGCCAGCCGACGCGTCGCACGCCCAGGGCCGCGGTCGAGCGGGTCCGCACCAGCGCCGCGACCGCGACCGCCCCGAACGCCGAGAGCCCCGACAGCGCGAGCAGCACCGGCGCCGACGGGAGGGTTCCGCTACCCGCGACCAGCGCGATCCCGGCCACGAGCTGGATCGCGACGTAGACGACCGCCGCGACGACCACCTCCGGCCACCCCAGCCGCCGGCCACCGCGCCCGACCCCGATCTCCCCGGCCGGGTCCGGCGGCGCACCGGCGACCTCGCCCCCGGCCTCCGGGGTGGCGGCCCCGGGGTCCGGCGGTGGCAGGCTCACTCGCGGGCCTTGCGCGTCTCGCGGTCGTTCGCCTTCTGCAACGCGTCCACCAGCTCATCCTTGTTCATCGACGAGCGGCCCTCGACGCCGAGTTCCTGCGCCTTGGAGTAGAGGTGCTCCTTGGTGGCGTTGGCGTCGACGCCGCCCGCGGGCCTCCCGTTCGGGTCCGCACCGCCGGACTCCGCCCGGGTGTCCGACGGCCCGTACTCCTCCTTGGGCTCCCAGTGGTCGCCGACCTTCTCGTGGGTGTGCTTGAGCGCCGCGTAGGCCGTCCGGCTCGCGCGCTCGCCCTTGCCGTAGGTGTCCTCGGCGGACTCCTTGGCCTGCGCGTAGGTGTCGCGCGCCTTCTTGTCCGAGCGCTGGAGCGTCGACGGCAGGTCCTCGAAGTCGTCCGGCATGACCCCGGAGTACCCACCATGCTCGGATCAGCCCCGCGAGCCGACCTCCAACGAGGCCACGCTCTGCACGATCTGGTTCGGCCGGTAGGGGTAGCGGTCCAGCTCGGCCTCGTCGGTGACCCCGGTCAGGACGAGGATCGTGTGCAGCCCGGCCTCCATCCCCGCGACCATGTCCGTGTCCATCCGGTCGCCGATCATGGCCGTGCTCTCGGAGTGCGCGCCGATCGTGTTCAGGCCCGCGCGGATCATCAGCGGGTTGGGCTTCCCGACGAAGTACGGCGTCTTCCGGGTGGCGTGCGTGATGAGCGCGGCGACCGACCCGGTGGCCGGCAGCGTCCCCTCGGCACTCGGGCCGGTGGCGTCGGGGTTGGTGCAGATGTAGCGCGCCCCGCGCTCGATGAGCCGGATCGCGCGGGTGATCGCCTCGAACGAGTACGTCCGGGTCTCGCCGATGACCACGTAGTCCGGGTCGCGCTCGGTGAGGACGTAGCCGACCTCGTGCAGCGCCGTCGTCAGGCCGGCCTCGCCCACGACGAAGGCGGTGCCGTTCGGCCGCTGGTCGTCGAGGAACTGCGCCGTCGCGAGCGCCGAGGTCCACAGGTTCTCGACCGGGATGTCGATGCCGCTGGCGTGCAGGCGGGCCCGCAGGTCGCGCGGGGTGTAGATGGAGTTGTTCGTCAGGACGAGGAAGTGCTTGCCCGCCTCGGAGAGACGGCGGATGAACTCGTCCGCCCCGGGCAGCGCGTTCTCCTCGTGGACGAGCACGCCGTCCATGTCGATGAGGTAGCTCTCGAGATCATTCACGAGAGGTGCATCCCGAAGAAGTCGAGGATGCGTCGCCACGAGTCCTCGGAGGCCTCCGCGTCGTAGCCCATGCCGAGCGGGCGGATCAGGCCCTCGGCGTAGAAGCGCTCGTGGAACGAGTGACCCGCCGTCGGGTAGGTCTTCACGTCCTTCTCGACGCCGAGCGTGGTCAGCGCGGCCTCGAGCCGCTCCGGGTGTCCCTTCAGCGTGGTGTCCTTCGCCCCGAAGCTCGCGACGACGGGGCAGATGCCCTCGAGCTCGCGCTCGGCGTCGGTGGGGACGTGGCCGTAGTTCGGTGCCGAGGCCGCGAAGTCGTAGCGCGCCGCGGCGATGAGAGCGAAGCCGCCGCCCTGGCAGAACCCGATGACCCCGATGCGGCCGGTGCAGTCGTCCCGGCCGGCGAGCCAGCCGCGGGCCGCGTCGATGTCCGCGAACACCGGCCCCTCCCCGCTGCCCATCGCGCGGAACACCGCGGCCACGCAGCGGATCCCGCCGCCGCGCGGGGTGTAGAGGCGCGGGGCGACCGCGAGGTAGCCGGCGGCGGCGAGGCGGTCGGCGTGGGCGCGGACGTTCTCGCCCACGCCGAAGGCGTCCTGCAGGACGACGACGCCGGGCCAGGGGCCGGGCGTGGTGGGCGTCGCGAGGTACGCCTCCTGGTGCGACCCCTCGGCGGCGGGGATGTGCAGGTCGGGCACGGTCTCGCTCTCCTCTCCCGGTGCGGGCGGGCCCAGCCTGGCAGGCTGCGGCCGGGATCGCGTGATCGACGAGGAGGAGCAGCGTGGCGGACGTGCGGGTGCGGGTCGAGGAGTCCGACGGGGTCGTGCGGCTGGTCCTCGCGAACGGGGCGGGGCACAACGTCGTCGACTTCGAGTTCGGGCGGCAGTTCCGGGAGGCGCTCGCCGGCCCGGCGCAGGGCGCCCGCGCGCTCGAGATCGTGGCCGAGGGGCCGAACTTCTGCGTCGGCGGCGACGTGCGCGGGTTCGCGGCGAACCCGGAGGGGTCGCTCTCCGCGCTGGCCGACGACTTCCACGCCTGCCAGCGCCTGATCCGCGGCCTGGCCGCACCCGTCGTCGTCGGGGTGCAGGGCTGGGCGGCCGGGATCGGGCTCTCGCTGGTGCTGACCGGCGACGTCGTGGTCCTGGGCGCCGGCGCCCGGCTCCGACCCGCCTACACCGCGATCGGCCTGACCCCGGACGGCGGCATGACGGCGACGCTGCCCGCCGCGGTCGGGCGGGCGCGGGCCCTGGACATGTTCCTCACCAATCGACCGATGGGCGCCGAGGAGGCCCTGACCGCCGGACTCGCCTCCCGGGTGGTGCCCGACGAGTCGGTGCGCGAGGAGACCGACGCGATCGCGACGACGATCGCGGCCGGACCGCCGCAGGCACTCGCGGCGACCAAGGCGCTGGTGCGTTCGGCAGGCGGGGTGCTCACGGACGCGCACTTCGAGGTGGAGGCGAAGTCGATCGGCGACCGGGGGCTCTCCGCGGAGGGCCGGGAGGGCATCACGGCCTTCGTCGAGAAGCGCCGACCCGCCTGGTGAGGTTGCACGCAACCGGGTAACCGGCCGGCATGGACATCAAGTACGTCGCGTCGGCCACCTCGTCGGGGGACGCCCGCAACGGGCACGTCGCCTCCGACGACGGGATCATCGACCAGGACATGGCCATGCCGAAGGAGATGGGCGGCCCCGGCGGCGCCACGAACCCGGAGCAGCTCTTCGCGGCCGGGTTCGCGGCGTGCTTCCACCAGGCGCTCAAGCTCGCGGCCGGGAACGAGAACGTGCCCGTGGACTCGTCGACCGTCGAGGCCGAGGTCGGGATCGGGCCGGACGCCGAGAGCTTCGGCCTGGAGGTCGCGATCGTGGCCCACCTGCCCGGCACCGAGCAGGACACCGCCGACCGCCTGGTCGCCCGCGCCCACGAGCTGTGCCCGTACTCCAAGGCCACCCGCGGGAACATCAGGGTGGACGTGAGCGCCACGGTGTGACTTCGCCAGGTGAGCACTTGTCCGTGTCGGGGCACGGGAAAGTGCTCACCTGAGCGAAGCTCACCTCATGCGTCTCCCCCTCCGGACCCGCGTGCTCGGCACCCTGCGCAGTGCGCTGAGCGGGTCGGTCGCCGACCTCCCGCCCGCCGACGTCCCGGCGGCCCGCGAGCGCTCCGGGCGCATCCAGGCCGGGCCCGCCGGGCGGGCGGTGGTCGGGCGGCACGACCGGCGGGTCGTCACCGAGGACGCCTCGCTCGAGCTCCCCGACGCGACCCTGCCCGTGCGGGTCTACCGCCCGCCGCACCTCGCCGCGGTGCCCGCCCCCGTCGTCGTGAACTTCCACGGCGGCGGCTTCGTGCAGGGCGACCTCGACCAGTCCGACTGGTACTGCGGGCAGGTCGCGCTGCTCGCCGGCGTCGTGGTCGTGTCGGTGGACTACCGGCTCGCGCCGGAGCACCCGTTCCCCGGCCCGGCCGACGACTGCTACGGCGCCGTGGCCGCCCTCGTCGCCGACCCCGGCCGCTGGGGCATCGACCCGGCCCGCGTGGCGGTGACGGGCGACAGCGCGGGCGGCAACCTGGCCACGGTCGTCTGCCTCATGGCCCGCGACGCCCGGCGCCGCGGCGAGGACGCCCCGACCATCGGCGCGCAGTGCCTGGTCTACCCGGGCGTCGAGATGGTGGACGTGCTGCCCTCGGAGCGCGCGATCCCGACCGCCCCGATCCTGCACGCCTCCGACATCCGCGGCTTCCACCGGCTCTATCTCGGCGGCGCCGACGGCACGGACCCGTACGCCTCCCCGCTGCGGGCGGACCTCACCGGGCTCCCGCCCGCGCTCGTGCAGACCGCGGAGCACGACCCGCTGCGTGACCACGGCATCCGGTACGCCGACGCGCTCCGGGCCGCGGGCGTGACCGTCCGCCACACCGACTACCAGGGCGCCTGCCACGGCTACATCTCGTTGCCCCGGCTGCTCCCGACGACGGCGCACCAGGCGGCCTGGGAGGTCGCGGAGTGGGTGCGCCGATGCCTGAACGCCGCCTGAGGCCGTCGGGGGGTTCGCCTACCGTGGCGCCATGACCCCGACCGCGGCGCGCGCGCTCGTCGTGGGCGCACTCGCGCCCGCGCTCGGCGCCGCCGCGCACGTCGAGGCGGGCGGCGGGCTGCCGGAGGTCACGGCGGCGGTCGTCGCGGTCGCGTTCCTGACGGCGGGTCTCGCCGCACTCGTGGTCCGCCGCCGGGTCGGGGTGGTGCGTCTCGTCGGGGTCCTCGCCGCCGGCCAGGTGGGCTGGCACCTCGCGATGGGACCGTCCGGCGAGCACGCGGGGCACACGATGTCCCACCACGTCACCGCCACGCCCTCGCCCGGGATGCTCGCCGCCCACGCCGCGGCGACCGTGCTCGTCGCGCTCGGCGCCGCGGGCGCCGACCGCGCCGTGGGCGAGCTGGTCGCACGGCGGGTGGGCACGGTCCTGGCCCTGCTCGGGGCGCGCCCGCCCGCCCCGTCGTCGCCGGTCGCGGCCGCGGCGCCGCCCGCCGTGCGCGGGCGCGACGCCGCGCTCCTGCTCCGGGTCCGTCCCCTGCGAGGTCCGCCGGTCCGTCCCGCCGGCTGACCCTCCCCCCGACCCCACGAAGGGACCATGACCACCTCGACCGCGCCCCCACGGGCGCTCCTGCGACCTGCCCTGCTCACCGTCCTCGTCGCCCTGCTGACGCTCCTGGGCGCCGGGAACGCCCTCGCGCACGACGTCCTCGAGGCCAGCGACCCCGCCGACGGCGCCCAGGTCGCCGCCGCCCCGTCGCGGATCACGCTGACCTTCAGCGAGGCCCCGACCCCGGGCACCGCGACCGTCACCGTCGTCGGGCCGGACGGCGCGACCCGCTACGAGTCCGGGGCGCCGGTCTCCGAGGGCGAGCGGATCTCGGTCGGCGTCGCCCCGTTGGGCGCCGCCGGCCGCTACGAGGTCGGCTACCGGGTCGTCTCGTCCGACGGGCACCCGATCTCGGGCGCACTGTCGTTCACGCTCACGACGCCGGGTCCGGCCGCGGTCGCGCCGTCGTCCGCCGCCGCGCCGCCGGTCGCCGCCGCGCCGCCGGTCGCCGCCGCGCCGCCGGTCGCCCCGAGCAACGCCGCCTCGGCCGCACCGGCTCCCGACGATGGCGGCGGGTTCCCGGCCTGGCCCTTCGTCGTGCTCGCAGTGGTCGTCGTGATCGGCGCCGTCGCGATGGTGCTGCGCCGGCGGGCCTGACACACGGAGGGCCCCGCCGACCGTGGTGGTCGGCGGGGCCCTCCGGTCGGGGTCCTACTCGACGATCTGCACCCGGTCGTTCGGGTTCAGGTGCTCGAAGAAGCGCTTCGCGTCGGCCTCGTTCAGGCGCACGCAGCCGGCGGACTGCCGGTCGAGGGTGCCCTGGTGGAACGCGCGGCCCTCGCCGTCGAAGAACACCGCGTACGGCATCTTCGCACCCTCGTACTCCTGGCTGACGTGGTACTGGTCCTTGCGCTGGATGATGAAGTCGCCGGTGGGCGTCTCGTGGCCCTGGCCGCCGTGCGTGTTCGCGACGGGGCCGTACACGACGTTGCCCTTGCCGTCCAGCAGCCAGGTCTTGTTCTCCGAGAGGTCGACGCACGCCTTGATGGTCGGCGTGGTGCACGGCGTGCCGCCGACCCCGGGCGCCGTGCCCGCGGGTGCGGCCGCCGCGATGCCGGAGGCCTGGACGAGTCCCATCCCCACCGCGGCGGCGGAGACCACCAGACGCCCCGTGCCCGGGCGCTGCTGCTTGCGATGCCTGCCCTTGCTCAATGAACCTCGCTCGCTCGATCGCGCGCCGGCCACGCGCCGCGCCGGCATGCGCACACGGCTCCCCCCGAGCGCGCACGACACCGACAACGACGCGGGGACGCGACGGTCACGAGTCGAGTGGGTGACGCGAGATCGGTCGCCCGCGGGCAACCCGGCCGGCGGCCACCCGTCGTCGGGAAGGCGTTCGGCGAGTGGGCGAGCGATCAGCCCGCGTGTTCGGCCGCCCGGGTGAACGCCGTGTACGCCTCGTCGCCGAACAGCACGAAGCGGACCTCCTCCACGGCCGTCGGGGTGGAGCCCGTGGTCTCCACGGCGATCCGCGCCGCGTCGTCCATCGGCCACCCGTAGACCCCCGCCGAGATCGCGGGGAAGGCCACGGTGCGGGCCCCGAGCTCGTCGGCCACGCGCAGCGACTCGCGGTAGGCGCTCACGAGCAGCTCGGTGCGGTCGGTGCTCGTCGCGTACACGGGGCCGACGGTGTGAATCAGGTGCCGCGCCGGCAGGTTCCCGGCCGTCGTGGCGACCGCCTGCCCGGTGGGGAGGCCGTCGCGGAGGGTCGTCGCCCGCAGCTGACGGCACTCCTCGAGGATCGCCGGGCCGCCCGCGCGGTGGATCGCGCCGTCGACCCCGCCGCCGCCGAGCAGGCCCGAGTTCGCGGCGTTGACGATCGCGTCGACCTCCTGCGTCGTGATGTCGCCCCGGACCAGGGTGATGCGCGCTCCCACGAGCGGGCCTGTACCCGGCGTCGTGCCACGATCATGCGCATGACGTCCGAGAGCCACATCGAGGTGTCCCGCCTGGTCGACGCGCCGCCGGAGCGGGCGTTCGCGCTCGTCGCCGACCCGGACCGCCACCCGGACATCGACGCCTCCGGCATGGTCCGCGCGTCGCAGACCCACCTCGCCCTCACCGAGCTCGGCGACGTGTTCACGATGGACATGCACAACGAGCAGATGGGCGACTACACCACCGAGAACCACGTCGTCGTCTACGAGCCGGACGCCGCGATCGGCTGGGCGCCGGCCGGCTCCGGGCAGCGCCCCGCCGGGTACACGTGGACCTACCGCTTCGCCCCCGAGGGCGACCGGACCCGCGTGACGCTGACCTACGACTGGTCCGCGGTCACCGACCCGCAGCTCCGCGAGTTCTTCCCGGTCGTCGACGCCGACACCCTGGACGCGTCGCTGGCGCTGCTGGCGGAGGCGCTGGACTGACCCCGGCGAGTGCGACGTGGCGCATCTTCCGGGGCCACCGAACCTGCCCTACGTCGCACTCGCGACGACGGCAGCGCGCGCTCGAACGTCGAGTGCGACATGACGCAGGTTCGCCGGCGGCCGAACCTGCCCTACGTAGCACTCGAGGAGAGCAGGGCCCGGAACTCGTCGTCCGGCTCGGCCGTGACGATGCGGCGGGCGCCGTCCGCCGTGTCGAAGGTCAACCGGTGGGCGTGCAGGCCCGTGCGCGTGGTCGGGTTCTTCTCGAACAGCGGGTCCCCGACGAGGGCGTGGCCGATCCAGGCGAGGTGCACGCGGATCTGGTGCCGGCGACCCGTCAGCGGGTGCACCTCGAGCAGCGTGCCGGCCGGCGTCGCGTCGAGTCTCGTGAACGTCGTCGTGCTCGGGTAGACGTCTCTGCTCGTGTCGACGGCGTCCTCGGGCACCGTCCACACGCCGTCGCGCTCCCCGATCGCTTCGCGGGCGGCGGCGATCCGCACCCGGTTCTTGCGCCCCACCGAGAGCGGCAGCTCGATCCGGCCCTCGGCGGGCAACCCGGTGGTCGCGGTGACGGCGAGGTAGGTCTTCTCGACGGTGTGGCGGGCGAATTGCCGGGTCAGGTCGCCGTGGGCGGCGAGCGCCTTCGCGAAGAGCACGACGCCGCTGGTCACCTTGTCGATCCGGTGCGCCGGCCAGAGCTTCTCGCCGTCGTCGGCCGCGATCCGCACGAGGTCGGTGTCGTGCCGCTCGCCCATCACCGACCACCCGGCGGGCTTGTCGAGCACGAGCGCGCCGTCGTCCTCGTAGAGCGTGCGCGCACCGCGGATCTCGGACCAGGGGGTCACCGGCCCAGTCTCACAGTGCCGCGAGCATCGTCTCCAGCTTGGTGGTCGTCTCGGCCAGCTCCGCCGAGGGCACCGAGCCCGGGACGATCCCCGCGCCCGCATAGAGCCGCGCCGAGCACCCGCCGACCTCGCCGCAGCGCAGCGCGACCACCCACTCGCCGTCGCCGGAGGCGTCCATCCAGCCGACCATGCCGGTGTAGAAGCCCCGGGAGTAGGGCTCCAGCTCCCGGATCGCCCGGCGCGCGGCCTCGCGGGGGACGCCCCCGACGGCGGGCGTCGGGTGCAGGGCGCGGGCGAGGTCGAGCGACGACACGGAGGACCGCCCGCGGATCGTCGTGGACAGGTGCCACAGCGCGTCGGTGCGGATCAGGCTGGGCTCGGCCGGGACGTCCAGGGTGTCGCACTCGGCGCCCAGCGCGGCCGCCACCTCCTGCACGACGAGCGCGTGCTCGTGCCGGTCCTTGGCGGACGCGAGCAGCGCGGCGCCGGCCGCCTCGTCGTCGTCGGGATCGCTGCGCCGCGCCGCCGAGCCGGCGAGCGGGTTCGCCACGACCTCCCCGTCGCGCCGGGAGACCAGCAGCTCCGGGCTGGCGCCGACGAGCGACGAGCCCGCGGGCAGGTCGACCGCGAACACGTAGCCGGCCAGGGTGCGCGCGGCCAGCTCGCGCAGCATCGCGGGCCGGTCGACCTCGGTGTCCCGGACCAGGTCGAGCGCCCGCGACAGCACGACCTTCTCCAGCCCGCCGGACCGCATCCGCTCCAGCGCCTCGGCCACCATCGCCTCGTAGCGGGCAGGATCGGGGACCGGCCGGGCGTGCCAGTGCGCCAGATCGGAACCGTCGTCGACCCCGCGCCCGACCGGGCGGGCCGGGGCCGACGTCCACGTGATCTCCTCGGGCACGACGAGCGCGGCGGGCTCGGCCGGGTCGTAGGGCAGGGCCCCGACGACGATGCCGCCGGTCTCGCCCAGCACGCGCCCGGCGTCGTCGGGATCGTCCAGGCGACGGGCCGCGCCGCGCGCGAGCAGGCCGCCGTGCGGTCCGGAGAACCACGTGCCCTCGCCCGGGCGCCAGGCCGCCAGCAGCGCCGCCGGGTCGGCGACGGCCGCGTCGGGAGCCGGCAGCACCCCGGCCGTGGCCTCGCTCGTCACGTGGGTGGCTCCTCTCCGGTCCGTCGCCGGTCACGGCGGCTGGCACAGTGGATTCTGTCTTCCACTGTCGCCCCGGGACCGCGGCCCGGCCACGTGACACACGACGCATGGCGAGGTGATCGGTGACCCTCCGTGAGGACGTCGCCCTCGGCGGGCGGATCGCCGCGATGCGCGCGGGCGGTCTGGCGCTGGCCCTGCGGGGCGACCCCGTGGCCCGGCTGATGCACAAGCCGTGGCGTCGCGACCCCTACCCGACCTACGCGGCCGTGCGCACCCCGCGCCGCGTCGTCCGGAGCCGGACGGGGATCAGCGCCGTCGGCACCCACGAGCTGTGCGAGCGCGTCCTGCGCGACCGGCGCTTCGGGGTGCGGCTCTCCACCGGGCGGCCGCCGTTCGCCCCGGAGGAGGGGCAGTCGCTGCTCGAGCCGGTGGACCTGTCCCTGCTCGGCCTCGACCCGCCGGACCACACCCGGCTGCGCCGCCTCGCCCAGCCGACCTTCGCGCCCCGCCGCCTCGAGCAGTACCGCGAGGTGGCCGAGACCGTCACCACCGACCTCCTCGACCGCGCGGCCGCCCGGGGCCGCTTCGACCTCGTCCGGGACCTGGCGGCGCCGCTGCCGATCACGGTCATCGCGCGGCTGCTGGCGATCCCGGAGGTCGACGCCGACCGCTTCGCCGCGTGGGGCCGGGCGCTGGGCAGCTCGCTGGACGGCGTCCGCTCGGTCGCACACGCCCACGAGCTCACCCGCACCACCGCCGAGGCGCGCACGCTGTTCGAGTCCCTCGTGTCCCGACGGCGGGTCGACCCGGGCGAGGACGTCGTCTCGCAGCTGGTCGGAGCCCTGGACGCCGGGGACATGACGATCGACGAGCTGGTCTCGCTCGCCCAGTTGCTGCTCGTGGCCGGCTTCGAGACGACGACGAACCTGATCGGCAACGCGGTCCGCGCGATGCAGGCGACGCCCGGGCAGTGGGAGGCCCTGGTGGCCGAGCCGGGGCTCGCCGCCGGCGCGGTGGAGGAGACCCTGCGCTACGACCCGCCGGTGCAGCTCACCGCCCGGATCGCGCACGAGGACGTCGAGCTCGACGGCGTCCCGCTGCGCCGCGACTCCGGGGTGCTGGTGCTGCTGGCCGCGGCGGGCCGGGACCCGGAGGCCCACCCCGACCCGGACCGCTTCGACCTCACCCGCGAGCAGACGACCGCCCACCTGGCCTTCTCCGGCGGCGCCCACTACTGCCTCGGCGCGGCGCTCGCCCGCCTCGAGGGCACCGTCGCGCTACGGATGCTCGCGGAGCGGATGCCGGGCCTACGCGCGGCCGGCCGGTCCGTGCCGAAGACGGCCACGATCCTGCGCGGGCCGCGGCGGTACCCGGTGGCGGCCTGAGTTCTCGGGATCGGTCGAGCATCGCCGGACGCGCATGGGATCGTGCACAACCGGGCAGGGCACCGTCATGCCTGCCGTCCCCGCCGTGCACCACGTCGCCATGTCCGTCCGCGACCTCTCGGTCAGCGAGCCCTTCTACACGAAGCTCTTCGGTACCGAACCCGCGATGACGCTGTCCGACGGACCGTTCCGCCGCCGCGTCTTCGCCCTCGCCGACGGCCAGCTGTTCGGGCTGACCCAGCACGAGACGGTCGCACCCGACGACCGGTTCGACCCGGTCCGGGTGGGCCTGGACCACGTCGGCTTCGGGTGCTCCGACCCGGACGCTGTGACGGCCTGGCGCGACCACCTGGACTCGGTCGGCATCGAGCACTCCGGCATCGTCGAGGCCGACTACGGGCTCGCCCTGTCGGTGAAGGACCCCGACGGGAACGCGCTGGAGTTCTTCATGCTGGCGAACTGACGGAGCCGGACTTCCTGTCACTGGGTGCACGTAGTGACGCATTGCCGGCACCCGGAGGGTGCCGGCGCCCGGCGCCCCACTGCCCGAACGGCCAGGACGGTGCTGTCGCAGGTCTAGTGCGACAAGCACGGCCTTGCCAGACTCTTCACACGCACGACACGGACGGGTGAGGAGCGCGCATGACGACCGAGCTGGTCGCGATGCACATGAGCGACGGCATCGTGAACGCGCCGGTGTCGCTGGCCTTCGGACTGGTGGCCCTGGTGGGCCTGGCGATCTGCGTCGCCCGGGCCCGGCGCGACCTCGACGACCGCACGGCACCGCTCGCCGGCCTGGTCGCCGCGTTCGTGTTCGCGGTGCAGATGCTGAACTTCCCGATCCTGCCCGGCGTCAGCGGCCACCTGCTCGGCGGCGCCCTGACCGCGATCCTCGTCGGCCCCTACGTCGGTGCCCTCTGCGTCTCGATCGTGCTGGTGCTCCAGGCGCTGCTCTTCGCCGACGGCGGGCTCTCGGCGCTCGGCACCAACATCACCAACATGGCGCTGATCGGCACCTTCGTCGGCTTCGCGGTGGCGGTGGCGATGCGCCCGCTCGCCCGGCGCTCGCGGTTCGGGCTGATCGCGACGGCGTTCGTCGCGGCCTGGGTGAACACCGTGGTCGCGTCGTTGGGCTTCGTGCTCGAGTACGCGCTCGGCGGACAGGGGCTCGCGCTGGGCACCGTGTTCGGGCTGATGGCCGGCTTCCACGCCCTGATCGGGATCGGCGAGGGCATCATCACCGCGCTCACCGTCGGCGCGGTGGCCGCGGTGCGGCCCGACCTCGTGTACCTGCTGCGCGGCGAGCGCTCCGCGCTGATCGTCAAGGAGTCCACGCCGCGATGAGCACCCCCACGCGCGACCGGCGCTACGCCGGCTTCCTCGGCGCCTTCCTCCTGGTCGCCCTGCTCCTCGCGGGCGGGGTCTCGTATTTCGCGTCGAGCTCCCCGGACGGCCTGGACGCGGTGACGCAGTCCGGGTGCGAGGCCGTCGAGACCGAGGCGGGCGAGCAGCTCCAGGGGGAGTGCATCGCGCAGAACGCCGGCGAGCACGCGACCGCCGGCAGCCCGCTGGCCGACTACACCGTGGGCGGCGACGACGCCCTCACCGGCGTCGCGGGCGTGATCGGGGTGCTGTCCACCCTCGCCGTCACGGGCGGGCTGTTCTGGCTGCTGCGGCGCCGTTCGGGCCCCTGATGGGGGCGGGCCACGCCCATTCCCTCCACCACGCCGGCGACAGCGTCGTCCACCGGCTCCCGGCCCACGTCAAGATCGTCACGGCCTTCGTCATGGTGATCGCGGTCGTCGCGACCCCGCGCGAGGCGTTCTGGGTGTTCGGCGTGCACCTGGCGCTGCTCGTCGCGATCTGGGTCGTCGCCCGGCTGCCGGTCGCGGCGATCGCGGCCCGCTCGCTGATCGAGGCGCCGTTCGTGGTGCTCGCGGTCCTGCTGCCGTTCCTCGCGACCGGTCCCCGCACGGAGTTCCTGGGGCTGTCGCTGTCGGTGGACGGCCTGCTCGCGGGCTGGAACATCCTCGTCAAGGGCACGCTCGGCGTGCTGATCTCGGTGACCCTCGGCATGACGACGCCGGTGCGCGACCTGCTCGCGGGCCTGTCCCGGCTGCGCGTCCCCGCTCTGGTCACGACGATCGCGACGCTGATGGTGCGCTACCTGGAGGTCATCGCCGCCGAGGCCCGACGGATGCGCCTCGCGCGGGTCGCCCGCGGGCACGACCCCCGGTTCCTGTGGCAGATCGGCCCGACGATCCGCGGGGTCGGCACGCTGTTCCTGCGCTCCTACGAGCGGGGGGAACGGGTGCACCTGGCCATGCTCGCCCGCGGGTACACCGGCTCCATGCCCCTGCTCGGTGAGGTCGTGACCAGCACCCGCACCTGGGCCGTCGCCCTCGTCCCGGCTGCCGCCGCGGTCGTCGTCGCGGGGGCGGGGTACCTGTGACGGAGACGCAGCGCAGCGGAGCTCGACCATCGATGCCACCGTCGTTGCAGGTCGAGGGACTGGCGTTCGCCTACCCGGACGGCCACCAGGCGCTGTTCGGCGTCGACCTGCGCATCGAGCGGGGCGAGCGGGTCGCGCTGCTCGGACCCAACGGCGCGGGCAAGACGACGCTCGTGCTGCACCTCAACGGCGTGCACCGGGCCGGCGCCGGGACCGTGCGCGTCGGCGACCTCGAGGTGTCCAAGCCGCACCTGCAGGAGATCCGCCGCCGCGTGGGCATCGTCTTCCAGGACCCGGACGACCAGCTGTTCATGCCGACCGTCGCCGACGACGTCGCCTTCGGGCCGGCCAACTTCGGGGTCACCGAGCCGGAGCTGTCGCTGCGGGTCAAGCAGGCCCTGGACGCCGTGGGGACGGGCGACCTCGCCGACCGCTCCCCCATGCACCTCTCCGGCGGGCAACGACGGCGGGTCGCGCTCGCGACCGTGCTCGCGTGCGACCCCGAGATCCTGGTGCTCGACGAACCGTCGTCGAACCTGGACCCGGTCGCCCGCCGCGAGCTCGCCGAGGTCCTGCTCGGACTCGGCCGCACGATGCTCATGGTCACCCACGACCTGCCCTACGCCCTGCAACTGTGTCCGCGGTCCGTGGTGATCGACGAGGGCGTCGTCGTCGCGGACGGGCCGACCCGCGAGCTGCTCGCCGATCCCGCCTTCCTCGCCGAGCACCGCCTGGAACTGCCGTACGGCTTCTCGGTCTGAGTGCGACGTCGCGCAGGTCCCGCGGCCCGGGGATCTGCGTGACGTATCACTCGCGGTCCGGCCCGGCCGCGGCTGTGAGGATGCGGACGTGCGGAACCCCCTGAACCGCCTCCGTCGGCTGCGTCGGGAAGCCGCGAACCGCCGCGGCGTCGTCGCCCACGTCCCGCCCGGCCCGGCGACCCACAACATCCGCGACGTCGCCGGGCTGCCCACCGCCGACGGCCGGCGCACCCGGCCCGGCATCCTGCTGCGCGGCGACGCCCCGTTCGACGACGACGGCCCGGACTCCCCCGGGTGGCCGGCGGGCCTGGCGTGGCCGCCGGGCGTCGCGGTGGACCTGCGCAGCGACCGCGAGCTCGACACGCCCTACCCGCTCGCCGGCACGCGCTGGGTGCACCTGCCGCTGATCGACACGCTCGCGCCGGAGCTGCTCGCGCGGGGCCGGGACGACCGGATCGGCCCGGCGGCGCTCTACCTGGCCCTCGTCGACTCGGCAGCGTCCTGGGTGCCCGAGCTGCTCGACGCGGTGATCGACGGCCCCCACCCGGTGCTGGTGCACTGCGCGGCCGGCAAAGACCGGACGGGCATCGCGATCGCGGTCCTGCTGCGTCTGGCCGGCGTCACCCGGGCCGCGGTCGACGCCGACTTCGCCCGCACCAACGCCCGCCGCATCGGCCTGCAGCGGCGGCTGGAACGGCGCGGGGCGCTGCGGCCGGGCGTGGTCGCGGCGGGCGACATCGGCGTGGACCGCGACGACGTCCTCGGGGTGCTCGACCGGCTCGACGGCGAGGGGATCGGTGAGGTCGTCCGGGCCGCCGGGGTGTCCGACGACCGGGTGGAGCAGTGGCGTGCGCTGATCCTGGACCGCTGAGGCGCACCCTGTGCCGGACCACAAAGTCCGGGCCGCCAACGCTGGGGCGCACGACAGTGCCGGGTGGGCACCGCGTCAGCAGACTGGAGATCGACGCCGGACGATCTCGAGAGGTGCCCCATGACGAGCCCCGCGACCTGCCCCTGCTGCGGGGTCGTGGTCATGCCGGAGGAGATGGCCTACGACTTCGCGGGCGAGACCGTCGAGTCGTTGACCCGCGAGGTCACGTACCTGCGCGAGACCGTCGCCCGGCTCCGGGCCGCGGTGCACGCGGGGACGCCCCGCCCGGCGGTCGTCACCGTCTGAGGGTCCCGACGACGGGTCGGCCCGGCACCGCGCGCAGCCGGGCGACCGCGTCGGCGAGCAGCCCGGGCGGCCCGGGACGCCGCACCACCAGGCCGGCGACCAGCCCGTCGCGCAGGGCCTCGCCGGCCAGCTCCGCCGCCAGCTCGAGGCCGGGCGCCGGGTCCTCACCGGTCGTCCGCACGCGTGCGAGGACCTCGTCCGGGACGACGACGTCGGGCACCTCGTGGGCGAGGTGCTCCGCCTCGGCGTAACCGGTGAGCGGGGCCAGCGTCAGCAGCACCGGGACGCGGACGCCCGTCGCCGCGAGACCGGCCACGACCCGCCGCAGGCGCCCCAGCTCGTACACCGGCCGCGTCACCAGGAACTCCGCCCCGGCCTCGACCTTGAGCCGCACCCGGGACAGCTCGCGCTCCAGGTCCTCCGCTCCCGGGGTCACCCGGACCCCCACCCGGAAGGGCACCGGGGCGAGGCGGTCGCCGTCCGCGTCCACGCCGGCGGCCATCGACGCCGCCAGGCCCACCAGCCCGACCGCGTCGACCTCCCACACCCCGTCGCGCACCGGGCGGTCCGCGTGCACCGGCGGGTTGCCGGTCTCGCAGACCACGGTGTGCACGCCGAGCGCGTCCAGGCCGAGCAGGTCGGCCTGCAGCGCCATCCGGCTGGCGTTCCAGCTGGTCACCGTCAGGGCCACGTCGGCGTCCACCGTCTCGTGCACCCCGGCCGCGATCCCGGCCGCCGTGATCCGCGGGCGCCGCGCGCGCTCGCGGCCGGCCCACAGCGCCTCCGCGCCGGCCCCCAGGGCGGCCCGCGCCCGGGCGAGGTGCCCGTCGAGGTCGTCGGACCCGGGGCCGGTCACCTCGGCCACGAGCAGCGGCCGCGGGGCGGGGGCGTCGAGCCAGCGGGCGAACGCCCCGCGGCCGGGTCCGACGCGGTCGTCCGGCATCGGACGGTCCCGGACGACCCGGGGGCCCGCGGTGGGCGGGACGACGGGCTCGTCGACGACGGGTCCCTCGGCGAGCACCGCGGCGGCCGCGGCCACGTGCGCGGGGGTGGTGCCGCAGCAGCCGCCGACGAGCCGGGCCCCGGCGGCGGCGTAGCGCGCGGCGTAGCGCCCGAAGTGGGCGGCGTCCGCGGCGAAGCGGACGCGGCGGTCGGACACGACGTGCGGCAGGCCCGCGTTCGGCAGGGCGGTCACCGGTGTCCCGTCGGGCACCGCGGCCGCCATCCGCCGGACCACCGCGAGCAGCCCCTGCGGTCCGAGCGTGCAGTTCGACCCGAGGGCCACCGGACGCAACGCGCCCACGATCCGCGCCACGTCCTCGGGGGTCTCGCCCAGGGTGGTCACCGGCTCGCCGTCCTCGTCGACGAAGGTCGCCTGGGCGACCACGGGCAGGTCGGCCGCCTCCCGCACGGCCTCGACCGCCTCGGCGAGCTCCTCGGCGTGGGCGAACGTCTCGCACACCAGGACGTCCACCCCTCCCTCCGCGAGGGCCGCGGCCTGCTCGCGGATCGCCGCCCGCACCGCGGCCGACTCCACCGATCCCGGGGCGCGGGGGGAGGTCGCCGGGGACACCGAGCCGGCGACGAAGGCCTGCCGGCCGGCGTCCTCGCACGCCTCCCGCGCCAGCCGGGCGGCGGTCACGTTGATCTCGTGGACCTGGCGGGCCAGCCCGTGCCGTGCCAGGCGCAGCCGACCGGCGCCGTAGGTGTGGGTCTGCACCACGTCCGCGCCCGCGTCGAGGTACCGCCGGTGCAGGGCTCCGACCAGCTCCGGGGCGAGCAGGACGAGCTCGCTGGCCGCCCCGTCGGCGCGGGCGCCGGTCGCCTGCGCGAGGGTGCCCATGGCGCCGTCGCCCAGCAGCGTCCCGGCCGCGAGCGCGGCGGCGAAGCCGGTCACTCGTCCTCCATGTAGCCGAGGATCTCCAGGGCGACCTGCGCGGCGAGCCGGTCGGGGTAGTGGTCGAGGACGAGGCCGGAGAGCTCCTCGGCGCGCCGGAGCCGGTACCCGACGGTGTTCGGGTGCACGGAGAGGGCCTTGGCGGTGCGCTGCGGGCTGCCGTCCTCGCGGAAGTAGCGGGCCAGGGTCCGCACGAGGTCGCCCGCCCGCCCGGAGTCGGCGTCGACGAGCCGGCCGAGCACCTCGCGGGCGAAGACGCGCGCGTCCTCGGGGTCGGGGACCTGCAGCAGCAGCCGGTGCACCCCGAGGTCCTCGAAGCGCAGCAGCCGGCCCTGACGGCCCAGCCGGCGCGCGGCGTCGACGGTGCGGCGCGCCTGGTCGTAGGACCGGGCCAGTCCGGCCAGGTCGTCGACCTCGCGGCCGAGCGTGATGGTCACCGGCCACGGGCCGCGGCCGCGCACGAGCCCCCCGGCGAGCCGGTCGGAGAGCTCGGCGGGGTCGACCGCGCCCGGCACCACCGCGACGAGCTCGCGGTCGCGCAGCACCGCCCGGACGTCCGGGACGAGGCGGGCCAGGCGGTCGCGGGCCGCGGTGAGCAGGTCCACCCGGACCGGCTCCGCCCCGTCGTCGGGAACGACCACCATGACCCGGTACGCGGTGCCCGCGAGCTCCAGCCCGACGTGCTCGGCCCACTGGGCGGCCTCGGCCGCGGACCGGGCCCGCCCGAGCAGGAGCCCGGAGACGAGGTCGTCGCGGACCTGGCCGGCGGCCGCCGCCAGCACCCGCTGCCGCCCCAGCAGCACCCCGACGATCGTCGCGGCGTGCTCGGCCGCGAGCAGCAGGACGTCGTCGGCGGCGCTGCCGTCGAGCGCGGCCGACCGGGACCGGTGCGTCGGGTCCTCCTCCGCGAGCAGGAACGCGGTCACCTCCCCTGCGACCTCGACCGGGACGACGACCCGCACCCACGTCCCCCGCCCGGGCACGCGCATCGCGCGGCCGCTGCGCGCCGCCCCGGCGAGCACCCGCTCCCAGCGCGACTCCGCGACCTCCGCGCGCACCACCGCGGCCGCCCGCCGGTCGTCGGTCTCCGGGGCGGCCGCCGCGAGCACGGTGCGGCTCCCGTCGGCGGACACCACGGCCGCGACCGCGCCGAGCTGCTCGGCGAGCAGCCGTGTCACGGCCGCCGGGCCGTCCTCGGCCGCGGCCAGGCCGGAGATCCGCCGGTGCAGCAGGACCAGGCCGCGCAGGGTCTCGGCGGGTGGGTCGGGCACCGGACCGACCCCCCGCGCCGTCGGGAACCCCTCCACCGCCACGGGTCCAGTGTGCCGCGCCCGGCCCCGCGCGAGAGGGTGATCACGACACCCCCGCACGAGGAGGCCCCCCTTGGCTCGCATCGCCGTCGTCTTCTACTCCGCCACCGGCAACGTCGCCGCGCTCGCCGAGTCGCTCGCCGAGGGCGCCCGCGGGGAGGGCGCGGAGGTGCGGGTCCGGCCGGTCGCCGAGCGCGCCCCGCGGGAGGCGATCGAGGCGAACCGCCGCTGGAAGGCGTGGGTGGACGACAACCCGTACGACACCGTCGCCTCGCTCGACGACCTCGAGTGGGCCGACGGCATCGCGCTCGGCAGCCCGACCCGCTTCGGTGCCGCCGCCGAGCAGCTCAAGTCGTTCCTGGACACCACCGGCGGCCTCTGGGCGCAGGGCAAGCTCGCGGACAAGGTCGGGACGTCGTTCACGTCGGCCTCGACCGGGCACGGCGGGCTGGAGACGACGACCGTCGCGATGAACATGACCTTCTACCACTGGGGCACGCTGATCATGCCCCTCGGCTACGCGGCGGACCCGTCGCTGATGACCTCCGGGAACCCGTACGGCGCGTCCTGGGTGTCGCGGAAGTCGGCGGCTCCCGAGGAGGAGGCCCTCGGGGCGGCCCGCGTGCAGGGCGCCCGGCTCGCGCAGGTCGCGGCCCGCCTGGCCGCGTAGGGCGTCACCGCACGCAGGGAGGGCCCCACATGCCGACCTCGTCGGCCTCGGCGTCCCGCTGCTCGCGGTCGAACACCGCCCGGTACTGGGTGTCCCCGGCGGCCGGTGCGTGCCCGGCGCTGATGGCGGCGTCGGTGTAGGAGAGCTGGCTGCCGAGGACCGCGTACGCGCGGGTGACGCCGGGCTGCTCCGGCAGCGTGGGATCGGGGACGAGCGTGACGGTCTGCCGTTCCAGCGTCCGGCGGGCGAACTCCAGCGACGCGGGCACGGCGCACGGCGGCACGGTGGCCGCGTCCAGTCCGACGATCCCGACGGTGACGGGGCGCCCGGCGACGGTGACGACGACGGTGGCCGGGTCGACGACCCGGTCGACGACGCCGCGGAGGGTCGGCGGTCCCGACGGGCCGGGGTCCGGGACCGGCACGGGTGCGGCGGTGGCGTCCCCGACCCCGGCGGGCCGGGTCACGAGGAGCCCGACGACGGCGACGGCGAGCAGGGCGGCGACCACGGCCAGGACCGCGACGAGCAGCCCTGGACGTCGACCGCTTCCCGGCGGGGGCGTGGGCACGAACGGCGGGCCCGGCCCGAGGGGTGGGACGTCCGACCCGTCCAGCGGGTACAGGTCGCCGACCTCCACGACGACCCACACGTCGGTGTCCCGCCCGGGCACCGGGTGGGTGGGGAGGTCGGGGTACTCGGCGCGCAGGTCCTCGGCCGGGACCACGCGGGCGGTGCCGTCGACGTGCAGCCCCCGCCGTCTCGGGCCGGCGTCGTCGACGAGCAGCATGCCGAGCCGGGGCGACTCGGCGAGGTTCGCGCGGGCGGCGGAGGTGGCCTCGAGGCCCTCGTCCGGGAAGGCGAAGCGCCCGGCGTCGAGCACGCGCAGGAAACATCGCGGGCCGGTGAGGACGTCGACGTCGCTGCGCCCGTCGCGGTCCGTGGTGGCGAGGACGGCGGTCCGCGCGGCGACCACCCGGTGCAGGACGTCGCCGTGCAGGGGGCCGGCGGGCACCTCCTCGTCGGGCACGTCCGGCCCGTCCTGCTCGTCCGTCAGCGTGTCCCGCTCGTCCGTCTCGCCCATCTGATCGCCCCCCGATCCGCGTGGGCGTCACGCTACGGGCACCAGCCGCAGCCTGTACCCCCGATCGGGGCAATCCGGTCGTTCTCGGGGCCGACCCAGGGTTGTCCCCGATGTCCGGCCGTCCGACGACGAGGAGCGTCGTCGCCCGTGACGACCTGGCGGAAGCTCCTCGTGTGGCTGCACGTGCTGACCTCGTTCGCGTGGATGAGCACGGCGCTGGGGCTCGTGGTGCTGCTGGCGCTCTCCCGGGACGACCCCGCCCGCGCCGCGGCCGCCGTCGACATGGCGCACGTCCTGGACATGCGGCTGCTCGCGCCCGCCGCGAACGGGTCCGCGGCCACCGGGATCCTGCTCGCGCTCGCCACCCCGTGGGGGCTGGTGCGGCACTGGTGGGTCGCCGCGAAGTTCGCGGTCACGCTGGTGCAGCTCTACGTCGGGATCGCGATCCTGTCCGTCCAGCTGGGCGAGGTCGACGCCGGCAACACCCCGGCCTCCGGCGCGATGGTGGCCGCGGCGGCGTGCATGGCCGGGGCGATCGCGTTCCAGGCCTGGCTCTCGCTCGTCAAGCCGTGGCGCACGACCCCGCTCGACCGGGGCCGCCACCCGGCGGCCGGCCGGGGCTGGTTCGTCGCCGGGTTCCTCGCGGTGTCCGGGGACCTCGCGCTCAGCCAGGTCCTCGGCTTCCCGAGCCCGCTGCTCAGCCTGCCGACCCTGCTCGGGGCGCTGGTGTGGCTGCGGATGGTCGGGGCGCTCAGTCCAGCGCGCGCCGGACGAACCCCTGCACCCCGATCGCGCCGAACAGCAGGCACGAGAACACCAGCGCCGCGAGACACACCCACGCCGGCAGGTGCGGGATCTGCGGGGTCAGCGCGCCGCGCAGACCCTCCGACACGTAGGTGATCGGGTTGAGCGCACAGATCACCTGGAACCAGCGCAGCGTGCCGATCTGCAGGAACGGGAACTGCGTCGACCCGGTGAACAGCAACGGCGTGACGACGACCGCGAACACGATGTTGATCCGTCGCGGGCTCACCAGCGTGCCGATCACCAGTCCCGCCGCGCCGCCGGACAACGACCCGAGGACCAGCAGGAGCGCCGAGATCGGGAGGCCGCCCAGGTCCCACGTGACCTCGTCCAGCACCAGGTAGCCGACCGGGATCATCACCAGCGACCCGATGAGCCCCCGCAGGGCGCCAAAGACGATCTTCTCCACCGCCACCATCCGCGTCGACAACGGCGCGAGCAGGCGGTCCTCGATCTCCTTGGTGTAGCTGAAGTCGATGACCAGCGGGAGCGCCACGGCCTGGACGGCGACGAAGAACGCGTTCAGCGCGAGCAGGCCGGGCAGCAGCAGCTGGGCGTACCCGGGTGCCACGTAGCCCAGCTCGCCCAGCACCTTGCCGAAGACGAACAGCAGGAAGAACGGCTGGACGAGCACCTGCGAGAGGAAGCTGCCGAGCTCCTTGCCGGTGACCGCGACGTCGCGGCCCAGCACGCCCAGGAACGCCCGCCCCGCGGACACCCGGCGGTAGGGCTCGATCTCGGTCACCGTCACCGCAGCTCCATCCGTTCCGGCTCCGCTCCGCTGCGCGTCACCGCAGGCCCCTCCCCGTGAGATCGATGAACACGTCCTCCAGGGTCGGCTCGCCGAGCCCGACGTCGGAGACGCGGCCACCCGCCGTCGTGACCTCCTCGAGCAGGCCGGGCAGCGCCGCGCCGGCCTCGCCGTCCACCCGGATGCGCAGCCGGGCCGGCCCCTCGTCCGGCTGCTGCAGCACCTCCGCGCCCGCCGTGCCGCGGACGGCGGCCAGGCGCGCGCGGAGCTGTTCGGGGTCGATCCCGGTGACGTCGAGGTCGACGGTGGCGGAGCCGGACAGCCCGGCGACGAGGTTGCCCGGGGTGTCCAGCTTGAGCAGGACGCCGTGGTCGACGATCCCGACGCGGTCGGCGAGCTTCGCGGCCTCGTCCATGTCGTGCGTGGTGAGCACGACCGTGACGCCCCGCGCCGCCAGCTCCACGACCCGGTCGTGGACGAACAGCCGGGCCTGCGGGTCCAGGCCGGTCGACGGCTCGTCGAGGAAGAGCACCCGCGGGTCGTGCATCAGGCCGCGGGCGATGATCAGCCGCTGCGCCTGCCCGCCCGAGAGCTCGTCGGGGTTGGTGCCCGCCTTGTCGGCCAGCCCCATGCGCTCGAGCAGCTCGTCGGCCAGCGGACCGCGCCGGGACCGCGGGACCCCGTGGTAGGCGGCGTGCCAGACGAGGTTGCCCTTGGCGTCCAGGCTGCGGTCCAGGTTCGGCCGCTGCGGGACGACGCCGAGCAGCGCCCGGGCGCCGACCGGGTCGCGCGCGACGTCGACCCCGGCCACCGTGGCGCGCCCGGACGTCTTGCGGACCCGCGTGGTCAGCACGCCGATCGTGGTGGTCTTGCCCGCGCCGTTCGGGCCGAGCAGGCCGAACACCTCGCCGGGCGCGACGGCGAACGAGATGCCGTCGACGGCGTTGGTGCTCGCCTTGGGGTAGCGCTTCACGAGGTCCGCGACCTCGACGGCGGGCACGGCGGACGGTCCGGCGCCGGTCGGGGTGAGCTGCGTCTGGGTCGACACGTCCGGCGACGCTACGCGGAGGTGCGCGGGCGGGGCATCTCGATACCGGGTGAGGAGGACGACCACTCCTGCGGTCGCCCTGCGTGCCACCCCGCGTGGCAGCAATGGTCCGTTGCTGACGCCTGACGTCAGGATGGCGCCGTTCGCACATCCGGCGGCCGGGAAGTGGATGGGCGAGTGGCGCCCTTCGCACACCTGACGTCAGCGATGGACCATTGCTGACGTCCCCGCGGCGACGCCCCCCGCGATCAGCCCCCCGGGCGGCCCAGCGGCACCGAGACCAGCCGCGGACCCTCGCCGTCGCGGCCCCGCTCCAGCGCGGCGCGGAGCTCCTCGGCGGTGGTCACCGACTCCGCCGGCACGCCGTAGCCCGCGGCGAGCGCGGTGAAGTCGACCGGCGGCAGGTCCAGGCCGGGCGCCTTCGGCGTGCCCTCCCGCTGGGCGAACCACTTGAGGATCGCGTACTCGCGGTTCTCCAGGACGAGCACCGTGACCGGGGCTCCCGTCGCCGCGGCGGTGGCCAGCGCCTGGATGCCGTACTGCATCGACCCGTCGCCGATCGCCGCGAGGACGGGGCGCGACCGGTCGGCCAGGGCGACCCCCACCGCCGCGGGCAGCCCGAAGCCGAGCCCACCCGACGTCGTGAAGAAGCTCGACGCCGGGCGCGACACCCGCCGCCGGGCGTGCAGGGCGCCGCGGTTCGACGGCGACTCGTCGACGACCACGCCGTCCTCCGGCCACACCGTCCCGACGACGTCGAAGACCTCCTCGGCGGTCAGCGTGTCCGGGGTGGCGGACGCCTGCGCCGCCGCGGCCGACGGCGCCGAGCCGGCCGGCTCCCGCCCGGAGGGCGCCACGCGCGCGAGCAGCTCCCGGACCACCGCCGTCGGGTCGGCGACGAGCGCGTCGCCCATCGGGGCGCGGGCGGCCTCGTCGGGATCGGAGGTCACGTGGTGCAGCGTCGTGCCCTCGGGCAGGAACCCGCCGGGCACGTAGGGGTAGTAGCGGAAGACCGCGGTCCCGAGGACGACGACGACGTCGTGCGCGGCCAGCGTCTGCGCGACCGGGGCGATCGCCATCGGCAGGGCGCCGCGGAACTGCGGGTGGGTCTCGGGGAACCCGACACGCCCGTCCGCGGGCGGCCCGTAGACCGCGCAGCCGAGCCGCTCGGCCAGCGCGACCGCGTCGTCGAACCCGCCGCCGGAGTCGATCTCCCCTCCGACGACGAGCGCGGGCGAGGACGCGCCGTCGAGCGCGGCGACCAGGACGTCCAGGCCGGACGACGACGGCCCGATCGGCATCGCGACCCGGCGGCGGACCGCGCGGCGGGCCAGCTCGAGGTCGTCGCCGGTCAGCTCGACGTCCCAGTCGTCCATCGGGACGGAGACGAACACCGGGCCGGTCGGCGGGGTCGAGGCGAGGTGGATCGCCCGGGCCAGGGTCGGGACCACGTCCTGGGCCCGCGGCGGCTCCGCGGAGTACTTCACCGTCGGCCGCGGGAGCTCGGTGGCCCGCGGATTCGTGAGCATCGCCTCGAGCGTCATCATCGGCCGGACCTGCTGCCCGGCGGTGACGACCAGCGGGGTCCGGTTGGCCGCCGCGTTCACCAGCGCCCCGACCGCGTTCCCGACGCCGGGTGCGGTGTGCAGGTTGACCAGGGCGGGCCGGCCGCCGGCCTGGGCGAACCCGTCGGCCATGCCCACCACGACGGCCTCCTGGAGCCCGAGGACGTACGTGAAGTCGTCCGGGAACTCCTGGAGCATCGGGAGCTCGGTGGAGCCCGGGTTCCCGAAGACCGTCGTCAGGCCGTGCGCCCGGAACAGCTCGAGCGCGGCTTCTCTCACGGTGAGCGTCACGCCGCAGGGTCTACCCCGCGGCGCGTCAACTCACCAGGCTTGCTGCGGCACCGGCGCGGGCAGGTGCAACCTGCTCACGCGGACCACCACGTCACGCAGGTCGTCGGAGTCGAAGTTGCGGCGCAGCTCCTCGGCGCGGACGGTCGCCGCGACCCCCTCGTAGGGGCCGTGGGCGTCCATCTCACCGGTCTCCGGGTCGAACACCAGGACCACGTAGCCGTCGCACTCGTCCAGATCCGCCGCTGCCGCCAGCAGTGCCGCGGGCCGTTCGTTCAGCACGATGATCACCTCCGCTCCGTTCATCGCCACGATGACGGCCCGTGTGACAGCGTGGGCGGAAGACGCCACCTTCGGGGGACAGCTTCCATCCGGCGGCGTGTCGGGGTGACACCCGGACGGGCGCCTCCCCACGGCGCGTCCGGACGCGGCCGGTTAGCGTCGCGACCATGGCCCCCGACGATGCCGAGCCGACCCCCGCCACCCCGTCGTCGACCCGCCCGGCGGACCCGGCCGAAATCACCCCGTTCGTGCTCGACATCCCCGACGACCAGGTCGCCGACCTGCACGAACGGCTCCGGCGGGCCCGGCTGGCGGAGCCCGAGCCCGTCGACGACTGGTCGCAGGGCATCCCCGCCACGGACGTGGCGGACCTGGCCCGGGCGTGGCTGGAGGAGCACCGGGTCGGGGCGCTGTCCGACGAGCTCAACGGGCTCGGGCAGTACCGCACGGAGATCGACGGGCTCGGCATCCACTTCCTGCACGTACAGTCACCACGAAATGACGCACAGCCACTGCTGATCACTCATGGGTGGCCCGGCTCGGTCGTCGAGTTCCTGGACGTGGTGGGCCCCCTGACGGCCCCCGACGACCCCGCGAGCCCTGCCTTTCACGTGGTCGCGCCGTCGCTGCCCGGCTTCGGCTTCTCCGACAAGCCGACCACCACCGGCTGGACGGTCGACCACGTGGCGGATGCGTGGGCCGTCCTCATGTCGCGTCTGGGCTACCCCCGCTTCCTCGCCCAGGGCGGCGACTGGGGCGCGATGGTGACGACGGCGCTGGGCGTCCGGCACCCGGACCGCGTCGCCATGCTCCACACGACGATGCCGCTCGCGCAGCGGCCGGAGGGCGCCCGCGACGAGGACCTGCCGGAGACCGAGCAGCGGTGGCTGGCCGAGGCCCGCGAGTTCGGCCGGGTCGGCAGCGGCTACTCGGGCCAGCAGCGCACCCGGCCGCAGACGCTGGGCTACGCGCTCGTCGACTCCCCGGTCGGCCAGCTGGCGTGGATCGCGGAGAAGTTCGCGGTGTGGACCGACGGCGGCCCCACCCTCGAGCCGTCCGTCCCGCGCCGACGGCTGCTCGACAACGTCGCGGTGTACTGGTTCGGCGCGTCCGGGGCCTCGTCCGCGCGGTTCTACTGGGAGAACGCGCAGATCCAGCGGCGGGAGCCGGTCACGGTGCCCTCGGCGGTGTCGCTCTTCCCGGCCGAGATGGCCAAGATGCCGCGCTCGTGGGTCGAGGCCCGCTACACCGACCTCCGCCGCTGGAGCGTGCTGGACCGCGGCGGGCACTTCGCCTCGCTCGAGGTGCCCGAGCTGTTCGTCGACGAGCTCCAGGAGTCGTTCCGCGGGGTGGTGTGCTGAGCAGCCGCACCCCGGGCCCACGGCGCCTGTGGCCGTACCTGCGGGAGCACCGCGGGACGCTGCTCGTCGTCGCCGTGCTCTCCCTGGTCACCGCCGCGACCTCGCTGGCCCAGCCGCTGCTCGTGGGCCGGGTCGTCACGGCGGTGCAGGGCGCCGGTGCGGTGCTGCCCGCGGCCACCGTCCTCGTGGCGGTCCTGCTCGGCGGCGCCCTCGTCGGCGCGGTGCAGTCGTTCCTGCTCCAGCGGACCGCCGAGGGCCTGGTGCTCTCCACCCGGCGCACCCTCGTGGACCGGGTGCTGCGGCTGCCCGTGGCCGAGTACGACGCCCGCCGCACCGGCGACCTCATCTCGCGGATCGGCTCCGACACGACCCTGCTCCGCGCCGTCGTGACCTCCGGCCTGTTCGAGATCGCCAGCTCCGTGGTGGTCGTCGTCGGAGCCGCGGTGGCGATGGCGCTGGTCGACCTGACGCTGCTCGGGGTCACGCTGCTGGCCGTCGCGGCGGGCGCCGTGGTGATCGGCTCCGCGTCCCGGCGGATCCGGGCGCTCTCGACGCTCTCCCAGGCCCGGGTCGGCGAGATGACCGCGGCTGTGGAGCGCGGGCTGACGGCGGTCCGCACCATCCGGGCGAGCGGGGCCACCGACCGCGAGATCGACGGCGTCGTCGGCGCGGCAGGGGCCGCGTACGCGGCCGGGGTGCGCGCCGCACGGCTGCAGGCCCTCGTCTCCCCTGCCGTCACCGTCGCCACGCAGGGCTCGTTCATCGCCGTGCTCGGCATCGGCGGGGCCCGGGTCGCGGCCGGCGTCCTCACGGTCGCCGACCTGGTGTCGTTCGTCCTCTACCTCTTCCTCCTCGTGCTGCCCTTCGCCCGGCTCGCGCAGGCGTGGACGCAGCTGCAGACCGGCCTCGGCGCCCTCGCGCGGATCGAGGAGGTGGCGGGGCTGCCCGGCGAGACCGCGGGCGACGTCCCCGCCGCCCCGACGGCGCCGCCGACCGCTCCGGCCCTGGAGCTGCGCGGCGTCGACTTCGCGCACGCCGACGGCACGGCGGTGCTGCACGGGGTCTCGTTCGCCGTGCCGCGCGGCACGCGGACGGCGCTGGTCGGGCCGTCCGGGGCCGGCAAGTCGACCGTGTTCGCGCTCGTCGAGCGGTTCTACGACGTCACCGCCGGCGCGGTCATCGTGGACGGCGTGGACGTGCGGGACCGGCCGCGGGCGGAGCTGCGGGCCCGCCTCGGCTACGTCGAGCAGGAGTCGCCGGCGCTCGCCGGCACGCTCCGGGACAACCTCGTGCTCGCCGCGCCGGACGCCCCGGAGGCCGACCAGCTCGCCGTCCTGGACGCGGTGAACCTGGGCGGGCTGGTCGAGCGGTCGCCGCTCGGGCTGGACGCGCCGGTGGGCGAGGGCGGGGTCCTGCTGTCGGGCGGCGAGCGCCAGCGACTGGCGATCGCCCGCACGCTGCTCGCGCAACCGTCGCTGATGCTGCTCGACGAGCCCACCGCCAGCCTGGACGCCCGCAACGAGCAGGCCCTCAAGGACGCGATCGACGTCGCCGCCGCGGCGGACCGGACGCTGCTGATCGTCGCGCACCGGCTCTCGACGGTGATCGACTGCGACCAGATCGTCGTCCTGGACGGCGGGCGGGTCGCGGCCACCGGCACCCACGCCGAGCTGCTGGGGCTCAGCCCGCTCTACGCCGAGCTCGCCCGGTCCCAGCTGCTCGTCTAGGTGTCGATCTAGGTCAACGACACCAGCGGGTCCGCCCGCGTGAGCTCCGGGTCGTCCGCCGCGAACGTGCGCGCCCGCCCCGGCCCGGTGGACCGCGTCTCGAAGCGCACCGTCACGCGCCCGTGCCCGGCGCCCTGCACCCAGCCGTGGCCGTGCTCGGGATGGGCGGCGTCGTCGCCGGTGCGCCACTCCTGCGCGGGCTCCGGGGTCTCCTCCACCACGTCCTCGACGACAGGGACGGCGGCCGGCTCCTCGGCGGGCGCGTCCGCCGACTCGAACAGCGTCCCCTGCACGGCCGTCGTCAGGCCCGCGTACGACACCCCGACCAGCCGCACACCCGCGTCCGGCAGGGCGTCGACGGCGAGCCGCTGCGCGACCGCGGTGAGCGCCGGCAGGTCGGTCGAGGCCACGGTGGAGGTCTCGGAGCGGGTGTGCGTGACGAAGTCCCCGCCGCGCACCTTCACCGTGACCGTGCGGGCGGCGCGCTGCGAGGCGACCAGGCGCCGGTGCGCGGACGCGGCCAGATCGGCCACCGCCCGGCCGACCGCGGTGACGTCGGACAGGTCCGTGTCGAACGTCGTCTCCGCGCTGACCTGCTTGGCCTCGCCCCGCTCGGTCACCGCGCGGTCGTCGACGCCCTGCGCGAGCCGGTGCAGCGCCGTCCCCACCGCCGACCCCAGCAGGCCGGTCACCTCGACCGCGGGCATCGCCGCGAACGCCGCGATCGTCGTCACGCCGGCCCGGTGCAGCGCGGTCTCCGCCACCGGGCCGATGCCCCAGAGCGAGCGCACCGGCAGCGGGTCGAGCAGCGCGCGCTCGCCGCCGTGGCGCACGACGTGCACCCCGTCCGGCTTGGCCAGCCCGGAGGCGATCTTCGCGACCTGCTTGCCCGAGCCCGCCCCCACCGACACGGCGAGCCCGGTCGCCTCCCGCACCTGCGCGCGCACGCCCTCGGCCCACGCCACGACCTCGTCGACCTCGGCGCCCGCGAGGGCGGCCGGCTCGGCGAACGTCTCGTCGTAGGCCACCTGCTCGAGCACCGGGGCGGCCGCGCGGACGACGGCGAAGAAGGACTCGGACAGCGTCCGGTACACGGCCGTGCGCGGCGGCAGGGCGACCGCGGAGGGGCACGCCCGGCGGGCCTGCGCCATCGGCATCGCCGAGCGCGCCCCGAACGCCTTGGCCTCCCCGGAGGCGCCGGCGACGATGCCGCGGGGCCCGAGCCCGCCGACGAGCACCGGCCGGCCGCGCAACGTGGGGCGGGTGAGCTGCTCGGCCGAGGCGAAGAACGAGTCGAGGTCGAGGTGGACGACCCAGCGCCGTCCCGGCCCGGTCATGACGGGGGACGGGTCCAGATGACGTCGGCCCCGCCGAGCGCGTCCGCGGGCGTGCCGCTCCAGGTCACCCCGACCGCCGTCAGGCCGTGCCGGCGGGCCGCGGCCACGTCGGCCGGCGAGTCGCCGACCATCGCGGCGCCCGCCGCCCCCTCGGGCAGCACCCGACCCAGTCCGAGCAGCGCCTCGGCGAGCACCTCGTCCTTGCCGGCCACCCCGGGCGCGCTGCCGGCGACGTGGGAGAACCACCCCGACCAGCCGAGCCCGTCGACCACCTGCCGGGCCGTCGAGGTCGACGCGGACGTCGCGACGGCCATCTCGACCCCGGCGCCCGCCCACGCCGCGAGGACCGCCTCCACCCCGTCGACGGGACGCAGGCCGCCGCGCTCGAGCAGCGTGCCGTCGAGGTCCCAGACCACGCACGACCAGGGACAGGTGAGCACCTCGGCAGGATTCCATGGTTGCCACCGGCCTGCGGTGACCATCCCCGCGCATGGGTTACGACGTGACGCAGGTGCAGAAGTCCCTCGGCGGGTTCTCCTACCCCGGAAGCCCCGAGCAGCTCGCCGACCACGCCAAGGAGAAGGGCGCGGACGACCAGCTCGTCGAGACGATCCGCGGGCTCGACAAGGAGCAGTTCGACGGCCCGAACGCGGTCATGGAGCAGCTCTCGAAGGCCGGGGCCCTCGGCGGCTCCTGACGCTCTTCCCGACGGCGGGTCCTGTCCGGACCCGTCGTCGGGAACGCGTGCTCAGCGCGGCATCGTGGGGAGTCGCCGCTCCACGACCTCGCGCGCGCCCTCGAGGGTGCCGTCGTTGGCCCAGGTGGACTCGTCGAGCCGCGAGACGCTCCAGCCGCCGGGCCGCACCCGCGTGCCGTACAGGAAGATGTCCTTGTCCTGGACCCACTCGATCTCGTAGTCGATGGGCTGCTCGCCGTCGGACTGCCAGGTCCACACGGCTCCGGAGCGGCGGCTCGACTCCCGCACCTGGCGGCCGTCGACGTCCAAGTTGGCCACGACGTTCCTCCCCTGATCGGCGCGTCAGAGTAACGGGTTCCGTCTCATGGCGAGACAGCCGCACCCCGTTCAGGGGATGGGCGCCCAGCCCTCGCGACAGAGGGCGCCGACGATGCGCGCGGCGTCCTCGCGGTGCGCGTCGGCCCGGTGCGAGGTCCAGCTCCACTCGGTGCACTCGCGGTGCAGGAGGTCCGCGACGACCGCGGCGGCGTGCTCCCGGTCCTCGGCGGCGACCTCGGCCGCGCGTGGTGCGGCGCCGGGCCGCAGCAGCGCGGCGACCATCGCGGACGGGGTGGTGGCGGAGGAGATGCTCACGGTGGGCCTCCTGTCGTCGGAGGTGGAGGTGCGCGGCGGCGGCGACGGCGCCCGGTCGTGGTGTCCGCAGCGTGACCGACGGGGCACGGTGCGCGAAACAGCAGCGGGAGCAAGGACACATCGCCCTGTCCGACCGGAGGTCACGCCGGTCACGATGGGTCCCATGACCTCGTCCACCGACCCCCGTCGCTCCGCTCGCCCCGCCGCGTTCACCGTCGAACTCGACACGACCCCCGACCGCCGCCAGGGCGAGGAGCAGTTCCTGCTGCGCCGGGACGGCGGCGAGCAGCGGGTGGTCCTGCACGACTACGCGACCGTGTACGCGGTGCCCGGGCTCTACGAGGAGGTCGTGCAGCGGCAGCTGCAGTGCGCTTCCCCCGCGACGGTGGCCGACGCGCTCGTCGAGGCCGGCGCGTCGATCGGCCTGGCGCCCGAGGCGCTGCGGGCCTTCGACCTGGGCGCGGGCAACGGGGTCGTCGGCGAGGAGATGGCTGCCCGGGGCGTCACCGTGGTGGTCGGCGCGGACGGTATCGGCGAGGCCCGCGACGCCGCGCACCGCGACCGTCCCGGGCTCTACGACCACTACCTGGTCGGCGAGCGCCTCGAGGGCGCGGAGGTGGCCCGGCTGGTCGCCGAGGAGCGGCTCAACGCCCTCGTCGCGGCGGGCGCGGTGGGCGAGGGGCACGTCCCGGTCGACGCGCTCGACGAGCTGTGGTCGGCGTTCCCGTCCGGCTCGGTGATCGCCCTGACGCTCAAGGACGCCCACCCGGACGACCACGACGTCAGCGACGTCGAGGCGATGGTCCGCGGCCGCAGCGACACCGAGATCGTCGTGCAGCGGCGCTTCCGGCACCGGCTCTCGATGGCCGGCGCGGAGCTGTACTACGTGGTGCTGGCCGCGGTGAAGCGCTAGCTAGTCCGCACGGCCCCCGCGGAGCACGCGCAGGCGCGGGCGGACCGGCACGGTCATCCGGCCGCGGACCGGCGCCGGGACCGGCCCCGCGCCCACGGCGTGCGCGGGCCGCCGGTACGCCCGGGGGCGCAGGCAGGCGAGCTCGTTGACGAGGTCGTCGGCGAGCTCCTCGGAGAGCACGCGGTCGAGGTCGTAGTCGTCCAGGACCTCCCGGCCCCGACGCCACGACGCATGCTCTCCGTCTCTGATCATCACGACCATCGTCGGCGCAGGTCGGGACCCTCCACAGGCCCGATGCCGCATGGAGTGATGACTCGATCGAGGGCCGTTTTCCGACGCGCCGTCCGGCGTGGCGCACCCGATCGTCGGCGTGGCGCGCGGAACGGGCGGCCGCGGCGGAGAGGTGCGGATCACGCGCTCCTCCGACAGGATCGGCACATGAGGACGCACGCCGTGGCGATCATCGGCTCCGGTCCCTCGGGCTTCTACGCGGCCGGGGCGCTCCTGGACTCCGAGGACCCGCCGGTCCGGGTCGACATGTACGACCGGCTGGCCACGCCGTGGGGCCTCGTCCGCGCCGGCGTCGCGCCCGACCACCCGAAGATCAAGTCGGTGAGCCTGCAGTACGAGAAGATCGCGGCCCGGCCGGGCTTCCGGTTCTTCGGCCACGTCCACGTCGGCGAGGACGTGACCGTGGACGAGTTGCTCGACCGGTACGACGCGGTGGTCTACGCGGTGGGCTCGCAGACCGAGCGGCGGCTCGGCATCGAGGGCGAGGACCGGCCGGGCAGCCTCGCCTCGGTCGACTTCGTCGGTTGGTACAACGGCCACCCGGACTACGTGGGCCTCGACCCGGACCTGGCCGCCGAGCGGGCCGTGGTGATCGGCGCGGGCAACGTGGCCCTCGACGTGGCGCGGATGCTGCTGCTCGGCGAGGAGGACCTGCGCGCGACCGACACCGCCGACCACGCCATCGAGGGCTTCGTGGCGTCCGGGGTGCGCGAGGTGGTGGTCTGCGGGCGGCGGGGGCCCGTGGAGGCGGCGTTCACCACGACCGAGCTGCGCGAGCTCGACGACATCGACGGCCTGACCACGGTCGTCGACCCCGCGCAGATGCCGCCGGCGGAGGGCGACGCGGACCTGGTCAAGGGCACGCGGCGCAACATCGAGATCCTGCGCGGGTGGGCCGAGCGGGGCCCGGACCCGGACGCTCCGCGGCGGATGGAGTTCCGGTTCCTGCGCTCGCCCCTGCGGGTGCTCGGGGACTCCGACGACGGCCCGGTGACCGGGGTGGAGCTCGCGGTCAACCGGCTCGAGACCTCCGAGGACGGCCGGGTGCGACCGGTCGACACCGGCGAGCGGGAGACCGTCGACTGCGGTCTCGTGTTCCGGGCCGTGGGCTACAAGGGCATGGCGCTGCCGGGCGTCCCCTTCGACGAGGCGTCGGGAACGATCCCGCACCACGAGGGCCGCATCGACGGCCGCGAGCGCGAGTACGTCGTCGGGTGGATCAAGCGCGGCCCCACCGGGATCATCGGCACCAACCGCAAGGACGCCAACGAGACGGTCCGCGGCCTGCTCGCCGACCTCGCGTCCGGGAGCCGCGCGGACGCGACGCCGCCGAGCGCCGAGGAGATCGAGGAGTGGCTCTCGGGCCGCTGCCCGGACCTCGTGGACCTCGACGGCTGGGAGGCCATCGACGCCCACGAGCGCGCCGCGGGCGAGCCCGGCGGCCGGCCCCGGGTGAAGGTCGTGGACCGGTCCGCCTTCATGGACCTGGTGCGCCCGCAGTAGGGGGCCGCGGCCGCCGTCGTGCCAGCAATGGTCCATCCCTGACGTCAGGTGTGCGAACGGCGCCACTCGCACGTGCGGACGTCGCGGCCCGCCTTGTGCGAGTGGCGCCTCCCTGACGCCAGGTGTCAGCAACGGTCCATTGCTGACACGGATGGCGACGAGACGGCGACCCGGCCCTACGCGGTGTCGGACTCCTCGTCGAGGTCGATCCGCCGCAGGTCCCGCGCCTCCTCGGAGCCCAGCAGGTCGGTGACGAAGCCGATCACGTGGTGGCGGATCTCGGCGTCGAGGTTGCCGAGGCGGCGCACGAACACGCCGCCGATGCCCGACGTGCGGGTCTCCAGGGCGATGTCCGCGGGCCCGATCTCGTCGACCTCGACGACGATGTGGTCCGACCCGGGCGCCAGGCACGCCTCCAGCCCGATCCGCACCGTCATCTGCCCGTCCACGGGAACGGTGCGCGCGCCGATCTCGACGGTGAGGTCGAGCTGCACCGGGACGTGCACCTCGGTGCGGGCCGGTCCCTGCCGTCGGCCGCGGAGCCGGCCGATCACCCCGACCGCCCGGGCCGTGGCCATCCCGCCCGGTCCGGCGGTGACCGGCCCGAAGGCGATCCGGTCGCCGATCAGCCCGGAGACGTCGCGGACCGCGCGCTCGGGAGTGACGACGGCGGCGACGACCGCGTCGCGGTCGCTCACGCGGGCACCTCGGCAGCGTCGGTGACATCGGTGACGTCGGTGACGACCGCGAACGGCGGCGTCGAGGTCCCGGAGACCCGGTACCGACCCCAGGGGTCGACGTCCGAGAGGTCCCCGACCGCCTCGCCCTGCGGGGTCACCACCAGCGCCCGCGTCCGCTTCCCGCCGAGCGCGGACTCCAGCTCGGCGTGCACCGCGACCCGCCCGTACCAGTGGTACCGGCCGTCGAGCGGCTCGACGTGCCCGCGCAGCACCACCTGCACGTCGAAGACGCGCTCGTCCTCCAGCCGCAGGGTGGCCGCCCCGCGGTAGCCCTCGTCGTCGTGCTCGGAGTGCTCGTCGTGCGTCATCGATCCCCGTTCCCCGCGTCGGCGACATCGGACTCGTCGCTCCCGGCGAATCGTCCGGGAGACATCTGGATCACCTTGTTGATCTCGAGCGGCACGTTCGGGTCGATCACGACGTCGGCCTGCCGGGCGAAGCCGTCGATGGCGGCCCAGACGAGCGTCGTCAGGTACTCGGTGACGGAGTCGCGGCTCATCGACCGGCGCTCCAGCCACCACTCCGCGGTGGCCTGCACCAGCCCGACGACGCCGTAGGCCCACGGCTCCGCGGCTCCGGAGTCCAGGCCGAAGGCCCGCAGGTAGTCACCGAGCAGCGCCGACAGCGCCGTCGCGATGATCTCCTTGTCGGCCTGGACGACCTCCTGGCCGTGGCCGTGGCGGGCCAGCACCCAGTACAGGTTCGGGTACTGCTCGAGCGTCCCCAGCACCGCGTCGATCGACTTGCGGATGCGCGGGAGCGGCGCCTCCTCGGAGTTCAGCGCCGGGATCAGGCGGTCGAGCAGGATCTGCGTGCCGCGCTCGCCCATGGCCTCGACGAGGTCGGCCTTGTCGGAGAAGTGCCGGTAGAGCACGGGCTTGGTGACGCCGGCCTCGACGGCCACCTGCTCGATACCGAAATCCGGCCCGGTGTCGGCGAGCACGCGCATCGCGGCCTCGACGAACTCCGCCCGGCGCTCCTCGCGGTGCTTGGTCCACCGGGTGCGACGCCCGTCACGAGCAGGGGGCGTACCGCCCTGTCTCGGCTTGACACCGTCCGCCATGGGCGAAGACGCTACCACCGGTTACGGTTACCAGCGGTAAGACGTACAAAAAGTTGGGGATACAGTCCGTACCCCTCGCTCCCCGCACGACGATCCGAGAGGACGACGCCATGTCGGCGCCCGCTCCCGCCAGGTCCGCCCGCCCCGGACAGGGGGACGCCGACGCCACCGCCGGCCGCCTCCTGCGCTCGGCGGCGAAGAAGTCCTACGACCCGGACGTCGACATCGACTGGGAGGCCCCGCTCGTCGACCAGAAGATCTGGGTGCCCGAGCACCGGGTCTCCCTCTACGGCACCCCGCTGTGGGACCGCCTGACGCCCGAGCAGCGCGTGGAGCTCGGCAAGCACGAGGCGTGCAGCGTCGCGAGCGTCGGTCTCTGGTTCGAGACCCTGTTGATGCAGCGGCTGCTCAAGGACTTCTACGCCGACGACCCGACCACGCCGCGCGCGCAGTGGGCCCTCACCGAGGTCGCGGACGAGTGCCGCCACTCGCAGATGTTCGCGCGTCTGGTGGAGCGGGCCGGCGTGGAGCCGTACGGCCCGACCCCGTTCGTCCACCAGCTCGGCAAGCTGTTCTCGGTGGTGAACTGGGGCCCGGCCGCGTACGCCTCCATCCTGGTCGCCGAGGAGGTGCTCGACCGGCTGCAGCGCGAGCAGGCCGACGACGAGCGCATCCAGCCGCTGATGCGCCAGGTCAACCGCATCCACATCATGGAGGAGGCGCGCCACGTCGCCTTCGCCCGCGACGAGGTGACCCGCGGGCTGGCCGGGCTCTCCCGCGCCGAGCTCGCCTACCAGCGCTTCATGTGCGCGTTCACGTCGTTCTTCGTCGTCCGCAGCCTGATCAACCCGAAGGTCTACGCGGCCGTCGGGATCGACCCCGCCGAGGGCCGGGCGGCGGCGCTCGCGAACCCGCACCACCGGGAGATGATCCGCTTCGGCGGGGAGAAGATCCTCGCGTTCCTCGACGAGGCGGGCATGATCGCAGGACCGGGCAAGGCCCTGTGGAAGAAGTCGTTCCTCCTGGAGACGTGATGAGTCCCGAATCCGTCGGTCCCCTGACCCTCGCCACCGGGATCACGCTGCGCGTGGCGCGCAGCGGGACCCGGACGCCGGGGACACCCACCCTGGTCCTCGCCCACGGCTGGTCGCAGGACCTGCGGACCTGGGACCGGGTGGTCGCCGACCTGCGCCGCGCCGGGATGACCGGCGAGATCGTGCGCTACGACCACCGCGGCCACGGCGGGTCCGAGTCGGGCGGGGAGCACGCCTCGACCATCGGCAGGGCCGCCGACGACCTCGCCGTCCTCCTGCGCGACCACGTCGAGGGGCCGCTCGTCGTGGCCGGGCACTCCATGGGCGGCATGACCCTCATGGCGCTCGCCGAGCGCCACCCCGACCTCGTGCGCGAGCGGGTCGTGGGCGCGGGCTTCGTCGCGACGGCGAGCGACGACATGGCCGACCTGACGCTCGCGATCCCGGGCCGCCGCGGGGCCTTCGTCGCCCACGGGGAGCGGGCCGTGATGCCCTGGCTCGCGTCGCTGGGCAACCGCGCGCCGGTCAACCGCGCGGACCCCGAGGGCAGCGGGGTGCACGCCCGCTCGGTCGCGCTGGCCCCGGTGGTGCGCGCGCTGGTGTTCGGTCGGCACCCGCGGCGCGCGGACGTCCTGTCGGTCGCCGAGCAGACCTTCGCCGCCGACCCCGTCGCCGTCCTCGCGTTCCGCGCGTCGATCGGCGAGCACCGGCGGACCTCGTCGCTGGAGTCGATGCGCGGGGTCCCGACGGTGGTGCTGGTCGGCACCCGCGACCGGCTCTGCCCGATCGACCACGCGAAGACCATCGCGACGGCGTTGCCCGCCGCCGAGCTCGTCGTGCTGCCCGACGCCGGGCACATGATCACCTTCGAGCGGTCCGTCGAGGTGGCCGCCCACCTGCAGGGCCTCGTCGAGGCCGCCACCGTGCCCACACCCGCCGTCGCGAAGGAAGCATCCCTTGTTCAGTGAGGTCGTCATCGTCGGCTCGGGCTTCTCCGGGCTCGGGCAGGCGCTCGCGCTGCGGAAGGCCGGGATCACCGACGTGGTCATCCTGGAGAAGGCCCCGGGAGACGCAGCGGAGCGGAGCTCGACCCGACAGAACAGCGGCGTCGGCGGGACGTGGCGGGACAACACCTATCCCGGCTGCGCGTGCGACATCCCGTCGCACATGTACTCGCTCTCGACCGACCCGAACCCGCGGTGGTCGCGCTCGTACTCCCCGCAGCCGGAGATCCACGACTACCTCGAGCACCTCGCCGACCGCCACGACCTGCGCCGACTCATCCGCTTCTCCACCGAGATGACCGGGGCGACGTGGGACGAGGAGTCGCGCACGTGGACCGTCCACACGACCACGGGTGAGTACCGCTGCCGCTTCCTGGTCTCCGGGGTCGGCGCGCTGCACCTGCCGTCGACCCCCGCGCTGCCCGGCGTGGAGCGCTTCCGCGGCGAGACCTTCCACTCCGCGCAGTGGCGGCACGACGTCGACCTGCGGGGCAAGCGGGTCGCGGTCGTCGGGACGGGCGCGAGCGCGATCCAGTTCGTGCCGCAGATCGCCCCGCTGGTCTCGGAGCTCACGCTCTTCCAGCGCACGCCCGCGTGGGTGCTCCCGAAGGGCGACCACCCGATCGGCGAGTGGCGCAAGCGGCTGTTCGAGAAGGCCCCGGTCGTCCAGCGGGCCTACCGCGGCGCCGTCTACACCGCGCTCGAGTCGCGGGCGTTCGGCTTCATGAGCCGTCCGGAGCTGCTGCGCCCGGCGGAGTGGGTGGCGCGCAAGCACATCGAGCGCTCGATCTCCGACCCCGACCTCGTCGACCGGCTCACCCCGCGCTACTCGCTGGGCTGCAAGCGGGTGCTGGTGTCGAACGACTACTACCCGGCGCTGGCCCGGCCGAACGTCGACGTCGTCTCGAGCGGCATCGCCGAGGTCACCGAGCACGGCGTGGTCGACCACGACGGCGTCGAGCACCCGGCCGACGTGATCATCTACGGCACCGGGTTCCACGTCACCGACGCCTTCGACGGCCTCGAGTTCACCGGCCGCGGCGGGCGCACCCTGCGTCAGAGCTGGGGCGAGCTCGGGATGCGCACGCACTACGGCATGACCGTGACCGACTTCCCGAACCTGTTCCTCCTGCTCGGCCCGAACACCGGCCTCGGCCACAACTCGGTCGTCTTCATGATCGAGTGCCAGGCCCGCTACGTCGCCCAGGCGATCTCGACGGTGCACGAGCTGGGCTGCTCGGGGCTCGACGTGCGCGCCGAGGTGCTCCAACGCTCCAACGCCGCGGTGCAGCGCCGCCTGGAGAAGGGCATCTGGACCCGCGGGGGCTGCACGTCCTGGTACCTGGACGCCGCCGGGGTGAACCGCACCATCTGGCCCGGCTTCACCGTCCGCTACTGGGCCGAGACCCGCCGCTTCCGGGCCGCGGACTTCGAGTTCTTCGGCCGCGCGTCGGACCTCGCCGCCGGGACGACCGCGGAGCGGACGCCCGTCGCGACCCCGGCCTGACGCAGCCTCAGCGGTCCCCGAACACGTCGGCCGTGCCCCGGAACCCGGCGGAGGCCAGGGCCTCGTCGATGCGGGCGAGCGTGGACTCGTCGAGCACGACCCGCGCGGCGTCGAGGTTCTCGACGACGTGTGACGGGGCGCGGCTGCCGGGGATCGGGACGACGTGCGGGTGCTGCGCGAGCAGCCACGCCAGGGCGAGCTGGGCCGGGCTGATGCCGAGGTCCTCGGCGATCGCCCGCACCGGCGCGTAGCGGTCGTTGTTCTCCTGCAGGTGGGAGAACCGCTCCAGGTTCTGCCGGAAGTCGCCCTCGCCGATCCCGGCCACGGCCCCCGTCAGGAAGCCGCTGCCGAGCGGGCTCCACGCGACGAGCCCGGCGCCGATCTCGTCGCAGGCCGCGACGAGGTCCTCGTCCGGCCGGTGCCACATCGCCCACTGCGTCTGCACCGCGCTCACCGGGTGCACGGCGTGGGCGCGGCGCACCTGGTCGGCGTCGACGTTGGACAGTCCGAGGTGGCGCACGAGGCCGGCCTCCACCAGCTCCGCGACGGCGCCGACGGTGTCCTCGACCGGGACCTCCGGGTCGGGGAAGTGCGGGTAGTACAGGTCGATCCGGTCGGTCCCGAGCTCGCGCAGCGACTGCTCGGCGTAGCCGCGGACCAGCCGCGGGTCGTTGTTCACGGCCAGCTCGCCGAACTCCATGCTCACGCCGAAGCGGTGGGCGGGCTCGCCGTCCGGGACGCGGAAGCCGAACTTCGTCGCGATGACGACGTCGTCGCGGACCGCGGCGAGGGCGCGGCCGACGAGGCGTTCGTTGTGGCCGTCCGTGCCGTAGCCGTCGGAGGTGTCGACGAGGGTCGCGCCGGCGTCGACCGCGGCCCGCAGCGCGGCCTCGCCGCGCTCGTCGTCGATCTCGCCGTACATCCCGGGGGAGAGGACCATCGCGCCGACCCCGAGGGCCGAGGTGGTCAGGCTGCCGAGGGTGCGGGTGGGCATCACGCCGCCGAGCCTCGCGGGTGACGAGGCGGACGTCCAAGACCTGCTGTGATAACCATCGGTCATGAGCGGGGACGTCCACCTGCGGGACCTGCGCTACTTCGTCGCGGTCGTCGACGCGGGCAGCTTCACGTCGGCCGCCGCCGCGCTGTTCGTCTCGCAGCCCGCGTTGTCCAAGCAGGTCCGGGCACTCGAGACCCGGCTGGGGGTGCGGCTCCTCGATCGCGGGCCGGGCGGCCTGACGCTGACCGCCGAGGGCGAGGCCCTGCTCCCCCACGCCCGGCGGCTGGTGACGGACTGGGCGCGGGCCCGGGACGACGTGCGGCGGGCCGGCACCGCGCCCACGCTCGTCGTCGGGATGCAGACCACGGTCGGTCGGGACCTGACCCGCCGGCTGCTCGCGGCCACCCGGGAGCGCGGGCACCGCCTGCAGGTCCGCCTGATCAGCTGGTCGGACCCGAGCGCCGGCCTCGCCGACGGGACCACGGACGTCGCATTCGTCTGGCTGCCGCTGGTGGCGGGTGACCTGGAGGCGCGGGTGCTGCTGCGCGAACCCCGCCGGGTGGCGCTGCCCGCAGACCACCCGCTCGCGGCACGGCCGACGCTGGCGCCCGCGGACCTCGCCGACGAGCCGTTCGTCGCCCTCCCGCGGTCGGCCGGGCCGCTGCGCGAGTTCTGGCTCGGCGGGGTCGCCCGGTCGATCGCCGTTGAGGCCGACACCGCGGAGGGCGCGATCGAGGCCGTCGCCTCGGGGAGCGGCGTCGCGCTGATCGCGGAGGGCAACGCGCGGCTCCTGGCCCGGCCGGACGTCGTCTGCGTCCCGGTCCCGGACCTGGCGCCCTGCGAGCTCGCCGTCGCCTGGCGACGCGGCGACGACCGCGACCTGGTGCGCGCGGCCGTCGACGCCCTGCTGCCGTCCTGACGGCGGGTCGCTACTGCCGGCGGCGGATCAGGCCCTCCTGCACGACGCTCGCGACCAGGGTCCCGTCCGCGCTGTAGAGGCGCCCGGTGGCCAGGCCGCGGCCACCGCCGGCGTTCGGGGACTCCTGGACGTAGAGCAGCCAGTCGTCGGCGCGGAACGGGCGGTGGAACCACACCGCGTGGTCCAGGCTCGCGAGGCTGACGTCGCGCGATCCGGCTCCGCCCCGCACGTGTGGAAAGACCGCGGCCTCGAGCAGGGTGAGGTCGCTGGCGTAGGTGAGCACGCAGACGTGCAGGAGCCGTCCGCTCGGCGTGGACGGATCCGGGAGCTCGCCGTCGGCCCGGATCCACACCCGGTTGCGCGGCGGCCGCTCGGCGGTGTCGTCCCACGGCGCGTGGTCGACGTACCGGACGTCGAGCGGCCAGGTGAGCGCCTTGCCCGTCGTCGTGAAGGCGGGCCGGTCGGCGGGCACCGGCGGCATGTCACGGCGCGGCAGCCCGTCCGGACCGGGGGTCTCCGGCATCGGTGCCTGGTGTTCCACGCCCGACTCCGGGCGCTGGAAGGACGCCGACATCGTGAAGATCGTCTCGCCGTGCTGCACCGCGGTGACCCGGCGGGTGGTGAACGACCGACCGTCGCGGGCCCGGTCGACCTCGTAGACGATCGGCGCGAACGGGTCGCCCGGGCGCAGGAAGTAGCCGTGCAGGGAGTGCACGTCGCGGTCGTCGTCCACGGTCCGCCCGGCCGCCACCATCGCCTGGCCGGCGACCTGCCCACCGAACACGCGCAGCAGCGACTCGCGCGGGCTGCGGCCACGGAAGATGTCGCGTTCGATCGGCTCGAGGTCGAGGACGTCGCCCACCAGCTCGTCGAGAGCCTTGCTCATGGGGCGGCATCCTCCCGGAGGGGATCAGCCCCGTCGATCACTCCCCGAAGGACAGGACCGAGACCTTTGCGACGCCGAGGTCCAGACCCAGCAGGGCCCCGCCCCCGCCGGAGCCCTGCTGCTGCTCGCCGCCGCCGTCGGTGTCGTCGGCCTCGGCGGCACCCCGGTCCTGCTCGGGCGCGGCCTGGGGAGCTGCCGCCGGTGCCGCGGCGGCCCGCTGTGCCGGCGCGGGCGCGGCGTCCTGCACCGGCGCGGCCTCGCCGCCGCCGGAGAAGGTCATCATCGATGGCGCGGGCGCGGCGGCGATCGGGATGGTCTGCGTCGGCGCGGCGGCGGCGGACGCCGGGCCGGAGCCGATCGGGGTCGTCGTCGTGCCGGAGCGGGAGGCGGAGCCGCCCGTGCCCGGGGAGTCCGACCCGGCGGTGCTCTCCTCGTCGCCCGGGGCGGAGAGCAGGTCGAGCGTCGCGGGCGGCGGGGCCGCCGGGGCCTGGGCCAGGCCGTAGCTCTGCATCGGGCTCGGAGCGGCGGTCGCCGCGGCGGGCGCGGTGTCCTGCTGCTCGGACAGCGGCGTCACCCCCAGCACCGAGTGCGCCCCGAAGGCGACCGCGGCGGCGACGGGCACACCCACGACGACACCCTTGGACTTCAGGGGGTGCACACGCATGGCGTGACGAGCGCGGGGCATCGAGCTCTCCTCCCGGGACACACGGCGGCATGACCACTCGATGCACCCAACGCGCCCGGTTCGCCACCGTTACGGGTGACGTCGGAAATTCTCGATCGACCGACGAGGTGATACCCACCGTCACCAGACATCGCGTTCCGTGACCGACTCCGACCGACTGGCCCTCGCCCGTTCGACCGGTCAGACTCCTCGCCGAGGCGCCGGGGCCGGTGGGAGGAGACGCGTGCAGCAGTTGTCCGGTCTGGACGCGGTGTTCCTCGCCGCCGAGGACGACCACCAGTTCACCCACATCAGCCAGCTCGTCGTGCTCGAGATGCCGTCGCCGGACTACGAGCCGTTCACGGCCTGGCGTCGCCAGCTCGCCGACCGCCTGCACCTGCTCGAGCCGCTGCGCCGCCGCCTCGTCGAGGTCCCGCTCGGCCTGGACCACCCGTACTGGATCGCGGACCCGGACTTCGACCTGGACTTCCACGTCCGGCACTCGGCCGTGCCGCCGCCCGGGACCGACGACCAGCTCGACGAGCTCGTGGGGCGCCTGATCGCGGGGCCGATGGACCGCGACCACCCGCTCTGGGTCTCGCACGTCATCGAGGGGCTCGCGCCGACCGAGGAGTCCCCCCACGGCCGGTTCGCCCTGCTCACGATGATCCACCACGCCGCGATCGACGGGGCGTCGGGCGCCGAGCTGCTGACCCTGATGCTCGACGACGCCCCGGACGCGGACCGGCCCGCCGACGCGGGCCGCTGGCAGCCGGAGGACCCGCCGTCGTACCCGGGTCTGCTCGCCCGGGCCGCATGGCACGGGGCGCAGCGGCCCGGCCGGGCCCTGCTGCTCGCGGCGAAGGCCGGCCAGCAGGTCGCGGGCGCGACCCGCCACCCCGCGGTCATCGACCTCGCGGACCGCATCCGGGACACGCTGCGCGGTCAGCTGGGCGCGGTGCTGAACCTCGGGCGGCCCCGCGACGCGGACGTCACGCCGCCCCGGCTGCCCTCCACCCCGGCGCCGGCGACGCCGTTCAACACGCCGATCAGCCGCTACCGCCGGTTCGCGCGGCGCTCGGTGCCGCTCGACGACGTGAAGGCCGCGGGCAAGGACCACGACGCGACCGTCAACGACGTCGTCGTCGCGGCCTGTGCCGGGGCCCTGCGCACCTACCTGATCGAGCACGACGCGCTCCCGGACGCGCCGCTCACGGCGATGATCCCGGTCTCGCTGCGCACCGGCGACGAGCCGGACCGGTGGACCAACCGGGTCTCGGCGACCGTCGCCTCGCTGCCCACGGACCTGGCCGCCCCCCTGGACCGCCTGGCCGCGGCGCACCGGGCGCTCGACACCGCGAAGGCGGTGTTCGCGGCCACCCCGGCCGCGCTGGCGCCGGAGGGCGCGGGACTGGGCGTGCCGGCGCTGACCACGCTGATCAGCCGGGTCACCACCCGCACCGCGGCCCGCGGGTTCGCCCCGTTCAACGTCATCATCTCGAACGTGCCCGGGCCCCAGGACCCGCTGTACATGGCGGGCGCCCGCGCGCGGCACTACTTCCCGGTGAGCGCGGTCGCCGACGGACAGGGCCTGAACATCACGGTGCAGAGCTACGACGGGTCGGTCGACATCGGGCTCGTCTCGTGCGCCCGCCTCGTCCCGGACCTGCGCCGGCTGGTCGACCTGATCGCCGACGAGCTCGAGACGCTCCGCGCGTCGTGACCGCCCGGAGCCGGGTGCTGGACCTGCTCGTCGAGCGGCCCGGCGAGGTCACCGGCCCGTGGCTGGACCTGGTGCAGGGCCGCCCGGGCACCCGGGGGCGGGTGCAGGACCTCTGGGAGCGGCCGGGGCGAGCGGGTACGACGGGCTGCTCGGGATCGGCGACCGCGTCGAGGCCTACGTCCCGGACCTGGTGGGCGGTGCCGCGCTGCGCGACTTCTACCGGGTCGACGAGCGTCTCGGGCTCGGCGGCGGCGAGACCGTGCTCGACCTCGCGTGCGGGCCGGGCACGCTGACCCGGCGCCTGGCGCGCGCGGTCGGCCGGAGCGGCCTGGTGATCGGGGCGGATCTCTCGGAGCCGATGCTCGCCCGGGCGCCCGGTCGACCGCGTTCGCGCAGGCCGACTTCGTCCGGCTCGACGCGATGGACCTGCCGTTCGCCGACGGCTCGGTGGACGCGGTGTCCTGCTCGATGGGCCTGCACCTGGTGCCGGACCTGGTGACCACCGTGCGCGGCATCGCCCGGGTGACCCGCCCGTCCGGTGCGGTGGCATTCACCGTGCCGGCACACGCCCCGGGCCCGCTGCGGGCGGTCAGCGAGGTGCTCGCCCGGCTCGGGCAGGCCCGGCTGTTCGGCGCCGACGACCTCGCCGGGGTGCTGCGCGACCTCGGGTTCACCGGGGTGACGGAACGCCGGCTGGGTGGGGTGCGGGTCGTGGACGCGAGCGCCCCACCGTCCTGAGCAGCCCGTCGACGACGAGCAGCGCACCGCCGACGGCCGCGATCACGCCGTAGGCGGCGAGCACGTCGCCGGGGCGGTGCCAGCCGGCGGCGACCACCGCGACCGACGCGCCCGCCACCACGACGAGCCCGACCGCGCCCGCCAGGTACCGCGCCGCGGCCGGCAGCACCAGCAGCGTCGCGACGACCAGTGCGCCGATGACGGTCACGTGGCCGCTGGGCAGCGAGTTCTCGCCCGCGCCCTCGCGCGGGAGCACGGCCTTGAGCCCCTGCGTGATCACCTGCGAGGTGAGCACCAGCACCACCGCCGCGACGGCGGCCCCGACCCGCCGTCGGGACAGGGCGATCGCGACGATCACCACCAGCGCGAGGCCCACCGACGCCACGCTGACCAGACCCAGCAGGTCGAGGACGTCGCCGCGGACGCCCGAGAACACGTCCTCGACCGCGACCATGACGCCGTGGTCGAGCCGGCGGCCGGTCGTGGAGTCCACCAGCAGCAGCCAGCTCGCCACCGTGAGCGCCGTCCCGAGCAGCCCCAGCACGAGCCCGCCCACGACGCGTGCGGCCCATCCCCCGCGCGGCCGGACGGCCGGGTGCAGCGGGACGGTGGGCCGCGTGGCGAGCGTGGTCATGGCGTCCAGGGTCCCCGCCGAATCTGAGGATGCGGTGAGAGGACGCGGAGAGACGTCAGCGCCAGGCGCGCACCGCGTGGCCGAAGACGATGACGTTGTCCTCGTAGCTGCGCCGGTCGGCGTCGAACTGCCCGCCGCAGGTGATCAGCCGGATCTGGGCGTCGCCGGTGGGCCCGTAGACCCGGGCGGTCGGGAACGCGTCCTTCGGGGCCTGCTCGACGCGGTCGACCGCGAAGGCCACCGACGAGCCGTCGGCCCGGTGCACGAGGATCTCGTCGCCCGCGGTGAGGTCGTCGAGGTGGGCGAACCCGCCCTCGACGCCGTGGTAGCTCACGTGCGAGGCGAGGACCGCGGGCCCGTTCGTCCCGGGCGCGGCCCCTCGGGAGAACCAGCCGACGGTCGCCGCGTCCGGCGGGACCTGCAGCGACAGGTCCTCGTTGTAGCCGAGCTTCATCACCGAGTCGCGGGTCAGGCCGATCGCCGGGATCTCGATGCCGGTCGGCGCCGAGGCGGCCAGGGGCAGCGACTCGGCGGCCGCGCCGGCGGGCATCGACACCGTGCTGGTGCCGGTGCGCGCCGAGCCCGGGCCGGTCATGAGCACCGTCAGCGTGATCACCGCGGCGGCGATCGCCAGCACCCAGATCAGGAAGGGCGAGCGGGTGCGGGTCATCGGACCTCTTCCCGACGGCGGGTCGCGCCGGCCACGCCGGCGAGGGCCAGTCCGGCGAGGGCGATCGGGGCGCCGGCCGGACCGGTCGGCAGCGAGTCACCCGTCGCCACGCCGCCCTGGGGGTAGCCCTCGTAGCTCGCGGCCTCGACCTCGTGGTCGTCCGCGCCCCAGTCGCAGGCGTACCCGTCGTTGTCCGCGTCGAGGTTGTTGGGGTCGGAGGGGTCGCGCGCCAGGATGGCCTGGGCCTCGTCGTCGGAGACCTCGTCGCAGTTGACGTCGTCGCGGCCGTGACGGTAGCCGTCGTGGTGCTTCCAGTGCTTCAGGTGGTGGCACAGCTCGTCGAGCGCGGCGACGAGGTCGGGCAGGGTGCCGTAGCCGGTCGCCGGGTCGAAGGAGTCCGGCAGGGCGCCGCAGAACGAGGCGAACTGCGTGCCGACGGCGTCGCGGTCGGCGTCGTCGACGCTGACCTTGCTGGCCAGGTACAGGCAGGCGTCCTTCGGACTGGCGAAGGAGCCGGAGGCCGGGAAGTCGGAGATCGTCACGCCGTCGAGGTCGAGGTTGCCCCTCGGCAGGTCGGCCAGCGCCTCGTCGATCGGCAGCCCCGGACGGGCGGCACCGGTGAGGTTCTCCAGCGCGGCGGCCGCGTCCTCGATCGAGACCTGGGACCGGGCGGCCGGTGCGGCGTCCTCGTCCTCGGCCTCGGTGGTGGTCGTGGTGGCGGCGTCGTCGGTCGTGGTGCTGGTCGTGGGGGTGGTGGTCGGGGTGGTGGTCGGGGTGGCGGCCGCGGCGGCCTCCCGCGCCGCCGCGACGCGGGCTGCGGCCTGCTCCTGCGCCTCGGCCACGCGGGCCCGCGCCTGCTCCTGCGCCTGGGCGACCCGCGCGCGGGCCGCCGTCTGCGCCTCGGCCGCCGCCTGCGCCGCCTTCGCGGCCGGCGAGACGCACGCCTGCTCGTCGGCGTCGTAGACCAGGCCCTGCGCGGCACACGTCGCCGAGGACGGGCCCGACTCCTGCGCCACCGCGACACCCGGCGCGATCACCGCGGCGCCCACCAGGCCCGCCATCAGCACCGCGGCGGAGCGGGTCCCCCTGCCAGTCCTCACCGTGAACTCCTCGACTCCGTCGTCCCGCCTCGGTGGGGGACCGTTCGAGGAGCGCATCGCCCGGAGATCCCGTCCGCGTTACACCGATCGGAGCAGACCCGGTGGGCGAGCGTGTCCCGCTGACGTCGGACGTCAGCCGTGGGCCACCGCTGCCGTCGGAGCGGTGGTCAACGAGTCGGCGGGTGCCCCCGACGGCGGCGCGCCACCATGTGGCCCGCGACCAGGCGGGCCGGGCTCTCCCGCAGGCAGATCGAGACCCCCGCGTCGAGCAGCGCGACCAGGCGAGCGGTCGGGGCGTGCCGCCCGAGCAGCACGACGACCTCCGCGCCGCCGCGCTCCAGCGCGTCCGACGCCAGGTCCGGGTCGGGGTCGACCAGGACGACGAAGTCGATGCCGGGCCGGTGCGAGGGGCGCTCGCCGGCCATGACGTGCCAGCCCGCCGGCACCGCGTCGGCGAGCAGTCGGGCGGTGGCGCGGGAGGCGACGACCTCGACGGTCGCGGGTGCGTCGTCGACCAGCCGCGGGTCGGGCGTCGTCGCGACGGGCATCGGGGCGCCGACCGAAGGCTGCGCGTGCCGACCCGGGCGCAGCGAGAACCTCATGCCACCGATGCTGCGCCGCGTTCCTGGCCGTCACCTGAGCGCCGTCTGTGGGATTCCCGGTGCGGGCACGCCGACGCGGCGGCGTCCCGGGGGGCAGGACACCGCCGCGTCGGCTCGCACCGCTCCTCAGACGAGCGGCCGGCCCAGGTCGTAGACGGTGCGCCCGCCCACGTCCAGCTTGGTGAAGTGTGCGGCGACCCAGGTCGCGATCTCCCCCGTCGTCCCGCGACCGGTGCCCCGGTGGGGCCCGCCGCCGCCCGGGCCGCCCCCCTCGAGGTAGTACCGGACCTGGCCGGTGGCGACGTACTCCTGGAACTGCGCGAGGGTCGGGGCCGGGTCGCCGCCGTTGAACCCGCCGAGGGCCATCACCGGCACCCCGGACGCGAGCTGGATCGAGGCCTGGCTCATGGCGCCGGTCGTGGCGGCCGCCCAGCGGGTGCCGGCGCCCTGCAGGATCGCCACGAGCTGCGGGGACGCCTGCTCGCCCTCCGGGCCTCCCCGCATCCCACCGGCCCGCCCGCCCGTCGGCGCGCCGTCGCCGTCCCGCCGCATCCCGCCGCCGGGTCCGCCGGAGGTCGAACCCGCGGAGACGATCGAGCCCTGGTGCGGGGTCGCGGCCGTGACGGCGGCGAGCGCGGTGGAGGCGCCGACGGTCCCGAGCAGCGCCAGCGTCGTCACGACGACCGCTCCGGTCCGGCGCGCGGTCAGCCTCGGCAGGAGGAGTCCGACGGCGGCCAGCACGCCGGCCGGGATCACCACCCACCGCAGCCACAGCAGTGACTCCGCCTGCGTGAGGACGACCGCGCTCCAGACGGCGGTCCCGAGCACGACGACGGCGAGCACCACCCGCGCGGCCACCGAGGCCCGCGCCCGCCACAGGATCGATGCCCCGGCGGCCGCGGTGATCGCGACGCCGGGCGCGAGGGCCACCGTGTAGTAGGGGTGGATGATCCCGCTCATCGCGGAGAACACGACCGTGTGCACGACCATCCACGCCCCGCCGAGCAGCAGCAGGGCGCGGGACCGGTCGGTGCGGGGCGCCCGCCTCGCGAACCACAGGCCGACCACCAGCAGGACCACGCCGGCCGGGAGCAGCCAGGACGCGTTGGCCGAGAACTCCGAGGTCAGCATCCGCCACGGGCTCGGCGACCCGCCGAAGCCGCCTCCCCCGGGACCGCCGGGTCCACCCGGTCCGCCGGCTCCGGGCGGCATGCCACCGCCCGGCGTGCCACCGCCGGGCATGCCACCACCACCGCGCTCGTTGCCGAGGATGCGACCGAGCCCGTTGTAGCCGAGGGCGAGCTGCAGCAGGGAGTTGTCGGTCGAGCCGCCGACGTAGGGCCGGTCGGACGCGGGCCACAGGTCGACCAGCGCGACGTACCAGCCGGCCGACACCACGATCGCGACGCTCGCGGCGAGGAGGTCACCGATCCGACGCCGCAGCGTGGTCGCGGCGACGAGCAGGTACACCAGCGCGAGACCGGGGACGACGAGCAGCACCTGCAGCTGCTTCGTCAGGAACCCGAACCCGACGAGCACGCCGGCGACGACGAGCCACCAGGTCCCGGCCCGGGTCCCCCCGGCGTCGACGGCGCGCACGGTCGCATACGCCGCCGCGACCATGCCGAGCACGAGCAGGGCGTCCGGGTTGTCGAACCGGAACATCAGCGCGGCCACCGGCATGAAGGCCAGCAGGCCCGCCGCCGCGAGCGCGGTGCGGGGTCCCGACCAGCGTCGACACGACGCGTACACCAGCGCGACCGATGCGACGCCCATGAGCGCCTGGGGTACGAGCAGCGACCACGAGGAGAACCCGAAGACCCGCCCGGAGAGCGCCATGACCCACAGCGAGGCCGGCGGCTTGTCGACGGTGATGAGGCCGGGGGCGTCGAGCGCGCCGAACAGCCAGGCCTTCCACGACTGCGTCCCGGCCTGCACGGCCGCCGCGTAGAAGGAGTTGGCCCAGCCCGAGGCGCCGAGGTTCCACAGGTAGGTCACCGCGGTGGCGACGAGCAGGAGCCAGAAGGTCGGGCGGACCCAGCGAGGATCGGCGACGGTCGCGACGACGGGCTCGTCGGCCGCCGGGCGGGGTGTGTCGAGGGTGGTGCTCATGGCGGGTGGCTGCTCCTGGTGGGCAGGTCGTATGAGGTGGATTCGTGACGTCCAGCGTCAGCAAGGCCGCAGTGCTGACACGCCGGGAGGGTGCTCAGGCGGACTGGCGGCGCGGGTGGAACACCCACGCGCGGTAGGCCACGAAGCGGAGGAGGGTGGCGACGAGGTTCGCGACGACGAGCGTGGCCAGCTCGACGGCGTGCGAGGCGCCGGGCGCGAGGACGTCGAGCAGGGCGAGCGACCCCGACGTCAGGACCAGACCCAGCCCGAACACGACGAGCCCCTCGAGCTGGCTGCGGCCCGCGTGGCGGCGCCCCCGGATGCCGAAGGTGAGGCGACGGTTGGCCGCCGTGTTGCCGACGGCGGTGATCACCAGGGCGAGCAGGTTCGACACCTGCGCGGGCACGGCGGTGCGGAACAGCGAGTAGAGGAGCAGGAAGGCCAGGGTCGAGACGACGCCGATGGCCGCGAACCGCACGATCTGCGCCGTCGTGCCCGTGGCCACCCCCGCCGCCTCGTCGGCCTCGCCGATGGGCCCGCGGCCGAACTCCCGCCGTAGCTGGGCGATCGGCAGCGCTCGCGTCGCGAGGGCCTTCCCGACGCGCGCGACGCCCTTCAGATCCGCGATTGCGGTGGCCACGACGTCGACGCGGGAGTCCGGGTCGTCGACCCAGTCCACCGGCACCTCGTGGATGCGCAGCCCAGAGCGCTCGGCGAGCACCAGGAGCTCGGTGTCGAAGAACCAGCCGGTGTCCTCCACCAGCGGGAGAAGCCGCTGCGCGACGTCGCGGCGGATCGCCTTGAAGCCGCACTGCGCGTCGGAGAACCGTGCCCGCAGCGTCCCGCGCAGGATGACGTTGTAGCAGCGGGAGATGACCTCGCGTTTCGCGCCGCGCACCACCCGTGACGTCCGCGAGAGCCGCGACCCGATCGCCAGGTCGGAGTGGCCGGAGATCAGCGGCGCGACCAGCGGGAGCAGGGCGGCGAGGTCCGTCGAGAGGTCGACGTCCATGTAGGCGAGCACCGGCGCGTCCGAGGCCGACCACACCGCCCGCAGCGCCCGGCCGCGGCCCTTCCGGTCGAGGTGCACGACCTCCACCTCCGGGAACCGCGCGGCCAGGTCCTTCCCGACGACGAGCGTGCGGTCGGTGGAGGCGTTGTCCGCGACGGTGATCCGGAAGGGGTAGGGGAAGGCAGCGGTGAGGTGGGCGTGCAGCCGCTGAACGCACGGGCCGAGGTCCCGCTCCTCGTTGAAGACGGGGACGACGACGTCGAGCACGGGTGCGCCGGGCAGGGTCTCGACGGCGGGTCGGGGGAGAGCCTGAGGGGTCAGCGTCGCGGTCATGTCCTCACCGTCGGAGCCGGACGTGGACGATCGGTGGGCCTCGCCTGTGATCGTCCTGTGCACAGCGACCAGCGTCGGGAGCAGGCATGTCCGGGGGCTGGAGGCGAGCTGTGCGCGAGCTGTGTCCCGCCGTGTCCGCTTCGGGCGCGCCGTGATCCGTGTCTCTCAGGAACTTCGACGCCCCGTCCACAGTGAGCGCACAGCCGACGTGGGAACTCTGGCTTCCATGACCGACCAGGACCCGTTCGCCCGGACCCCGCAGTCCGGCGAGCCCGCCCACTCCGCCGGCCCGGCCCCGCGTGACGGGTCCGCCGGGACCGGAGTGCGCTACGACGCCCCGCCCACCAATCCCGGCGGCACCGCGACGATGCCGCGGTCCGAGCAGCACCCGTCCGGCGCGTGGAACCAGCCCACCGAACAGAACTGGCAGCCCGGCACCCCGGCCGGTCCGCCCCCGCCGACGAACCAGTGGCCCACCGGCGGTTCCGGCGGCGACGGGAGCGGGGGCGGCGGACGCCGTCGTCGCAGCCCGGTCGTCCTGGCGGCGGCGGCCCTCGCAGCCCTGCTCGTCGCGGGCGGGATCGGCGGCGCCGTCGGGTACGAGGCGGCATCCGCGGGCAGCGGCTCGGGCACCTCGGTGCTCTCCGGCAGCTCGGACTCGTCGTCGCCGTCCGCGGCCGCGCCGGCCGGGTCGGTCGAGGCCGTCGCCCAGAAGGTCCTGCCGAGCGTCGTGCAGCTGCGCGGCGCCTCCGGCGAGGGTTCCGGCATCGTCATCTCCCCCGACGGGCTCATCCTGACGAACGCCCACGTGCTGGAGGCCGGGCAGTCGCAGCAGCCGTCGTCGGGCGGGCTCGGCGGGCTCCTCGGGGGCGCCCAGCCGCAGCAGCAGGCCGCGCCGGCGCTGCAGGCGGTGTTCCAGGACGGGCGGACGGCGCAGGTGCAGGTCGTGGGCACGGACGCGACCGCGGACCTCGCGGTCGTCCGCGCGGTCGGCGTCTCCGGGCTGACCCCGGTCGAGCTCGGTGACTCCTCGCAGCTGCAGGTCGGCGCGGGCGTGGTCGCGGTCGGCTCGCCGCTGGGCCTCTCCGGCACGGTGACCACCGGCATCGTCTCCGCGCTGAACCGGCCGGTCGTCGCCGGTGGCGAGGGCTCCGGCCAGGCCACCGTCACCGACGCCATCCAGACCGACGCCGCGATCAACCCCGGCAACTCGGGCGGCGCGCTGGTCGACATGCAGGGCCGCGTCGTCGGCATCACGTCCTCGATCGCGACGCTGGGCGGGTCCTCCGGCGGCGGGCAGCAGGGCGGCTCGATCGGCCTCGGGTTCGCCATCCCGATCGACCAGGCCAAGCGCATCGGCGACCAGCTCGCCCAGCAGGGGTTCGCCACCCAGGCCGTGATGGGCGTCGGGATCGCCCAGACGCCGCAGGGCAGCACCGAGACCGGCGCGACGCTCGGGACCGTCTCCCCCGGCGGCCCGGCGGCCTCCGCCGGCCTCGCTCCCGGCGACGTGGTCACGAGATTGAACGACCGGGTCATCGACGACGGCGACGCGCTGGTCGCGGCGGTCCGCTCCCAGGAGCCGGGCAGCCAGGTCACGGTGACCGTGCAGTCGGGCAACGCCGCCCCGCGCCAGGTGCCCGTCACCCTAGGGTCGGAGCGCGCTCCGTCCAGCTGACCCCGGACGCACGAGCGGGCCGTTCGTCACGATCTTCCGTGACGAACGGCCCGTTCGTCATTCGACGTCGTGCGGGGTCGGCTGGGCAGGATGAGCCCGTGACGACGGACGCCGCCACCTTCACCCGGCACCGCCCGCTGCTGTTCGGCCTGGCGTACCGGATGCTCGGCTCCGCCCACGACGCGGAGGACGTGGTGCAGGACGCCTGGCTGCGCTGGGCCGGCCACCACGGCACCGTCGACAACCCCGCCGCCTGGTTGACCACGGCGGTCACCCGGCTCTGCCTGAACCTGCTGGACTCGGCCCGGAAGCGCCGCGAGACCTACGTCGGTCCCTGGCTGCCCGAGCCGATCCTCACCACGGACCCTGCGACCGGTCCGGCCGCCGCGGTCGAGGAGCGCGAGTCGGTGTCGTTGGCCCTGCTCACCACCCTCGAACGGCTCACCCCGGCCGAACGCGCCGTCTACGTCCTGCGCGAGGCGTTCGGGCACAGCCACGCCGAGGTCGCCGCGGTCCTCGAGGTCAGCGAGACCGCCTCCCGGCAGCTGCACACCCGCGCCCGGCGCCACCTGGCGACCGTGCCGACCGTGCAGACCGCGGTCGACGTCGGCCCGCTGCTGGCCCGCTTCGTCGCGGCCGCCCGCGACGGCGAGATCGCCGCGCTCGAGGAGCTGCTCGCCGACGGCGTCACCGTCGTCTCCGACGGCGGCGGGAAGGTCAGCGCGGCCCGCCGCCCGGTGGTCGGCCGCGACGCCGTGGCGCGCTTCCTGATCGGTGTCCTCGCTCCGTCGCGGTTCCGGGGCACCGGGATCGCCGCCGAGGTCAACGGCGCACCGGCCCTGCTCGCGTTCGTCGACGGGACGCTGGTGGGCGTCGTGTGCGTGGAGACCCTCGACGGTCGCGTCACCGCCGTCCGCATCCACCGCAACCCCGACAAGCTCGCCTTCCTCGCCGGGCAGGTGTCACGTTCGCCGGAGCTGTCCGGTCGAGGGTCCTGACGGGTGCCACGCGGGCGCCCCGACGAGGAGGACGCCATGACCGTGCTGGTGACCGGAGGGACGGGGACGCTCGGCCGCGCCCTCGTCCCGCTGCTCGACGACCCGCGGGTGCTGAGCCGGCACGCCGGACCGGGGCGCGTCGTCGGGGACCTGGAGACCGGGGAGGGCCTCGACGCGGCCATGGCCGGGACGTTGGTCGTGGTGCACCTCGCGAGCCGGCCGAAGCACGACGCGCAGGCCACCGCGGAGGTGGTCGAGGCCGCGCGCCGCGCGGGAATCGGGCACCTGGTCCACGTCTCGATCGTCGGCACCGATCGCATCCCGCTGGGCTACTACGAGCAGAAGGTCCGCAGCGAGCGGCTCGTCGAAGGATCGGGGCTGCCGTGGACGATCCTGCGGGCGACCCAGTTCCACGACCTGCTCGCACAGCTGTTCGCCACGACGGCCCGGGTCGGCGTCCTGCCGGCGCTCTCCGGCGTGTCCTTCCAGCCGGTCGCCGTCGCCGACGTCGCCGGCCGCCTGGCCGCACTGGCGGCCGGGCCGCCGCGGGGGCGCGTCGACGACCTCGGCGGGCCCGAGGTCCGGTCGATGGCCGACCTGGCGCGCACCTGGGCCCGGGCCACCGGCCGGCGCCGCCCGGTGGTCCCCCTCCGCCTGCCCGGGGCGGTCGTCCGCGGCTTCCGCTCGGGCGCGAACCTCGCCCCGGAGCACCCCGACGGCATCGTCACGTTCGAGCAGTTCCTCGCCGCCCGGAGCGAGGTCCGGCCGTGACCGCCCGTGTCCTGCTGGCCGTCCTCGCCGCGCTCCAGGGTGTCATCGGAGTCTGGGCCCTCCTGGCTCCGCAAGGGTTCTACGACCGGTTCCCCTACGGCGGGACGCCGTGGGTCGCGCTCCTCCCGCCGTACAACGAGCACCTCGTGCGCGACCACGGCGCCGGCACGCTCGCCCTCGGTGTGGTGCTGGCGTTCGCGGCGTGGTGGCCGGGACGCCGGCTGGTGATCGCCGCGGTCGTCTCGTTCCTGGTCTTCGCGGTGCCGCACGCGGTGTTCCACACGCTGCACCTGGAGCACTTCCCGGTCCTGGACGCCGTCGGGCAGCAGGGGGCGTTCCTCCTCGAGATCCTCCTGGCCGTGGCCGTCCTCGTGGCCCTCCCGCGCCGGGACCGCGCTCGTAGCACGTCGGAGGCGCCGACGGCAGGGCTGGACTGAACCGGACATCCGCGCCAGTGTGATCACCACCACCACTGATCCCGACCGGTCGGGGAGCGCGCGTGACCGAGACGAGAACACCCTTCGTCGGACAGAGCCTGCCGCGGCGCGAGGACGAGGCGCTGATCACCGGACGCGGCACCTGGACCGACGACATCTCGCCGCCGGGCGTCGTCCACCTCGCCGTGGTCCGCAGCGACATCGCGCACGGCCGGATCACCGGCGTCGACGCCGCCGCCGCCAGCGAGCACCCGGGGGTCGTCGCGGTGTTCACCGGCGCCGACCTGCGCTCCGAGTTCGCGGCCGGCATCCCGTGCGGCTGGCCGGTCACCGAGGACATCCTGGTGCCCGACCACCCGCCCCTGGCCGTCGACGAGGTCAACCACGTCGGGGACGGGGTCGCGGTCGTCGTCGCGACCTCCGCCGCGGCCGCCCGCGACGCGAGCGAGCTCGTCGTCGTGGACTACGAGGAGCTGCCGGCGGTCGTCGACATCGAGGCGGCGCTCGAGCCGGGCTCGCCGCTGGTGCACGAGCAGTTCGGGACGAACCACTGCTACACCTGGCCGCTCGCGGTCGGCGACGTCGACGACGCCCTCGCGCGGGCCGACGTCGTGGTCGAGGGGCGCTACGTCCAGCAGCGGGTGCTCGCCTCCCCGATGGAGCCCCGGGCCGTCGTCGTCACCCCGGACCCCTACGGCGGCGGCTTCACGCTGCACACCTCGACCCAGGTCCCGCACTTCGTCCGTGACATCCTCGCCGCGATCTGCGGCGTCTCGGACACGAAGCTGCGGGTGGTCGCGCCGGACGTCGGCGGCGGCTTCGGCGCGAAGCTCAACGTGTACGCCGAGGAGGCGCTCGCGCTGGTGCTGGCGCGGCGGCTCCGCAAGCCGGTGAAGTGGACCGAGACCCGCTCCGAGCACCACGTGGCCACCACGCACGGGCGCGGGCAGGTCCAGCACATGACGGTGGGCGCGACGCGCGACGGCCGCATCCTCGGCATGCGGATCCGGCTGCTCGCCGACATGGGCGCCTACCTGCAGCTCCTGACGCCGGGTATCGCGGTCTTCGGCGCCTTCACCTACTGCGGGCTCTACGACTTCGGCGCCTACGACTTCGAGTGCCGCGGCGTGTTCACCAACCTCACGCCCACCGACGCCTACCGCGGCGCCGGCCGGTCCGAGGCGGCCTACGCCCACGAGCGGATCCTCGACGACCTCGCCCGCGCCCTGGAGATGGACCCGGCCGAGCTGCGGTTGCGCAACCTGCACCCGCCGTTCGACGAGCCGCGCACGGTGCCCTCCGGGGTCATGTACGACTCGGGGGACTACGAGCCGTGCATGCGCCGCGCGATGGAGCTCGTCGACTACGAGGGGCTGCGCGCGGAGCAGGCCCGGCGCCGCGCGGAGGGCGACCACGTCGAGCTCGGCATCGGGATCGGGAACTTCACCGAGTCCGGCGGGCTCTCCCCGTCGAAGGTCGCCGCCGGGGTGCGGCTGCAGTCCGGCGGCTGGGAGGCCGCCACGGTCCGCATGACGACGGCGGGTCGGGCCGAGGTGGTCACCGGCACCAGCCCGCACGGGCAGGGCCACGAGACGGCGTGGGCGCAGATCACCGCGGACTCGCTCGGCATCGACCCCGCCGACGTCGAGGTCCTGCACTCGGACACGATGATCGCGCCGTTCGGGCGGGACACCTACGGGTCGCGCAGCCTCGCGGTCGGGGGCAGCGCGGTGTTCGGCGCGGCGGAGAAGGTCGTCGCGAAGGCGACGCTGCTCGCCGCGCACCTGCTGGAGGCCGACGCGTCCGACGTGGAGTTCCGCGACGGGACCTTCTCGGTCCGCGGCACGGGGGGCGGCGGGATCACCATCCAGGAGGTCGCGGGCGCGGCCTCGCTCGCCGCCGACCTGCCCGAGGGCATGGAGCCCAACCTCACCGCCGACCACCACTTCGACCCGCCGAACTTCACGTGGCCGTTCGGCACCCACGTCTGCGTCGTCGAGGTGGACACCGAGACCGGCTTCACGACGGTGCGGCGCTTCGTCGCCGTCGACGACTGCGGCCGGATCGTCAACCCGACGATCGTCGACGGGCAGCTGCACGGCGGGATCGCCCAGGGCATCGCGCAGGCCCTCTACGAGCACGCCACCTACGACGAGGCCGGCCAGCCGACGACGGCGACGCTCGCCGACTACGCGGTGCCGGCCGCGAGCGACCTGCCGGGCTTCGACCTCGAGCAGCGGGTGACCCTCTCGCCGACGAACCCGCTCGGGGCGAAGGGGATCGGGGAGTCCGGGGCGATCGGGAGCTCACCCGCCGTCGTGAACGCCGTCATCGACGCCCTGACCGCCCGCGGCGTGACCCACCTCGACATGCCGGTGACACCGCAGCGGGTCTGGCGCGCCCTGCACACGCAGACCACTCCGAAGGCGACGGTGGCGTGATGGAGACCCGCTACGACCACGGGGGCGACGAGTTCGTCTACGTCGAGATCGACGCGGCGATGAGCCTGCCGGCGCACTTCACGTCGTTGGCGATCACCCGGCAGCTCGCGGCCGAGGCGATCGACGGCGTCGAGGAGATCTGCCCGTCGAACGCGTCGTACATGGTGCGGGTCGACCCGGACCGCATCCACCCCCGCGACCTGGTCCGCGAGCTGCAGCGGATCGAGTCCGAGGTGGGCGCGGGCGACGACGACTTCACGGTCGACACCCGCATCGTCGACGTGCCGATCATGCTGAACGACCCGTGGACCCACGAGGTCCTGATGAAGTTCCGGGACCGCCACCAGGACCCGACGGGCACCGACCTGGACTACGGCGCCCGGATCAACGGCTACGACACCACCGACGCCTTCGTCGACGCCCTGGCGTCCTCGCCGTACCTGGTGACGATGATGGGCTTCGTCCCCGGCCTGCCGTGGTGCTTCCAGCTCGTGCCGCGGGAGCGCCAGGTCGAGGTGCCCAAGTACGTCCGGCCGCGCACCGAGACCCCGGAGCGCGCGTTCGGGTTCGGCGGGGCGTTCGCGGTCATCTACCCGGTCAAGGGCGCCGGCGGCTACCAGCTCTTCGGCTCCGCCCCGGCCCCGATCTTCGACGCCGCGATGGAGCAGCCGGACTTCGCCGAGCAGGACTCCGTGGTGTTCTTCCGCCACGGCGACGTCATCAACTTCCGCCGGGTCGACGAGGCCGGGTACGACGAGGTCCGCGAGCAGGTCGCGGCGAAGCAGTGGCGGTACCGCACCGCGTCGGTGGAGTTCTCACCGAGCCGCTTCCTCGCCGACCCCGACGGGACGAACGCCGCGATGCTGGAGGCCCTCTACCGATGAGCATCCTCGTGCACGACCCCGGCCTCGAGACCACCGTCCAGGACACCGGCCGCTTCGGCCACTACGCGATCGGCTTCCCGCCGTCGGGCGCGCTGGACTCGTTCGCCTACCACGTGGGCAACGCGCTGGTCGGTAACGCGCCCGGCGCCGCCGGCCTGGAGGCGGTCTACCTCGGGCCTACGCTGGAGTTCACCGAGGACACCGTCATCGCGGTGACGGGCGCGGACATCCCGGCGACGCTGGACGGCGAGCCGCTCCCGCTGTGGGAGTCGGTCGCCGTGCGCGCGGGCCAGACGCTCGCCTTCGGACAGCTCGCGGGCGGGGCGCGGCCGTACGTCGCGGTCGCGGGCGGGATCGACGTGCCGAGGGTCTACGGCAGCCGCTCGACCTACACGCTCGTCGGCATGGGCGGCTTCGGCGGCCGCGGCGTCGCCGAGGGCGACGAGCTGGCCCTGGGCGACGACGCTGTCGCGCCGCGGGCCGGACGGCGGCTGGGCGACGAGGACGTCCCGACCTATCCCGAGGTGGCCGAGCTGCGGCTGCTGGTCGGGCTGCACAGCTACCGGCTCACCCCGGAGAGCCTGGAGCGGTTCACCGACACCGCGTGGAAGGTGACCCCGGACGCGAACCGGGTGGGCTACCGCTACCGCGGCGCCGAGCTGGAGTTCGTGCCCCGCGAGCAGCCGTTCGGGGCGGGCAGCGACCCGGCGAACGTCACCGACTGCGGCTACCCCGTCGGCTCGGTGCAGGTGCCGGGCGGCGTGGAACCGATCGTGCTGCTCCAGGACGCCGTCACCGGCGGCGGCTACGCGACCCTGGGCACGGTCGTCTCGGTCGACCGCGACCGGCTCGCCCAGACCAAGACCGGGGACCGCACCCGCTTCGTCCCCGTCGAGCTCGACGAGGCGCTGGCCATCCGCCGCGACCGCACCGCGCAGCTCGAGCGCATCCGGTCCGCCCTGAGCTGAGGAGAGCACACCGTGGGACACACCATCGCCGCCCGGACCCCCGGGGTCTTCTACCGCCGGCCCTCCCCGGACGCCGAGCCCTACGTCGCCGACGGGGCGACGGTCGCCGAGGGCGACGTCATCGGCCTCATCGAGGTCATGAAGACGTTCCGCGAGGTGACCGCGGACGCCGCCGGGACGATCTCCCGGTGGCACGTGGAGAACGAGGACGAGGTGACGATCGGCCAGGAGCTGGTGGAGATCGACACGTGAGCTCGACCAGTGGTGTCCGCTCGGTGCTGGTCGCCAACCGCGGCGAGATCGCCCTGCGCGTGATCCGGGCGTGCCGCGACCTCGGGCTGCGGGCCGTGGCCGTGTACTCCGACGCGGACGCGTCGGCGGCGCACGTCCGGCACGCCGACGCCGCCGTGCACCTCGGGAAGTCGTCCGCGTCGAAGAGCTACCTGAACGTCGAGGCGCTGCTCGGGGCGGTCCGGTCCTCCGGCGCCGACGCGGTCCACCCGGGCTACGGGTTCCTCTCGGAGAACGCCGGGTTCGCCCGCGCGGTGGCGGACGCCGGGGTCACGTGGGTCGGCCCGTCCGGCGACGTCATCGAACGGATGGGCGACAAGGCGACGGCGCGGGCGACGGCGGAGGCGGCGGGGGTCCCGGTGGTGCCCGGGAGCGGCGTCGTCACGTCGACCGACGAGGCCGTGGCGGCCGCCGCGGAGGTCGGCTACCCGGTGCTGGTCAAGGCCTCCGCCGGCGGCGGCGGGCGGGGCATCCGACCCGCGGGCGACGACGACGAGCTGCGCCGGGTCGTCGACGAGGCGCGCCGCGAGGCGTCCTCGGCGTTCGGGTCGGACGCGGTCTACGTCGAGCGGGCGCTGCAGCACCCGAAGCACATCGAGGTACAGGTGCTGGCCGACACGCACGGGAACGTGGTGCACGTCGGCGAGCGGGACTGCTCGCTGCAACGACGGCGGCAGAAGCTCCTGGAGGAGGCGCCCGCGCCCGGGCTGGACCCGGCGCTGCGCGAGCGGATCTGCACCGCGGCCGCCGACCTCGCGCGGGAGGTCGGCTACGTCGGAGCGGGCACGGTCGAGTTCCTCGTGGAGGACGGGGAGTTCTTCTTCATCGAGATGAACACCCGCATCCAGGTCGAGCACCCCGTCTCCGAGCTGGTCACCGGGGTGGACCTGGTGGCCGAGCAGCTGCGGATCGCGGGTGGCGAGGCCCTGTCGGTGGACCAGTCCGACGTCGTCGTGCGCGGTGCGGCGGTCGAGTTCCGGGTGAACGCCGAGGACCCCGACGAGGACTTCCTCCCCTCCCCCGGCGAGATCACTGCGCTGGAGCTGCCGGGCGGGCCGGGGGTCCGGGTGGACACCGCGCTCGCCGTCGGGGACGTGATCCCGCCGTTCTACGACTCGATGGTCGCGAAGCTCGCCGTCTGGGGACCGGACCGGGCCACCGCCCTGGCCCGGGCCCGACGCGCCCTCGCGGAGTACCGGGTGGAGGGCGTCCCCACGACGCTCGGGCTGCACCGACGTCTGGTCGACGAGCCGGCGCTGGTGGCCGGCGATCACGACATCACGACGCTGGAGGCGTTCCTGGCTCAGAGCAGCTGAAGCGCCGGCACCCGCTCCACCCCGAGCTCGTCGAACCGGGCGACGATCGCGGCGCAGATGTCGGGCGCATTCGGCCGGTCGCCGTGCAGGCAGATGGTGTCGACCTCGACGTCCAGGTGCTTCCCCGACGTCGAGGTCACGTGGCCCTCGAGCAGGTCGACCGCCTGCTGCGCGACCTTCGCCGGGTCCTTCGCCAGCGGGGCGGGCTCGACGATGATGCGCGCGTCGTCGTCGTAGTCCAGGTCGGCGAACCCCTCGCGGGCCACCTTGGCGCCGAGGGACCGGGCGAGGTCGGCGGTGGGCCCGGCGAGCCAGAACAACATCAGGTCGGGATCGAGCCGCAGGACCGCCTCGGTGATCGCCGTCGTGATCGCGTCGTCGGTCAGCGCCATGCCGTAGAGCGCGCCGTGCGGCTTGACGTGCACCACCTCGGCGCCCTCCGCCGCGGCCGTCGCCTGCAGCGCCCCGACCTGGTACAGCACGATCTGCGCCGCCTCGTCCGGCCGCAGGGCCATCCGGCGCCGGCCGAACCCGACGAGGTCCGGCAACCCCGGGTGGGCGCCGATCGCGGTGTCCGTCGCGGCGGCGGTGCGCACCGACTCGCGCATCGTCACCGGGTCGCTCGCGTGGAAGCCGCACGCGACGTTCACCGACGTCACGTGCTCCATCAGCGCCGAGTCGTGGCCGAGCTTCCACAGCCCGAGGCTCTCGCCGGCGTCGGCGTTCAGGTCGATCCGCGTCTGCACGCCCGCCATCGCACCAGCGTGACGGCCGACACGCCAGGGGTCAGTTGATGCACCCCGGGGCGGCCGCGGTGATCGGCGGGGTGACGGGGGCGGGCGCGGCGGCCGGGGTCGTCGCGGAGGTCGGTGCGGCCTTCAGGGTCTCCTCCTCGTCCCCGACCTCGGCGGCGTGCGTGCGCGCCGCGTCGGACCAGCCGATGGGCTGCGGGGCCGGGAGACGCTCACCGGCGTCGACGGCGATCGAGTCGTCCACGAACTGGCGGACCTGGGTCGGGTCGACCTCCACGGCCGTGCCGTCCGAGCCGGTCTGGAGGTAGGGATCGCCGGTCGGGATCGTCCGGAACGTGACCGCCCCGGCCGACAGCCCCTGCATCTGCCCGGCGAACGAGAGCACGTTCCAGCGGTCGTCGAGGGTCACCGAGCGGGCGAGGGTCCCGGAGAGCCGGTCGAGGGCGAACGGGTTCGCGAGCGTCCCGGCCGAGAGCAGCTCCCGGGTGGCGCTCGCCAGGAAGGTCTGCTGGCGGGTGATGCGGTCGAGGTCGCCGCCGGGCAGGCCGTGGCGCTGGCGCACGAAGGCGAGGGCCTGGGCCCCGGACACCTCCTGGGGCCCGGCGGGCAGGCGCAGTCCCGAGTACGGGTCGTCGACCGGTGCACGCAGGCAGACAGGCACGCCGCCGAGGGCCTGGCTGACGTCGGCGAAACCCGCGAGGTTCACCGAGGCGTAGTGCGTGATGGGCAGGCCGGTGAGCTGCTCGACGGTCTCGATCGTCAGGCGGGCGCCCGCCTGCATCGCGGCGCGGCGGACCGCCGGGTCGTCCGGCGACGCGGTCGGGCCGGCGTCCGGGGCGAAGGGCGACGTGGCCGCACCGCCGGCCGTGCCCTCGGTCAGCGTGTCGGTGGTGAAGGCCGCCGCCCGGGAGTACGCCGAGTTGATCTTGTGCTTGCCGAAGTCGTCCGCGAGCTGCACGTAGGAGTCGCGCGGGATCGAGATCGCGGTGGCGCGGCCGCCCCCGGCGGGGACGTGCACGACGGTGATGGAGTCCGCCGTGTCCCCGCCGTCGCCGGTGTCGCCCGCGTGCAGGGCGTCGAGGAGGGCCGGCGGGAGCGGGTTGCCCTGCGGGTCGGTGCGGCTGTCCACCCCGAGGAGCAGGATGTTCTGCTCGGCCGTGGGCGGCGCCGCAACCGGCTGCTGGATGACCGACGCCGACGCGGTGGATCGATCCAGTTGGCGAACCTGGACCCAGGCGAACGCCGAGAGCGCAACGACGGCCGCCGACACGACGACCACCAGGCTCCGAAGGAACAGGCGCACGCGTCGCCGCCCGTTCGTGGATCCGCTCACCGCACCATGGTTCCCACAAATCGCACCGTCGTCACCGTGACGTCGCCGGTTTCCCGGCAACTATTGCCTCCGCGGCCTCACCGTCCGCTCATGTCGATCACCTCCGGCCTCATTCGGGGGGCCGATCCGCCGCGGCGAATGCGACATGAGGCAGGACCAGGGGACCCTCGACCTGCCCCACGTCGCACTCGCCCCCGAGGGCGCCTTCTCGACCGATCCAGCTCCGCACAGCAGGCACACAACGTCGACCCAGGGACCGGACATCCCGGGCCAGCAGGGTCGACACCATGACGACGACCCACCTCCGCGCCGGGCCCGCACCCCGGCGGGCGCCCGCCGCACCGGGGCGTCACGCACTCGCCGCCCGGCTCGCCGCTCCGGTCTGGGAGCGGCCCCTGCTGCTCGTCCTGCTCCTGGGTACCGCCGTGCTCTACCTGTGGGACCTGGGCTCGAGCGGGAACGCCAACGAGTTCTACGCCGCGGCCGTGCAGGCGGGCACGCAGTCGTGGAAGGCGTGGCTGTTCGGCTCGCTGGACGCGTCGAACTTCATCACGGTGGACAAGCCGCCGGCGGCGCTGTGGGTCATGGGGCTGTCTGCGCGCCTGTTCGGGTTCAGCGCGTGGTCGTTGCTCGTCCCGCAGGCCCTCATGGGCGTGGGGTCGGTCGCCCTGCTGCGTGCGGCGGTCCGCCGCTGGGCCGGTCCGGGAGCGGGTCTGCTCGCCGGGGCCCTGCTCGCGCTCACCCCGGTCGCGGTCCTGATGTTCCGCTTCGACAACCCCGACGCGTTGCTCGTGCTCTGCATGACGGCGGCCGCGTACGCGGCCGTCCGCGCGATCGACGTCGCGCACCGCCGCGCCGGCCTGTGGTGGACCGCGGCCACCGGCGCCCTGCTCGGCCTGGGCTTCCTGACGAAGATGCTGCAGGCCTGGTTGGTGCTGCCCGCGCTCGCCGTCGTGATCGCGCTCGCCGCGGCCGTGACCTGGCGCCGCCGCCTCGCGATGCTCGCCGTCGGGCTCGGGGCGATGGTCGTCTCGGTCGGCTGGTACGTGCTGCTGGTCGACCTCTGGCCGGCCTCGGACCGCCCGTACATCGGCGGCTCGACCGACGACTCGTTCCTCGACCTCGTCCTCGGCTACAACGGGCTCGGCCGCCTCCTCGGCGGCGAGGGCAACGGCGGAGGCGGCAGCGGTGGCCCCGGCGGCGGCTCGGGCAACACCGGCTTCGGCGGGTCGGCCGGCATCACCCGGATGTTCAACGAGTCGTTCGGGGGGCAGATCAGCTGGCTGCTGCCGGCGGCGCTGGTCCTGCTCGCGGCGGGGCTGTGGCTGACCCGCCGGGCGGCCCGGACCGACCGCGCGCGCGCCGCGCTGGTCCTGTGGGGCGGCTGGTTGCTGGTGCACGCCCTGGTGTTCAGCGTCATGAGCGGCACGGTGCACGCCTACTACGCCGTGGCGATGGCACCCGGCCTGGCCGGGACGCTGGCCGTCGGCGGTGCCCTGCTGTGGCGCCGCCGCGAGCTGCTCACCGCTCGCCTGAGCCTGGTGGTCGCCCTCGCCGCGACCACGGCGTGGAGCGTCGTGCTCCTGCGCCGCACCCCGGAGTTCCTGCCGTGGCTGCGGTGGGTGGTGGCGATCGCCGGCACCGTCGCGGTCGTCGGGCTGCTGGTCGGAGCGGTCGGTCGGCGCGCGTGGGCCCGCCGCGCCCTGCCGGTGCTGCTGGTCGGGTCGGTGCTCGCCGGCGCCGGCGGCTCGGTGGCCTACGCGGTGGACACGGCCGCGACCACCCACTCCGGGTCGATCGTGTCCGCCGGCCCGACGTCCGGGTCCGCGGACCGGAGCGGGCAGGGCGGCCCGGGCGGCGCCGGGGCGCCGCCGTCCGGATCGCAGCCGGGCACCCCGCCGGGCGGCGGCCAGGGCGGCGGACCGGGCGGCACGACCACCACGTCCACCGAGCTCACGGCCCTGCTCCGGGACGCGGGCACCACCTGGTCGGCGGCGGTCGTCGGGTCGCAGGGTGCGGCGTCGCTGGAGCTCGCCTCGGACACCGCCGTCATGGCGATCGGCGGCTGGAGCGGCACCGATGCCGCGCCGACCCTGGCGGAGTTCCAGGCGATGGTCGCCGCGGGCGACGTCCACTGGTTCGTCGGGTCCGGCGACCGGGGCGGCCAGGGCGGCTCCGATTCCGTCGGTTCGCAGATCGCGGCGTGGGTGGCGGAGCACTACACGGCGACGACCGTCGGCGGTCGGACCGTCTACGACCTCACGAGCCCGACGAGCTGACCCCGGCGTCGTCGGTCGGCCCGGTGGGCTCGGTCTCGCCCGGGCCGGCCGGGTCGGCCGCGTCCATCGGGTGGGCCAGCTCGTCGGGACCGAGCCGCCCGAGGCCCAGCGCGACCGCGCCGATCAGCAGCGGTGCGAGGCCGGCGACGAGGAAGACCGGGGTCAGGCCGGCGACGGCGCTGACCGGCCCGGCCAGGGCCATCGAGACCGGCATGAACGACAGCGAGACGAAGAAGTCCAGGCTCGACACCCGCCCGAGCAGGTGCGGCGGGACCCGGCGTTGGAGCAGGGTGCCCCAGAAGACCTGCGGGGCGTTGAAGAGGACCCCGACGGCCACAGCGGCCAGCGCCATCGGTACCAGGGAGTCGGCGAGCCCGAACACGACCATCGGCACGCAGCCCACGGACCACATCGCGATCATCGCCGTGAGATAGCGGCGGGGCAGTCGGACCGAGCCCGCGAGGAACGAGCCGAGGGCGCCGCCCAGGCCGAACATCGCCAGGACGAGGGCGTGCTCGCCCGGCCCACCTCCGGCGCGGTCCTTGACCGCGAACGGGACGAGCACCTCCATCGGCCCGAGCACCACGAGGATCATCGCCGAGGCGAACAGCAGGGTGACCAGCAGCCACCGGGTGCGGACCATGTAGCGGAACCCCTCGCGCAGGTCGCCGAGCGGGGACGCGGCCTCGGCCGACGCGCGTTCGACGGCGGCCAAGCGGGGCAGCCCGACCGCACACCCGAGCGCTCCCGCGGAGGCCACGGCGACGGCGGCCATGGCGGGCGCGGGGCCCGCGGCGGCCACGACGACCCCGGCCACCGCCGGCCCGAGGGCGTTGAGCAGGGCGGGGCGGAGCACGCCCTCGAGCCCGTTCACCGCCTGCAGCTCGTCGGGCGGGACGAGCCGCGGCACGAGGGCCGAGTAGGCGGGGAACATCAGGCCGCCCGCGATACCGATCGCCAGCGCCGCGGCCCCCAGCGCGACCATCCCGAGCAGACCGGTCGACGACAGCACGGCGACGGCGGCGACCGCGGCGGTCTGCAGCACCGCCACCAGGACGAGGACCCGCCGGGGCGACACCCGGTCGGCGATCACGCCGCCGGGCAGGGCGGTGACGAGCACGCCCACCGCAAGGGCACCGCTGACCAGCGACAACTGGGTCGGGCCGCCGCCGAGCGCCACCACCTGCCAGACGAGCGCGACCACCCACAGGCCCTCGGCGAGCACGGAGCAGGCCAGCGTGCCGGCGAGCCACCGGTAGCTGCGATGCCGCAGCGGCCGGACCGCCCGGGGGAGCCGCGGGGCGCGGCCGGTCGTCGTCACGACCGCGAGGCTAGGACGAACGGGACGTCGCGCGCCGCTGGATTCCGCGGCCCCGGAGTCGGGCCTACCGTGGGCCGGTGCCCCGCGCGACGACCTTCGGCACCCGTGCCGCGGACTACGACCGGCTGCGTCCCGGGCCCCACCCCGACGCCCTGGACCGCGTGCTGCCGGCCACCGCCCGCACGGTCGTCGACCTCGCCGCGGGGACCGGGCTCGTGACCCGCGCAATCCTCGCGCGCGCGGACGCACCGGTCGTCGTGGCGGTCGAGCCCGACCGGCGCATGCTCGCCCGGGTCACCGGTGCGACCGCCGCGTGCGCCGTGGCGGAGCACCTGCCGCTCGCGGACGCGAGCGTCGACGCGGTCGTCGCCTCGTCGGCCTGGCACTGGTTCGACGAGCAGGCCGCCACCGCGGAGATCGCCCGGGTGCTGCGCCCCGGCGGGACCCTGGGCCTGCTCTGGAGTCGCCCGGACCCGACCGTGCCGTGGGTCGCCGAGGTGCGCGGGGTCGGTCGGACGGCCGCCGACGGCGCACGACCGCCGACCCGGCGGGGCCTGGAGTTCGCCCTGCCCGGTGGCTTCGGCTTCGTCGACGACACCCCCGAGCCGGTGTGTGTCTCCTGGTCCCGGCGGATGACCCGGGACGAGGTCGCCGGGATGGTGTGCACCTACAGCGGGGTCCTCGAGCTCGACGCGGCCGCGCAGGACGCGGTGTTCCGGGCCGCCCGGGAGCGCCTGGACGAGCTCGTCGGCGGAGGGGATCCGGTGGACGTGCCGTTCGAGACGATCGGGCGGAGGTGGACGGCGTCCCCGTGAGCCGGCTACGCCGGGCGCGGCATCCGCGGGCGCCGGGCCGCGAGCGCGCGGTGCGGGACCCGGGCGGGCGTCCCGGGGCGGACGACCGGGGCGCCCGGTCGCGCGGCGCCCGCCGGGACCGGACCGCGCATGGCCGGGGTGACGGGGAGGGGGCGGCCGGTGAGCACCGCGGAGAGCACGCCGAGGACGTCCGACACCGAGGAGTACTCGGCCTCGGGGATCCGCACCAGGAGTTCCCGCGTGACCGTGTCGCACCCGTAGAGGTCGCCCGCGGTGAGGATCTGCCAGCGGCGGACCGGGAACGGGACCTCCCGCAGGATCGGCACGAGACGCTCGGCGAGCGCCGCCGGCGAGCAGTCGCGCGGGACCGGTGCGAGCGCGGCGGCCAGGTCGGGGCGGGGTGTCGTGGGCATCGGGGCTCCTCGGGGTCGGCGGCGCAGTGCCGCTCCACACCTCCATCTGCCCCCGGTTCATGTTCCATAACCCTCGTTCTGCGTCACCGGCCTGTCGCACGTTCCGGTCACCGGGACAGCGCGCGTGGGTGCGCCGCCAGTTACTCCTGAGTAGGTTCTCTCCCCATGAGCGCCGTGCTGTCCTCCTGGAACCGCCTCTCGGGCTCGTGGCCCGGCCGCCTGCTCGTCAGCGGGGCCGTCTGGCTGCGGGCGCCCTACTTCCTGACGGCGGCCCCGGTCATCTCCGAGCTCGACGAGAAGCACAGCCGCGTGCGCATGACGAACTGGTGGCTGGTGCACAACCACCTCGGCACCGTGCACGCGATCGCCTCGTGCAACCTCGCCGAGTACGCCATGGGGGTGCTGGCCGAGGCCGCGGTCCCGCCCACCCACCGGTGGATCCCGATCGGCATGGACGTGCGCTACCTCGCGCCGGCGAGGACCTCCGTCGTCGCGGACGCCCAGTGGGCGACCCCGCCCTGGTTCGGCGGCGAGAAGGAGGACGTGACCGTGGAGGTCGCGGTGCGCGACGACGGCGGCACCGAGGCCGTGCACGCCTCGATCCACCTGCGCGTGTCGCCGCGTCCGCCGCGGTAGCCCCGCGCGCCGGACGTGCGAGTGGCGCCGTTCTGACGTCAGGTGGCAGCGATGGACCATTGCTGCCCCGCCGGGGGCGACGCCGTGCCACGATCGCCGGAACCATGAGCGCCCCGCCCGAGTCCCCCGGCCGCCGCGGCGCCACCGCCGGGCAGGTGGTCGCGGCGCGGTTCTCCGCCCGGCGGCTCGCCTCGGCGCTGGTGCGGCGCGACCCGACACCGATCGTCGACCCGCTGCGCTCGCACACGCGCGCGACGATCGCGGGCGTGCTGCTCGCCGCCCTCGGGCTCGGCGCGGCGGCCGTGGTCGGGGCGGTGGACCGCCCGGCGGACTGGCGGAGCTCCGCGATCGTGGTCGGCGAGCGCACCGGGGCGCTGGCGGTGGTGACCCGCGGTGACCCGCCCGCGCTCATCGGCGTCCCGAACCTCGCGTCCGCGCGGCTGGCGGCCGCCGCCGTCGCGGGCGGGCCCGTGCCGGCGGACCCGGTGGAGATCGCCGACGACGTGCTCGCCGCGGCCCCGCGCGCCCGGCCGGTGGGGATCGTGGACGCGCCGGTCCCCCCGCCCGCCGACCTCCCCGGCCCGGCCTCGTGGTCGGTCTGCGACACCACCACCCCCGACCCGGTCCTCGGTGGCGCCCGCCCCCGCACGACGACCACCGTGATCGGCGCCGCCCGGCCGCCGGGCCGGCCGCCCGCGCCGGGTGAGGCCCTCGTCGTGGTGGACCGGGCCGGCCAGAACTGGTTGGTCTCCGGCGGCACCCGCGCCCGGCTCGACGTGACCCGCCCCGCCGTCGTGGAGGCCCTCGGACTCGGCGGCCTGCTGCCGCGCCCGGCCAGCAGCGGGTTCCTCGCGGCGCTGCCGGAGGCGCCCCCGATCACCCCGCCGGTCATCCCGCGCCGCGGCGCCCCGGTGCCGGTGGAACTCGCGGGGGAGCGCGCCGGCGGCGTCGTGCGGGTGGTCGGGGCCGGGAGCTCGGAGACCTACCTGCTGGTGCTGACGGACGGTGTCCAGGTCGTCCCCGAGCTGCTCGCCCGCCTGATCCGCCTGGACGACCCGACCCTGGCCGGCGTGCCGATCCCCACCGTCGCGCCGGCCCAGGTCGCGAACGCGCCGGTCTCCCGCGCCGTCGACGTCCGCGCCGTCCCCGATCCGGCCCCGGTCCCGCTCCCGCCGGACCGGGCGCCGTCGGTGTGCGCCGACCGCACCGCCGCGCCCGGGTCGCCCGCCGGGATCACCGTCTCGGCCGATCCCCTGCCCGCCGGGGTCGCCCTGCGCCAGGCCGACGGTTCGGGCGACCGGGCCGACCGCGCCGTCGTGCCGGGGACCGGGGTCACCGTGCGGGAGGAGGACGGGGCGGTCCTCGTCGTCTCCGCGACCGGGTCCGTGCACGGCGTGCCGGACGCGGCCACGGCGGAGGCGCTCGGACTCGGGCGCACGTTCTCGCCGGCGCCCCGCGCGGTGATCGGACTGCTCCCCACCGGCGCCCCGCTCACCGTGGAGGCCGCCACCCGGCCGCTGGGCTGATCAGGGCGCGGCGGCGACCCGGGGCTCGGCCGGCGTCCCGGTGTCCTCCTCCTCCGGCACGGTCGGCGAGCTGGTCGAGCGTCCCGTCGGGGGGTCGACCGGCGGCGCCACCGTGGTGACCACGGGCGGTGCGGGCGCGGCCGTCGGTGCCACGGCGGGCGGCGGCACCGGGGTGGTGGTCCGGGCGCGGGTCCGGGTGCTCGTGGCCCGGGGCCGCGGCGACTCGACCCGCTCGGCCTCGCGCGTGGTGGTCGGCGCGACGACCGCGGGGACCGGCGGCGCCGGCACCGTGGTCGGCACCGGGGCGGGGAGCGGGGTCGCCCGCGCCCCCGCGACGAGCGTGTAGGCGAGCGCGGACCCGGCGACCAGCACGGCCGCGAGGGCGATCCCCACGGCGACGAGGAGCCCCCGACGTGCCCGGCGGGGCGACACCGGGGCGGCCCCGGTCGGCACGTCCGCCGCGTCGGGGATCGGGGCGAGGACCGCGGGCGCCCCGGTCGCGTGCACCGCCGGTCCGGCCGCGGTGGGGACCGCACCGGTCGGTGCCGCCATCAGGGCCGGTGAGAGCACGGTCTCCGCGTCCAGGCCGATCTCGCGCGAGACCGTGCGCATGACCGCGAGCACCTCGTCGGCGTCCGGCCGGGCCCCGGGCTCGTCGGCGGTCATGGCCACGAGCAGCGTGCGCAGCGAGTCGGGCAGCTGGGAGGGCACCGCGGGGCGGCGGTGCAGCCGGGCGACGGCGGCCTCCAGCGCGTTGCCCGGGTACTCCCGGCGTCCGGTGAGGCACTCGATGAGCACCAGCCCGAGGGCGTAGACGTCGACCGCCGGGGTGACCGACTCGCCGCGGACCTGCTCCGGGCTCAGGTAGGACGCCGTGCCGATCACCATCCCGGCGGCGGTGACCGGCGCGGCGTCGCGGACGGCGGCGATCCCGAAGTCGGACAGGTGCGCCCGTCCCTCGGCGTCGAGCAGGACGTTGCCGGGCTTGACGTCGCGATGCACCACACCGCGGCGGTGCACGTAGCCGAGGGCGTCGGCGAGGGCGGCCCCGAGGGCGACGACGTCACCGAGGGGCAGCGGTCCGCGGCGGATCCGCTGGGCGAGCGTGTCTCCCTCGATCAGCTGCATGACGAAGTAGGCGCGGCCGCGGTCGTCGCCCACGTCGTAGACCGTGACCAGCCCGGGGTGCGACAGGGCCGCGAGCGTGAGCACCTCGCGCCGGTTGCGGGCGTCCGAGCCCTCCTCGAGGTCCCCGACCAGCTCGGCGGGCGGGGACGACGCCCGTGGGGCGGACCCGCTGCCCGGGCCGTAGCGGGCGCCGTCCGCCGGCTCGTCGGCCGCGTCCGGGCCCTCCGACGGCGCCCCCGACGGCGCGCCCGACGACGCCTCCGCGTTTGCGGCCGCCACGACCTCGCCGCCCGCCCCGAACATCTTGATCGCCACGTCGCGGCCGAGCAGCTCGTCGCGGGCCCGGTAGACGTCCGCGGCGCCGCCGCGGCCGATGAGGTCGCCGACGGTGTAGCGGCCGCCGACGACGGTCGGCGGCCCGGCCTCGGTCGTGCTCACCGCGCCACCTCCTCCGCCTCCGGCCCCCGGACCGTGGTCCCGGTGCGATTCTCCCCCGTCGGGGCCCGCCGCGGACACGGTTCGTCCGCCGCCGGGCCGGGGTTCATCCCTGGTCAACGACGACGTCGGGTCCGCGACGCGCGCCGTTACGGACCCGTGAGCAGGGGTGTCCCGATCGTGATGGGCCGGAGGCGCCGACTCCACCGACCGCCGGGTCGTGCTCAGCCGACGGGCGTGTCGGCGACCTCCCCGAGACGGGACAGCACCGCCGGGAGCGGCCCCGGGTGGACGACGTCGAGCGACCGGGTGGCGCGGGTCAGGGCGACGTAGAGGTCGTTCAGCCCCCGCGGGGAGCCGTCGATCATGCCCTCCGGGTCGACGAGCACGACGGCGTCGAACTCGAGGCCCTTCGCGTCGGACACCGAGGACACCACCACGGCCACCTCGAGGTCCGAGCCCCCGCGCTCGTCCGCCTCGCCCTCGGCCAGCAGGCCGTCGGCGGTCAACCGGTCCCGGAGCGCGTCCACCCGCCCCTCCGGGGCGAGCACCGCGACGCGCCCGTTGCCCTCGGCGTCGACGACCTCGTCCATCGCCGTCCGCGTGGTGGTGGCCACCTGGTGGGCGAGGGCCTCGGCGTCGTCGGCCGGCACCCGCGCCGCCCGCGGCGGCACCCCGGAGTCGCGGACGGACTCCGGCGGGGCCTGCCCCGGGTCGATCGCCGCCAGGACACCGGCCGCGACCTCGGCGATCTCGGCCGGGGTGCGGTAGTTGACCGTCAGCGCCTCCCGCCGCCACCGGGCGGCCACGTAGGGCGAGAGCACCGCGTGCCAGGAGGAGGCGCCGTCCCGGGCCCCGGTCTGCGCGACGTCGCCGACGAGCGTCATCGACCGGCTCGGACACCGGCGCATCAGCACCCGCCACGCCATCGGCGACAGCTCCTGCGCCTCGTCGACGATGACGTGCCCGAAGGTCCACGTGCGGTCCTCGGCGGCGCGCTCGGCCGCGCTGGCGTACGACGTCTCGCGGCTGCGGTCGGCGAGCACGGACGCGTCCACGACGTCGGTGGGCCGGAGCAGCTCCGGGTCCCAGTCCTCCTCCATCGCGAGGATCTCCAGCACCCCCGCCGCGTAGGCCTCGTCGGCCTCCCGCTTGCGCTCCGCGCGCTCGCGCTCGGCGGTGTCGTCCTCGCCGAGCAGCTCGGCGGCCTCGTCGAGCAGCACCGCGTCCGCCGGGGTCCACCACCCCGCGTCCAGCGGGTGCGCCGGCGCGGACTCCCGGCGTAGCAGCGCGCGGTCGGCGTCCGACCAGCCCCGCGTGGCGGCGGTGATGCGCTTCGGGTCGGTGTACAGGTCGGCGAGCAGCTGCGGCGGCGTCAGGGTCGGCCAGAGGGCGTCCAGGGCGGCCATGAGGTCGGCGTCGTCGCGCATCGCCTGGCGGATGTCCGCGAGGTCGCCGCGGTCGAGCAGGCGGCGATCGGAGTCCGGCACCTCGGGGTGCGAGCCCTGCGCGCTGATCCGGTCGCGCTCGCGGCGCGCCAGCAGGTCGACCGCCTCGCGGACGAAGGTGCGCTTCGCGTCGTTGTGCGGGCGCCGGGTGCGGCGCGCCCGCGTGCGGGCCTGGGCGACGAGGTCGCGGTCGATCTCCACCGGCTCCCCGTCGACGACGAGCCGGACCGGGCGCCGCGGCAGCTCCTGGCGGTCCCGGACGGCGGCCGCGAGCACCTTGGCCATGTCCAGGTCGCCCTTGCGCGCGGCCCGCTCGGGCGTCTCGTGGCCGCGGGCGGCGAGGCCGGGGTAGAGCTCGCCGACGGTCTGCAGCAGGACCGACGTCTCGCCGAGGGAGGGCAGGACCTGCTCGATGTAGCGCAGGAACGTCGGGTTCGGGCCCACCACCAGGACGCCGCGCTTCGCGAGCTGCCGGCGGTGCGTGTAGAGCAGGTAGGCGGCGCGGTGCAGGGCGACCGCCGTCTTCCCGGTGCCCGGCCCGCCCTCGACGACGAGGACGCCGTTGACCCCGGAGCGGATGATGCGGTCCTGCTCGGACTGGATCGTCGCAACGATGTCGCCCATCCGGCCGGTCCGCCCGGCGCCGAGGGCGGCGAGCAGGGTCGCCTCCCCGGTCAGGCCCTGGCGCTGATGGCCCCGCGACGCCGCCGCGGCCGCCTCGGCGAGGTCGAGGATCTCGTCGTCGACGGCGAGCACCCGTCGGCTGCGGGTCCGCAGGTGGCGACGACGGCGGATGCCGTCCGGGTTCGCGGCCGTCGCGGTGTAGTACGGCCGGGCCACCGGGGCGCGCCAGTCGATCAGCAGCGGCTCGTAGTCGTGGTCCTCGTCGAGCAGCCCCAGCCGCCCGATGTAGACCGTCTCCTGGTCGAACCCGGGCGTCTCCGGATCGGCGTCGCCGGTCAACGCCTCCGGCTCGACGTCGAGCCGCCCGAAGCACAGCCCCTCCTCCACCGCGGAGAGCGTCGCGAGCTGCTCGGAGTACATCGCCGCCGCGGCGTCGCGCTCGGAGACCGCCTGCGGGGTGCCGGTGGTCTCGTCGCGCAGCACGCGGGCGAGCAGCGCCGCGGTCTCCGTGCGGCGCGCGTCCAGACGCCCGTAGAGCATCGAGACGTACGGCTGTTCCGCGGCGACCGGGTCCGGGGCGGGCTCGGCCTCCGGCGCGGCGGGGGACGCGGGGTGGGACAAGGACGACCTTCGTTCACGCTCGGGCGTTCGGCGATGACGGACCATCGAGGATAGCCCTCGCCGGTGACCGGCCGGTCCGGCCGCGGTCAGGCCCCGGGCACCTCGTGCCGGTGCACCCCGGCCTCGTCGGCGACCCGGCCGACGCGCCCCTGCGCGGCGAGGACCTCGAGGTGGGCGTCGGTCTCGAGGATCGCGAGCACCTGGTGGAACGGCTCCAGGTCGACCAGCTTGGACTCCCGGCGGGTCCACGTGATCGCCCCGGCGACCTCCGCCGCCGTCGAGGTCCCGTCCTCCACCGCCCGCTCGATCGTGTCCAGCCGCGCCGCGTGGTGGTCCAGCAGCTCGTCGACCCGGGCGTGCACGCTGGGCGCGACCGGCCCGTGCGCCGGCAGCAGGCGGCGGTCCGGTCGCTCGCGCAGGCGGGCCAGCGAGGTCAGGAACCGCTGCAGGGACCCGGGGCGCGGCGCCGGCTCGAACCCGATCGAGGGCGTGATGTGGGGCAGCACGTGGTCCCCGGCGAAGAGCACCTCGTCGGCCTCGAACACCAGGTGCCCGCGGGTGTGCCCGGGGGTCTCCAGCGCGGTGAGGACCGTGTTCCCGACCGCGATCTCCTCGGCGTCGACGATCCAGTGGTCCGGTGCCGCGTAGTCCGCGTACTCCTCCTCGGCGGTGCCCGCCGGGCCGCCGGCGACCAGGTCGGCCAACGCCACTGCCCCCGCGCTGCGCAACCCGGCGACCTGGGCCGCGAACGGCCCGGGGCGGCTCTCCATGGCCGCCATCGAGTCCTGCTCGCCGGCGCCGAGCGACACCGGCACGCCCAGCTCGCGGCGCAGGGCGACGGCCTGGGTGTAGTGGTCCCGGTGCATGTGCGTGACGAGGAAGCGCCGGATGTCGCCGAACCCGGCGCCGCGGCCCGCGAGCGCCGCGGCCAGCAGGTCGCGCGACCGGCTCAGCGTCCACCCGCCGTCGACGAGGGTCAGGCCCGGTCCGTCGTCGAGCACGTAGACGTTGACCGCGCGGAGGGCGTCCGAGGGCAGGGGCAGCGGCACCCGCAGCACGCCCGGGGCGACGGGTTCGGGCTCCGGACGACTCCAGGCGTGGCGGTCGGGGGTGGTCATCGGCTCAGGATGCCGCGCCCGCTCCCTCGCGCTCGCCGGACGGGGCAACGTCACTTCCGCGCCGGGCGTGCGCCGTCGCGTCGGCGGCCTCCTCGGCCTTCCGGGTGGCGGCGGCGCCGAAGAAGTCGCCGCCCTTCGGGGCCGCGGCGTCGGTGCCCCAGCGCCGGCGGCGGTCGGTCGGCACCATGCGCGGGATGTGCTTGCGGCAGTGGATGTAGGCCTCCTCGACCTCGACCACCACCCACAGCTCCGCCCGGCGACCCGGGGAAGGGTCCGCGGGCAGGTCGGGGTGCTCCGCGCGCAGGTCCGCGTCCTCGACCACCCGGGCGGTGCCGTTGACGTGCAGGCCGATGAGGTCCTCCACGAAGTCGACCATCAGGAGCCCTACGTGCGGGTTCTCCCCGATGTTGCCCAGGCTCGCCATCACGCCGTTGCCGCGGTACTCCGGGTAGGCCAGGTGACGGTCGTCGAGGACCTCGACGAAGCCCTCGGGCCCGGCGCGCAGGGAGTTGTCGCACTCGCCGTGGCCGTCGGAGGTCGCGACGAACATCATGCTCATCCGCTGGACGAACTCGACCATCGTCGGGAGCAGGCGGTCGCGGACCTGGTCGCCGTAGAAGCGCTCGGCCCGCGTCACCGTGCCGAGGCGTTCCTGCAGCCGGTGCTCGCCCCGCGAACCGGGCAGCAGGTCACGCGGGTCGAAGGCAGCGTCGGTCATGGTCCTCGTCTCGCGTCGGGGTCGCGTGTCGGGGGTCGGGGAGCGCCTCCGCAGCGATGGTACGGACGCCGACGATCGGCTCCGAACTGGGTGAGCGCGGTCCCGGAGGCCGTTCGGAGCAACTTGAGAGTGACGTCTGTCACGTTGCCGCCGGACAGCCGCCCGTGACCTGCGCGTCCCGCGGTCGAGACCGGCCCGTGAGCAGCGAGAACGTGACCGTTTCGTGATGGTGCCCCCTGCGCGCCCGCCCGCGCCCGACCGGTGCGCCGGTCCCGGGTTCCCTACGGTGGGTCCCGGCGGGCTCCCCCGGGGTGCCCTCCCCGGTCTCGACGCGCCTGCCTGTCCCGGCGAGCCCGGCCCCCCGAACCCGTGCGGGACAGGTGGACGCACCGCGACGGCGCGGTACCGGTTCGCTCCCCCTCGACCGGGTCCGCAGCGCCACGACCGAGGACATCGACGCATGGCTCGACACCGCTCCGGGTCCGACGCGACCCCGCGCACGGGGTCGTGGCCCGCCGCCCTGGACGCCCCGCCGACCGGCCCGCGTCCCGTCGGCGGGCGACACCGTCACGACCCGGCCACCACCCCGCTCGACCTCGCCGCGATCGCCCGGGCCGCGGCCACCGCCCGGGAGGACACCGGTGACCGCCGGGCCACCCAGGTGACCCCCGTGCCCTCGGTGTCGCAGGCAGGGTCGTCCCCGGCTCCTTCCGACCAGCCCGCCGGCGCGCCGTCCACCACCGCCGTGCCGGCTCCCGCCGCCCGCCCCTCCGGCCACCGCGTGACGCGGCCGCGGGCGCTCACCACCACCCGCGCGGCCGGGGCGCTCGCCCTGTTCGGCGCGCTCGCCGGCGCGAGCGTGGCCGCCGCCAGCACCGGCCCGGCCTTCCTCGCCGACCCGCCCGCGGACACCGGCGAGCTGCAGCGCCCGGACACCCTCGCGGTCGCCCCCGCCGGTCTCTCCGAGGCCGTCCCGCAGGTCACGCCGCACACCAGCGCCCCGGCCCCGAGCACGACCCCGGCGCCCACCACGACCAGCGAGCGGCCCGCACCGGCCGACGACGGGCGGACGCTGTGGTCGGCGGACTTCCGCAACGCGGGCATGTCGAACTTCAAGTCCACCCCGTGGAACAACCAGGGCGCGAAGTCCCCGACCCTCGCGGGCGGGCTGCTGAACTTCCTCATGCCCGGGGGCGGCAAGCGCTCGGAGGTCGAGCCCGACTTCAAGAGCCTCCGGGAGGGCGACGAGTACTACTTCGGCTTCTCGGTGCGCCTCGCCCCGGACTTCCCTGCGGACACCTCCGACTGGCAGGTGATCACGCAGTTCAAGAACGACGGCACCGGCACCCCGCCGCTCGAGCTCAAGGTCCAGGACGGCAAGTTCCTGATCGACGGCGACGGCGGGTCGTTCAGCCAGGTCGTCGGCGACGCCCGCCCCGGGCAGTGGACGCACCTGGTGCTCAAGGTGAAGTTCTCGTCCTCCGACGGGCGCGTGAGCGCCTGGCAGGACGGCGTCCAGCGCCTGACCGACTACGCCCCGCCGTCGGGCACCAAGTACGCGGGCAAGAACAGCTACGTGAAGACCGGCATCTACCGCGACAGCTCCATCGGCCAGGCCGGGAAGCTCTCGTTCGGCAGCTGGGCGATCGGCACCAGCCTGGGCTCGGTGAGCAAGGACCTGCCCGCGGGCCTCGACTGACGCCGCCCGACGACGACGGGCCCGGCCACCTCGCGAGGTGACCGGGCCCGTCGTCGTGAACGGTCTAGCCGAGGGCGCTGACGAGCGCCTCCTTCTGGCGGGCGCCGAGCCCCGCCACCCGGCGGTCCTCGGGGATGCCGGCCTGCTCGAGGATCGCCGCGGCCTTGGCCGGGCCGTAGCCGGGCAGGGCCCGCACGAGCTGCGACACCTTGGTCTTGCCGGCGATCGGGTCCTCCTTGCCGCGCTCGAGCACGGCAGGGATCGTCTCGTCGCCGCTCTTGATGCCCGCCAGCAGGGCCGAACGGGCCTGACGAGCCTCACGCGACTTGGCCTGGGCGGCCTCGCGCTGCTCGGGGGTCAACGTCGGGAGTGCCATGGGAGTCTCCCTCTCTCCTCACCTGCACAGGTCGTGGGTCGGTGCGACCGGCCTCGACACACCATGTCGCACCGCGTGTCGGCACGTGTCGCCGGGGGCAGGTGGTCGCCCCGACGACTCCGACGGTTGCGGGACCGTACACGGCACCTCGAAGCCACCACGGGCTGACCTGCTGATATCGCTCAGCGTGACATTAACTAGGCCGAACGAGTGGCAATTTGCCGATCTGCTTGGCGAATAGTTCCACGAAGAGTGACGGTAGTCCCGTGCCCGGCGCCGCCGGGCCAGCACCGGAACCCGGAGGAACCGCCATGACCCAGCACGCCGACCCCCGCGCCGAGACCACCGCCGCCCCGATGATCGACGGCTCCGTCGACGCCGAGACGACCACCCCGGCGGGCGGCACACCCCTGGCCCAGCCCTCCGGGTGGCCCCCGCCGGGCGCCGTGCCGCAGCAGCAGGGCTACGCGGCCCCGCTGCCGACCGCGGCGATGCCGGCCGGGCTCGCCGGGCCGGCCGGGCCCCTCGCCCCGGCCCCGCAGCCCCCGCTGAACACGCTGTCCTGGCTGTCCGTCGTCGCCGCCTTCGTCGTGTCGCCGGTCGCGATCGTGCTCGGCGCGATCTCGCGCCGGCAGATCGCCCGGACCGGCGAGCGCGGCAAGGGCCTCGCGACCACCGGCCTCGCCCTCGGCATCGTGTTCACGCTGATGGGCATCGTCTCGACGATCATGGTGCTCTCGATGGTCACGACGGTGACCTACACCGCCGACCCCGCTCCGGTCGCCGCGGCGCCGGTGGCGGCCGCACCGGCGGTGCCCTCGGTCGCCTCCCCGGCCCCCGCGGCGGGCGGCACCGGGACGACCACCGGGACCACCGGGAGCGAGGCCGCCGGGCGGGCCCAGCTGGTCACCGGGTGGCTCGACGTGGCCGCTGCCGACGCGACGCTGAGCGAGAACCTGGACGCCCACACCGGCGACCTGGACGCCATCAAGGCCGACGTCGCCACCTACCGGGACGAGCTGCAGCGCTTCCGCGACACCGCCGCCTCGGTCCAGCTCTCCCCCGAGCTGCGCTCGCAGGTCGACAGCCGGATGCTGCCGGCGATCGACCAGGTGCTGACCGACCTGAACACCATCGTCAGCTCCTCGAGCTCCAGCAAGGTGCAGGCCGCCGCGTCGGCGCTGAGCGACGACGCCACCGCCATGGCGAACGAGGTCACGGCCGTCATCGGCGGCTGACCCGGGGGGGGGGGTATCCGGCCCGGTGCCGGGAGCGTCAGGCTCCCGGCACCGGGCCGGTGTCACGTCCGGACCGGGTGGGCGGCGCGGTGCACGATCGCCGGCGGCAGGTTGCGCCAGACGGTCGCGGTCGTGGACATCTCGCCGAAGAGCTCGCGCAGCTCCCGCTCCAGGGCCCGCGCCGGCGCGGCCCAGCGGGTGAAGGTGTAGCCGAACTGCACGAACACGCCGCCGCGGGCGAGCGTCGCGGCGACCACCGGGAGCAGCGAATCGTCCCGGCCGGGGCGCGTCGCGGACCAGCCGAGGCCGCTGACGACCACGTCCACCCCGCCGGTCGAGGGCAGCCCGCGGACCGCGAGCAGGGTCGGCAGCTCGGCCACGTCGGCCGGCACGACCTCGACCGACGGCAGGCGCTCGGCGAGCCGATGGGCCAGCGCCGGGTTCAGCTCGACCGCGAGGTGGCGGCCCCGACCGGCGAGGCGGCGGGCGAGCTCGACGGTGAAGGCCCCCGACCCCGCGCCGAGCTCCACGACCAGGGGACCGTCACCGGCCCGCGCAGGCCCGAGCGCCGCGTCCGCCACGGCGCGGGCGAGCGCCGTGGAGCTCGGCCACACGGACGCGGTGGCGACGGGCGCCCGCACGAACTGGGCCGCGAACCGGGCGTCGTCGCGCCAGTCACGGGTGGGGAGCTCGACCTCCCGTCCCGAGCCGGAGGACTCAGGCGGCACGGGTCACCTCCGAGCGCCGGACCGGCGAGGCGGCCGCGGCAGGGACGGCCGGCGGGGCCGGCGCGTGGACGGCGGGCAGGGGACGGGCGTCGAGGTCGGGCGTCGGCAGGGCCGCGGTGACCGCGGCGGCCGCGCGCCGGGCGCACCGGCGCCGCTCCGGCTCCGTCCGCGGGGCGTCGGCGACCGGGGTCCAGGAGGGCAGCACGCGCACCGTGAGCACCGTCCGGGGCGCGGCGGCGACGCGGATCAGCGAGGACATCAGGTCGTCGTCGCCGACGAAGGCCGCGGACGCGTCCGGGGTGCCGTCGGCGGCCGCGTAGGCGAGAGCGACCGGGACCACGGGTGCCCCGGCGTCCACCGCGGCCTGGAAGGCGGCGGGGCGGAAGCGCCCGAGGTCGCGGCCGCAGCGGGTGGTGCCCTCGGCGAACACGCCGACCGTGGAATCGGTGCGCAGCGCACCGGCGACGGCGGCGACCGCGTCCGGGAGCGCGCGCAGCCGGTCACGGTCCAGGAACACCGTGCCCGCCCGCGCGGCCATGGGGCCGATCAGCGGCCAGTCGCGCACCTCGGTCTTGGCGAGCATCCGCACCGGTGCGACCCGGTTGAGCGCGAGCACGTCCAGCCACGAGACGTGGTTCGCGACGACGAGCGAGCCCGGCGCCGGGCGCGGTCCGGTCACGACCACCCGCACCCCGGCCGCGGCGAGCAGCCGGCCGCACCACAGGGCCTGGGCCCGGCCGAGGCGGGCCGGGCCGAGCAGCGGGGCGAGGGCCGCGACCGGGACCCCGGCGAGCAGGACGACCGCGAGGGCGCTCAGCCGGGCCACGGTGCGGACCCGGCGGCGCAGCCGCACCCACCCGTCGTCGGGAGCGGGGGTGGGCAGGCAGGTCGGGGTGCAGGGCGAGGTCGGGAACCAGCCGGAGACACCGTCGGTCATGCGTCCTCCCCGAGCAGGTGGCGCCGCCAGCGCGGGTCGATGGCGGTGTGGTCGAGCAGCAGGGGCAGGTCCGCCACGCCGAAGTCCGGGTCGAGCGCGGGGGCCCCGCAGATCTCGGCGCCGAGGCGCAGGTAGCCGCGCAGCAGCGGCGGGGTCTGCGCCCGGGCCGCACGGCGCCCGTCGTCGGGACCGATCGGGGCCGGACGGTGCGGGATCACACGGCGCTCGTCGGGGGAGTAGTGCTTCTCCCGCACCAGCGACCACACCGCGCCGGGCAGCTCGCCGTCGGCGGTCAGGGGGACGCTCGCGCAGCCGATCAGCCAGCGGTGCCCGGAGAGGACGAGATAGCGCCACATCCCGGCCCAGACCAGGGACAGCACCGTGCCGGTGCGGTGGTCCGGGTGCACGCAGGAGCGGCCGACCTCGACCAGGCGCGGGCGCAGGCCGACGAGGCGACGCAGGTCGAACTCGGTGTCGGAGTACAGGCCGCCCGCCTCGGCGGCGCCCTCGGGGGTGAGCATCCGGTAGGTGCCGACGATCCGGCCGTCGGTGTCGTCCCGGACCATGAGGTGGTCGCAGAACGCGTCGAAGCGGTCCTCGTCGCGCCCCTCGTCCGCCGCCGGGCCGGGCGCGAGCCGGGCGCCCTGCTCGACCGCGAAGACGTCGTGGCGCAGGCGCTGCGCCGCGCGGACGTGGTCGGACTCGCGGGACACGAGCAGGCTGTAGCGCTCGGAGGCTCCGGGGTCCCCGGGGCGGGACACGTCCGTCCCGACGGGGGCCGGGCCGGCCGGGGCGGCCGGGGCGGCCGCCGTCGTGAGCAGGACCTCGGTGCTGGTCATGCCGCGGTGTCTACGGTGCCAGTGCGCCGTTCGGCCGACCCACGCGTGACGACTCGGTGTGTTCCGCGTGAATCGTCGGCGGTGAGCTGCGAGTAGTGCTCGAGGAGTTCCTCGCAGACCGCGGGCCAGGTCCGGCCGGTCGTGGAGGCGCGGGCCGCGAGCCCCATCCGGCGGCGGGTCGCGGGGTCGTCGCGCCAGGCGCGCACGCGGTCGCGGATGTCGGCGCCCGCCGCGTCCGCCTCGGCGGTGGTGTCGAACAGCCAGCCGGTGGCCCCCGGGTCGACGAGGTCCCGCACCCCGCCGGCGTCCGGGGCGATCACCGGCAGGCCGCTGGCCTTGGCCTCCTGCACCGTCTGGCAGAAGGTCTCGAACGGGCCCGTGTGCACGAAGGCGTCCAGGGCCGCGTAGGCGGTGGCGAGGTCGGAGCCGCCACGGAAGCCGAGGAAGGCCGCGTCGGGCAGCAGCTCGGCGAGCCGCCCGCGGGCCGGCCCGTCCCCGACCACCACGGTCCGGACGCCGGGCAGGCCGGACAGGGCGGCCAGCCGCTCGACCTGCTTCTCGTGGGCGAGCCGGCCGGCGTAGCCGACCAGCATCTCCCCGCGCGGCGCGAGCTCGCGGCGCAGTGCGGCGGCGGCCGCCCCGCCGTCGGGTTGTTCGGCGGCCGGGCGGAAGCGGACGGTGTCGACGCCCCGCCCCCAGCGGTGCACGCGCGGGATGCCGTGCTCGCGCAGCGCGTCGACCGCCCAGGCCGACGGCGCGAGGGTGCGGTCGGCGCGGCTGTGCAGGCGCCGGGTCCAGCGCCACGCGGCCCGCGCGGTGAGGCCGACGCCGTACGACGCGGCGAAGCCCGCCACGTCGGTCTGGTAGACGGCCACCGTGGGGACCCGGAGCCGGCGGGCCGCGGTGATCGCGCGGGCTCCCAGGACGAACGGCGAGGCCAGGTGGACGACGTCGGGGCGGAACTCCTCGAGGGTCGCCCGCACCGCGGGGGTGGGGACCCCGACCGGCAGGGAGTCGACCAGGGCCAGGTCGAGCGCGGGCACCCGGATGACCGGGGTGCCCTCGACCTCGTCCGGGCCGGCTCCCGGGGCGAGGACGAGGCCCTCGTGGCCCCGCCGCCGGAGGTGGGCGATGACCTGCAGGACCGAGTTGGTGACCCCGTTGACCTGAGGCAGGAACGATTCGGTCACGACCGCGACGCGCACGTGATCGACGGTTGCCGCTGTGAGGTCCGGGTGAGCGACGACGACGTGACCTCCCGCCGAACCCTCTCCCAACAGCTTCCGCCGGGACTCGTTGTGACCCAGTCGTGACATGTCACCGAGGGTGCTCACCCCGTACCCGGGACGCGGTCGTGCGGCCCCGCGGTCGGGTCGGGGCCCCCGCGTGGTCACCCAGCGGGGTCGTGGAGCCGGGAGAACGCTGGCCCGACCGTGGCGCCGGTTTGACACCGTCGCGACCACCACCGCCTACTGAACGCCGTCAGCCCAGGTCGGGAGAGGGGGTCGCGTGCTGGAACCGCCGCGTCGCCAGGGACCGGCCGCAACCGTCGCCCCCGTCCCGGCCCCGGTCGGCGGGCTGGCCGAGCGCGCCGCACCCGCCCGCTCGTCGCTGGGCGTGCCCGACGGATCGGTGCCGGGTCAGGCCCGGCCGCCGGCCGACGAGCACGGACGCCGGAGTGGGCCCGCGCCCGAGGAGTTCGAGCGCCCCAGCTCCGCCCGCGTCTACGACTACCTGCTCGGCGGCGCCGCCCACGGCGCGGTCGACCGCCGCCTCGGCGACGAGCTGGCCCGCAGCGGGGACATCGTCGCGCTCGTCCGGGAGAACCGGGCCTTCCTGCGGCGCGCCGTGCGCTTCCTGCTCGCGGCCGGGATCGACCAGTTCCTGGACCTCGGGTCGGGGGTCCCGACCATGGGCAACGTCCACGAGGTCGTCGCCCGGGCCCGCGCCCGGGCGCTGGTGGCGTACACCGACGTCGACTCGATCGCCGCGATGCACGGCCACCAGCTCGTCGCCGCCGTCCCGACCGCGACCTACTCCGCGGTCGACGTCACCGACGTCGACGCCGTGCTCACCGCCCCGGGCGTCGCCGGCCTGCTCGACCTGCGCCGTCCCGTGGGACTGCTCGCCTTCTCGGTGCTGCAGCACGTCCGCGACGACGCGGCCGCCCTGGTCGCCGCCTACCTCGACCGGCTCGCGCCCGGCAGCGCGCTGGCGGTCTCGCACTACACCGCCGACGGACCGCGGGCCTCCGCGGCGGTCGAGCGCCTCACCGCGCAGTACGTGCACAGCACGCCGCGGGCCCGGACCCGCGAGCAGGTGGCGGAGATCGTCGCCGGGGTGGACCTGGTCGACCCCGGGCTCGTCTGGGCCGGCGACTGGCGTCCCGAGGCCGGACGCCCTCCCGGTCCGGGCGACGCACGCGGTCACTGGGCGGCCGTGGGCTTCCGGCGCTGAGAGCCCGTTCGGCCGATTCAGCCGAACGAGGGTTGCTCCGTTCGCCGCCCGGCGCGCCTCACCCGCCACTCACCGCGACAGACCGCACCGTGCCGGTCACACGAGGTGACGGTAAGTCTCGATTCGATTACGGTCCCCGCTGCCGGTCCGCTCCCCACGCACCCCGGCCCGAGTGTCCCCGACTCGACTTGGAGCCGACGTATGTCTGGTCGCCACCGCAAGCCCAGCACGCTGTCCGACACCACCGGCAGCCTCGCCCTCGCCTCGCTCAAGGTCGGCATCGCCGCCGCGACCGTCACCGCCCCGGTGGCGCTGGCCGGCACCGCCATGGCCGCGCCGAGCGCCTCCGCGTCGCCCGAGAGCAACGCGACCTGGGACCGCCTGGCCAAGTGCGAGTCCACCAACAACTGGGACGCGGACACCGGCAACGGCTTCAAGGGCGGCCTGCAGTTCACCGACTCCACGTGGAAGGCCTTCGGCGGCAAGGAGTACGCCTCGTCGGCTGACCAGGCCAGCCGCGAGGAGCAGATCGCCGTGGCGAAGAAGGTGCAGGAGGAGCAGGGCTGGAAGGCCTGGCCGACCTGCACCAAGAAGCTCGGGATGCGCTGAGCGCTCTTGGCATGATGACGACGTGAGCACCCCTGACGTCGTCGTCGTCGGGGCCGGCCTGGCCGGCCTCGTCGCCACCGCCGAGCTGGCCGGCGCCGGGCGCCGGGTGGTCCTGCTCGACCAGGAGCCCGAGGCGTCCCTCGGCGGACAGGCGTGGTGGTCGTTCGGCGGGCTGTTCCTCGTCGACTCCCCCGAGCAGCGCCGGTTGCGCATCCACGACTCGTTCGACCTCGCCTGGTCGGACTGGCAGGGCTCGGCGCAGTTCGACGCGACCGGCGACGAGTGGGGCCGCGCCTGGGCCCGGGCCTACGTCGAGTGGGCCGCCGGCGAGAAACGGTCGTGGTTGCGCGACCAGGGGGTGCGGCTGTTCCCCGTCGTCGGGTGGGCCGAGCGCGGGTCCGGGTCGGCGACCGGCCACGGCAACTCCGTCCCGCGCTTCCACATCACGTGGGGCACCGGGCCGGGCCTGCTGGAGCCGTTCCTGCGCCGCGTGCGGGCCGCGGTCGCGGCCGGGCGGGTCGAGCTGCGGTTCCGGCACCGCGTGGACCGGGTGGTGACGACGGCGGGGGTGGTCACCGGCGTCGCCGGCACGGTGCTGGAGCCGAGCGACGTGGGGCGCGGCCAGTCCAGCTCGCGGACGGCGGCGGGGGACTTCGAGGTCGCGGCGGGCGCGGTCGTCGTCACCAGCGGCGGCATCGGCGGCGACCACGAGGCCGTGCGGAAGTACTGGCCCGAGCGTCTCGGGACCCCGCCCGAGCACATGATCTCCGGGGTGCCGGCCCACGTCGACGGCCGCATGATCTCCCACGCCGAGGCGGCCGGCGCCGCCGTCGTGCACCGCGACCGCATGTGGCACTACACCGAGGGCATCGTCAACCACTCCCCGGTCTGGCCGCTGCACGGCATCCGGATCCTCCCGGGGCCGTCGTCGATGTGGTTCGACGCGACCGGGCAGCGCCTGCCGGCCCCGCTCTTCCCGGGCTCGGACACCCTCGCGACGCTCGCCCACATCCGCCGGACCGGGCACGACCACACGTGGTTCGTCACCACCCAGCGCATCCTGGAGAAGGAGTTCGCGCTCTCCGGCTCCGAGCAGAACCCCGACCTGACCGGCCGCGACGTCCGGCTCACCCTGCAGCGGGGGCGGCCCGGTCCGACCGGGCCGGTCGGCGAGTTCCAGCGCCGCGGCGCCGACTTCGTGGCGGCGGACTCGCTGCCCGAGCTGGTGGACCGGATGAACGCCCTGACGCCGGAGCCGCTGCTGCACCTCTCCGACGTGGAGCGCCAGGTGGTGGCCCGCGACCGCGAGCTGGACAATCCGTACGGCAAGGACGCCCAGCTCGCGGCGATCCGCAACGCCCGCGGCTACCTGGGCGACCGCCTGATCCGGGTCGCACCGCCGCACCGCATCCTCGACCCGGCGGCCGGGCCGCTCGTGGCCGTGAAGCTGCACGTCCTGACCCGCAAGACGCTGGGCGGGCTGCACACGGACCTGTCCGGGCGGGTGCTCGGCGCCGACGGCGCACCGATCCCCGGGCTGTACGCGGCGGGGGAGGCGGCCGGCTTCGGCGGCGGCGGGGTGCACGGCTACAACTCGCTGGAGGGCACCTTCCTCGGCGGCTGCCTGTTCAGCGGGCGCACGGTCGGCCGGGCGCTGTAGGTCGGGGTCAGTTCCGGGCGCAGTCGTAGGTGACCGGCACCTCGGGACCGTGGTCGATCACCTCGAAGTCGTCGACGGTCAGCCCGGCGAACGTGCGGGGCTCGATGCCGAGGTCGGCCCACCTCGCCGTCGAGAACCGGTCGTCGGCGAAGGTCAGCGCGATCTCCCCGCCGTCCGAGAGGTACATCCCGTAGGTCTGCAGCGCCGTGAGCACGACCCGCTGCGGACCGGTGTACGCCGCGGTGTCGACCGTCGGCTTGAGCCGGAGGTGGACGCCGTAGGGCGGGGCGTCCGGGTCCGGGTTCGTCGGGCCGCCGGCGTGCGTGGCGGGCGGGACGTAGACGTCGGCCTTCATCCGGTCGTTGGGCAGGATGAACCGCAGCGCGTGGTCGATGCGGCCGGTGGCGACCTCGTCGGCGGTCGGCGTGAGGGCGGCGATCGGGAAGCCGGCGGCGTCCGCGCTGGTGCACTGCGGCCCGCGGAGGTCGTCGGAGTAGGCGCGGTCGAGGTCCCAGACGAACAGGCCGGTCGCGGTGAGCCCGTCGCCGACCTGCGTGGCCTGGTAGAGCTCGTAGAGCCGCCGGCCGGCGGTGTCGGCCACGAGCAGGTGGCAGTCCTCGGCGGTCGCGTCGCAGGTCAGGTCGGACGACCCCTCGATCACCGCCCCCTCGGGCACCGGCATCTCCGCGGGGACGGGGTCGCAGTCGGGGATGCCGCCGAAGCAGTAGTCGGCGTTCGGCCCCACCGTGAGCCGCCGCGTCGAGCCGTCCGCGGTGAGCACGGGCATCGACGTGTCGATCTGCAGCACGTTCCCGTTCCCCCAGCCGCCGGCGGCCGTCAGCGCGGCGAGGACCGCGGGCGACCGTTCCGAGGCCGGGGCGCCGGACACGTCCGTCGTCCAGGGCTGCGGGCCGGCGAAGAGCCCGCCCGACCGGCTCGGGGCCGGGGCGGGGTCCGGCGCGGGCCGCGCCTGGTCGCGGAACGGGGCGGTCACGCTGCAGGCGCCGGCCAGGAACAGGACGATCGCCACCACCAGGGCACGGACCACGCGAGCACGGTAGGCCGGTCGTCGGGACCGGGGCCGGGAATGCCGTAGTGCGGCGCACGGAATGCCGTAGTGGGGATCGGTCCGGGCCCCGCCCGGGCACACCGGGGACATGGAACGACGAACCCTCGGATCGCAGGGCCTCTCCGTGTCCGCGCTCGGACTCGGGTGCATGGGCATGACGTTCGCGTACGGCGGTCAGGACGACGACGAGTCGCGGGCGACCCTCGAGCGCGCCCTCGAGCTGGGTGTCACCTTCTTCGACACCGCCGACATGTACGGCCCGCACACAGGAGAGCAGCTGCTCGGCAGCGTCCTCGCCCCGCACCGCGACGAGGTGGAGATCGCGACGAAGTTCGGCAACGAGATCGGTCCCGACGGGAAGGGGACCGGCCGGGTGAACGGGCGGCCGGACTACCTGCGGGGGCAGATCGACGGGTCGCTGTCCCGCCTGGGCACCGACCACGTCGACCTCTACTACCAGCACCGGGTCGACCCGTCGGTGCCGATCGAGGAGACCTGGGGTGCGCTCGGCGAGCTCGTCGAGGCGGGCAAGGTGCGCTACCTCGGCATCTCCGAGGCCGCCCCGGAGACGATCCGCCGGGCGCACGCCACCGCGCCGGTCTCGGCCGTGCAGACGGAGTACTCGCTGTTCACCCGCGAGGTCGAGGACGACGGGGTGCTCGACGTCTGCCGCGAGCTCGGCATCGGCTTCGTGCCCTACAGCCCGCTCGGGCGCGGCTTCCTGTCCGGGGACATCCGCTCGACCGACGACCTGCCGCCCGACGACTGGCGCCGGAACGCGCCGCGCTTCTCCGGGGAGGCGCTGACGGCCAACCTGCGGGTGCTGGAGCGGGTGGAGGAGATCGCGTCCGCGAAGGGGGTGCCGACGACGGTGCTCGCGCTGGCCTGGGTGCTCGCCCGGCAGATCCCGTCCGGCGTCGTGCCGATCCCGGGCACGAAGCGGCGCACCTACCTCGAGGAGAACGTGCGCGCCCTGGACGTCACGCTCTCCGCCGAGGACCTCGCTGCCATCGACGAGGCCGCCCCGCTCGGCGTCGCGACCGGCGAGCGCTACCCCGAGGCGGCGATGGGGTCACTGCGGCACTGAGCGGGACCGACCGGGACCGCGCCGCTCAGCGACCCTCCGCGTCGGCCTTCACCGACTCGAGGTTCTTGCGGGCGGAGCGGTGCATCGCCCGCTCCAGGCCCCAGTTCGGCACCGGGACGGTGACCTCCATCGTGGAGGTCATGGTCAGCTCGGTCCCGGTGCCGGACTCCGCCGCCTCGTAGGCGATCGTGCTCTCGCCGATCAGCCGGCCGCCGTCCTTCGTGCACGTCAGCGTCACCGAGGAGTCGGTGTACGCGACGTCGTAGACGGCCGTGGTGCTGAACCCGATGGCGCCGAGGGTGACCTCGATGCGGGACGGGCGACCGGCGTCGTCGTGCGCGACGACCTTGGCCTCCTTCGCCTCGTTGGCCCACCGGTCGGTGTTCTCGAGATCGGCGACGACGTCGATGACCGTCGCCACCGGCGCGGCGATCGCAATGGATTCCTTCACGGGGCCCGCCATGCTCAGGAGATACCCGCGCCGTGCTCCTCCACGCCCGGCGTGTCCAGCGCCATGGCCCCCGACGCCGCCTCGGACGCCGCGTGCGGGCCGGTGAGCGCGATCCCCGCCCGCAGCGCGGAGGCGGCGTCGAGCACCGCGTCGCGGGCGGCGGGGATGAGCCCGGCGAAGCCGGCGTAGCCGTGGACCAGCCCGGGGAAGCGCCGCGCCACGACCGGGACCCCGACCCGCCGCAGCGCCGTCACCAGCTCCTCGCCCTCGTCGCGCAGCGGGTCGAAGCCCGCGGTGGCGACGTAGGCCGGGGGCATGACGTCGAGGTCGTGCGCGTCGAGCAGGGCGGTGGGGCGGATGGGGTCGAGGCCCTCGGGCAGGTAGAGGCCCTCGAACCACTCGACGTCCTGGGTGCGCAGCCCGAACCCGTCGGCGAACAGCTCGCGGGAGCCGCCCGAGCGCCCGGCGTCGGTGACGGGGTAGAGCGCCAGGACGAACTCCGCGGTGGTCTCGCCCCGGCGGGCGAGCTGGTGGGCGGCGGTGAGGGCGAGGTTGGCGCCCGCGGAGTCGCCGCCGACGGCGACCGCGCCCGCGCGGAGATCGGTGCGGTGGTCGAGGACGTACCGGAGGGCGGCCACGGCGTCGGCCAGGCCCGCCGGGAACGGGTGCTCGGGGGCCAGGCGGTACTCCACGGACAGCACGCGGGCGCCGGCCTGCTGGGCGAGCGCCCGGCACAGCGGGTCGCCCGAGACGATGCTGCCGAGGGCGAAGCCGCCGCCGTGGAAGAACACGAGCAGGCCGGCCGTCGAGCCGGAGACGTCCACGGGTTCGTAGAGGCGGGCGTCCAGCGTGCCCGGGGCGTCGCGGGACGGGCCGACCGGCACCGGGATCGTCAGCGACCGGCTGACCACCCCGCGGGTGACCTCGGCGAGGCCGGTGGCGGCCTCGTCGGTGAGTCGTCGCTGGTCGGACAGCGGCGGCTCCTCCCCCGGGTTGGCCGCCAGCGAGATCAGCTTGATGACCATCTGGACGTCGAGATCGAGGACCTGGCCGTCGAGCTCGACGCGGCGCCCGGCGATTGCTCGCTTCACCGGACGCGGGAGCCCGACGAGCCCACGCAGCACGCGACGCAGGATCGGGAACTTCACTCCTGGGAGCCTAGGAGCCCCGGCGACGGCGTCGCCGGGCGGCCCGGCCCGACCACCCGCTGCCACACGGAGACGTCGGACCGTTCGTAGCCGAGGTGGGCGTAGAAGTCCGATGCGTCCGGATTCCCGCCGCGGACCATCAGCTGGACCTTCGGGACGTGCGCGGACAACCACGCCTCGGCCGCCGCCACGAGGGCCCGGCCCGTGCCCTCGCCTCGGGGCGCCGCGGCCAGGTAGTACATCCACCCGCGGTGCCCGTCGTGGCCGACCATGACCGTCCCGAGCAGGCCGTCCCCGCCGTCGGGAACAGCGGCCAGGACGGTGGAGGAGGGCCCGGCCAGGGCCCGGTCCAGGTCGGCGCGCGGGTCGTTCCACGGTCGCGTCAGGGCGGCCTCGTGCCAGAGGGCGATCGCCGCGTCGTGTTCGGCGGGACGGAGATCTCGGATGCGCACGCACCGATGATGGGGTGGTGACGACGTTGCTGGGCGCCCTGACCCGCCTCCGCCCCTGGCGCGACGACGACGCGGAGGCGATCTACCGCGCCTGCCAGGACGACGACGTCCAGCGCTTCACGACGGTGCCCTCCCCCTACCGCCGTGAGGACGCGGACTGGTTCCTGGCCCACCACGTGCACGACGTGGCGGCCGAGGGCGGGGCGTCGTTCTGCGTCGAGGGCCTGTCCGACCCGGGCCGCGTGGCGGGCAGCATGGCGCTGCTCCACGTCCGGGAGGGCGTGGGCGAGATCGGTTACTGGATGGCCCGCGAGGCCCGGGGGCGCGGGTGGGCGGCGGACGCGCTGGCGACGGTGGTGGCCTGGACGTTCGCGGAGCGGGACTGCCGGCGGCTGGAGCTGACGATCGAGCCGGCCAACGCCGCCTCGCTCGCCGTGGCCCGGCGGCCCGGGTTCGTCGCGGACCACGTGGACCCGGCCCGGCAGCTGCGGGACGGCTCGGTCCGGGAGGTGGTGGTGCTGACGCTCGAACGCTGAGCGCTGGGCGGCGGCCTCCGGCCCGAACCGCGGTCGCGCAACCGTGTCGGACGGACACGGTTCGGCCCTGCCCACCCGCGCGAGTGACACACAGAGCAGGTCCAGCGGGCGGGGTTCCTGCCTCGTGTAGCCCTCGCGCCGAAGCGGCCCCGCGGCCGGCGGTCTCCGGTCCGAACCGCGACCGCGCAACCGTGTCGGATGGACACGGTTGGACGACCTCGGTCAGCCCCGCCCACCCGCGCGAGTGCGACACAGGACAGGTCCAGCGGTCGAGGTTCCTGCCTCACGTAGCCCTCGCGCCGGACCGGCCCGCGCGTCGGCGGGCGTCAGACCGCGAGCGTCCCCGACACGCCCACCACCGTGTCGCCGCCGACCCACACCGGTCCGTCGACGTGCTCGATGTGGACCCGTCCCCGCCGACGGAGCGCGGTGCCCTGCGCCGCGACGTACGACGACGGGGCGTGCCCGGCCGGCACCAGCCACTGCGCCAGGCCCGCGTTGAGCGAGCCCGTGACCGGGTCCTCGCCCACGCCCATCGCCGGCACGAAGGCCCGCACCTCGAACGCCACGTCCGACCCGGCCGGGTGCGGGCCCACCACCCCGACCGCGTGACCCAGCTCGTGCTCCGCCAACGCCCGCAGGTCGGGTTCCAGCGCGAGGACGGTCGCGGCGTCCGGCAGCAGCAGCGCCACCCAGCCCGGGCCGTTGTCGACCCACGCCGCGTCGACGACGTCGTCCACCCCCAGCCCCGCCGTCAACGCCTCGAGGTCCGCCTGGTCGACCGGCCCCGACCGCACCAGCGGCGGCGCCGCGAACGACAACCGTGCCCCGGCCCGCACCCGCACCAGCCCGGCGCCGCACTCCTGGACCGGTCCGTCCCCGTCGTCGGGAATCCCGCCGGCCTCCAGCCATGCCCGTGCGGACCCGAGGGTGGGATGCCCGGCGAATGGCAGCTCGCGGCGCGGCGTGAAGATGCGGAGCCGGTAGTCGGCGCCGCGCTGAGTCGGGCGCAGCAGGAACGTCGTCTCGGAGAGGTTCGTCCACGAGGCGATGGCCGCCATCTGACGGTCGGTGAGGTCGTCGGCGTCGTGGACGACCGCCACGGGGTTGCCGGCGAAGAGCTCGTCGGTGAACACGTCGACCTGGGTGAAGCGGTGCACGATCCGACCCTTCCCGACGTCGGGTCGGGGCGGCAGAGCCACCCGCGCCCAGGTGGCAGCGGGTACACCGGAGTCGTGGAGGAGAAGACCTGCGCCACCTGCGGCCGCCGCATCGAGTGGCGCAAGAAGTGGGCCCGCGACTGGGAGAACGTGCGCTACTGCTCCGACGCCTGCCGCCGACACAGGCCGGACGACACCGACCGGTCGCTGGAGACGACGATCGTGGAGCTGCTCGACCAGCGCGCGGCCGGGAAGACGATCTGCCCGTCCGAGGCGGCGAAGCAGGTCGGCGGCGACGACTGGCGTGACCTCATGGAGCCCGCCCGCCGCGCCGCGCGCCGGCTCGTCGACGCCGGGACGATCGAGATCACGCAGCAGGGCCGCGTCGTCGACCCCTCCACCGCGAAGGGACCGATCCGGCTCCGGAGGAC